>NZ_JBBENW010000001.1:0-556362 GCF_037645885.1 Salinibaculum salinum | reverse complement strand
TGTCCGAACCGGACTCTCGAACCGAATCCGCTGACTTCTCGTCACCGCATATCTTTCAGCCAGCGGACTCGGCTTGATTTCGTTGCTCACGCCCGCGCGGTGTCTTTATCAACTCGAAACGCGACAGCTGATGATATCATTTTGGAACAAATCAAAAGTTATGTTAATTCAGAGTCAGAATGCCGGAGTCGAAACAGGGGAATATGAGTTCCGAAGTCAAAAGTGAAGAGAACCTCCGCGAGGAAACCGGGACCTTCCTACAGAAGAACTTCCCACAAATCGAAATGCACGGGGGATCGGCAGCGATCCAGAACCTTGACCGGGAAAGCGGCGAGGTGTCCACCCAACTCGGGGGGTGCGTACAGCGGGTGCGGTATCTCTCCGATGACGATCCAGGCCATCAGAACCGGGTGGTGAATGAAATTGCCGAAATAGAGACCGTCCACGCTAATACCGGCGGTGGTAGTGGGAGTGGCCACGGCGGCAAGAGCCCGTCATTCCCTGGAGAAACAACCGACAGCGGAGAAAGCGACGGAGACGACGAACCCCCGACCGCGCCCTTCTAGAAGTTCCTTTCAGCAGTCCAGAATCCGGTATTCTTCTTCAGGGAATTCTGCACCTCGAGCAGGACGTTGGTCATTGTCGTTGTAATCGGTCGAATAGGCGCTCAAAAAGCGTTTGTTGTGCGTTTCGCAGATGATAGGAGAAGGTCGATTGGGTCAGTGAGAGCGCGTCGGCAATCTCGGTTGCCGTACTTCGTCGCGGTGATTGGAAGTACCCACCGTACATCGCAGCTCTCAGGACCTGTTGTTGCCGGTCCGTAAGTTCGGTTTCGAAGATGTCTCCCAGCATCCGACCGACTGCGTGTGCATTCGACTTCGCAGCGGGAGTGTATTCACGTTTTGAGACCAACGTCGTTTCCGGGAACGACTCCTGGACACGCGTCACGAGGGAACCAATATCGGTACCGAGTGGCACTTCGCAGACGACCTCGGCCCGGCCATCAGTTACCGTGTCCGTCGTGACGACTGCACCCTCTGTGACGAGTGTCTGTGCCAGGGATTGTCGGCGCAGTCCGATTTCGACGTCTCCACCTGGCGGGTCCTCGGTGTGACGGATCTGTCGCAACTGGGCGGCCCAGTCCGCGTTCTCCGCGATATCACTGAAAGTATCCAACGAAGCATCCCGAACGGACGCATAGTGAACAAACATTTCATCCGAGGCCGGAATCGTGTCCCTGATCTCGATCTTACAACCCAGCTGTTCGGAAGCGGAGACGAAAAACGACGCCGGGTCAGTGCTCTCGAAGGTGAGTTCGGCCATTGTGTCGGCATGGAGAATGCGCTCCGTCTCGAGTGAGTGAAGAACTTGCCCGATCCTCTTCCCGAGCGTTGTCAGGAGTGTCTGCTCGCGGCTCCCGAATGCCTCTCCACGGTCTGTATACAGGACGAGTAGATCGTAGACGCGACCCCTATGCTGAAGGGGAACGATAGCTCCGCCCTGGAACCCATGGTCCAGTGTGTATGCTCGCCACCGGTCAAACCGTGAGTCGGTTCGGTTCCTCGTAACGACCTGTACATCGCCTGTTTCAACAGCGACCTCTGCCGGAGCGACCTCTGTCTGCGATTGTATCGGGAGGGGCACCGACTCGTTGGCAGCGACAGCCCCCGTCCCCTCCTGGAGATCCGACTCGGTTGGTGCCGTGCCCGGGGTGCGCTCACTGATCCGTGCGTACTGGTATTCCCGCGTGTCCGTCAGCAACTCACAGATGGCCTGTTTGGTCTCCTCGTCTGCGGTTGCACTGTTGAGAATCTCGTTGACTGGCTGGAACGTCTCGATGAGCTGTTCGAGACGTTTTGGAACGGTGATATCTTCCAGTGCAACGATGATCTGCTCGATGGACCCGTCCTCAGTTTTGATTGGGGCGACGTTGCTCGACAGCCACCGTTCGGAGCCGTCCGGGAGCGTGATTCCGTGGGTGACCCCCTTGATAGTCTCGCCGGTTTCGGAGACACGCGTGATCGGATGGTCTTCTCGTGGGATCGGATCGCCCGCCTCGTCCCAGATATCCCAGTCGGGGTGGTCGTACCCCTTTCTGTCCATCTTGCGTCTGGACAGGCCAAGTAACTCTTCGGCACGGGAGTTTGCGCGGGTAATATCTCCATCGGCGTTCAAGAGGACGATTCCAACGGGAGTCGTTTCCAGAACGTGATCCAGTTCTCGTTCGGCTACCTTTTTGTTGGTGATCTCTGAGAAGACGATAATGACGCCATCGTTGCTCGGGTGGATTCTGGCTTCGACCCACTGCTCTTTTTCGGCGTTGTGTCGTTCGAAGGATGTCGGCGACTGCGTTTCGAGAGCCGTTTGGATTTTCTCTTCGGCAATAGTACCAGCTGCTTCAGGAAAAATGTCCCAGACGCACTCACCGCGCAGCTCCTTGCTGTCTTGACCGAGAAGCTGTTCTGCCTGTTGGTTTACGTACGTGTAGTTGTGGTTGTTATCGAGTACGGCAACGCCATCGGACACGCGCTTCAAACTGTCTATCTCCCATCGTTCGATTCCTTCCTTGACGAGTGAAACGAGCGCCTCGACGAGTTCTCGTTCTGTTGGGAGCCACTCTCGCTCTCCGGTGTCGGGTAGCCGGTCCGTGCAAACGACCGTCATAGAGACTGCTATCCCGGTGCGCGTGCGGGCCTCGGCGGTCAGCGGGTTACCAGTCCGCTGGAAGTCGTCGGTTTCGAACAGGTCATCTCCGACTCGTATTCTGACCTCGATTGTTTCAGGATGCTGGAACCACTGTGGAAGTTCGGTGACGAGCGTGCGGACACTCTCGTCAACAGAGTTGGACAAACCGACAAAGAGGTCACTCGCCCGTTTGAGCGCCTCCAGTACTTTTGTCCGCGCTCGCAGTTCTCGCACGGCATCCGACTCTCCGAGCCCGTGGAACTCGTCTGCTGTGTCGTCACTGTCGGATGTGCATCTTTCAGTCTCGAAAATATCAGACCAACGTACTGAATCGGTGTCGGTAGACGCGGGAGGACTCGTCTGGCCCGCCCCTTCGTCTTCGTCCTGCCGCTCCCCGCTCTCCATACGTTACGGTTGTTCACGCGAAGATGTATATATATGTATATGTAAATTTTTTAATTATTGATAGTATCGGCAGCAGGCTACACAAGCACGCGTTCGTCGACAGTGTACGTCAAAATATTTTCATTCGGCCGGCTTCAGTTCGGGTCCTTGATCGGTGCGGTTCAAACAACGGGTGTCGCGTCGTCGGAGGAGGGGCCGTAAGTCCGATGCAGATATCTGAGGACGTGATCGACGAATCCCGGGTCGTACGTCAAAACGCCGTAGAACGCGTTCTCGTCGCGTTCGCGGGCGAGCAAAGCACTCTTCTGGGTGTTATTGCCACCGCCGTCGAAGACGACGAACCACGTCTCTTCGATTTCGTCTGTCGAGACCGGATGAACCTGACCGGAACCGAGATCCGGTGGCGTAACGTCGGGGATGCCGTAGGCGTGCACAGAGACACCTCGGCGAGTGAGGTCTGCGTAAACCGATCCCTGTTCTGCCATGAGCGAGCACTGCTGGAACCCCGAGTGAATCGAACCCCGGCCGACTCGACGAGCACGATCCTCTATTTCGCGGGACGCGTAGAGCAACTGTTCCGTATCGCTTGACGTGAACGTGGTTTCCTTGAGATGCCGGAGGACACTCTCGTATTCTCTGTCGGCAATGCCGAGGTCGCCGGTCCCTGTTGAAACGTCTTCGAGTAACCCCCTGAGAGTCGACACATCGACGACAGCGAGGACTTCGGTCGCGTTGCTGAGGACTGCGACCTCTTCGGTTTCACTCGATACCGTTCTATCGACGGTAATTCGCACGTTCTGTGTCTCGAAAAACGCCTCGAGTTCCTCGTGTATTCCGTCGGTCGGATCGACGTTGAGCAGACGGAGTTCCTTCTCACGGTGTCTAATGGACTCGATACTGTCCCGCAGGTCGAACAACGCAGCCGAATCTGCATCCATCTACGTACTCGGGAGACACACTTTGATCACACCACTGCTCAGGAGCCGGATATTGAAGTCCTGGTATGTGAACTCGACCAGCCGTTCGCTGTGATGTAGTCCAGACGGACGATTCCCCACGATTTGGTCGAGAGCATCCGGGTCTACGACGTGGTATAGTGGCCGGAGATCGGTCAACGACTGACCAGTTATTTCTGTAATTACCGATACAACGATCGTACTCGGTAATGCGTCGCTGTTGTCGAACCTCGCAACGTATGCTCTTTCTTCAGCGTCGAACGTTAGCGATCTAATAGATGGGTGGTCACTCTCCGTACCCCCCTCTTCGAAACTATTCCGGCCATACTGCGGCAGGTCAGACATAGACCTACGTAGATCGATAGTGAATATAAGTCGCGCATCTTGATAACGGGACGCGCCCGGGAGCGTGCCTCGAAAGGATCCCTCAGATCGGATCTCTTAGGAACGTTTCGAGCAGCGAAGCGGTCGAGCGAGACAATTATCGGTTCTCAGCCGTGATACTCATGCTGTTATCTAGAGCCCCCAACTATTGGGTTGGTCGTGAGAGGATATCGCATGCTAGAGAAGGTGAAAATCGACCGGTTCGACTTGCGACCGAAACTCATTCTGGCATTCGTGCTCGTAGCGTTGCTAGTCGGTGTGACTGGATTAGTCGGATACCAGGCCGTGGGGGCCGTCGATGCCGAGGCCCATGTCATCTCTGAGGACGCCGACAAGATCGATGCGTCGATGGAGATGTTGGTCGCCGTCGAGGAACAACAGGTGGCAGTCCAGGCAGCCATGCTCGGCGAGGACGGTGCTAGAGCCGACTTCGAGGAGGCCAATTCCCACTTCGAAGAGTGGGCACAGACAATGGATGAAAGCGACCTGAGCGAGGAAGAACAACAGGCCTTCGCCGATTTGCAGTCCAGACACCAGGAGTACACGGCCGTCGCCCAGGAGGTGTTCGACGCGGCCGAGGCCGGTGAGACAGAGCGTGCCAGACAGCAAATGGCAGAACTGGACCCGATACTGACAGACATGCGCGAGGACGCACATACACTCGAAGAGTTTGCTGTCGAGGACAAAGACACAGCAGTCGCGTCGGCAGACAGCACCACAGCCACGGTCCAGTGGTTGCTTCTCGGACTGAGTGTCGGGTCGTTCGTCCTCGCGATCGCCATTGGGCTGTTTGTCGCTGGACGGATCATCCCGCCGATCACGAGGTTGGAAGAGACTGCACAGGCTGTCAGTGCTGGCGATCTCGACAACGATCTCGACAGCCACGTCGAAGACGACGAACTCGGCCGGATGATCGAGGCGTTCAGTGAGATGCAGGCGAACCTTCGAGGTGTTTTCTCGCAGATCGGAACCGCTAGCCGTGGCTTGCGACAGGGCAATCTGGGCTGGGAGTTCGAGGCCGACTATCCGGGGCAGTATGGGGAGGCTGTCGCCGATCTCGAAGCGGGTGCCGACGAACTTGCGGGGAGTTTCGAAGAGATCCAGGGTGTGAGCGATGACCTCCAGCAGGGCGTCATCGATCAGAGTATCGATACCGACCGACCCGGACAGTACGGCGACGTGTTGGAAGACCTTGCGACTGGGACCACCCAGTTGTCGGAGAGCTTCACACAGATCTCGAACGCGAGCCAGGGGCTCAAAGACGGACGGCTCGATCAAGATATCGACACGGACTACCCGGGAGCGTTTGGAACCGCACTGGGTGACCTTGAGGACGGAATCGGACAACTGAACAGAAGCGTCGAACGTGTTCAGGCCATCGCAGACGACGTCGCGACTTCGAGTGAGGAAGTAGCGGGTAGTTCGGAGGAGATCGAACAGGCCAGCGAGCAGGTAGCGGAGTCCGTCGAAGAGATCTCACGCGGTGCGGACACGCAAAGCGAGAACCTCCAAGAGGTGGCGGGCGAAATGAACGATATGTCGGCGACCGTTGAGGAAATCGCTTCCTCGGCCGAAGAAGTGACTTCGACTGCCAGTACGGCCGTCGAGCGTGGCGAGACGGGGCGGCAGTATGCCTCGGAGGCGACCGAGGAGATCCAGTCCATCGAAACCCGGGCCGACGAGGCAGCCACGCAGGTCGAAACGCTCGACGAGAAGATGGATCAGATCGGCGAAGTGGTCGAGATGATCACTGAGATAGCCGAACAGACGAACATGCTCGCGTTGAACGCCTCGATCGAGGCCGCTCGGGCCGGCGAGGCGGGCGAAGGGTTCGGGGTCGTGGCAAACGAAATTAAATCCCTGGCAGAGGAGGCTGCCGAGGCGACTGCCGACATCGAACAGCGCATCGAAGAAGTCCAGGCGACGACGGAGGATACCGTCGAGGGGATGCAGCAGATGAGCGATCAAGTCCAACGCGGGTCTGACACGATCGAGGACGCCATCGAGATGTTCGACGAGATCGCCAACGCCGTGCAAGAGGCCGAAAGCGGCATTCGGGAAATCAGCGACGCCACCGACGACCAGGCGGCCTCGTCGGAGGAAGTGGTTTCCATGGTCGACGAGGTCTCCAGCGTCAGTCAGCAGACTGCAGCCGAGGCGAGCAACGTCTCTGCCGCGACAGAAGAACAGACCGCTTCCCTGTCCGAAGCCTCCGAGAATATCCAGCAACTGTCCGGTCTCGCCGAAGACCTGCACGACCAGGTGTCGGATTTCGAGACCGGATCGGGCGCCGGTCGAGCAACTGAGGCGAGAGCGGGATCGCCGGCCGCGGCTGACGGCGGGCACCACGCGTCGGACACTGCGAGCCGGACGCCGGATCACGACGCGGAGCTGTGAACCCATGGGATCACACCAGGTCCTTGAGTTCACGCTCGGGCAGGAACAGTACTGCATCGACATCGAATACGTCACCGAGGTCGTGAGCCGCTCGAAAAAAGACGTGACTTCGATCCCGGATTCGCCCCCTCACGTCGAAGGGGCGATCGATCTCCGTGGCGAGACGACGAGAGTCATCGATCCGAGTGCCAGACTCTTGCAAGACGGACACGAAGGCAATGGGATCAGCCAGGACAGGATGATCGTCTTCGATACCAAGATGACGACAGGCGGGCGTTCCGGCTGGGCGGTAACGGACGTGCGCCGGATCCTGACTATCGATCCTGACTCTGTCGAAGCAGTCGATGAGGAGATGGTCAACGGCCTCGTCGCCCGGGAGAATGGACACATCGTCTGGATCGATCCGGAAACTATCTCGGCTGAAACATGAGTAAGGCAAGGGCCCTGACTGAGACGGAGGAAATGATGGAGGTTCTTCATGTCGATGACGAACCCGATTTCGCCGACCTCACCGCGACGTTTCTCGAGCGAGAGGACCACCAGTTCACTGTCGAGACAGCGACGACCGGCGACGACGGGTTAGAGCGGATAGATGATCGTCGGCCCGATTGTATCGTCTCAGATTACAACATGCCCGGCATGAACGGGCTCGAGTTCTTGCAGGCTGTCCGAGAGCGGTATCCCGACCTCCCGTTCATCCTGTTTACCGGCAAGGGAAGCGAGTCCATCGCCAGCGATGCCATCTCTGCCGGCGTCACCGACTATCTCCAGAAGGGTTCCGGAACCGAGCGGTACGAACTCTTGGCCAACCGAATCCGCAATGCCGTCCGAGCACGACGCGAGGCACAGCGGGTCGACAGACAGCGACAACTGACCCGGCTGACGGAGTTTGCCGGCGACACCGGTGGATGGGAACTGGACAGAGAGAGCGGGACTGTCCTGCTAACGGCTGGCACCCGGCGAATTATCGGTCGCCCTGATCAGGCCGAAATTTCTCTGGAGGAGGCGATAGCACTGTTCCATCCGGACGACCACGAAGATATTCAGCAAACACTCACTAGGGCCTTCGAGACAGGCGAAGAACTGCACAACATGTGGCGACTTCAGCTAGGGGACGGCGACGAGCGTCTGATCGAGATGACGATAACTCCGGTCGTAGAATCCGGTGGGAAGGTAACAAAACTCCGTGGAGCTGGTCACGATATCACCGACCGCAAGGAGCGTCGGCAGGAACTCGAAAAGCACGAGACGATCATCGAGGCGTTGACCGACGCCGTGTACGTGCTCGACGAGGAGGGGCGATTCACATATGTCAGCGACGAACTCGTCGAGTTGGTCGGCTACGACCGGGAAACCATTCTCGGAAGCACGCCGTCACTCATCAAGGACGAGGATGCCGTCGAACGGGCGGAACACCACTTGGGTCGGTTGCTGTCGAGTGACGGCCTGGAGACGGTAAAATTCGAAGTGACGATCCAGCCATGTGACGGCGACCCGATCGTCTGTGAGGATCACATGGGTGTCCTTCCCTACGAAGGTGACGAGTTCGACGGGTCAGTCGGGACACTCCGAGATATCACAGAGCGCAAAGAGCGTGCACGGGAACTCGAGCTGAAGTCCCAGACGATGGACGAAGCGCCCGTCGGGATCACCATTACCGATCCCGACCGCGAGGACAACCCGCTGATCTACGTAAACGAGGGGTTCGAAGCACTGACAGGGTACTCCGAGGCGGAAATCCTCGGTCGCAACTGTCGGTTTCTCCAGGGTGAGGCGACTCGAGAGGAACCAGTCGCTGAAATACGGAAGGCGGTTGAGAAGGAGGAGCCGGTGTCCGTGGAGTTGCGGAACTACCGGAAGGACGGCAGGCAGTTCTGGAACCGCGTTAGCATCGCGCCGGTGAGAGACGACGCCGGAACCGTTGAGAATTACGTCGGGTTCCAGGAGAACGTCTCCGAGCGCAAAGAGCGTGCACGGAAACTCGAACGGCAAAACGCCCGTCTCAAAGATTTCGTAGGTATCGTCAGCCACGACCTCCGAAATCCACTCACGACTGCCCAGGGCCGTCTCGAACTGGCACAGGCCGATTGTGACTCCGCTCACCTCGATGCGGCGGGTGACGCCGTCGACCGGTGTCAGGCACTTGTGGAGGATCTGTTGGCGCTGGCCCGGAGTGGGAACTCAGTCGGAATAACGGAACCGGTCACCCTGTCGGAACTGGCCGAGGTGTGTTGGCAGACGACGCCGATCGCGGACGCAACGCTCTCTGTCGAAACGGACACGACGATATCGGCTGATCGGAGCCGACTGCGACAGTTACTCGAGAACCTCTTCAGGAACGCCGTCGACCACGGCGGCTGCGAGGTGACGGTAACGGTCGGGGCGGTGGCCGACGGGTTCTACGTCGCGGACGATGGATCAGGAATCCCCGATGGAGAGCGTGACGAGATTTTCGAAGCAGGTTATTCGATCGCTGACGATGGCACAGGATTCGGCCTCGCAATCGTCACGGAGATCGTAGAGGCACACGGCTGGGAAATCCGCGTGACCGACAGCGAGACGGGCGGCGCACGCTTCGAGATCACTGGCGTCGAAACGACGGGCTGAGCACGGCCATCGCTCAGCTGCTCCGTTCCACCGGATCCCGTTATCTAGACCGCCGACTTATTCCTTTCGAGGCTAATGTAATTATACGAGATATGAGATCTGACGACTCTCTCGACGCGCCTTCAGAGGAGATCGAAATGGTAGCGTCGGGTATCCCCGAATTGGACGAACTACTCAACGGAGGGTTCGTTCGGGGTCGGACGTACCTCGTCCAGGGCGGTTCGGGAACGGGGAAGTCGCTGCTCGGTCAGCACTTCTTGCGAGCGGGGCTCGATGCCGACGAGACAATCGTCTACATCCACGGTGAAGAGTCCAGACACGACATTCTTGTCAACGCAGCACGGCTCGATGTCGACATTCGGGACGCCGAGTTTTTGGACATAGGGCCCGGAACGGATTTTTTCGCCGAGGACCAGTCGTACAACCTTGTCGAGGCGACAGAAGTCGAATCCGAACAGTTCACACAGGATATCAAACACGTAATCGAGGAGGTTGACCCGGCCCGAATTCTCATCGACCCGATCACACAACTCCAGTACGTGGAACGGGACGAATACCAGTACCGGAAGCGGTTGCAATCGCTCATCCGGTTCCTTCGGGACCGACAGGTCACGACAGTCGCGACGCGAACCCTCGACAGGGAGCGCACTCGCGAGACCAGACACGACGATTTCGAATCGCTGAGCGACGGCGTCATCAACCTGTATCTGGACGAGCACGAGCGCCGGATCGCCGTCCCGAAACACCGTGGTCTCGGCCAGATCGACGGGACCCACGGACTCGAAATCCGCGAGCACGGGATCGAAGTCTACCCACAGACCATCCCGAAACACGACAACCGGACGTTCGATCCGGAACTCATCACAACCGGACACGAAGCTCTCGATGGACTCCTCGGTGGCGGAATCGAACGCGGGACCGTCTCGTTTATCAGCGGTCCGACTGGTATCGGAAAATCGACCACCGGTGCCCAGATACTCTCGGGGATCGTCGAAGACGGCGGGACAGCACTCGGATACCTATTTGAGGAGTCTATCGACCAGTTCGTCCATCGCTCGGAAACGCTCGGACTCCCGATATCTGAGATGCGGGCGCAAGGATCATTGGAGCTGACAGAGACCGAACCGCTCGTGCGTTCCGCCGAGGAGTTCGATCAGCACGTTCTCAAGCAGGCCGACGAGTACGCTCCGGACGCGGTGTTTATCGACGGGCTCTCGGGCTACAAGATCTCCCTCCAGGGGAACGACGAGAGACTCGTTCGCCGGTTACACGCCCTCACAAGGGTTCTCAAGAACCGCGGTATCGCTGTCGTCGTCACGGACGAGGCGGACCGACTCACGGGAATCCCGGAAGCCACGAGCACGAATACCAGCTACATTGCGGACAACATCGTGTTTCTCTCCTACGTGGAGGTTGACGGCGAACTGGACCGAGCGATCGGTGTCGTAAAAAAACGACTCGGGGATTTCGACAGCCGGTTCCACCGGTTTGCTATCAAGTCCGGCGAGGGACTGTTTATCGAAGGACCGTTCGATACCGTTCGGGGGATCATGCAGGGTAGTTCAACGTATCGCGTTCCCGACGAGCACGACCAGACAACCGATCAATTATGACCGGCCAGTCGAGTCGCGAAATGGGTGAGAACCATACCATACAACTCCTGATACACGGCGATAACGACCGGGAAGCCCTCGAAGAATTTCTCGATGAGCGGTACGACGTCATCGCCGATGATACCCTCCAACCCGTCGATTGTTACCTCGTTGGTGAACAGATGGTGCCGACGTACCGCGACGCGTTGCGAGAGCATAAAAAAGGGGTCCATCCGACCTTCACGCCCGTACTGTTGATTCAACAGGAAGGGTCGAGGGGCACTGTCCCGCTGCCGTCCGAGCAGAACGGCGACGGGCCACCGCTCATTGACGAAGTGGTGTCAGCACCCGTCGACCGGACGACCCTGTATCGTCGGGTAGGGAATTTGTTGGCCCGGCGCGACCAGTCGGTAGAGTTGTCCGAACGCTACGAGGACGTGCAGAGTCGATTTCAGCGGCTGTTCGATTCGACGAACGACGCAATCTTGGTTGTTGCTCCCGCTGGCGACGAGATCACCGAGTGTAATCCGGCGGCGTGTGACCTCGTGGGATATTCGCGTGACGAATTACTCTCTGTCTCGCCGACGGAGACAATCCACGCCGACGATCGCGAGCGGTTTCAGTCGTTTCTCCAGCAGGTACAGGAGGCGGGGCAGGGATCGACCGACGATCTCACGTGTCAGACGAAGGAGGGAGAAAAGCGACAGTTGGAGGTGTCGGCTGCGACGCTCGAGGATTCCGACCAGTCACCGGTAATCCTCTCTGCACGCGACGTGACAGACCGGAAAGCGTACGCACGAGAGCTCGAACTGAAGTCCCAGGCGATGGACAAAGCCCCCGTCGGGATCACCATTACCGATCCCAACCGAGAGGACAACCCGATGGTCTACGTAAACGAAGGATTCGAAGCGCTGACGGGGTATTCTGAGTCGGAATCGCTCGGGCGCAACTGTCGGTTTCTCCAGGGTGAGGCGACTCGAGAGGAACCAGTCGCCGAAATGCGGAAGGCGGTTGACAAGGCCCAGCCGGTGTCCGTGGAACTCCGGAACTACCGAAAGGACGGCAGTCAGTTCTGGAACCGCGTCAGTATCGCGCCGGTGAGAGACGACGCCGGAACCGTTGAGAATTACGTCGGGTTCCAGGAGAACGTCTCCGAGCGCAAAGAGCTCGAGATGGACTTACAGCTGTTCAAAAAAGCTGTCGAGAACGCAGGACATGCGGTGTTCATCACTGACAGGGAAGGAACCATCGAGTACGTGAATCCGAAATTTGAATCCCGATCCGGCTATACTCGTGAGGAAGCTGTCGGTCGAACCCCCCGCATTATCAAGTCAGGCAAACAGGATGAGCAGTTCTACGATCGGATGTGGCAGACGATCCTTTCGGGCGAGCAATGGAGTACAAATCTCATCAATCAGCGCAAAAACGGGGAATTGTATCACGTCGAACAGACGATCTCGCCTATAGCGAACGACGAAGGAGAGATTACGCACTTCGTCGCGATCGAATCCGACGTGACGAATCGTCGGCGGCGCAAACAGCAACTCGACGTTCTCAACCGCATCTTGCGCCATAATCTCAAGAACGGAATGAACGTTATTCAGGGTCGCGCCGAACTACTCCGCGAATCGCTGGCCGATGACGAACTGCAGGAGCATGTGCGGGCGATCGAAAAGCGAGCGGATGCTCTGGAGACACTGGGAGACAAAGCCGGAACTGTGCGCTCACTGTTCGAAAACGAATTCTCAGCTGAGACCGCTACCAACGTGACGGAGTTAATTAGCGATGTCGTCACCGCCTTCTCTGAAGAGCATTCGACCGCTTCATTCGATCTCGATGATTCTGACCCACTCTACGTTCGAGCAGATAGCGGGTTGAAGCTGGCAGTGAAGGAACTGCTGGACAATGCTGTCGTCCACAACGACCAACCCGAACCCGAGGTGACAGTCACCACCAGACCATCCAGGGAAAAGCAGTCTGACCAGTGGATCGACATCGAAATCGTAGATAACGGACCGGGCATCCCAGACCAAGAGCTGGAAACGATCAAACAGGGCGAGGAAACGCCGCTCCAGCATGGCACCGGACTCGGGCTCTGGATCGTCTACTGGACTGTCTCGCTGTACGGTGGCGAAGTCACCTTTATCGACAACTCACGGCGTGGAACAGCCGTCGTATTGAGCCTTCCCCGATTGTCCGCTGATTCGTCCGTTCGTGGAACGCCCGTCGAACACCACTGACCAATGGAAGACACGAAGACATCGGAACACAGCTGATCGATATACGCAAAATTCGAGAGGACAGTCGTGTTCAGTACACTCGGGTTTGCTGGAATACCGTCACCTATCATTTCGCACGCGACTCCTCGTCGTCCGAGTCTTCATCATCGAATTCGAGTTCGCTCGCTGCCTCTACCTCGTAGGCTGCGTCGTCTTCGTCAACGAGTCCGAGGCGGAGTTCAACACCGTGCTCACGGAGGATATCCCGCATCGTCCAGCGGTCAACATCAGCAAGTCTTGCAGCATCACCGAGCGTGATTCGCTCTCGTTCGTAAAGGGCGACGGCAGCTGCAATGCGCCCGTTTTCGTGGTCCTCGAAGTACTCACGCACGAACTCGCGTAATGCATCGCTTTTGCCACCAAACACCCCAGCCTCGACAGCACCCTCGATGAGGAGATCGAGGTCGTCTGGGTAGGAGCCGGTGATTCGCGCCATCGTTCTATCCAAACTACGTCTTCATACTATTTATGAACTGTGCCAGACTACCATATGCATTGAGACGACCAGTCTCAACTACCACGTTTTCGGGATATAGAGCGTCTACAAACGAATAGCGGTCGAATCAGACGAAATTTGAGGTGTCCTCATGGAGATGCTATGCATTGGTTGCCGGTTAGAGAGGATTCACCGATCGATTAGAGGAGAACAGCTGATATCGTGCTCAGACCGCGAGTCCTGCGGCTTGCCGCAGGCGAGCGACAGGCACACCAGCACCGCCTCATCCGACCTTTCGGAGAAAGTGGCCGACCGCCCGGACGAACGTCCTGGCGGTCACGACTGGTGGCGACCTGATCTCCCGCTTTGTGCCGACTTTCACCAGAAAGTCGGTGAGCCGCCACAGATTGTACAGTAACGCTGCGAACGTGAAGTTGAACAACCGCACTCGGTAGTCCGTCGAGGAGGTCTTCGGGAGGTACGCTTTCACCGACTTGTACTGGTTTTCGATGTTCCAGCGACGGCTGTAGCCGTTCGCCACGTGAGCGATCTCGTCGGGAGCGACGTGATCGCGGTTGGTCACGAATACGGCATACTTGCCTTCAGCGTCGTCACTGGTGGCTGGAACGTACAGATATTCTGCAGTATGATCGACGTCCCCGTCCATCCCGACGGGGACGTCGTGGTTGACAGCGGCGTCTACCCCGTCTTTGGTTTTGATGTGCTTGATCGCCTCGTAATCTGACTCGTATTTCGGCACTGGCATCGTGTACAACAGTCCACGACTGTTGATCTCTGCACGGACGTTTCTGGCGTAGAAGCCTCGATCCAACAGAATCTCGTCCAGATCAACATACTGCTGGGCTCTCGAAAGCAGACGCGCAACGACGTCTGCTTTCGAGTCAGCGGGCGTTTCAGCTGGTTCCCAGTCTGAGTGTTCCTTGACGCCCTCAATCCCCAAGATGATCGGAACGTCGTTCCCGACGATCGTGATCGTCGCGAACGTGTAGCCGTGTTTCAACTCACCGTCGTCGACGTACCCGCTCACCATCGGCGGGTACGTCGACTTTGGGATCTGTTCATCCTTATCGATCCACGGCCAGACGTGATAGGGGACGTGCGTGAAATCGACGGCCGCCACGACGTGGCGGTCGTCGAATGGATCTTCGTACCGGATTGTCTGGAGGATGTTCTCCGTCGCCGTATCGAAGCCGTCCATGAGATACTCGCGAAACACCTCGGTGAATGCCACGATATCCTCGATCTGCTGTTCTTGGAGCGAGACAGGCACGTCCTGATCAGCTGGCATTGCGAACTGCTTGATCACTCGGAGGAACGTAGAGTCGTCACAGGCGTCGTTCTCGTCGAGAAACCAGCCAGCTTCTCCCTCGGAATGAGCGCTTCCTTGAGTGAGGCATGCCGAGGCGAACAGATCGAGGATCTGTTCGTCCTCGTAGACTCTGTTTTCAGCCCTCTCAGAGTCGAACTCGCCGAAGGCGTGCCTTCGGGCGAGCTCGACGATCTTGTTCCCCTGCTTCCGAACGTGCTCACGTGTTACGGTCGGTTCATCACCCTCTTCTTCGATATCGTCTTCATCTGGGATGATTGGAACCCGTGCTTCTAACACGACGCCGCGGTCAACGGCTTCGTGTGCGATACCCGTAGCTGCGGCGTCAAGCGTCCGTTTAGTCTGTTCGCTGAACTGCTTCCACGCGTACGAGAGTGATTGCTGACTCGGCGGCTTGGTCAAATCAAGCGTCTTCAGGAGTGATGGCTGGCTTTCGAGGCGATCTGCGACCTCGCTCTGGGCGAGGTCGTAGATCTTCTGATAGATATACACCCGAGCCATTGGTTCAGTGCCGTTTGCGACCTTGTGTTGCTGGCGGTCGTCGGTGAGTCCGTCGGCTGGAATTGATACTTCACCAAGGACACGCCAGAGGTGATCCATTGATTCACAGACTTCTCCAGCGTGATAGACGATCGCCCCCGCGAGCGCGGGGGCGTCGTCATCAACTGACGACATCCGTTTAGAACTCATCGTAGTTCTGAGCGGGGTAGCAAGCGGTTTCAAGTCGTCACATTAGTCGCCAAATCGACCGTTTGGGACCCTTCTCGAATTCATAGCTGTCTCGTCACACGGTACTGCTGCCCAAACAACGTATTAGCGAACTAGTTGTTGGTAGAATTTGAGATCCCGAAAACGTGCAGCGCACCTTTCCCAGTTCCATATATCGACATAGAGTTTACTTCACAAATTCTGCAGCCACCGCTGGAGCCGCCAGTGTCAGAAGAAACAGCCTCGTCACTCGATTTGCTCGGCGTACTCGTCCGGCGAGAGGAGATGGTCCAGCGACTCGTCGGGGTCGAGGGCTATCATCCAGCCGTCCCCGTAGGGGTCGTCGTTGACCAGTTCCGGCTGGTCGAGCAGAGCGTCGTTCGTCTCGGTGACCGTTCCCGCGAGCGGGGCGTAGATGTCTGAGACTGCTTTGATGGATTCGACGACACCGAACGATTCCTCGCGGTCTAGCTGGTCGCCCTCGTCTGGAAGTTCGACGAAGACGACATCGCCGAGTTCGTCCTGTGCGAAGTCGCTGATGCCGATGCGGACAGTCCCGTCTTCGTCGCGCGCCCACTCGTGGGAGTCGAGGAAGCGCAAGTCGTCGGGTATCTCGAAGCTCATGGGAGAAATGGCGTCGTCGTGGTACGTGCCTTCTTCGGTTCGTCGCGGATGACAACTCGCACTGTCCGATCCGGCTCGGCGTACGCCGACGGCAAGTACGCAAGTGCTATCGGTTCCCCCAGTGACGGACTCATCGTCCCGCTCGTTACCACCCCGAGTGACTCACCGTCGGCTGTCGTCACTTCGTAGCCGTGACGCGGAACACCTCGGTCGATGAGTTCCAGACCCACCAGCTTCTCCTCCGGCCCCTCGGCCGCGATACCTTCGAGGGCATCACGGCCGACGAACTCAGTGTCGAGTTTCACAACGAAGTCGATACCGGCCTCGAAGGGGTTTCGTGGATTCGTCTCGGGGTGAAAGTCCTGGCCCGAGAGGAGAAACCCCATCTCGAGGCGCAGCGTATCGCGGGCACCCAACCCGCAGGGCTGACAATCCAGCGTTTCCCAGACTGTCTCAGCAGCGTCCCAGGGACAGAGCAGTTCGAACCCGCGTTCGCCGGTGTAGCCGGTCCGGGCGACCAGCGACTCGACACCGGCGACTGCGCCGCTCGCGATATCGAAGCGACCCATCTCGGGGAGGTCGACATCTGTTTCGGCAGCCAGCAGTTCCGGGGCATCCGGACCCTGGACAGCAATCATGGCGTACTCCGTAGTTCGGTTTGTGACGGTCGCGTCCAGCCCCCACTGGTCACGGTGTGTGACCCAGCGGTCGTATATCTCGCTGTCGTGGCCCGCGTTGGGAATAAACAGGTAGTCCGCGTCCGCGCTCGCGGGGAGATTGTAGACGACGGTGTCGTCGAGGATGATACCGTCCTCGTCGGTGATGGCGGCGTACTGTGCTTCGCCCGGGTCCAGCGCGAGCACGTCGTTGGTTGTCAGTCGCTGACAGAGCCGGGCAGCGTCCGGCCCGGAGACAGTTATTTCGCCCATGTGTGAAACATCGAATTTACCTGCCGACTCTCGGACCGCAGTGTGTTCGGCACGAATCGAGTCGAATTCGACGGGCATCTCCCAGCCGCCGAAGTCGGTAAACTGTGCCCCGCGACCGTCGTGAAGGTCTCGCAGGGGCGGTGTGCGAAGTGTCATGCCGATATACTCGTCTGCCGGCGTCCTAAGTCTGTGGGAGCGTGGACAGCAGGAAACCGTATAAAGTGTATATTGCGATAGTAAATGGCAACAAATTCTCCCGGGTGTGAAGAAAGGATCCAGTATGGTCGACAGCGTACTGACCGCCCACTACAAGTCGGTTAGAGAAGCATAGCGACGAGAGCAACGGTGAGTATCAGAACGAACGCGTACAGTAGCGCGACAACGGCATTCCGCCGGGTAGCACCGGGAGCCATTCCAGGGATGATACCACGGCGTGGAACTGGTTGGGGCATCAGTCGGTTCCGGTCGTCTCGTCGTCTGTAGTAGTCTCACCCGTCGAAGTCGACGAGTCCAGGTCAGAGGAATCGTCGGTGGTAGTTTCGTCAGTCGTTCCGCCTTCGGTCGCCCCGCTTTCTGTCGCCTCGTCACCGGTCCCAGATTCCGTACCCTCAGCAGTCTCAGACTCGGTATCGTCAGCAGTCTCAGACTCCGCGCCATTGTCGGTCGCGGAGTCAGTGCTGTTGTCGGTCGTTTCACTGCCAGTGTCGGCGCTACTCTCGTCGACAGTTTCCGTGTCCGTGCTAGATTCGTCGGGGCCATCGTCGGTGGCGGAGCTCGCGTCCGGCTCACTCCCATCAGTGGTGTTGCTTCCACCGTCGTCACCGGTGACAACAGCGCTATCGTCGTCCTCCCCGGTCATCTGCTCGCCAGCATCCGAACCGGACGTGCTGTCGCCGTCACTGGAGACTGGATCCTCTTCTGCCAGGTCTGAATCACTCGTCGCCGTCGTTCCGTCACCAGTGCCGTCCGTGGTGCCGTTCGTCTCCGAGCCCGCAGTAGTGCTGTTCGTGTTCGATTCATCCGTAACCGACGGTTCGTCACCGGTGGGAACGGCGTCGTCATCACCAGAGACAGACGGGTCCGAACCGTCCGACACATTCGTCTCCGAACCATTGGAGATGCTGTCACCATCGTCATTGCTCACGTTGGTATCGTCAGTGTTGACAGTGTCGTCACCGGCGGTGACGTTGTCGTCCGTGACAGGACCGTCACTCACGCTCTGGTCAGCCGACGAGTTGGCGGCCGTGGTGTTGGGTCCGATATCGCCAGTCACGTTCTCGTCTGCCACGGGCGCGTCGGTGGCGGACTCACCAGTCACGTTTCCATCGACCTCGTCAGTGGCGTTTTCGTCCGGAGCGGATGAGTCGACGGTATCGTCAGTCCCGTTGTTTGCTGGCGAATCGTTCGACGTATCGTCCGCCGGGTCAGCGCTGGCTGTCAGCCCGTCGAGCGTGCCGGAGTCCTCAGACTGTGCCACCTCCGGTTCGGGTTCGACGAGTTCGAAGCCGCCAGTGCCGCCGCTGGCGCTGAACTCGATGTCCAGTTGTTCGTCGTCAGCGAGGAGACTGACAGAGCCGCCGAATCCAGCAGTCGCCGCCGCGAAGACAGCGAGCACGGCCACGAACACCACGACAGTTCGGGTCATCGGTCTCCCTCCGCGCCGCCATCGGCAGCAAGCGCACGCCGAGGAGAGTCGCCGCGCCCCGAACGGGTATTCGCCGAGCGGGCAGCCCGCCGCGCACTGACCGTCACCCAGATGGCAAAGGACAGTCCGAGGAGACCGCCAGTCAGTGCGCCGACCGACACGGGGTCGGGGACGCCGACGCTCGTAACCTCGACGTAGACGTTGAACGCCGCGTAGGCAACCAGCCCGGCCATCGCGAGCATGGTCAACTTGAGGTCGGCCACCGCAACGGCGACCGTCTCGCGAGCAGATTCAGCAGCCTCTTTCTCCGCCGCCTGGCGCGCAGCAGTTGCGTCGTCGACGTGTCGGATAGCGGGCTTGCGCTCCGGTTCCGGCTCGTTCGTTCGGCCGCGCGCCCACGCGAACAGTTCGTTAGCAACCAACAGCACCAGCGGGAGGATGACGAGCCCGATGTAGCCGGTCGGGGTGTTCACCCAGAGGATGACGTGCCCGATGAGCGGTATCGTGAACGTCACACGCCCCACGACCGCGTCGGGTGAGACGGGCTGGCTGTCCGGGTTCTGGTTTGCGTCACCCATCGTGACGTACTGACCGTCGACGATATCCACCACGCGGTGGGTCGTCGGAACGCCGTTGCCGTCGTCGAAGGTGATGATGTCACCAACCGCGACCGATGCCGAGGCGTCGACGATGACGACATCGCCGGGCGAGACTGCGGGCTCCATGCTGCCCGAGAGGATGACATAGCCCTGGTCGGCACCGACAGTCTGCGGAACGGCGAACACCAGGAACGGGACGAGGAGTGCAACGAGCACGACGACCCCGAGGACGGTGAGGACACTGCGACCGAACGACTTCGACCGGACGCTGTCGGACATCATCGCTTCCCTCCTTTGTCATCATTCGTCGGGGACGGTGGGCCGCCACCTGGTGGAGACGGCGGGCTGCCACCCGGCGAATCGTCGCCGATGCGACGAGCCGGCTCGACGACATCTGCCGGGCAGGTGTCGTCGGACAGGCGAGGAACGCAAACGTTCACCAGCACGTAGCTGATGGCGTAGCGGCCCCCGTTGTTTGGGTTCTCGGGTGCGTAAACGAGCCCGTTCGAGGTGCCGTCGAGAACGCTCGTCTCGAAGCCGAATTCGCCGTCAGTTCGGGTGTACCGTTCGTCCGGCGGCCCACCCTTGACCTGTACCTCACAGAGGGGCAAGAGAGGGGCGTCGTCGGTAGCGACCAGTTCGAAGGCGACACCGCTGTCGCCGTCGACATCGGTGACGGAGATTGCATAGTCGGCAAGCCCTTCAGTAAAGTCGTAGGTCGTGCCCGCCTCGAAGCGGTCGTCGACCTCAACTTTCCCGATGGCCCAGCAGCAGTCACAGCGGTAGCCGGGGTCACAGGGATCGGGAGTGGCGTTCCCGAATGGGTTCACCGTCGGGTCGGCGTGGCGACACTGAGTTGCCGCGATATCGACCTGCAACGCGGTCGTCTCGTCACCGACGTACTCACCGAGTGAGTACTCGACGACGACGAACAGGTCGTCGGTGAGACAGTCCACATCGGAAGTCGTCGGGTCGCCGTCCAGTCGGACACCACCGCGGAGTGCGTCAGCAACTTCGCGGAGTGAGCCGCTGGCAATGGCCTGCCCGGGACCAGCGGTCTCGTCACTGTAAGAGAGTGCCACCGTGAGGAACTCACCGAGCGTCGTCGGTGAGGGACAGACCGTCCGAAGCCAGACGCTGGCGGGATTGTTGGGACCCTCGTCCTGCGGGAGCGAAATACGGAGCAGCGTCGCACCGCCTGCGTTCTCCTCGATGGCGCCCACGGGGATATCGAGTCGAGGCCCGTCTGCGGTTCCGTCGGGATTCGCGAGGTCGATTTCACTGCTCGCAGCGTCTTGCCAGTAATCCACCACGATATCGACGATACCGCTCGTGAGGCGACTGTAACTACCGACATCGTCGCGCAAGAATGCGCCGGCACCGCTGCCGGTGAGTGCACCGGCACCGCCGGCTGCTGCGATGGCCGCGAGGACGCGGCGGCGGCTCATCGTCATTCTGCCACCTCCCTAGTAAACGGACTCGTTGCGCCCGCTGGCACGCCGACAAACACCAGGTCGAAGGCGACGCTGTCACCCTGCGAGCGGTTAGTCGCCGTGCTCACGGGAAAGTCCCATGCGAGTGCAATACAGCGGCTCTGGCCGGGTGAGACCGAACGGAGGACGCGCTGGCCGTCGGTGTCGCCAACGTCGCTGGCAGCGCCGAAGGCATCGCTCATCGGTGAGCGGGCCACTATCGGGGCTTCCAGCGACTCGGTGAAGTCCTTGTGGCCGTTGCACGAGCCCAGCGGCGCACCGTCGCGCCAGAGTTCGACAAAGAGTTCTTCGTCGAGTTCACCGTCGTCTGGCGTCACGTCGCCAGCGTCTATTTCGGGGTCAGTGAGGGAGCCTTCGCTATCGGCGCGCAAACGGGTCTGTACCCAGATGTCCAGCGGTTCGGCGATGAAATCGTCGCTATCGACGACTTCGAGGCCGATGACGAGGGTGCCGGCATCGCCGGGAAGAACGTTTCCGACAGAAAGGACGGGGCCGGTCGTGTCCGTCACGAACGTCGCCTCTTCGAGATAGGCGGGCGGGCCGTCCGGGTCGAGTGTTGCGTCGAAGTCGAGTGTCGCCGACCCGTCGTGGGTCTCCTGGACGGCCCCGTTGTACCGTTCGTACCAGGCGACGCGGACCCGACGGTCGTCGAGGTCGCCGTCAGCGGCGTACGTATAGAGGGAATATGGTGGCCGGTTGTGGCCGAGGGAGACCCCTCCGACACCGAGCGTTCCGAGCCCGATGCCGGCCAGCAGTTCCCGTCGTGTTAGTTGCATTTGTATCTCTCCGTGTGAAACTGTTTGTGTACTCTCAACACCAGCAACCGGCATAGGTATGGAGCGGTTGCCAGCCAAGTCGAAATCGGTATGCTACCCGTACAGCCGGTCTACGAGCAGTGTATCCGGTCCGAGTTGGTCCGTCACGAGGGAGTCACCGCCGGACCACTCCCGTCGTTGTGGCGTTCCTGTTCGGTGTAGAAACCGAGGTCGAATGCGAGCGTGTCGCCCTGGGCGTCGTTGCCGACGCTGGCCGGGAGTTCCCACGACAGTGCAACGCAGTACATCAGTCCGTTGCCACGGAACGCCTCTCTGTCAGCATCGTTCGCCGGGTCGTTCAACTCGTCGTACAGCGTCAGGACGTTCCCATCCAGTGGAATACCGTTACCATCTGCCATCGCCGCGAGAACGTTGTCGAGAGTGTCCTGCATGATGATCTTCTCCGGGACGAACTGGCTCGCCAGCACCCCGAAGACTGTCGGGATAGCGACTGGGTCGTCCACGTCGTAGAAGAACTGCGAGTCGTTCCCTGCGCCGCTGGCGGGACCCGCCATCTGCTGTAGCACGCTGTCGTTCGCACTGCCGACGGAGATGGTGTAGACGTCGGTCGCCGGGCCGGGGGACGACGAGCGGGCGTCGCTCGCAGCGTCCTGCGGTGAACTGAACTGCGTGCTTCCGGTGCCGTTGAACGACTCGCCGTCCGAGAGGACGATGTTTGCCGCACGGACGCCGGAGCGACCGTTCGTAGTCAGTTCGTCCTGCGCGTCGTCGACACCCTCACCGATGTACGTCCCGGTAGCGATGCCGGAGCCGGCGGACGGGTCCGGGTCACCGTCACCGTCGAACGGCGTCGAGCCGGGGCCGCCGCTGACGACGTTCGCCAGTTTCTGGCGCAGTCCCGAGAGCGCACCGTCGACAACCGAGAGGTCGGTTGCCAGAGGCTGAAGGACGCCGGTGCGCGGTTCGGTGTCGTCGCTGCCTTCGCCGTCGAAGTACGCGACACCGACCTGCACGTCCGCGTTCTGGTTGTCGAGGTAGGCGACGAACTCGCGGGCAGCGAGTTCGACGAGGTCGATTTTGGTGGTCTCGCCGTAGGTCGTGCCGTCGATGGTGATGTCGTCGCTGCTGACGATGCCGCCGAATTGGTCGTACAGCATCGAGCCCGAAAAGTCGAGCGTGAGCATGATGTCCGACGGCGTTTCCTCGTCGTGGACGTTGTCACAGTCTGCGTCGTACCACAGTGTGGCCTCGATCTGTCGAGCGAGGTCGCCACCGGGCGTCTCGTCGACGGCGAGTTCGGGTTCGGTCCGAACCCCGTCACTGTCGGAGACGTTGTCGGCCTGCATCCAGATGTAGCCCGGGTTGTCACAGAGATGCAGTGAGAACGTAATCTCACCGGCGTCACCGGGTTTGACATCGCGCAGTTGGACGAGTGAGTCCATCGGATCGCCAGTGATTGGGTCTTCGCCGAAGTCGGCTTCCGAGAGCGGTGGGATGTTCTCGCAGTTCAACACAGCGAGGTTCGCACCGTTGCTGTCCGGGTCGTCCGGGTCGGCAAAGTCGCGGTAGCGAAGCTGCCCCGCATCGTTGTCCGCGGGAATGGACTGTTCGCCGTCGCCGTCGTGGTCGGGGTGCGCGTTGACGAACTGCGTTTCACCGTCGAACGTGTAGTGTTGCTGCCAGTCGACCAGCAGGTCGAGCTTGCCAGCAACGAGGGTGTTGTCCGCGAACGCTTCGCGGTCGCTGAAATACGCGGAGGTGCCGAGACCGGCACCGGCAGAGGCGAGGCCGACGGCTCCGAGGCCGGCCAGCACTTTCCGCCGCGTCAGGTTGTGTAACTGTGGTTCTTCTTTCATGTTGGTGTGGTATCTAAGTACGTCCGGACGGGCCGGACGAGGGGTGTGGTCTCACTCGATGCTGATGTCGAAGGCGACGCCCTCTTCGCTGTCGTCGTAGTCGCCCTGAACGTCGACGGTGACGTCACCGCTGATTTCGAAGGCGTTGGCGACATCTGCGGCATCGGTGTCAAAGACGAGGTAGGTGACCTCGCGGCCGGAGCCGTCGTTGCTGGCGCTGATAGCGTCCGGCCCGTTGAGCGTCACGGGGACGCCGTCGAGTTCGAGCGCGAGGTTCGCGACAGCGGCGGTGGCCTCGTCGGCTTTCGTCGTGATGGCGAGTTTGCCGCTTGGGGCGGGAATACCACTGGCGACGTTCACGCCGTCGAGGGTGAACGAAGCGTTGCCGCTACCGTCGTAGGAGTAGCTGAACGGGACGGTGTCGCCGGGCGTCCACACGTAGTTGTCAGTGTCGGCACTGCTCACGTCGGGACCGACAGCGACTTCCCAGCTACCGGATGGGCCGTTGTTACCGAAGCGACCGCGGGCGAAGGACGTCTCCTGCTCGGTTTCGAACTCCTGTTGCTTGGCGAAGCCCTCACCCGTGCGGGTCGTAACGGTCGGGGTGCAGGGGTTCGCGCTGCCGTCGTTGTGGCGGCTCTGGACGGCGTGGAACTCGAAGTCCATCGTCATGGAGTCGCTCTGGATGACGTTGCCGACGGAGGTCGGGATTTCCCAGAACAGGCACACGCACGGGCCAGTGATGTAGTCAGCACCCTCCTCGACGACGACTTCATCGTCGTAGGAAGATTGTTCGCCGGGTTCGAGGCCGGCGGTACCGTCACCGTCGAAGGGAACGCCGGTCGCGAGCGCGGCGAAGATGTCGACCATCGTGCCGGCGGCGATCTCCTCACCCTCGATGATTTCGTCGTCGTCTTCCTCGCAGTAGACGAGGCGCGCCTCGATGTTCTCGGCGAGTTCGCCCTGGTCGGGCGTGTCATCGACTTCCGCCTCGGGCTCGGTGAGACCGTTCTCGTTCTGTGTAAGGTCACCGCACGCCCACATGTACGAGGGGTTGTCGACGATCTCGAAACAGAACTTGACGTGCCCGGAGTCGCCCGGTTTCACGTCTTGCAGGTCGTAGAACATGCCCGCGGGTTCGCCGTCCTGCGTTCCCATGGCGGAGTCCGCCATGTTCTGGACAGCGCCGCCGCTGTCGTAGGAGGTGTCGTAGACCACGCGGAGGTCGAGCGAACCGGCAGTCAGTGTGTTGTTCGTGAACGCTTCGCGGTCACTGAAGTACGCGGAGGTACCGAGACCCGCGCCTGTGGAAGCGAGGCCAACGGCTCCGAGGCCAGCGAGCATTTTTCGGCGCGACAGATTGTAGAGTTGTGGTTTGTCGTCGGTCATGGGTATTGGAGTCCCGCGCCAGCCACCCAGTCTGGGTCGGGCCGCCCGGGATACCTTACCCCAGGATTGAATGGGTCTTACTTATGCAGTGATTCAGCCGTTTCAGCGCCTCAAACGCCATTTTATACGAAACTCGTACCATGATTTGCCCGCAGTGTATGACACCCATACCGCTCTCGAACCGAGCGTACGGACACGATACTACACTGGCTCGAACACGTTACCAATTCGGTAGGAGAGCTGTACAGAAGTGGTACGTTCTCTATACGTATCCGAGATTCACGCGTGTCGTCACGAAGGGAGTGATTCATGTTTCAAAAAGCGTCTCTCACCGAGTCCGACATCTACCATTTGCTCAGCAACACGCGACGACGAGAAGCGCTAACACAACTCTGGCGTGCTTCGACGGAAATGACACTTCGGGAACTCTCCGAGGAGATTGCCAGTGCGGAGTCGGGAACGAATCCGGCACCACGGCCGCTCCGAGAGAGTGTCTACAACGCGCTCCACCAGACACACCTTCCCAAACTCGCCGAGTGTGGGCTCGTGGAATACGATCCAGATCGCAAACTCGTCCGTTCTTCTCCGGACGGTCGATACCTCCGGCGCTACATGGACACTGTCACGCCCGCGGGTATCACGTGGGGTGAGTACTATCGCGGCCTGGGTATCGGCGGACTGTTTCTCGTCGTCGCCGCTCACGCCGAAGTTCCCGTCTTTGCTACAGTCGACCCGCTGTTGTTCGCCAGTGGGACGCTGGCGCTGTTCGCACTGTCGACCGTCTACCAGCTGTACCGGGGTACGACCGGCAGTCTCACCACCCTCCGCGGCGCGATCGCTCGCCGTCTGTGACTCGCGATGAAAACATGATTATCTGAATAGAAGAACACCGCCCTTGCGAGGCGAGCGAACGTAGTGGCTAACGCGTGCGTTACGTTTGCCCGATTCAACATCTCTTCCGGGTGAAATATAGTGAATCTATCTCAGCTGTGAAGATCAGAAGTTATCTGATCACTGAGAGAGTACATGTGAGATTATAGATAACTATTTACACGCAGATGGTGATTAGATTATAGGTAATGTCCTATGAGATCACAGCTTCGGGGCGAGGAGGGGACTGCACTGGGAGCCGAGGGTTCGGCACTCTCGACGGATACTGTTTTCCAGACACTGGGGAACAGGCGGCGGCGCTACACGCTCCACTACCTCCGCCAGCTCGACGCGCCGGTTTCGATTCGTGACCTGTCCGAGCAACTGGCGGCGTGGGAGTTGGGCAAGGAACGGACTGCAGTCACGCCGAAAGAACGCAAGCGCCTCTACACCGCGTTGCACCAGACACACCTGCCGAAGATGGACTCACTCGACGTCGTAGAATACGACCGCAACCGTGGTGTCGTCGAACTCACTGACCACATCAGTCAGTTCGACATCTACCTCGACATCGTCGACGAAAACGACCTTCCGTGGAGTCAGTTCTATCTCGGACTCGGTGGGGTGCTGACAGCACTCGTGACCGTGGCCGCGCTGGGCATCACACCGTTCAACGTTGTTGGTGGCTTCGGTTACGCTCTCGGTGTCGTGCTCGCGTTCACTATCATCGCTGCCTATCATACTGTCCGCGACCGGCAGATGCTCATCGGGGGAACTGACCTCCCACCGGACGCGGGACTCCCGCCGCTCGAAGCCGTTGAAGAGACAGACTTCCCAGATGAGACGAACTGACCGCTACTCTTCTTGTGTACACCGACAGCGCGTGGAGCCCCGGCTCAGCAAGGAAACTAAAACCGTGCTACATACCGATTCAGGCCGACTCTTTCTGCGGTTCCTCGCTGGCTGACTCGGCACGAGCCGCCTCTCGGAGTTCTTCTTCAATCTCCTGTTGCCCCTTCTTGAACTCTCCCAGGGCTTTGCCGGAGGAGTTTGCTAGTTCTGGTAGTTTGTTCGCACCGAATAGCAAGATTGCGATACCGAGGATGATGAGCATCTCTGGCCCGCCGACACCACCGATGAATGCAGGTACTAACGATTGCATGCCGCTCGTAGGTCCGGAGAGATGATGAGTATGATATCCGTACAGGTGTGATTTCGGGAGCGGTCGCTAAACAGTAGACGTGTGCGAGCTGCGGTGACAACAATTACACGAGTGGCAGCCCAACTATTGGACAATGCCCGAAGCGAGTGACCAGCAAGTCAGTGACCCAGCAGGTGAGAAGACGGACACGGCTCGCGCTGGCGTCTTCGATAGGCAGACACTCTCGGATCTGTTCGTCAACGCCGTCCCGATTTTCATCATGGGTGCGCTCCTCGTCGCGTTCAGCCTCCTCGCGCCGGGGTCGGGCGGGGAGCCGCTTCTCGCGATGCACCTCGCTCTCGTCGGGGGCGTCCTTCTGGTTAGTTACATCGCAGCTCGAGCAATCAGCGGCGCCGAGGGGCAATTAGGCGGGAGTCGTGAACCAGCGGAGCAGAGAGACTGACCGGCAGGCGTTTCCACCACGTACACCAACACGACGTATGCGCCGCCTCTGGATTCGGTTGGTCATGGTGCTGGTCGGCGCGGCAGTGTTTACTGTCTACGCAGCGGCTGCACTCGGCGGCTATCTCCTGTTGACGTGGCTGTTCGCCGAGCCACCGGACCTGCTGACCGGGCTGGTGGCCGTCGGTGTCTTTACCGTTACCGTAGCCTACCTGAGCTACCGTTTTGGGACACAGCGGCTGCTGTCGAATATACAGGCCGTCGAGCTTTCCAGACGACGGGCACCGACGCTCTACCGGCGACTCGAACGGCTCAGCCTGGAGATGGACGTCGACCAGCCGCCGATTCTCGTCGCAAACCTCGGCGTGCCGAACGCGCTCTCGCTGGGTGGCCCCCGGAAGGGGGTTATCGTGCTCGATCAGTCGTTGCTCTCGCTGTTGACTATCGACGAGTTGGAGGGGATTCTCGCGCACGAACTCGCACACATGGAGAGCTACGACACGTTCGTCCAGACGCTGGCAGTCAGCCTGATGCGGTCGCTCGTCGGCGTGCTGACGCTGTTTCTGTTGCCACTACTCCTGTTGTTACACGGTATCGACCGGGCGATGGCGTGGATTCTCGGTCGCCCGGCGAACAGGCGACCGGGACTGGCCGGTCTCATCAAACAGAGCATCCAAACGGTGGTGGGTCTCGTTCTCAGCGTCGGGACGCTGCTCTTTCTGGCGTACTCGCGACGACGGGAGTTCGCCGCGGATAGTCGAGCCGCAAACGTGACCGGGAATCCCGTCGCACTCGCGCGGGCGCTATCGAAGATTCACCGAGCGACCAGTCCCAAGCGAGGGATTCACTCGCTGTTGTACATTCACGGTGACGAAAGCGAGGACGACGGTCTCCAGCGACTGCTCTCGACGCACCCGCCGATCGAAGACCGCGTGGAGCAGTTGCTCGACCGCGCCGACCGACCGCAGAGACACCATCACATCGAGCGGGTAGGGCCCTGAGCGCGCCAGTCGTCAGCGCTAAACCCCGGGGTAGCGAACGGGTCAGTATGGGACTACTCGGCGGACTCTTCGGTGACGAGACATCTCGGGTGGGGCTGTTCGTCGACGGGCCGAACGTGCTCCGTGCGGAGTTTGACGTCGACCTCGACGAGTTGCGGGCTATCGCGGAAACGGAGGGTGCCCTCGCGCTGACCCGACTCTATCTGGACGAGCACGCGACGCCGGAGCTCATTCAGGCCGCAGAAGCACGCGGCTTCGACGTGGTGACCACCAGCGGGGACGTCGACGTTCGACTCGCCGTGGACGCGACGGCAGCCGCGACGGAGCAGACCATCGACGTGCTCGTGATTGCGTCCCGCGACGCCGACTTCAAGCCCGTCGTCGAGCGCGCGGCCGAGGAAGGACTGCGGACCGTTGCGCTCGCGCCCGGTTCGTACGGCCGCTCGGACGCGCTCCGCAACGCCGCCCAGCACGCCGTGACGATGGATGAGTAACGAGACGAACTGTTTTTGCGCAATCGGGCCGCAGTCGTCGGTATGTTCCAGCCAATCCTGGACAATCACCTCCATCTGGACCCCGTCAACGGCCGGGGCGTCGATGCCGCCGAAGACTTCGCCAATCGCGGCGGGACACACCTGCTCGTGCTCAATAAACCGTCCTGGCATCTCGTCGGCGACGTGGACGACGCCGACGGGTTCCGCGAGACGTTCGAAATCACCGTCGATGTCACCGAACGTGCCAGCGACGTTCTCCCCGGACGCGCCTGGCCCGTGCTCGGGGTCCATCCCGCGCTTATTTCTCAGTTAGTCGATCGCGGATACACGCCCGCAGAGGCGCGCAACCTGATGCAAACTGGCCTGGACGTGGCCGCCGAGTTCGTCGCCGACGGGCCGGCACTCGCACTCAAGAGCGGCCGCCCCCACTACGACGTCGACGAGGACGTATGGGGGGCCTCCAACGACGTGATGAGGTATGCCTTCGAACTCGCTGCAGAGGTCGGGTGTGCGGTCCAGCTCCACACGGAGGGTGGCGAGGACTTCTCCGAGGTGGCCGACTGGGCCGAAGACTGCGGGCTCCCGCGCGAGCGCGTTGTCAAGCACTTCTCCGGCAGTCGCGTCGAGGGCCCGATTGCGAGCGTCCTCTCGAACAAGGAGGAACTGGAGGAGGCTTGCCAGCACGACGAGCCATTCCTGATGGAGACCGATTTCATCGATGATCCGGACCGACCCGGCGCGGTGCTCGGTCCCCAGACGGTCCCCAAACGCGTCGAGTGGCTGGTCGAGGAAGGGTACGAGGACGCAATGTATCGTGCACACGTCGAGACGCCGGCCCGCGTGTACGGCATCGACACCGAGACGATGCTGGCGGAGGACTGATAGATGACGACCGACCCGCGGTGTCCGGACTGTGGCGTGACGATGGAGGAGATGACGGTACAGACTAGTGGTGGGCACCACCTCCAGTTTCTCTCCGACGAAACCAAAGAAGGACTTCTGGGAAAACTCGGCGTGAAACAGCGCTACGACGGCCAGACGTACGTATGCCCCGAGTGCGGGCTGGCGCGACTGTACGCCGATATCGACGAGTGATTATTCGCTATCGGCGTCCTCAGTCTCCTCAGACTCGTTCCGATACCCGTGGCCGAGCAACAGCGCAAGAGCGTTTATCGAGACGATCTGTCCCAGCATCGGGAGGCTCACGAAGCGCGATGGGCCGAGTGCCAGCAGTGGCAGATAGCCAACCGGGAGAATAGTCGCCGTCCAGAACGCGATAGTCTGTACAAGTCGTTCGATGCGGTTGAAGCTGGTCGAGACGAAACGGCCAGGGTGCAATGATGGAAAGTGGTCACGGAACATCTATCTCGTCGTCTCGGGTATGCCGAGCCTACCGAATTAACCGTTATTGCGACGTTCGGTCTGATACCTACCATTCTTTCTAGAATAGATAGTAGTCGATTATGAGATACAGTTGTATAGTTGCGGTACGCTTCACCAGCGCGCGTCGGTCGACAGACGATCCTCGCTAGACTGTTCGGCTGTGAACGACTCGAGCATACGAACCGGCCTCAGCGTCCGTGAGCAACGATCTGTCGCCGCAAACGGTCCAAGTGTAGTTGTCGAAAGTCATAACCCCCGAGGCACGTACGGGGGTATATGAGCAACCCCCCGGGGGAATACTACACTGAGGAACGCTGGCAGAACTGGCTCGGACGCATCCGAGAGGAAGACATCGACGCCGAAGAGGAAGATTCGGCGCGCCTGCTGTTGAATTTGCAGGACGATACCGCCATCGCCGTGGCGAAGATCATTACCGACTACGACGACGGCGAGCTCGACGAAGAGCGCGCACTGTCGGAAATCGAGGATATCGAACAGATCGTCCTCGCGGAACTGGACTTCGAGAACGAAGAGAAAGCGATGCTGGTCGACGGCGTCCAGACTTCGCTGATGTGCGTCTTCTACGCGGCCGAAGAGTATATCGCCGGCGGCCCTGCTGAGGAGGGAACGATCGAAGAGTACGTTCAGGCCGCGGCCGACGCCGAAGCGGAGGAAGACATGGACGCCGCCCTGGGCTACTGTGTCCAGGCCGGCACGCTCGTCATCGACGGCGCGGAGATGGACATCGGCATGAGCGAAGACCTCGAATTCGGCTTCGTCGCCGAGTGGGTCAACGGCCTCGACAGCCTGCAGACAGCGATGAGCGACCCCGAAGTCGTCGAAGAAGAGGACGCCGACGAGTAGCGCGGGCCGGGTCGTCGCCCGGAGACTTTTAACCGTTCAGGGGGTAAGGGTTCCCTAATGGACCTGACGGGCGACAGGAGAGGGCAATCTATCCAGATCGGCGCGATCATTCTTTTCGGCGCACTGATTATTCTTCTGTCGACCTATCAGGCGTTTATTGTTCCCGATCAGAACCGGGAGGTCGAGTTCAATCACAACCAGCGGGTACAGAGCGACATGCTCGACCTCCGGAACACGATTCTGACGACCAAAACGACCGGCCAGGACGGGTACGTGAACGTGGAGCTCGGAACGGAGTTCCCCGCCCGGCTGATAGCACTCAACCCCACGCCCCCATCGGGGAGATTGTCGACCACTGGGGCGCGGCCGATCGTTATCGAGGAGCGGGGGACAGGATCAGACATCACGACAGATGTTTGTCCCGGCGAACATGTCAACACGCGTTTTATCGAGTACCAGCCGAACTATGCGGTCTACCAGAACGCAGGGACGGTTCGCTACGAGAACTCGATCATCTACAACGACTTCGGTGAAGCGGTAACACGACTCTCGAGTCAACAACTCGTAAACGGCGACAGGGTGCAAATCATCCCCCTCAACAGGTCGTTCAACAGAGGCGGGTCACAGACTATCGCCGTCGAACCGAAGGCAGGATTAGTCGATACATCGACCCGCGAGGATATTAACGTCACAATCCCAACACAGCTTAATGAACAACAGTGGGAGAGAGCACTGGAGGGAGAAGTCGCGCCCGAGAACATCACTGTGACCGAAGGCGCAGCAGGCCGGAACATGACGGCAAGATTGAGTGGTGAGTATACGATAGACTGCGGCCCGGTCGGTCTCGGTGAAGCGCCAGCCTCGGGTGAGAGAGGGAGCGGCGTCGACGAAATCAACCCCGCCTCGCCTGGAGACGTTCGACTCGTCGACGAGTCGCGGAGTGGGTCGACGATGTCCCTGTTTTTCAACAACACTGCGGGGACGAACAACTTCACCGAAGGTCGAATCAATTTCTTCGAAGGACAGGGTGGGAATAATCCGGCGGAAGCCGACATTAGCAAAACAGGCGAACCAGTCTCAGCGACGCTACAGGTCCGTGGAGATTTCGAAACGTTGGATCCGGATATTACCCTCGAAGGGGACGGAGCTGTTACTGAAGTAGAATTGGATTTTGACCGGAATATCGGACAGAACGACTGGTTCATCATCACGCTCAGACTGGAGACGGGCGAGAACGCGCTGTACTTCGTGCCGGGAGGGTCGTGATGCGAAGGCAAGACAGTCCAGAGTCACTGCCACAGAAATTACCTGAAGACGCTGTTCTGGGGTCTCGAAGTCAGTCGGAGGTAATCGGTGTCGTTCTCTTGACTGGCGTTGTCGTCGTCGCGGTTTCCCTCTTTACCGTCGTCGCAGTGTCGAATTTTACCAACCAGGCAACGGCGCAAAAACAGATCGCAGATTTCAAACTCGAAATTACCACCGACAACCTGACCGTTAGCCACAACGGCGGCGATGTCCTCTCAGAATCCGGTATCGAGGTCATCGTGAGAACGGCGTCAGGGGAGCAGCAGTACCAGCTGTCGAGTGATTCATTTTCCAAAGAGACGGACGGCGACACGCAGTTCGAACCGGGAGAGAGCGCAGTCTTTGCCCACGGGTTGACCGGAAGGGCGACGGTTCTCGTCGTCGATACCGACAACGGTGCGATACTCAAACGACAGGAACTGTCGATACCGGTTGACACCACGCAGGACCCGGCGAATTTTGCTGTTCGTATCGACAATACGAACTCACCAGTGACAGAAGGCGAAACGCTAGTTGTCCGACCGACGATTACGAACACCGGGGACGAACAGGCGACACAGAACACCGAGCTAACTGTGTCCGGTGAAGGTGTCGTCGACTCGCGCTCGCTCACACTCGACGGCGGCGAGTCGGAGCAAATTCCGCTCGAATGGGCGACGGAAGTCGGTGACAGCGGGGAGTACGACGCAACGGTGAGTAGTGCGAACGATTCGGCGACCGAGCCAGTCACAGTGCGGAGTAAATCGAACTTCGAAGTGAGTATCGACGATACCAACTCCCCAATCCGAGAGGGGGAAAACCTGTCAGTCACGACGACGGTACAGAACACGGGTGGCTCGCCAGACGTACAGAATATCCTGTTGAATGTGAGCGGACAGAGTAATCCGGTCGATTTCGAGGAGGTCGCACTGGACGGCGGGGAGAGCCGCCAACTCACTCTGGAGTGGCCAACGGCGACCGGTGATAACGGAAGTTACGATGTGACGGTAACAAGCGAAGATGCCTCTACAACCCAGAGCGTCACCGTTCAAGCGAACGAAGGGCCGTCAGTGACAGTGAAAGACCCGAACGGCGGCGAAGTCCTCACCGGTGGGTCGGAATCCATCATCAACTGGACTGCAAGCGACGACGGCTCGGGTATCGACCCCGATTCAGTGGATATCGCCTACTCCACCGACGGTGGCTCGTCGTACACGAACATCGTGACCAACACCACGAACGATGGGAGTTACACGTGGACGGTTCCCGATGTCGACGGTTCGGATAGCGTGGTCCGCGTCAGCGTCGACGACAATTCCTCCAACACGGGGAGGGACACCAGCAACGAGACGTTCACCATCGACTCGTCGCCGCCGACCATCGACACGTTCACCGACCTGAGCGCGTCCAAGGACACCGACAACGTCACAATCGGATCGCTCTCGATTAGCGACAACGCCTCGGGACTGAGCTCAGTCGACATCGTGGTCCGTGATCCCGATGGGAATATCATCGGGACGGACAACTCGTCCAACCTCGGCGGGGCCTCCACGTTCAGCGCGACTGACCTGCAGGTGTCCACGAGCGGCATCCAGCCGAACAAGCAGTACACTGTAACCGTGGTAGCGACCGACGGCGTTGGGAAAGAAACGTCAGCGTCAGATACGACAACGACCAGTGGAGCAGTCGCCGATGCTAACGGTCCGTATACTGTCGATGAGGGTGGTTCGGTTACGCTCGATGGCAGTGGGAGCAATCCGCAAACAGGGAACCCGGACTACACATGGAGCATTCTCAGTGGTGGTCCTGGCAGCATTAGTGATGCAAACAGCCAAAGTGCCACGTACAATGCGCCAGCTAACGTAGACAGCGATACCAACGTGACCGTCCAGTTGGCCATCGAAGAGCAAGGGACGACCTATACAGACACGGGTACAGTGACTATCAGGAATGTCAGTAAAGAGAACGACGAGTGGAGTTCACCATCTGGATTTAGTGGAAATCCCTCGGCATCAGATATGCCACGTGGCACTAATAGCGCGACGCAGACATTCAACTTCACGCCAAACAAGACTCTCTCAGACGGCGAGTCTGTGACGGTCAATCTTAACGACGTTCAGGGTATCAAAGTCACAGGACAAAACGAAAACCCAGACCCTGTAGACTACCAGCCCGCCAGTGTTAATATCGGAGGCAGTAACCTTGACGGCGGCAGTGCGAGCCTCGATGCGTCACAAGATGATGCAAGTATCACATACACTGCGAACGGTGATGTCAGCGCGGGGACAACCATCGACATCCAAGTGAGCGGCGTCGAAACCCAAAACGGGAACGCGGGAACCCTTCAGGTAACATTCAGCAGAAGTGACGGCGTCAGCGAGACAACGACGTTCACCCTGAACTGATTCCAATACTAGAAGCGATTGTGTCAATATGAATGTACACAGTCTGGTGATGTACTTAACGAGAGTCCCCCTTTCCTGGCGGAGAATTTCTACTGGATTCAAAAGAAAATGACCGCGCCCAGTCCGGTACCGTTGGCAACGTCCTCCTTATTGGTGCAGTCGTCATCGCCACCAGCATCCTCGCGCTGGACACCTCAACATCATCAATGGCCAGACAGGCGCGACCAGAGAGCAACCGTCAGGCGAAAAATTCGACAGTCGACGAATAATTAGTCGACAGACACTTATACGAGCTACGGCCACTCACAGATATGACAGAGGTAGGTATCGACGGCATCGAAGTCTGGACAGGGAAGTTGCAACTGGACCTCGCAGAGACGTTCGCACCGGCACAGGGAGAAGAGCCCGGCAAGTTCACGAAGGGCCTGGGACTGTACGCGTCGTCGCTGCCGGACGTCTACGAGGACATCGTGACGATGGCGGCAAACGCCAGTCACGAGTTGATGGAACGGAAGGGCCTCGAACCGGAGGATATCGGCCGTATCGACGTGGCCACCGAAAGCGCCTTCGACCACTCGAAGCCGGTTTCGACGTACGTCGCGGGCTGTCTGGAACAGGTCTACGACGGCGACTTCCACCACGCGAACAAGGGCGAGCGGAAGTTCGCCTGTATCTCCGGGACGCAGGCGCTCGACGACGCCTACAATTGGATTCGCGCCGGGCGGAATCGCGACCGCGCGGCGCTGGTCATCGCGACCGACACAGCGCTGTACGCCCGCGACGACCCTGGCGAGGCGACCCAGGGTGCCGGCGCAGTCGCGATGCTCATCGACGAAGACCCCGACGTCGTGGCGTTCAGCGCCGAACAGGGCTACGGGAGCGCCGACGAGACGGACTTCCTGAAACCGAACCAGCAGTTCCCGAGCGTCGACGGCAAACGCTCCGTGCAGGTGTATCTCGCGCGGATGCGCGAAGCGCTGGAGGACTTCGAGGCCGCCGGCGGGGACACGCACCCCGACAACTTCGCGTTCATCCCGTTCCACACGCCGTTCCCCGGGATGGTCCGGAAAGCCGCTGGACTGGGGTATCGGCACTGTATCCGCGGGACCGACGTCGAGGAGGAACTGGCCGAAGAGATCGGCCGACAGCCCCGCCGCGAGGCGTTCGATGACGAAGACGCGTACTTCGATGCCGTCAAGGAGTACACCGATTCGCTCACCGAGACCGACCACTACGTCGACTGGTACGAACAGACTATCGACCCGACGCTCGACATCTCCAGGGAAGTCGGCAACTGGTACACCGGTTCGGTCCACATCGCGCGCGTCTCTGGACTGATTCGTGCCCTCGACGAAGGCTGGGACATCACCGGCAAGCAGCTCCTCGTCGGTTCGTACGGCAGTGGTGCACAGGCAGAGATTCACGCCGAAACAGTCCAGGAGAGCTGGACCGAAGAGGTCGGAGCGCTAACGATTGGCGAGCAAATCGAGAGTCGGTACGACCTCTCCTTCGACGAGTACGAGGAGATTCACGACGTGCACAACCACGACGCCGAGACGGATATCGAGCCCCGGACCACGCCCGATGCCGAGTTCGTCTTCGACGGCTGGGGTCGGATGGGCGAGCGCAAGTACACCTACGTTGAATAAGGACCGAAGACACCGTTCGGGCTTCTTTCTGTGCTCGGTGTCTCAGATGTCGAAAGATTAGTGTCGTCGTGGTGTAAGCGAGCGTATGGACAGCGATGACACCGCTCCGGACCGACCCCGAGCGGTGCTTGACCGGGTCTCCGAGGGGGTCCTCGCCCTGAACGACGACCTGGTGTATACCTACGCCAACGAACGAGCGCAGTCACTGCTGGAAATAGACTGTGCGGATATCGTCGGGGCGTACATCTGGGACTTGTTTCCCGAGGCAGCGGACAGTGTCGTGGCAGACCGAATCGAGACGGCACGTGAGACCGGCCAAAAGGTGACCTACGAACGGTACAACGAGGAACACAGCCAGTGGTTCGAGGCCCACATCTATCCTGACGAGAACGGCCTCACCGTCATGTTCCGGGACATCACCGGCCGCAAAGAGCGCGAAGAACAGCTCAGACGGCTCCACGACGCGACGCGGGAACTGGTCACTGCGGAGTCGACGACGGCAGTCGCAGAACAGACCTCAGCTGCCGCTACCGAGATTCTGGACCTGGAGGCCAATGGTGTCCACCTCTACGACAAATCGGCGGAAGCACTCGCCCCAACAGCAGTCTCGTCGAAAACCCAGGAGATGCTGGGGGACCCACCATGGCTCGACGAAGGCATCGCCTGGGAGGTGTACCAGAGTGGCGAACCACGCCACTACGACGACGTTCGAGAGGCAGAGGCAGTGTATAACGAGGACACGGAACTGCGGAGTGAATTGTTCCTCCCGCTTGGTGACCACGGCGTATTCATTCTCTCGTCGACGACAGTCGACGCGTTCGACGAAGAGGACGTACGCGTGGCGAAACTCCTCGCGAACAGTGCCACGACAGTGCTCTCCGAGCGAGCGAAAGAGCAACAACTCCGGGAACGAGACAGGGAAGTAGAACAGGCCGAAACGCTGTTCGAGAACGCACAGGACGCGTTTTTCGTCGTCGATGTCGACCGCGAACACGACGAGTATCGCTACGAACGGGTGAATCCAGCCTACAAATCGCTGACCGGTCTCTCAGACGATGTGATTCGCGGTCGAACCCCGTGTGAGGTTTTCGGCGACGACGGAGACAAAATCAAGTCACGCTACGCCGACTGCATCGAGCAAAGACGACCCATCTCCTACGTCGAACAACTCGACGTTCCCGAGCCGGACTCGTACTGGGACTCGCGGATTGCGCCCGTCATCGTCGACGATGAAGTGGTCCAGATAGTCGGCGCGACGCGAAACGTCACCGAGCAGAAAGCCTACGAGAGCCAGCTCGAACAGCAGCGAGACGGGCTAGAACTTCTCAACGAAATCGTGCGCCACGATATCCGCAACGACCTGCAGGTCGTCGCCAGTTACGCGGAACTGCTGGCGACTCGCGTCGACGAAGACGACCGTGAGTACGTCGAGCGGATTCTCAACAACGCAGAGACTGCTGTGGAACTGACCCGGAGTGCCCGCGACCTCTCGGGGACGATGCTTCAGACCGACCAGAGTACGGAACCGACGCCGCTCAAACAGACGCTGCTCACACAGATAGACGATATCCGAACGAGCTACGCCGACGCCGTCGTCAGAATCGATGGGGAAATTCCCAGCGTCGCCGTCGACGCCGACGAGATGCTCTCGTCGATGTTTCGAAACGTCATCAAAAACGCCATCCAACACAACGACAAGGCCGTGCCAGAAGTGACAGTGGCGGTCGACACAAGTGACGAAGCAGTCCGTGTGACCGTCACCGACAACGGACCCGGAATTCCCGACGCCCAGAAAGAGGTCGTCTTCGGCAAGGGCGAGAAGGGACTCAAAAGCGAGGGAACCGGTATCGGTCTCTATCTGGTCAACACGCTAATCGAGAAGTACGACGGGACAATCCGCGTCGACGACAACGAGCCCGAGGGGACAATCGTGACCATCACGCTCCCCGGCGTCTGAGAACGCAGGCCGCTCTCCCGTTACGGGAGTCCCCGGAGGCCGTCGAGGACCTCGTCGAGCGGCGTCTCGGTTACTGCCAGCGAGAAACCGTCGATACGCGCCAGGTCAGTGGCATGTTCCCAGACGTCGTCCTCGCCGAGGCCGTGGAGAACGACAGCGTTGGGCGTCGGTTTGACAACGCGAAGTGCGACCAGTGGCGACTCCCCGCGGGTGACGTTCGTAAAGACGAGTGCCCGATTCGTGCTCTGGCCGTAGAGCGTGTAGAATTCGTCCGACGAGAGTCGCTGAATGGCTTTGATGGAGTTGATAACCGTGTGGCCGGCGACGGTGTCGCGGTCGCCCCGAACCAGTTCCGTCGCACCGATGGCGTCGTAGTACCGTTCCAGCGGAATATTGGCCTGATACTCCCGGAGGTCGAGGATGACCTCGCTGTCGAACCCCGCAGAGAGGACGCGAGCGTGTTGTCGGATGTGCGTTCCGCCCCGCTGTTCGTCGATGTCGAGCAAGGCGCCGACGATCCGGCCGATGACACCGATGCCGGGATTTTCCCGACGACCGCTCTCGTAGTCGGAGACGACCGACGGCGACACGTCCAGTCTTCCCGCCAGGTCGGTCTGTGCGATTTCGAAGTCAGTGCGCCACTTGCGCAGCGTCGCCCCAGGGTCGTCACTGAGTGTGACTTCACCGGCAATCTTCTCTGCGAGTTCCTCGCGTGGCCCCCGTGTCATCGCCAGAGTCGACACACAGCCGCCGGAAAAGTGTATCGAAGAGCTATTCGACAATCGACGCAATGACGCCACGAAACGGAGACCCAGTCAGTCGTCAGTCACCCGCGGCAGCCGAATCGTCGCGACGTTTCCGTCGGTGGTTCGGGTAAACTCGATTTCGCCGTTCGAGAGGTCCACTATCCAGTAGACGAGCCACAGACCGAGTCCGCTGCTGTGGTAGGTCGCAGTCATCTCGTGCTCGCCGGTCAGGACCCGGTACTCGTGCTCGGGGATCGGCGGACAGTTGTCGCTGACGACGATTTCGGCAGCGTCACCGGCCGCCCGGACCGCAACCCGGGCTGTCGGGGCGGGTTCGTCGGCGTGGCGGAGCGCGTTTTCCAGCAGTTCGAGCACGACGAGATACAACTGGCCGAGCGCACGGGCGGAGACTTCCTGGAGGTCCGTGTGGACTGTGGCCTCGGGGTAGCGATTCGTGACCGTCGAGACGCTGTCCGCGACTGCCGCTGACAACGAGACGGTCTGTGGACAGACTGGATGTTCGAGCAAATCGATGATTTCTCGCTGTTTTTCTGCTGTCTCGACGAGTTGTTCACCGACACGGCGGATGACTGCCGCGCGGTCCTCTGGGTGACTGTCCGGACGCTCCTCGATGAGTTCCGCGTTGGCCAGAATGACGTTCATGTCGTTGCGAAGGTTGTGCCGGAGGAGGTTGTCCATGACTGCGAGCTGGCGTTCACGACGACGCCGGTCAGTCACGTCGCGGGCGAAGCCGACGATGCGGACCACTTCACCGTCCTCGACGACAGGTTCGCCTTGCACCCAGACCCAGTTCCGGTACTCAACAGCGGGGTTGACACGGTACTCCATACCGACCGCTTCACCGGCCGAGAGCCGCTCCATCGCCTCTTCGACTGCTGGCACGTCTTCGGGATGGATGCACTCCAGAAATTTCGTCGGGTCTGCCTGGAGTTCCGACGCGGAAATCCCGTAGATAGCTTCGCATTTCGTGTTACAAAAGAGGAGGTCCGTCCAGTCGGCGTTGAACATCCAGAGCACGTCGCTGGTGTGTTCCGAAATCTCCTGTAGTCGGTTCTCGGACTGGCGCTGGTTGCGTTGCGCCTCGATTCTGTCCGTGAAAAGATATGGCTAATCACAGTGGGAGTGGCCCCAGTGCCCCAATCTCAGATCCGGCCCCAGAATGCGGCAGTGGTGTCGTAGAGGTCCTGGCGTCTGGGACCGTGCATGACGAAGTGGTCGCCGCCGCGCAACTCCGCGTACTCAGCGGCGTCACCCGGGACGTCGAGTTCGTCGTAGAGGGTGAGCGCATCCTCGCGCTGGGAAGTCTGATCTTCGCTCCCCCGGACGACCAGCGTTGGCACGTCGATAGCGTCGGCAGCGTAGGGTGGATTACCGGCACAGCAGTCTTTCGTATCGGCGATAGCGCCCGTCTGTGCGACGTAGGAGTCGTCGTCGAGTCGCTGATTGGAGTCGACGACAGCGCGCCAGACCGCCTCGAACACCGGACCGCCACCCTGCCGCTCTTTGACGACATCGTACTCCTCGACGACGTACGCATCCAGCGTCGTTTCCAGTCCCAGTGCTGCTGCGGCGTCCGCGAAGTCGATTGGCGACTTGTAAACGGGTGCACACTGGACGAACGAGTTCGGTGTGTCGTCGTACTGTTCGAGGAACGACCCCCCGGTCATCGTTCCCCAGGAGACACCGAGCAGGTGGACGCCGTCGGCCTGGTCTGCGACGAAGTCGTAGGCTGCTTTCACGTCGTGGGCTGCATCCTCCGCCCGCACGGGCGGGCCGTTCGCGTCCGCCGGCTCGTCGTACTCGGGGAGCATCTCGCTCTCGCCGTAGCCGCGTACGTCCAGGGCGAACGCGGCCCGCCCGCGGTCCGCAATCGCGTGAAGCCAGGAGTGGGAGGTCCCGTCACCGACTGGCGGAGCAAAGAGTGCCCGCGACGGCGTGAGGCCGCCGTGCAGACAGAGAACCGCCTCGTCGTACGCGTCGGGAGCCACCTCGTAGATTCGCAGTCGCGTCCCGTCGTCTGCCGTTATGTCGTGTCGGTAGAGGTCGGTTGTCTCGCTCATATCTGTACAGTTAACGCTCTACCGGGGTATCCGTGAAGGTTGCCTAGGAAACCGACACCCACCGTTCCCAGTCGGGGAATCGCTCGGTTCGGTCCCAGCCGTGGTCGACGCGACAGACGCCGTCGAGGAGTAGGTTCCCACGGCAACCTCCCCCATTCTTTGGTTTCGGCGCCACAGTAGCGGTATGGCACAACTCAGCGGAAAAGCCGCCGTCGTCACCGGCGGCGCAAGCGGGAACGGACGGGAGATCTGCAAAACGTTCGCGCGAGAAGGGGCTGACGTGGTCGTCGCAGACCTGCGGGAAGAACCGCGACAGGGCGGGACACCGACCCACGAGCTCGTCGCCGATGCGGGCGGGAACGCGACCTTCGTCGAATGTGACGTAAGCAAGCGGTCGGATCTCGTGGCGGCCGTCGACGCCGCCGAGGAGTTCGGTGGCATCGACGTGATGGTCAACAACGCCGGCATCTTTCGCGGTGAGGAGTTTCTCGACGTGCGCGAGGAGGGACTCCAGCAGTTTCTGGACGTGAACGTCAAAGGCGTCTTTTTCGGCGCGCAGGTAGCCGCCGAACGCATGCTCGACTCCGACGGTGGCAGCATCGTCAACATGTCCTCCATCGGGGCCGTTCGCGCACTCGGCGCGTACACCGCCTACGACCTGACGAAAGGCGCAGTGGCATCGACGACCTACTCGCTCGCCGACCGCTTCGGCGGTGAGGGAATCAGAGTCAACTGTATCATGCCGGGTATCATCGGAACGGCGATGACCGAAGACGACGTTCCGATTGTCGGCACCGACCACGGCGAGCAGTACGCGAAAGAAACGATTCCGATGGAGCGCTTTGGCGACCCCGAGGAAGTGGCCGACGCCGCGCTCTATCTGGCCAGCGAGCAGTCCTCCTACGTCAACGGCGAGTCACTGGTCGTCGACGGCGGCGTGACTCACACCGGATAGGCGACGGACGCGCTGGGAACTGTGGGCTTTTCCTCGCGGGGTCACAACGCCCGGTATGGACGCTGCAGTGTTCCGCGGCGAGCGCGACGTTCGTATCGAAGAGCGACCGGATCCCGAAATCGAGATGCCGACCGACGCCGTCGTCCGCATCACCCACACCGCGGTGTGTGGCTCCGACCTCTGGTTTTATCGCGGCCAGCGCGACTACGACGAGGGCGATCCGGTCGGGCACGAGCCGATGGGTATCGTCGAGGAAGTCGGCGAGGACGTGACCAGCGTCCGGCCCGGCGACCGCGTCCTCGCACCCTTTGCCATCAGCTGCGGGGAATGCGAGTTCTGTCGGAAGGGACTGCACACCTCCTGTGCCCACGGCGACACCTGGGCCGGCGAACAGGACGGCGCACAGGGCGAGATGGTCCGTGCGCCACACGCCGACGGAACGCTGGTCCGCGTGCCAGAGCGCTACGCCGACGACGAGGAGGTACTGGAGGCCCTCCTCCCGCTGACTGACGTGATGTGTACCGGTCACCACGCCGCGGTAAGTGCGGGTGTCGAAGCCGGCGATACGGCAGTCGTCGTCGGCGACGGCGCAGTCGGACTCTGTGGCGTTCTCGCGGCCAAACGCCTCGGAGCAGAGCGTGTCATCGCGATGGGTCACCACGAGGACCGACTGGAACTGGCCCGCGAACTTGGGGCGACCGACACCGTCAGCGCCCGTGGGGAGGCGGCAATCGAGGCGGCAACGGACCTCACCAACGGCGGCGCGAATCACGTCATGGAGTGTGTCGGGGCAGCGTCCTCGATGGAGACAGCCGTCGAGGTGGCACGCGACGGCGGCACCGTCGGCTACGTCGGCGTTCCGGAAGGCGTGAGCGACGCGGTGTTTCTCGACACCGCCTTCGGAAAGAACCTCACCATCGCTGGCGGTATCGCACCGGTCCGGGCCTACGTCGATGAGCTGATGGCCGACGTGCTACAGGGGACGCTCGACCCCTCGCCAGTGTTCACGAAAACTGTCGACCTCGACGACGTTCCGGAGGGGTACCGCGCGATGGACGACCGTGAGGCAATCAAGGTGCTCGTGCGAGTCCGAGGTAGAGGGGAATAACCCAAATTTTGGGGAAATTTCATATATTCTCCCATCGTAGCATCACGCATGTCCGACGCAACGCTGGACGACCGTGGCCGCTTGACCCTCCCGAAGGAGTTACGAGAGCGGTACGGCGACCGGTATCACATCGTCGAACTGCACGACGGAATCAAGCTGATTCCAATCGCAGAGGAACCGCTTGAGGCACTCCGCGACGAGTTCGCAGACATCGAGAAGTCGGCCAGCGAACTCCGCGAAGAGGCACGAAGTGAGGCACTTGACGAGGCGGGTCGGTGAATGTACGCGGAAACGGATTTTCTCCTCGCCCTCATCAAAGACGAGGACTGGCTGAGTCGCTCCGCGGAAACCATCTACCGAAAAAATAAATCCGACCTGTGGACTTCACAGTTCACACTCATTGAACTCCTGCTCGTCGCCTATCGTGAAGAGCGTGATACGGAACGCGTCGTGGCAAATGCCGCGAAACTCGTCGAGGTACGTGGCGACGTGGACACAGTCGTTGCGGCGGCGAACTACGTCGAGGACCACGGATTCACACCGTTCGATGCGCTCCACCTTGTCGAATCGAATGAAGATACTATTGTCTCCAGTGACGATAGCTACGAAGGATTCAGTTCGCGGGTGGATCTGAAAGCTGCTGATGAAGAATAGCCCGGCACGATACATATCCACCCACAACAGCCCGAACAGTGGTTGCCAAACCAGTTAGGGCGCATCGATAGGTCGATAGAAACGTAGTAGCAAATATGGCGACGCAGGAGATATCGGCGGACGCGACCGATACGGGAGACCAAGAGACGACAGTGTTGTTCGTCGACGACGAACCCGATTTGCTGGAAGTGTACGAATTGCTGTGTGAGTCCGAATACAACGTGCTCACTGCCGAGGGCGGAGAGGAAGCGCTCGAAACGTTCGGAGAGCACATCGATTTCGCGTTCTTCGACAGGCGAATGCCGAAAATGACCGGTGACGAGGTGATCGAAACGCTACGAGACGAGGGCTACGAGACGCCGATGGGAATCATTTCGGCCGTCGATCCGGAGGAAGAACCGAGCGCTGGGTACGCCTCATACCTCACAAAGCCGATAGATACAGACGATATCCAGGACACAGTGAGCAAACACACGCCGTGAATCCGAACAGTGGCCGCAGAAGGCACTGACTTCTCGCGGTGCTCGGTGAATCACCTGACGAACGCCCGTCGCGTGGCTGAAACGGAGACTCGACACTGCACTGGAGGCACAGCGTCCGCAACCACTAAACGCGGGACAGTCCTGTTTCTCGGTAATGGATTGGACCGAAAAGTACCGGCCATCGACGCTCTCGGAGGTGCGGGGCAACGACAAGGCCCGCGACGCGCTCAAAGAGTGGGCCGAAACGTGGGACAACCACCGCGAGGCGGTCATCATCCACGGCTCTCCCGGCGTCGGGAAGACCTCTGCCGCTCACGCACTCGCCAACGACATGGACTGGCCGCCTATCGAGTTCAACGCCAGTGACACTCGGACGAAAGACGTCATCGAGCAGGTCGCCGGCGAAGCCGCCAAGTCCGGGACGCTCGCCGCCGGTGGCAGCGGCCGACGCGTCGTCATCATGGACGAGGCCGACAACATCCACGGCAACGCCGACCGGGGCGGGTCCCGGGCGGTCACCAGCCTCGTCAAGGAGGCTGGACAGCCGATGATTCTCATCGCCAACGAGTTCTACGATATGTCCAACGGCCTCCGGAACGCCTGTCGGGATATCGAGTTTCGGGACGTGTCCAAACGGTCGATTCTCCCCGTTCTGCGGGATCTCTGTCGAAAGGAAGGTATCGAGTTCGAAGACGCCGCGCTCGAATCCATCGCACAGATGAACAGCGGCGACCTCCGCGGGGCCGTCAAAGACCTCCAGGCCCAGGCCGAGGGAAAAGACCGCCTCACCACCGAAGACGTGGTCAGCGGCGAACGCGACACAACCGAGGGCGTCTTCGACTACCTCGATACGGTCATCAAAACGGCCGGCCCGCAGGAGGCGCTGGAGGCGTCCTACGACGTAGACGAGACGCCGGACGACCTCATCAACTGGATAGAGGACAATATGCCCAAAGACTACGAGGGGCGGGAACTGGCCCGCGCCTACGGCTATCTGGCAAACGCTGACCGGTGGCTCGGTCGGGTGCGTGCAACCCAGAACTACTCCTTCTGGCGCTACGCCGGGGACAACATGACTGCGGGAGTCGCGGCCGCGCGCGACGGCAAAAAGAGTGGTTGGACGCGCTACGGGCCGCCGAGTTACTGGTCGAAACTCGGGCGGACGCGGGGAACCCGGGACAAACGGGACTACATCGCCCAGCAGATTGCAGAGGCGAACGGCGTCTCGATGAGTACGGCCCGCCGTGAAATTATGCCCCACCTCTCGGTGATGACCCACCACTGCAAAAACCGCGAGTTGACCGTCGCGATGGCCGCCCGCTACGAACTCGACGCCGAACACGTCTCCTTTGTCACCGGCAGCGGCAAGGACACCAACAAGGTCCAGTCAATCGTCGAAGACGCACAGCAACTCCGTGAGGAGGCAGCGACCGAGAACACGGGAGGTGCCTTCGAAGGAAGTAGCTCGGGAGCGTCCATCTCCGAGACCGAGAACGAAGCGGATACGGAAGACGGCGACGAGCAAACGGACCAGCAAGTGACGCTCGGGAGCGACACTGCGGAAACCGGCGAAGAAGACGAATCCGGCGACTCGAAGTCAGCAGCGTCCGACGACTCTCAGTCGGGCCTCTCGGATTTCATGTAGGAAATCGCGCGGCCGACAGATCAGTCAGTCATCGGTGCTGTGTGCGCGCTCCTCGGACCCGGTGCCTGTCGTCGCGGTGTCACCGGTCGACGCGGCGGGGCCGCCGCGTTCGACGAACGCCAGCGTCGTCGTCACCGTCAGTGCGGTGAGAATGAGCAGCGCCGCAGCGTGGTGGAGGACCTGCGCGATCACACCGAAGTTGAAAATGGTGTTCGCACCGAGCAGGACCTGCACGGGGAGGACGACGAGCGCGGCGGTCGACGAGTAGCGAATCCAGCGACTCCGGTTCTGTCGCCACGCACTGACGGCGACACCGAGGATGAAGAAGCCGGCAATCATCGCGACGAAGCGGTGGAACCATTCGATAAAGCTGGGCCAGTTCGCCGGGAAGAGCCCGAGCCAGCCGTCACAGAGCGGCCACCGACCGGCACAGGCGAGTCCCGCGCCCATCGCACCGGTGTAGACACCGAGCAGGATGAGCGAGAACGCCAGCCCAGTTGTCACCGCTGCGAGGTGGCGAAACGAGAACTTCATATTCTGACCTCTGGACTGCATCCATATCAACCCCGCCATTCGGCCGTGGCTGACACGAATCGGGAGTTTCGACTGCTAACGAACTCACGTCCGATGGGCTTTTTGTGGCTGCCCGGGACGGAGTTAACATGGGACTTGATGATGACTCACTCGACTATCACCGGGAAGATCCGCCCGGAAAGATAGAGATCTCCACAACAAAACCAACGAACACACAACGGGACCTGAGTCTCGCGTACTCGCCCGGCGTCGCCGCACCGTGTCGGGCCATCCGCGACAACGAGGACGAAGCCTACAGCTACACGGCCAAGGGGAACCTCGTCGGCGTTATCTCGAACGGCTCGGCCGTGCTCGGACTGGGGGATATCGGTCCGTCGGCGTCGAAACCCGTCATGGAGGGGAAGGGGGTCCTCTTCAAGCGGTTCGCCGATATCGACGTCTTCGACATCGAACTCGATCAGGACACCGCCGAGGAGATGGTCACCTCCATCAGCGCGATGGAGCCGACCTTCGGGGGTATCAACCTGGAAGACATCAAGGCGCCGGAGTGTTTCGAGGTCGAGGAGCGACTTCGCGAGGAGATGGACATCCCCGTCTTCCACGACGACCAGCACGGGACCGCCATCATCTCCGGCGCTGCGCTGCTCAACGCCGTCGACATCTCCGAGAAAGAGATCGGTGACCTGGACATCGTCTTCTCCGGTGCGGGTGCGAGTGCAATCGCCACCGCCCGGTTTTACGTCTCGCTCGGTGCCACTCGCGACAACATCACGATGTGTGACTCGAGCGGCATCATCACCGAACAGCGCGCCGAAGACGGCGACGTCAACGAGTTCAAACAGGAGTTCGCCCGCGACGTGCCCGAGGGTGACCTCGCGGACGCGATGGACGGGGCGGACGTGTTCGTCGGCCTCTCGGTCGGCGGTATCGTCGACGAAGACATGGTCCGATCGATGGCCGACAACCCGATTATCTTCGCGATGGCCAACCCAGACCCGGAAATCGACTACGAGAAGGCCAAAAACGCCCGCGACGACACCGTCATCGTGGCCACCGGCCGCTCGGACTACCCGAACCAGGTCAACAACGTGCTGGGCTTCCCCTTCATTTTCCGGGGCGCGCTCGACGCCCGGGCGACCGAAATCAACGAGGAGATGAAAGTCGCTGCCGCCGAAGCGCTGGCGACGCTCTCTCGCGAAGACGTGCCAGACGCCGTCGTCAAGGCGTACGGCGAGCAGCCGCTCCAGTTCGGCTCGGAGTACATCATCCCCAAGCCGCTCGACCCGCGGGTCCTCTTCGAGGTTGCACCCGCGGTTGCACGCGCGGCGATGGAAAGCGGTGCCGCACGGCGGGAGCTTGACCTGGACGAGTACGTCGAGCAACTCGAGGCCCGCCTGGGCAAATCTCGCGAGATGATGCGCGTCGTCCTCAACAAGGCAAAGAGCAACCCGAAGCGCGTCGTGCTCGCGGAGGGCGACGACGAGAAGATGATTCGCGCCGCCTACCAGCTGGTCGACCAGGGTATCGCACAGCCCATCCTCATCGGCGACCGAGAGAAAATCTGGTCCGAGATGGACCGGCTCGGACTGAGTTTCGAGCCCGAAATCGTCGACCCCGAGGAAGCGGGGCTCGACCCCTACGCAGACCGGCTGTACGAACTCCGACAGCGGAAGGGACTCACCCGTCGGGAAGCGGACGAACTTATCCGCGACGGCAACTACCTCGGAAGCGTCATGGTCGAGATGGGCGACGCCGACGCGATGCTGACCGGGCTGATGCACCACTACCCCTCCGCGCTCCGGCCACCACTGCGGGTCGTCGGAACCGCCGAGGACGCCGACTACGCGGCCGGTGTCTACATGCTCACGTTCAAAAATCGCGTCATCTTCTGTGTCGACGCGACGGTCAACCAGGACCCCTCGCGGGAAGTGCTCTCGGAGATTACGAAACACACTGCGGACCTCGCCCGGCGATTCAACGTCGAGCCACGCGCCGCGTTGCTGTCGTACTCTGACTTCGGCAGCGTCGACAACGCCGGTACCCGGAAGGTCCGGAAGGCCGCCGACCGACTGCGGGCAGACCCCGAAGTGGACTTCCCCGTCGACGGGGAGATGCAGGCAGACACCGCAGTCGTCGAGGAGATTATGAACGACACCTACAGTTTCTCGGAACTCGAAGACCCCGCGAACATCCTCGTGTTCCCGAATCTCGAAGCGGGTAACATCGGCTACAAACTCCTCCAGCGCCTCGGCGGTGCAGAAGCTATTGGCCCGATGCTCGTGGGTATGGACGAACCCGTTCACGTCCTCCAGCGCGGTGACGAAGTCAAAGATATCGTCAATCTGGCCGGTGTCGCTGTCGTCGACGCGCAGGAACAGGACTAGGCGACACAACGGCTCATCTACGTATTTACGCGAAGGAAGTAGCCGATTACTGAGTCGTCCGCGGTGGGTTATCCACCGGCGGATGAACGAACAATGCGTCGACGAGCACCACAAGTCCGAACAGGGCACCGCCAGCGATAGCAATCTGGAACGGAATCGCTGTCAGGACGTGCGCGACCAGCGACACCGCAAATCCCAGCGGCAACAGGACCAGCAGGAGGTCGTACCACGATATCCTGTCGACCAGTCCGAGAAGCGGTCGTATCGAACCGTTCCGCCGAGAACTGCGACTTACTGCCATCGTTCGTTCACCTCCTATCTGAAAATAGGGGAAATACTCACTAAAATATTTCGCTCGTGACGTTCAACGAACGTTTCAAACATTTTCTCCACCCATCTACATTGGTATTTCATAAGTTATAGAGTGGTTTTCCCTCGATAAATGAGAGACAGAACGGTCGGAGTGGTGCCCTACTGACGCAGCGACGCCACATCGAACAGAGACTATAGTAACAACTGAAACGGTTTACATACCGACCGCACTGGCCTCGTGCGGTCGTGTGTGCAATGGCTTTCAGTGGCTACTATAGTGGACAATCAGAAACGAAAGCAGGACGAACCGTCCGGAGGAATAGGAGGCGGTGTGCTTCGGTCAGTCGCTCGCGCCGCCGCGGTTCGACCGGGACGGCGGCGGAATGCGTTCGGTTGCGACCGGAGCTTCCGGGAGTACACACCGGTCTGGTTCGTGATTGACGTGGGCGTACTGGTCAGGTGCGTTCGCCAGCGGGTGCGCGGGGTTGCGGTCGCTGGCGATACGCGCCGCACGAACCTGGCCGAAGCCGTGGATGCGAGCACGGATTCCGCGCCAGTGCAGTCCTGTCTTGCTGGGGACAGACACGTCGTGGGGCGATTCGTACTGTGGGCCCGCTGTTGCGAGTACGGAGGCGTTGACGTTCCCGGCGAGCTGGTCGTGGTCGAGAAGGACGCCGACACGCGCGTCTGCCGGTGTTCGCGCGGCGAGCACGTCCAGCCCGAGATGGAGTGCGCGGTACTCCGCGACGTTGTTGTCGGGTGGCTGGTTTGGCACCGAGAGTCGGGCGACGCGCTCACCGTCTCGTGTCTCGATGACGACGCCGAGACCGCCACCGGAATCTCTGAACGAGCCATCTGTGGCGAGATAGAAGTCCCGGTGGTGAGTCCGGGGCGGATGGGCGATGTGTGGCGTCGGCGACTCGTCGAACAGGTCTCGTAGTGACGGCCGGCCGTATGCGGCCATATTCCCTATATGGTGAGGGGGGATTAAATATATTGTCCAGAATCGGACAGCAGTGTTCGACGGCCGGGCAGTAATCAGCGTTTCAGCCGAGGACGTGGACGGTTATCTCGTGTGGCCCGCTGTCGGTCTCCAGGGTCACCGAATCGAGGATTGAGTTCCTGACTGCGTCCCGCCACTCCCGAACAGCGGCTTCGTGATACTCGCGGTGGTGTTCGACGGTGTACTCCGCGTCCGGGTCCGTCCGCAGTTCGTCCTCGGTCTCCGCCGGGCGCGGATACGCTGGCGTGTCGTCTGCGAGCAGTCGCTCTGGGCGGATGTGAATCGCCGCCGGTTCCTGTACCTCGTCGTCCAGACGGACGTGAAGGCGAGCACGCATCCGACCGCTGAACGGAGGCGTCACGCGGAGCACCGCGGTTCGATCACTGGTCCGGTTCGTCTCCGCTGCCGTGACTACGTCCTCGCCGGTGACGGCTATCGATCTGATAGCTCGGGGGGTGTCCGACTCGTTCGGCATACGAGTAGTTCGGTCGCTGCCCCCAAGACGATTCTGCCACACCTTCGGCGGGACATGCAGACACATTGTTACGTTGGCCGATGGTATTTAATCAGTGGACACAGAAGCTCAGTTATATGCAGACCGGGGTCGCTGGTTGGTTGCCGTCGGCACGCAGCGAGAAGCCAGTAACGGTGCGACCGCTGCTCGAGACAATACGCCGCTCCCGGAACGCGGCTGGTGGTGGCTCTCCACCGGACGTATACTGTAGAGGTGGCGTTCACCAGCCCCAAAAATCAGAGGTGATAATGGACGAGACAGATTTAATTATCTCATCGCAGCACTGTTCAACGGTGTCTCAGCGTGGGGGAGACGAACGGGATGGAAAAACCCGGAATGCCAATGACTGACGAACAGACAATTCTGGTTGTCGACGACGAGCGTGACATCGCGGATCTTTACACGACCTGGCTGGAGATGGACCACGAGGTCCGGACAGCCTACGGCGGTGAAGACGCGCTCGACCGAGTCGATGCAGACGTAGATATCGTATTTCTCGACCGTCAGATGCCCGACTATTCGGGCGACGAGGTGCTCGAACGGATCCGGAGCCGGGGTCTCGACTGCCGAGTTGTGATGGTGACGGCCGTCGACCCGGACTTCGACATTGTCGAGATGGGGTTCGACGACTACCTGACCAAGCCAGTGATGCACGAAGACTTGGACGACGCCGTCGAGACGATGCGCGAGCGTGACGGATACGACGATACGCTCCAGGAGTACTTCGCGCTCACCTCGAAGAAAGCGACACTCGAAGCCGAAAAGACTCCCTCGGAACTCCAGCGAAGCGAGGAATACCAGCAGATGGTCGAGCGTGTCGACAAACTCCAAAATGAGGCTGACACGGCCGTCTCCAGTTTCGACGACGACTTTGATTCGCTCTTCCAGGAGTTCCCCGGCGGCGAGTAACGACCGTTTCCCGTCTCCCGCGGCAGGTACCCGCTTTTGCCCCGATTCGTGCTGTCCCCGGCCAAATAGAGTTGCGAACACACCTGACAACGCCGCTCAGTCTGTCTGTTCGGCGGTTTTGACTGTTTGTTCGTGGTCGATTATCCGCCGGTCTGGCAACTTGGTGTCGGGTTCTCGACCCGCGGTGAACAGCCGCTCGGTGAGGGTGAGCTCTTCCGTCGCCGGACTCGGCTTTGCTACCGACTGGAACTGCACTGCTGTCCCCTCCTCGACAACGGCGATACGGACCGCGGCGAGCTGATACGATGGGTAGAACACCGGCGGAAGAATGCCGATGATGCCGTCACGTCGGTGGAGGCGCTTGAGCCACGTTCCAGTGTTGACCAGCACTCCCCCGTCGATTTCCTGGACGCCCGGTCGGTGGGTGTGTCCGTAGCAATAGATCGCCGTCTCCGACTGTTCCGCGAAGACATCTCGAGCGGCTTCTTCGTAGGGCGCCTCGGGGTCGACAGTGAGGGCAGTCTCGAAGAGGCCAAAGCGAGCAATCGTCTTCCGGATATCCCGGCGGATGAAATACAGTGGGATACCCACGAGCAACAGCAAGCCGGCGACGGCGACGTTGATTGCTAGCACGAACCAGATTACCGTCCCAGCTCTGCCGAACTGACCGAGAAACGCCGTCACTCGGTCGACCGGCATCGACCAGATACCAGCCAGGTCGAGTCCCGCAAGCACTGCAAGGAGCACACTAATGTTGAACAACAGAAGGAACGGCACCAGCGAGTACCGGAGGACGGGGTTCATCTCGCGATAAAAGTACTTCGAGAACAGCCAGACCGGCATCCGCTCGGTCGGTGTGACCGCCTGCACGTCTTTCAGCCAGTTGTACTTGCCACGGTCGGATAGCTGGCCCGCCTTGCTTGTCACGAGCGTATTATAGAAGTAACCAAGTGGCGACGCGTGGGGGTTGCCCCAGTCTTCGATTCGGTTATTGGGGTCGTGCTGGTGGCCGTGTTCGAAGTGAACGGCCTGGTCACCGACGGGCCGCGAAATCGATTCGCTCTGCACGAGATTCACGTTGTACTCGGCGAGTCGGTCAACGTATTCGTCGTACGCCGCGAGTTCGTGGTCGTGGTTGCCCGGTAACAGTGTCACCTGAACGTTCTCACCGGTCTTTCGGAGTTGCTCGAACAGGTCCGGGTACGTCTCTTCGAGGACGGCGAACTTCTCCATTCCCTCGACCCTGGTGAACTCCCAGAGTCCGAATGCGTCGCCGTTGATTATCAACTCGGCGTTCTCCTCGGTCGCTTCGAGACGCCGAAGGAACTCGAGGAGTTCGTCGAGGAACTCGATCTCTTCGAGTTGCTCGTCGCCGCCGATGTGCAGGTCGCTGATGACGTAGTACACCCTGTCGTCGGCGTCGTCTGTCACTGTGTCGTTGGACCGGTCTGGACGCTAAAATCGTTGCCGATACAGTCGTTGAGACTCCCCAACAGGACTGTCGCGCTACTGTATCGACGCGCATCGATCATGGCTGTCATCGCTTCCAGAGAGATTCCATAGTGCCACCGCTCACACGAAATTCGCAGTGGTGCGAGAAATGCCCGGGGAGGGCTCCGAACCCTCGATCTCCGCATATCCCAGGTCCGAGGCCGAAACCTCGGTGGAACTGCCGGAGCGGTGCCGCGTGTGTGTGAAACCCTATGAGTGCGGCGCTATGTCCAGCTAAGCCACCCGGGCGCACTCGGTGATTGCAGACTGGCTTTCTTTAACCTTCCCATCTCAGGTCGCCGGACGGCGCGTGTGTCACCGATTCACGCGAGTGCGAGTGGCAGGCCGAACGTGATGAGCAGCCCCATAAGTAGGACGACGAAACCAAAGCCGACCTGCCCCATCGTATACTCGCCCTGTGGTGCTGTACTCCGGAGTGGCGGCTCTCTGTCCGGCGGTGCTGGCGACGCCGGGTCGTACGCTGGGCGCTCCTCGTCGTGGTGGTCGTCTGTCATGGCCGGGAGTTCGTCTGGGGCGTACTTCGGTGTATCGGAGTCCGATTGGTCGGACCCGAAACGGTCAAGCGCGCGTCTCTCGAAGGGAACACACGTGCTCACGAAGCGAATCATCCCCTGTATCGACGTCGACGTCGACGACGAGGGGAACGCGGCAGTCTACACGGGGACGAACTTCGAGGACCTGAAATACACCGGCGACCCCGTCGAGATGGCCAAACGCTACAACGAGGCCGGAGCCGACGAGTTCGTCTTTCTGGATATCACCGCCTCCGCCGAGGGACGCGAGACGATGCTCGACACCGTCTCCGCGGTCGCCGACGAGGTGTTCATCCCGCTCACTGTCGGCGGTGGCATCCGCACGCGCGAGGACATCAAAGAGACACTCCGTGCCGGTGCCGACAAAGTCTCTATCAACACCGGCGCGCTGAAAAATCCCGGCCTCATCGAGGAGGGCGCTCGCGCGTTCGGCAACCAGTGCATCGTTATCTCGGTGGACGCCCGCCGCCGGTTCGACGAGGAGGGCGAGTACTACGCCGAGGTTGACGGCGAGTCGTGCTGGTTCGAATGCACAGTAAAAGGTGGCCGCGAAGGCACCGGGACCGATGTGGTCGCGTGGGCCAAAGAGGCCGAAGAGCGCGGTGCCGGCGAGTTGTTCGTCAACTCCATCGACGCTGACGGCACGAAAGACGGCTACGATATCCCGCTGATGAAGGCCGTCTGTGACGCCGTCTCGACGCCGGTTATCGCTTCCTCTGGCTGTGGTGGGCCCGAAGACGCCTACGAGGTGTTCACCGAGGCCAACGCCGACGCCGCACTCGCAGCCTCTATTTTCCACTTCGACGAGTACTCTATCGAGGAGACCAAGCAGTATCTCCACGAGCGCGGAATTCCGGTTCGGCTGTAGCGCTCCGTGAGGGAGTAGCACGACCGAGCGGTTTTTCGCCCACGTTTTTCGACGAGTGGTAGCGACTGGCAGGAGCTACCCGAGGAGAAAAAGGTGGTAACGCAGTATCTCCACGAGCGCGGAATTCCGGTTCGGCTGTAGCGCTCCGTGTAGTGGTCTGACCGCCTGAACGCCAGTCCTTTGGTCGGTGGGGACCTACGAGAGACTGATGGACTGGCGGTGTGAATGGTGTGGCAAACCTCACGAAGAGAACGACCCTCCATGCGACAACTGTGGGCACGGGACGTTCGAGGAAGCAGTGGTTCGACGGACTGACCTCGCCGACGACGGCGGCCTGGAGTCGACGACGGTCTGGGTCTGCACCGAGTGCGGGCGGACGCACACGAAACACTCGCCGCCGTGTAGCCGGTGTGGGAACCACAAACTCGTCAAAGAAGAACAGCGCGTCGACGACGACGAACTCTCGGTGCCGAGTTACTTCGACCTGGTGACGCCGCGATACGTCCTCGGACTCGTTGTCGTCCTCGCGCTCGCGGGCCTCTTCGTCGGCGGTCTCACCGGCGTCATCGACGTGCCGGGCTTTGGCAACGACGTGCCCGCCGTGGAGAACGTCCCCGGTGAGGCCGACACCGCGGGCAGCATCGACCTCGCAACTGTCGAGTCCGCGTATCTCGACACCGTCAACGAGACGCGAGCAAACGCCAGCGACGACGGCGTCTCACGGAACGAGCGACTCGACGAGGTGGCCGCGTTCACCAATCAGCGACTGATCAAAAGCGAGTACGGCGACGGGTCGCTGCCGACGAGAGACCGCATCGCCGAACTCGTCGGCGACAGCTGTCAGGGCGGGTTCGCCGTCGAAACGTACACACTCCAGAGTAGCGATTACGCGTCAGGAGACACACTCGGCTCGGCCTTCGCCGCAGAACAGTTCGCCGACAGTGAGATTAGCGCCGCGTCGACCACGACCGTCGGCGTGGACACCCACACGGCACCCAACGGGACGGTCTTTCTGACGCAAATCGTCTGTTAGGCCGCTGCCTCGAACGCGTCGCGAAAGCCCTGGGACTTCTCGATGACGCGGTCGGCACCGTCTTCGAGTGCGTCGAGCGCGTCGACGTCCGGTTCCGTCTTGATCGTCAGAATCGGTTCGGTCTGCCCACCCGACTGCTCGGGGTTGACGTCGTAGGTTGCAGCGGTGACGCCCTCCGTCTCCAGCAGCGCCCCTTTCAGGACGTTCATGAAGGTGTGGTCTTCGCCGGCGATCTCGATAGACAGCATCGTGTCCTCTTTCTCGATGACCCGCAGTTCCATACCCAATCGTTCGGCCGTTCGCGCACCTGAACCTTACGGTCGGACCACGTCAGACCACGGCGTAGACCATCAAAAAGAGGAAGTACAGGAGGACGAGCACGCCAAGCGCTTTCAGTCGAAACCGGCGTATCTCCGCCTGTTCGTTCGCGTACGCGTCTTCGAACGCCTCGCGCTGGTCGTCGGTGAGCGCGTCGGGGTGTTCGTGGCCCAGATGCAGCGCGAGCAACTCCTCGTCGGCAAAGGGCGCACCGCAGTGCTCACAGACGGCAGCATCGGGGGCGTCCACGTAGTCGAGGTCCTCCGCGCGCTCGGCCACACCGTCGGCAGTCATGGCGGCGGCACCTCCTGCTGGGCGATAATCCAGAGACTCGTCATCGTGTAGAAGACCATCACCAGAATGAACGGGTACTGGCTGCGGATGGCCTGCAACCGCCCGGGGAAGATGGCGTACGCCGTCCCGTGGGCGACCCAGATGGCAAGCAGATGTCCGAGCAGGATGGTGATCATGCCGACCGTCTCGAACCAGCCCGGCAGCACCAGCAGCGTCACCTCCACCGGCGGTGACAGCGGCGTGGCGGCCACGGCCAGCAACGCAGGGAGGAGCGAGAGGAAGTAACCGAGGTAGTGCGCGAGGTGGTAGCCGGCAGCGATAGCGAGCAACGACGGTGCGAACCGCCGGGCGAGCGTCGCCGCCGTCAGGTACGTGTCGGCAGTGTGCCTGCTCGCACGGGCTGCTCCGTAGAACGCCGCGAGAAAGAGCGCGAAGCCGACCAGGAGCGCGAGCGGATAGAGGGCGACGAGCGGAATTGTGGGTGTCGCTGCGTCGACGATGCCGGCCCAGGCCGGCGTCGCGACGAAGCCGTCGAAGGTCGTCACCCACAGCAACGCGACGACGAAAGCGACTTCGCTCCGAGACGACAGCGAGAGGTCACGTAGCGTTGCGCCGGGCAGGCGAACACCGAGGCCGTCCCCGTCGCGCTGGAGTGGAGCGACGTGGCCGTAGTGGTCGAAGACGCGGGTGACGGGGTCGGCACGAGCGAACCAGGCGGAGCCGAACACCACGGCCCCAGCGAGCGTGACGAGCGTGTAGGCGGCAATGACGCCGACGAGGACGCGTGGCACGTCGGCGATCGGACTCGCCACCTCTATCCAGACGAGGGCGAGTAGCGCGAGCGTGGCGGGCCAGATACCCAACTTCTCGGGGTAGGAGCGGTCGAGCGTCGGGAGCAACGTAGCGACGGTTCGCCACGGGTTCAGCGCCGGCCAGGCGTTCCCCAGGAGGTACGTCGTCATCGTAAAGCCGGCCCACCAGCCGACCCAGACGAAGAGCAAGCCGAAGTTCGCGAGGGGTTGCTGTGGCCCGACAAAGCCGATAACCATCGTTACCGCGAGGAGGACGACACCCACGGTACGAACGAGACTGGCGGCCGCTCGGAGCGCCGTCCCAGAATCAAACAGCGGTCGCGCCCACGACTCGATATCGCGGACGAGTCGGCGGTCAGTGACGAAGCTCGCGAGCAGGAACGAGGCACCAACCGCGGCCCCGCCGGTCGTCAGGACGAGCCACGTCGGAACGGTGACAGTCTGGCGGCCGGCAGAGCCGAGACTGCCGCCGTGAGCGAGGACGGGACCCGAGAATGCGAGAAGGCCGACGATGGTGACGAACGCGGCGCGCGCGCACCGACGGCAACAGCCTGTCATCGGTTGCGGTTCGGTCGGTAGCGCCGAGTATGTTCCGAAGCGAAACAGGGGAGAGCCGAACACGTCAGGGGTCAGAGACGGGTGAAGTTGGGAGGGTTTTTGGTAGTCGGCCAGTAACACGGTGATATGAGTCTCGCAAAGGAAGATTCGTCGGACGACCACGGGGGTCACCACCTGCCCGCCGTCGAGGACTGGCCTCGAGGCTTCGGTGAGGCCAGCTGGTGGCCCTTCGTCGCCGCGCTCGGTGCCAGCGGCATCTACGTCGGTATCGCGCTATTCATTCTCGGCAACGGACAGAACGACGTCGTCAGTCCCGTCGCTGGCCCCGTCGCGATCGTCGTCAGTACCGGGGCGTTCCTGCTCGGCCTGTACGGCTGGCTGTACCACGCGTTCATCGTCAACTTCTGGGAGCACGGAACCGAAGGATACGGCTCTGGCACACTGAAACTCGCTATGCTCTGTTTCCTGGGCAGCGAAATCGCCACCTTCGGTGCCGGCTTCGTCTACTTCTTTTTCATCCGCAGTGGCGCGTGGGTGCTACCCGAGGCCACCCCCAATCTGCTATCCAGTCTCATCCTCATCAACACCTCGATACTCATCCTGAGCAGTATCACGCTGCACTTCGCTCACACTGCACTATTGAAAGACAACCGCAAGCGATTCATCCGCCTGCTCGGCGTTACACTCCTGCTCGGCATTCTCTTCCTCGGCGGCCAGGCCTACGAATACTACGAGTTCCTCATCCACGAGGGCTTTAGCCTCGAAACCGGTGCCTTCGGCTCGGCGTTCTACGGCCTGACCGGTCTGCACGGCCTCCACGTCTCGCTGGGCGCCATTCTGATTGCGATTATCTTCTTCCGCGGGCTGTACGGCCACTACTCCTCGGACAAGCACACCTCCGTCAGCACCGTCTCGATGTACTGGCACTTCGTCGACATCGTCTGGGTGTTCCTCGTCGTCGTGCTCTACGTCGGTGCCGAGATCAGCGTCTGAACGGTCACGTCTCCACGTTTCGTTGTCCACGTATGGAACAGCTCGACATTTCTGAGGGGTTCGATATGCATGATTACCGTCACGGCCTGAAGCTGCTCACCGACGACCGCGAGACGAGGCAGCTTGCGAACCCCGACGACGAGTTCGCCTGTCCGGCCTGTGGAAAGTCCTTCGAGAAACTGTTCGTCTCCGAAAAGCGGACTAACTCGTTTGGCAACCCCGGGACTGCGTTCTGTCTCGCCCGCACCGACGAGAAACTGCTTTTGCTGACTCACTGAGCTACAGTTCGCGCCGTCGTGCGCGCTCGCGTACGTCCACAGCCTGCTCGCGAATCGCGGTCAGTTCCTCCTCGCTTTTGTTGTCGAGGTGACTGTACACCAGTCCCATCCGGTGGTTCGACCGCAAGCGCTCCTCGTTGCGGTCCAGAAAGTCCCAGTAGAGCGTGTTGAACGGGCAAGCATCCTCACCGGTCGTCTTGGTCTTGTAGTACGGGCAGTCGCCACAGTAGTCGCTCATCTTGTCGACGTAGTTCGCGGAGGCAGCGTAGGGTTTCGTCGCAAAGAGGTTCGCGCCGTAGAGTCCCATCTCGACGACGTTCGGCGTCGTTACCCAGTGGAAGGCGTCGACGTAGCCGGCGTGAAACCACCGGTTGAGCTGTGCCGGCTCGACGCCGTAGAGCAGGCCGAAATTCGAGAGTATCATCAGCCGCTCGATGTGGTGGGAGTACCCCCGCCTTCGGACGCCGTCGACGACATCGGAGAGACAGGCCATCTCCGTCTCGCTGGTCCAGTACAATTCGGGGAGGTCCTCGGTCGCCCCGAGCGCGTTGGCAGTCGCCAGCGCCGGCATCTCGCGACGATAGACGTGTCGGAGAAATTCCCGCCACCCCAGCACCTGCCGGACGAATCCCTCGACGCAGTTCAGCGGCGCGCTTCCGTCGCGGTAGGCCTCGACAGCACGCTCGATGACCTCCGCAGGGTGCAGAAGTCCGAGGTTCAGCGAGGTCGAAAGGAGGCTGTGTGCGAGTGCCCACTCGTCTGCGAGCATCGCGTCCTGATAGTCGCCGAAGACCGGGAGCCGATTCGAGACGAAGTCGTCGAGCGCGCGCACAGCCTGCGGACGCGTGACCGGCCAGCGGAACTCCTCGGGGTCGGCCCACGAACCGCCGTAGGGCGGGTCGTCGTATCCGCCGCCGAATCGCTCGCGAACCCACGCCTGGACCTCCCGCGTCGTCTCGTCGGGTTCGAACGCCAGGACCGATGGCGCATCCCATCCCTCCGGCGGCGTTTCGCGGTTCTGGTCGTCGTAGTTCCACTCGCCACCGACCGGTTCGTCATCTGCCATCAGATACCCGGTCTTGCGCCGCATGAACCGGTAGAACTCCTCGTGACGGTAGCTCTCGCGGTCGCTCGCCCACTCGTCGAACGTTTCGGCGTCGCACAGAAAGAGCTCGTTGTCGACGAATTCGATGTCGAGACCCGACACCGACGCCGCCTGGTGGAGCCTGTCGTCGCTCCCGTATGAGGATGGGCGGAGGCAGTGAAGCGTCGCTTCCGGGTGATCGGCGGCGTACTGTTCGAACCCGTCTTCGAACGTCTCGCTCTGGAGGTAGTGGACGGTTCGGCCCTGCTCGCGGAGCCGGTCCCGAACGTGTCGCATCGCGCTGAACACGAGCGTCAGTTTGTGGGGATGGTACGGCAGACGCTCGGCGAACGCCGTCGACTCTATAAGCAAGATATCGTCGTCGGGACGGTCGGCGAGCGGGCCGTGTCTGCGGGACAGTTGGTCGCCGAGGACGAGGACAGTCAGTGCAATCACCTACGGCTCTGTTCGAATGGACCGGATATAGCCGCTGTGCCAACGTAGTTGGCCTGTCAGTCTGCTGTCCGTGATTATCGCAGAAAGAGCCGGTGGAGAGGATTGTGAACCACGGTCGTTCCGCTTCGCTGCACTCCCGGATACAAATCCCTCAACTGCATTCGCTGCTCACGTTCGTTCGCAGCAGAAAGCCGGTGGAGAGGATTGTGAACCACGGTCGTTCCGCTTCGCTGCACTCCCGGATACAAATCCCTCAACTGCATTCGCTGCTCACGTTCGTTCGCAGCAGAAAGCCGGTGGAGAGGATTGTGAACCACGGTCGTTCCGCTTCGCTGCACTCCCGGATACAAATCCCTCAACTGCATTCGCTGCTCACGTTCGTTCGCAGCAGAAAGCCGGTGGAGAGGATTGTGAACCACGGTCGTTCCGCTTCGCTGCACTCCCTGATACAGATCCCTCAACTGCATTCGCTGCTCACGTTCGTTCGCAGCAGAAAGCCGGTGGAGGGCTTACTGAACAAGGGTTCAAAACCTTCTTTGACCTGTAGCCATTAGTAGGTGTATGCCGATAGCCGACTTCGCCCGCGAACTTGAGAGGGTGAGCAAAAATATCGAGGCTTCCGACGACATTCTTGACCGGAACAAAGACCTGATTCTCAACTACAAGCAAGACCGGGTGCTAGACGGGCTAAGCGAAGCAACGCTGTTGCGGAACACGCAACGCCTCAAGAAGGTTGCTGAGCAAGCCGAGAAGCCCTTTGATGAGATGGACAAGCGGGACGTGAAAGGGCTGGTAACGTGGATGCACGAGCAGGATTACACCGACGAAACGGTTGACACCTACAAGTCCGTAATCAAGGCGTTTTGGAGTTGGTTGAAGGACGCCGAACAGGACGAAACCCCGCTGGAAGTGAAGTGGATCAAACTGAGTAACGGCAACGGCAACGGCGATACGCTTCCGAAGGACTTGCTCACGAAAGAGAGTATTGAAGCACAAGCCGACGCCGCGAAAAATCCCCGTGACAAGGCGTTTATCTGGTTGCTGTATGAGACGGGTGCCCGAATTGGGGAGCTGATCGATCTCACCGTTGGGGACATTGAAGACCGCAAGCACGGCAAGAAAGTCGTGATCGACGGGAAGACCGGTGCCCGACGCTTGCCGCTTGTCGAGTCCGTCCCGCACCTGAACAATTGGCTCAACAAGCACCCGAACCCCGAGAAAGACGCCCCCTTGTGGTGCAAGATCCAGCAAGGCGGTCCAACCGAGCACCTGAACCCGCACAACATTGACGACATACGGAGTGTGCACGGGATCGGTCCGTCCCGAGCGGAACAACTGAACGACGCCGGGATTGGGACGGGGACCGATCTGGTTGAGCACTCGGCCGAAGAACTTGCGGACATAGTAAGCGTCAACGTTTCGACGGCTCAGAAATGGCTCAAGCAATTCGATTCCGATGCAACCCTCACGTCTGACATGAAACTCGGCTATCGCTACCTTCGTGAAAAGATCCTCGCAGCAACGATGGAACGGGCTGGAATTGACAAGCCTTCGAATCCGCACCACTACCGGCACTCTCGAGCGTCATACCTTGCCACCGAAATGACGGAAGCGCAACTGTGTGAATGGTTCGGGTGGGTGCAAGGGTCCGACGTGCCCGCAAAGTACGTGCACCTGAGCGGCCGGGACATTGACAACGCCTATGATCAAATGCACGGGCTATACGAACCCGACGAAGAGGAAGAGGAACCCGACGTTGTCGAGTGCCCGCGGTGTGAGGAACTGAACGAACATGACGCCGCTTTCTGTATGCGGTGTGGTTTTGCACTTGATCAAGAGACGGCTGCTGAAATCGAAAAGCAGGTTGAGAACGATATTAAGCAGGATTACCGCGATACCGACCCTGAAGACACTGAGACACAAGAAATGATAGAAGCTTTTGACGCAGCGCTTGAAGACAACCCCGAGTTCAAAGCGTTGCTTGCTGAAAAGTTGGGTGGAGAATGACTATTTGGCTCTTGTTGAAACCCTCAGAAATTGATGAATTTCAACAGGAGTGCTGCATACACAACGCATAATCACCTCATTCCGAAAGTGTTCAGGAACCAGTGGCGAGTGCTCAATATAGGGCGGTCACATACCACGACGAGCGTGGGCTTCTCTGAAATCCATCAGAAGACCAGTGAAACATGCAGAGCGTAAATCAGGTACAACTGCCAGCGGGGCCCCCGGTGGACGTACCTGCCCACAATATACAGTGTTATATTACGTCCATGCTCGCTAGATGCGCGATTGAACGCTCAAGACGCCACTTCCGATCTTCAACATCCTCATATTCGCTATACCTCCAACTCTCACCAGGCGCAGATTGATGGATTAACGGCACCACATAGGTCTCGTCGGATAACTCATAGAGAGCCCCATGGACTGTCGTGACGGTTCCATCGATGTTATCGGGCTCGTGCTCGAAGTCCGAGAACGCCCTAGACACGTACTCAGCGTCATCTCTGAAAGCCTCCCAGACCGGACCCCCCAAGCCGAATATGACACTCACGCCACTAGCCTCTATTTCTTCCCGCAGCAATGCCGAATAAAACGGGTCAGCCGAATCATCCAGCGGCGCTCCACCGCACCCTATCGGCGTCGGCAGTTTGAAAAGATTCGTGAAATAAAACTCATTCAAAAAAGGCGGTAGCTCATTGCCACCCGGAATGAAATAATCTCCTTTCTCATCGTAGTTATTCACCGGGATGCTACCATGCTCCTCCAAGGGCTCGAACAGCAGCCCGGTGTAAGCGCTCCAACTGTCACCATCGTTTACTGCATCGCCACCGAGCCAGCCTCCCCAGTTTGGCCCAGTGATCCGTCCGATTGCTGTTGCTGTCTGCTCGTTGAGACTATCCAACTGGCCAAACTCGTCTTGGGGGGTTCCCTCAAGATCGTCCCGTCGAAGCTCATCAAGTGAGTACCGTGGATTCCGACCCACGATGGCTATGTCCTGCTCGCGGTATGGACCGACCCGGTAGAGTGTGTGCAGGGACAAGTTGGTCAGTGGCTTTTTCAACTCCGCCTCATGTTCCGTACTGGGGTCCGCCCCGGTTGAGAATGGATACTTATCCTCGTTGTCGCCTTCCTTGACGAGCTTTGGGTGGGTGAACCAGTCGTATGGGGTGTCGATGTCATTGTCTCGAAGAGCTTCGAGATACCGACCCCAGTGGCATTGGATGACCTGGTCGAACGTGCTGGCCATGGGAACTCATCTGACGATGATAACTAAACTGTGTGGATTCGCGTCCTCTATCTTGCACGCCCTGATGAAATGGCTGTAAACCGACATAAGTCCCACTGACCAGTAGGCGCACTCATAACTTTCTGTGCGCACACGCGAACTATTGTCACCTCCATTTGTTCAACTGGTGTCTGCTTCTGGAAAGTTGATCGCTAGTAGTGACCACCCCAAAACCGGTATTACTATGCGCAAGCAATCGGTCCCTACAGCCAGCCACTGGTTTGAGTAGCAGCCGCAAAAAACAGCGATTTTTAACGATTCGTTTTTCTATACTTTGAAGGAGGAAGCCCACGCTGGCTTGGGGTTAACATATTCTGTTCTAAAAAAGCATCAGACATAAATACTCATTGGCGATTCTGTGCGGGTCCATGGCTCCCGATGATTCTACTCCTGGTAGACGCTTCACTGTCGGTGACACTGAGCCTGCTGAGTCAGCGTTCGGCGTTCTCCACCACACGAGTTCTCGTCGAATTGGCGACGAGGAGTTGGCAGGAGCTCTGCTGGCACTGGTTGAGCAGTGCTCGGAGATCTCAGTACCGGTTTCGAATGTCTGCATCGTTGTAACAGAGGACAGAGTCAATATCGAAGTCCCTCGGAAAACACTCCGTGTCCTGCTGTGTTGCGACAAACCTACCGAAGTGACATGGAGAGAAGTTCAGCGTAGGGCTCCACAGCTGCCCCCGAACCACGAATGGATTGTGGTTTCCACCCGTTCTATGACCGCAAAAGCAAAACAGTGGATCAAGGAACTCCAGGGCGGGTCTGCGATGCATTATATCGAGCTCTCGGGTTCGGTTCGGGAAGCAGAAGATACTGATTCCGCAGGAAACTCTGTCGGTGATAACTCTCCTCCGAGAAATTGCTTCTCACGAGTAGAGAATTACTGGATTCGAAAGTTGGTATTGACAGCGTCGGAACGCACACTCCGTCGAAACTGAGGAAAGTGACTCTGTTGAAACACTCAGCAACTGATAGAAACGACGTGCAAAGTATAGAGAGCGGATGCAACAACCAGCCATCGCTCTGGAGAGTTTATAATTCTATTGTCATTTATTCACATCTGCTTAGGGCCGTCTCTAGAGCTAGCAAAAAGGAAACGTCGGGAGTACCTTCGTCCATGGAACTTGGCTTAACGCCTGGATGCCGAACCCCGCGATAAGGAACGCGATACCCCAGACGCCGTCTGTCACCTCAACAGCTTCCTCGCTGAAATCCTGCAACATGAGGTCCTTCCCCGAACTCCGGAGATGATTGGATGTCGATTTGATTGCTTGGATTGCGAGGAATACCCCGCCGAACAGGTCGAATGCCAAGCCGTAAAATTGGGTTCCGAGTCCGATGGTCGTCTCGATATATACGCCGATGGCCAGTAGCAAGATGAGGAGGAGAACAGGGACAGGGCGGAACGCGTTTGCAACGGCTGCGGCAGAAGCGTCGATAGACCCGGCGCTTGCTGTGTTTTCGACTGCACCGAGCTTTGTGATTAGGAACTTGTTGAGCGTCTTTGCCCGGTCAACCATGTGCAACAAGACGGTTACCGTGTGCAACGGGAGAACGATTCCAGTGACGAGTAGCGGAGCAAGCCCAGCTTCGCAACCGAGTTGTGCGATGTAGAAAAGTAGTCCGACAACAGCAGTTATGGCGATTCCGAGCAACCCCGCCTGCAAATAGTCCATACGCCCAGCGTTCTCAACTTTGTCTCTATATCTATCGCGGCGGGTTCGGGTCATTGACCTTCCATCTAAATCGAAAGTCCCCTCAAGGTAATCGCGGCCGAGATCAGTAATCTGGAATTCGCCGTGGCCCAGATAGTCCACGAGACGGTGGTCCTCAAGCGTTCGAAGATGCTCGTGGATATCGGCAGTTTCGAGATCCACGTCTTCTACGTCGTCGGGAAGATCGCGGAGTAGTTGGTCACGGTTGGTATCGAACTTTTCTTCGATGTTCGGTGCTGTCCCCGAGCCGCCACCGAGATTTAGAACACCCAGAATTGCGTCGTGAGCTGGTCCCATCGGGTCAGCCCGGCCGTGTGCCATGATCCGGATTTCTCAAGAATATCAATTATCTCTGCCGATAGAGCATTTCACCTTTCATAGTCGGTGTCGTATTCAGTGCCGTACCAGCCACGGACTATGCCGTAGAGTCGTGGGTCGATCCGCCGCAGAAATCAAAGCGTCAACGACTCGTCGTGGTAAGGCATTGATCCAGCAGTTCTGTTCCTGTTTTTATACCCATTCAACAAGTGATACGAAGACATCCTATCTCGAAAGATCTGCATCCACTGCTGCTGAGCTGAATCCCTGCGAGACTCGCGCCCTGTATCTTGCATGCCAGTACAAATATTATATCAATCTGGATTTTCCGAAACGCTCAGTCTGCACGCATAGTGAGCAGACGATTCGGTCGCAGCAGCTTTGAAATCAATCGGTCTGTGACCTTCTTTCCCCACTCTATTGGTCGGTCTATCTCCCCGGCCTGCCCGCCCTCAGTCCACCCAGTGTAGATCAAAGACTCATCGGATGACCCGACGCATAATTGGAGGTGAGGAGGGAGAGTTGTACACAGACATCACCTACTCATTCCTTCTGCAGTATAGACACGGCAGAGCAACCAAGCTCTAGATCTTCTTTCCAACTCCGGCTGTTCCATCTTCATGAGCTGATAGGAGATGACGCGAAGCTACTGCATCGCCAAGTTCGTCCATCACCTGATCCACACTCTGCCGACTTCCTACTATGATAATCTGCCTCTCTGAGGCGTCTCGAAGCAAATCACACATAATGTCAATGGTCTCAACATCAACCCTTGCAAACGGCATATCCATAATAGCCGGTGCGTCAACGCCCTCCAATTCACCCGCGGCTAAGATCAACGCAAAAGATACGAGATTCTTTTCACCTGCTGATATAAGTGAACCCTCACTCTTGAGAGAATCCATAGTAAGATATTCCTCAGATTCATCAACCGCCAACTGCGTCTCCATCTCAGACAAAGACTGATTGACAGACCTAAGATACTCTCTGCTCACATCTACCGAAGCAGAATCGTCTAATTCCATACCGTGAGCCGCATAATTCCGTAACTTCCGGGCTCTCTCTACCAGTTCTCGGTACGAATGACCTTCTTCCCAAGTATCCAAACCGAGAGTTTGCTCGGGGTCGTAAAACGAAAAAGGACGTACGTCAGCAGGGATCAGCTTTCCCAGGTATTCGTTCGGGTTTTGGATCGTTTTCCACTCTTCACCCTCCGACCGAGCCTTGACAACGGGATCTTCAATAACATTTCTTTTGCCAGTCGGTGTTTTAATCGTAGAAATTTCCCGGAATATACGGATAGACTTCGACTTCTCCGAGTCAAAGAGCTCAACATAGATCTCTGCAGAAACCCGTTCATCTACCTCAATCTCATCTACCAGCTGGCGATTCACATAAGGCAGAAGATTATCCTCATTCCGATCACCGAAGAAGCACAGTTCTAAAGCCTCAATAATAGTTGATTTTCCCGATCCATTCGGGCCGCTAATCAATTCTATATGCCGGTCTTCATCAGCATCAAAAACAAACTCATGGCTGCCTTGAAACGCACGAAAATCTTCAATACGGAAATGGCGAATGCGGAAAGACACTACTGATAGTTCTGGGCCAGGACATATGAATATTTGGCTGCACTGTTATCCGTTCACATTACTCCAAGTATCAAGAACGGCGATATCGCGGCGGATCCGCTGTTTGATATTTCTTGAACGGCAGTCAACCAAGAGATAGCCGGTAGTGTCGTCATCTCCTGATTGCCAAACACCATAGAGGTCAACCTTCGGTAGTCGAATAATGCCGAACAACATTGCATGAACGTACAGCAACAAACCAAAGTCACCCCAACTAGCGGAGGTTTCTTCGGGGAGAGAATCAGAAAATTCGACAAGATGACCTAAGATGTTCTTCTCATGCGCCATCTCTTTTGCATTTCTGTCATTAGTGAAAAATAATAGATCGTAGCCCGAATTATTTTTGAACTCCTCACACTTTTCTAGTATTGAAGCATCACCTTGTTCGGACGTTATTTCCTCCGAGTATATCTGGTTGTCAAGGTGCTGATAATACTCAAGTCCCAGCCTCTGTTCTCGAGGCTGGCCCTTGAACTGATTGAACAATCGCTCATAATTAGGATGGAGCTCATCAACTAGCTCTGACGGATTCTTTATTTTTTCAGGCCCGCCATACCGATGCAGTTCGTCTCGAACACCAGTGACCAAAAGTGATCCCTGTAAACCGGTATTATTTGGTTCAATGCCTAACGAGTCCGCTAATTGCCAGCGAATAATGTTTGAGTCAAGAATACCGTATACTGGTCGATGACCCTCGCTTGGATCACGTCCCGCATACCTACTGATGAAGTTGTCAAGATCGGATTTATTGGCGAAGTCAAGTACTGAAGTTGTGAATGATCGAACGTATGAGCTTTGTTCAGGAACCTCTGATTGTGCTTGCTTCCCCATTATTGTTGACCGAGCTTCGCCGTACTCGTCAGCCGTTTTCTCAAATCGAATCGTTGAGTTATGTGGATGGCCGATTTCAAAGGTGTAGAGATCACCAATCTTGTCGGATAGATGGCTGACCGTGATCTCATCCTCTGTCTTAGCAATTGCATTTAGAACAATGTTGAGGTCGCTGCGGTGGATTTTGATACGGTCTTGTTCAGTCATCGTTGCCCTCGGTGGTGAAGTCTGATAGAATATCTGTTAATTTGACCGCTGTTTGTGGTATTGAAGGGTACAGTTCGGTATCCAATGTATGTGGAGGAACGAGGTAGTCTAAGTGGTAAACATGGTCAGCATCTACATTGTCTTTTATCGCTTGCTGCAACAGCAGGGAACCATAGATCGATGGTCTGCCTGTAATATCAAGAGCTACGGTAGAATCTGTAACTTCGTTGAATAGTTCTGATGCGTGTGCTTTGAATTCTCTCGGACGATCAGGAGTTTTGTGAACCTCTACTTCCATCTTTCTGCCGTCTTCCTCACGTAAAGTGTCTAAGACAGATCGAGCATTTCCAACTTGATCGGAAGTGGTGGAGGTCGCAAGGATGTGGACATTACGCGGGTATACTTCCTTATCGTAAGCTGCGAAGATTGGGTTCGCTATATCTCGAGAGTTGTAATTTCCCGTAGTGAACCACATATCAATCATAAAAGTGTGTAACACCCCGGCGTATGAAGAAACCACGTGTTATTAAAGGCAGATCCACAGGTGCGAGACTCTCAGCTGACACCTGTTGAGATCGAATCCGTCGATTGTCCTGAAACGCTCAATTAAGAGTTTCTATTCAGCAATGACTCAGCTCACATTACCGTCTCTTTATATTCCTTGTGTAGATCTTCGAATTTGTTCCTGAGATCCTCCTTAGACGTGTTAAACTCCATTTCCGAGGCCCACCCATCACAAATCTTTGCTAATTCATCATATAGTGATGTAATATCTGAATCGAAGTCGAAATCTTCGCCAATTATTGAAAGCTTCTGATATGTTTTGGCAGCACTGGACAATTCATTTTTCAACGTTTTGAGTTCTGCCGGATTTCTTTGAGATTGCCTGTCCAGACTTTGGATTTCAACTCCAATTTGATAGCCAACCTGTTTCCACTCCTCCTCACTGATATCGCCCCCCTGGCTTTGCAACCAATCAAGAGCGGCTTTGGAGACCCGGGACGCTACAGACCCGACAATTGCTGCTTCTAAACCAGACATGGTTGGATTTGATAATGATTATACAAGTATGTTTGCAACGCAGTTCCTCTGCTGAATATGCACGCTTAGTGAGCGGTTGGTTCAGAGGAGACAGTGTGAGACAAACAGAGATACTATGCTGACTATAAACTCTGTATCTTGCCTGCTAGTTCTGTCAGTAGTTGATGTAATCTAGACGTTACTGAAGCGATACACTCGCAAGTTGGGGCTTGAAGTAACAGTTAGGCGTCAGGATCGCTTTCCGGGGAATCCTCGGACTCGCGACTACTCTGTGCATAGTATTCGGCTCGCTTCTCTCGGTCTCGCATCATTTCGTCATACATTTCGGCTTTCTTTTCCTGTTCTAACTCTTTGAGTTCATCTGGCGGTTGGCCGTCTAAGAATTTCTGAAAGCGAAGTTCAGCTTGGACGACGCTGTCGTCTCTAAGAGTATCATCAATATATAACGCATCTAATAGTAACCGTGCTTCTGCATCGGTTAGTTCTGCAATCCCATCTGGCCCCTTCTGATACTTGTCCACTGCTGAAAGTCCAGCTTTCGGGAATTGTTCAATCTCAAAGTTCACTTGGATTGCATTATCTGGAATTTCTAACGGTGATTGTCTATATTCTGCTTTACGTACACCTTGTTTAAGAGCCTCAGTGAATGCTCCCGATATGTGGGCTGCCGAATATAAAAATGCGAAAACGTCGACGAGCTCATCAATCGAGCCTGCTTCATCCATCAGCTCCTGAAATACTTCATCCCGTTCCTCTTCCGGCCAATGTTCGAATAGAAGGGAAAAATCCAGAATAGTATCCTTTACGCGTTGTCTGATAGCATCCCGATGATCCTTTTGTGTCTGTCTGTGGTATCCGCTTCCGTCGCTTTTGAGAAATTTCCGGGTCCCTTTCGTGAGCATGGCATTTTGTCGATCGGTGTCTCCAGACATTATATCTGACATTCAAGTGAATTTGACTTAAGTGTACCGCCACGTATCTTCTCTACATGGTCCGAACGACCACGCAGGTGATCTCAGGAGGTCGGGTGACGATCCACCGACCAATCCGATCAGAACTCGGGATCAAAGAGGGTGATCTCGTAGAAATCGAAGTTCGTCCCGTTGACGGAGGAAGGTCGGCGTGATCGACGCGATTGAGGAGCATCAAGAGGAACTCGAAGAGATCGCCGAACGAGACGACCTGCAGGTAGCGCGTTACGCGAGACTGCTGCTCGAAGAAAGTTAACAGAACGGCCCGATGGAGGGGCCGAAAGACACGACTCAACGGCGACAACCCGGACAACGCCGAATTGTCGACCCTTTCTAAGAGAGGTTGACATTTCGGTGTTTCGCCTAAAAAATCGACCAAAAATGTCAAAAACACACGATTCAGACAATGGAGATGAACTGGATGATGAATATTCAGAAAACCACCCCCATGAAGACGGGTCTCCTGACGCAAAATCCAGCTTTGAGGCGGGGGGGACGGATTCGACGGGGGCGGGTTCCGTGGGTTGGGGAGACATCGACTTCGGCGAGCTCGAACACGGAATTTACCCTCCCGCACTCCATGAACAGGAGCAGTGGATGGCACGGCTCCCCCGCGCGAAAATCCCGTTCGCACCGTGGGGCGACCCGGACGCGCCTTCCGCGTGCAACAGCGCTGATTGTCCAGCAGACCGTGCCGACGATCCCGACTGTGATTGCGACGCTCGCTTCAAATGGGGATATCCCGGCCATTACCGTGACGGCGACACGTTCGACAAGGACGCCGACGCCTACCGGAAGCGCGGGGACATTGCTGGGCGAGTTTTCATCCAGAGAGAGAGCGACCCCTTCATGTTCGTCGATGGCGACGACGTTCGGGATCCCGACACCAACGCGGTACACCCCGAGTTTGTTCGGATTCTCGACGCCCTCGGTGGGACCTACGGTGACGTCAGTGATTCCGACGCGGGTGTGCATGCATACTACATCGGCGATCTCCCCGACGAGCAGGGGCAGGCCGTCTTTGAGATTGACACCGAGCCTTGGGGGAGCAACGACGACCCCCCGACTGTCGAGATATACGCGAATAAGCACGTATGCGTCACCACGGGCAACCATATCGCCGGCACTCCCGACGACGTCCGGGAGTTGGACGACGACGCGCTCGAGGAGATTCTCGACGAGTACGACGCCCGCAAAGAGACGACACCGGTCAATCACGACACCGACCGCAACCTCGACGAGTACGATGCCCGCAAAGACACCGGGCCGGTCGACCACGACACCGACCGTGACCTCGACCTCGACGGATACGACCCCGACGCGACCGACGCTGAGGACACTATCGACAACATCCGGGACCTGCTCGCGGCTGTCGACCGGCTCCGGCCGTCCGACCTCCCGCTGCGGACCCGGCAGGTAGACACCGACGCGACCGGGTGGGAGAAGTGGGACCCGTCGACCTATCGGACCTCCACCGGGGGAGACAGTCTACACCGTCCGCCGGGAGAGCCCGTCTTTCACGACCACAAGCATGGAGAGGCTTTCGGTGTCCTCTCCCTGTTTGCGGCCGAGCAGGGGGTTATCTCGGACCCGTGGGACCGGCTCGCCGGGAGCGATTGGTTCGGCGCCGTCGACGCTGCTCGCGACGCCGGCGCGCCAATCCCTGAGTACGACAGCGACGACACCGAACCCGTCGCCGAGCTCCCCCTCGCGAAACTCGACGCCCTGACCGGCACCGACCGCGAGCGGTTCGCCAGAAAGCGCGATCTGAATATCCCGACCACCGACGACGCTCGTGACCGTCTCCGTGACGCCGTCCTCCGGGAGCTCCAGGAGGGCAATACGACCGTCCTCGATGCCCCAACCGCCCTCGGGAAAAGCTACACTGTCTCGAACGAGCCCTGGCGGCGCCACGCGGATGTCACCGGCGAGAGCCCCGTCGTCCACTTTCACCCCACGCGGGACGCCCGCGACGACGCCGCCGAGACTACCCGCTCGTCGGGCGCGACCGGCGCGGTCCTGAAAGGCCGGAAAGAGCGGTGTCCCGTCGCCGGGGGCGACCATGACCCCGTCGAGGACCCCGACGCCGAGGACGCCCCCGAGCAAATCGTTACGATTGACGGCGACGCTGCGAGCGCGTGGTTCGACCGGCAGTGTGACGGGAAGGGGGTCCCCTTTTCGACGGCCCATGCGCTCGCCCGCGATCGTAACGACCAGGCCCTCGACGAGCTCCCCTGCTGCGAGGACGGCGACTGTCCGGCCGTCGCACAGTGGGACGGGCTCCCTCGTGATGACGACGGCGAACCTGCCGTCGATGTGATTCACGCGACCCACCAATTCGCCTATGTCCCGTCCCTCCGGCGCGGGGTAAACGTCGTCCTCGACGAGCAACCTGACTTTACGACCGGCCTCGGGCAAGAGCGAATCCGTCGGATGGTGAACGCTTACCTTCGGGTGATTGACGCCCCCGTGAAAACGTGGGAAGCGTTCGTTTCCCTCGCCCGGTTCGATCCCACCGGCGGCCGGAGTGACGCTGGCGCGGAACAGGACGCCGTCGACGACGCCCTCGGCACCGACCCACCGACCGAGTGGTACGTCGACGATCCCGACGCCCACACCCTCGCCCCCGACCTCACCCTTGCGGTGTGGCGCGCGCTCAGGTGGGAGGACGTCGACAAAAACGGCCGCCGGAGTACGAAAGTGCTTCACAAACCCCCTCGGCTCGACGCCGACGACGGCGACGGCTACGCCGGGACGTGGCTCTCTGTCGTGATTGACGACGAGAATACTGTCCGAACGGTTCGGGCGACTCCCGACTTTACCCAGGCCCGCGCGGTGGTCGGGCTCGACGCCCACCCGAGTATGCCCATGTGGGAATTGAACGCCGCGCCAGGCATGACCCGCGACGCCGTCCTCGACCCCACCGAGCGGCGACTGTGGCGTCGCTACGAGCGCGGACTCTCTATCGTCCAGGTGGGCGACGCGACCCGCCCCCGCTCCGGTGACGCCGCACGGGAGTGGATGAACGACGAGCGGGTTCGGACCGTCCTCGACGCTCTCCGGGCCCACTACGGCGACGGGTTCGACACCGCAATTACCACCGCTCAAGTCGAGCCCGTGGTTCGGCGACTACTTGCCGACACCGTCGACGACGACCTCGCCGACGAGCAAACCCTTCACTACGGACAGGAAAGAAGCCGGAACCCCAACGCCTTCGCCGACGCCGACGCGGGGTATGTGTACGGGTGTATGGACCCCGGCGACGACATGATTCTCGACGTCCTCGCCGAGTTAGGGCTCGACGCCGAACCCGCGACGGCTAAAACGGAGGACGGCGACACTGTCCGGGAGAAAGGTCGGACCTTCGATGGCCTCGACGCCGATACCGCCCGCGCGGCCCTCGAGAGCGTTCGGGAAAATCACGTCGCCCAGGCCGCCGGTCGGTATGCTCGCGCTCCCAAGGACGACGACCGGACGACGGTGTACGTCCATACCGACGCCGTCCCTACCGGGTTCGCCGACTTTCAGGTGGGGGGTGTCGAGTGGCTGGCGACCGACACCCAACGGGCGATACTCGACGCACTCGCCGACCAACCGAGCGCGACCACGCGGGAGCTCGCCGACGCCGTTGGCTGTACGAAAGAGCATGTTCGAAAAACGCTCCGGCGACTCGTCGACGACGACCGGGTGGTTCGGTTCGCCGGCGACGGCGACCACGGAGCCGACGTGTATCGGGAGGACGGTGTCGCCGACGCCCTGCTCGACCTCGGGCTCGGTAAAACCACCAACGTACCCCTAGAGGACACTAGTAGGTGGTCGTTGGCGGTTTGGAACCTCACGAGGGACGACTGTCGCGACCAACGGGGTGAGTCACCCATGACCGCCCCGGACACTCCTGTCGATCGCGGTGACCCACCTCCCGCCCCCCGCAACTGACCCCGCCGACCTTGGTGTGTGTTCGCCCGAGTGTGAGCGGCAGCGCTGTGGTTATTTTCGCTCCAACATCGGTCATGGCAGGACATGAGATTGAAAGTAGCATTTTTTAGTGATTTTTGGCCTAAGTTTCGAAATTGCGTTTCCCATCGTCACAGAACCAGAAGAATGCTCATCTACGCTTTGCGTTTCACAATTATGATTGTGAATCAGGGATTTTGGTCTGAAGGTGAAAACAGTATCACTAGTTTTTGCGCGGGGTTCGCAGATATTCGCGAAATTCGCGCGAATACGGTCTTTTGGAGACATAATAGTTGGAGCATGTACTTCTAAGGGGTTTCGTAGGGTAGTACACCAGATCTTCGCTGCAGTCGTTTTAGATTAGTTCATATATCTCAGTTACACCTTTACTCAAATCTGACAATACTTTTAGTGAGAGAGTAGATGTCCACAAAGTACAGTTCAATGCCGATTGTTGAAGTAGAATATAATTCTTTATTTTCCCACATTATATTCTATACGTTTAAGTCCCGAGGTCTCTAGAGCGGTTTACTGGAAAATATAATTCACCGTCCAAACTCGTACCTGTTTACCCCTACCACTCCCTGGGTCCACTGAAAGATTCTGAGTCAGAAGTCAATTTGTGAAGAGTTACAACAGTATGTGGGAACTCTTCCAAAAGAGTTAGAAAGGTATTGTTCTCCCCACTATCCCAATTAGCGTCAATGGGTCAAAATGATATTACCGTTGAGTGTTATTTGTATTAGCGGGGTTTGTTGGTACTGTCTTTGTGATTGGTTCAACTGTGACGTTACGAACGGCGATTGTACCACTATTTCCCTTTCTCATGCCTCTAAACTCTAGATTCGAGGTATAGTTCTCTAAAGTGAGCGTGAAAGTGATACTTTCCCAGCCGTCGGTATGGCTAATGTTTGTTTTCGCGAGTGGATCGAGATTCGGGTCTTTCACGGCTTCCAGCCGCAAACCGGAGTCTTCGCTCTGGCTGTCGACGTTAACCCGGTAGGTGACGTTATAGGTTCCCGGGGGAAGCGACTCGTACGGGCCGAACCAGATGATTTCGTTCTCGCGCCCGTGCGTACTCTCAATCTTGTTGTCGTAGAGAACCCCAGAACCAACCGAGAGCTCAGTAGCGCTGTAGGACTTGTGTGGCAGACGGTACTTGTGAGTGATACCCTGGGGTTTACCTTCATACCCTTTCTTGAAAATCCAAATACCATCCTGATACCGGTACAGCCCGTATTCGTCACCTAGTTGATCCTGGTAGGCTTGCTGGACTTCTTTTGCCCAGTTCTCTGGACGAATATTTATTTTGGTATCGAACATTATGTACTCCGGCTTCTTAACGTCGTAGAGTGTCGTATATTTCTGGTACTTTTTCGAGGACCCGATGAACAACGCGGTTGGCCGATCTGCCACATGTGGGTAGATCTCGTTTTGTGTGACAAGCGATGCGTCCTCTGGGATTGACTCGATGGCAGCGTTGACTGTGTCGGTGTGATCGTTTTCTTGGGGGACCGCCTGGCGTTCGATCCCTGTGCTCAGCCCGGCTATGACATTCAGCACGAGAATCGCGATGAAAATCCGCTTCATGAGGGTCCGGGATTCGGTAGTAAACGAAAGTCTCCCGATCACCCTGACTGCGCCGATATACAGGAACGGGAGGAGATACAGTGGGTAGTGGGCACCGAACATGTAGTACACTTCGGACCCGGAGAACAGCCAAGCAAACCCAATGAAGGGGGCTATGCTGGTGATAGTGAGTTCGTCGAACAGTGACATGAACGCGACGGGGACAAAAAACATCACGAGGAAAATGGACTTCTGCATCATGTCCATTGTGATGCTCTCCCAGATGAGCAACGGGTGACTCAGCATGAGGGAGACGAGCTCACCAGTGCTAACCCGCTGGGTTTCGATGAACGGCCGGAATGGCTCTGCAATCGCTGTAACGGGAATCCCCGTGAACTGGTTGTACTGCGAAATTACGTACCCAGACAGTAAGTGTGTCCCGACGACCATTGCTGCCATTGCAACGAAAATATACCATTCGTCGCGAAGTGAACGGGTGCTCGAGCGGGAGGTCGCTGCGATGAATCCAAAGATCGAGCCGCCGATGATGAAGACTAGAAATTCATTGGTCAGCAATATTGCAGCAATCGCTAGCAAAAACAGTTTGTGACGCTGTTTCAGATAGAGATAGTACGCCCCCAAGATCAGTGTTGGCAGGAATATCTGTTCCTGGAAGTCAAATAGCCATGCTGAGTAGAGAAACGGGTTCAGTGCGTAAGCGAGTACGGTGAATTTTGCCAAGCGGACTGATAGGTGCTCACGAGCAACGATCCACAAGATGGGGATACTGAGTGCAAGGCTGGCTGATTTGATTATAAAGAGTGTTTCCTGGGCAGGGAACAGCCAGTAAATCGGGTACACAGCAAATAAAGTCACAGTGAAGTGTTCTCCCCAATAGGCACTCGTTAGGTTCCCGATTCGGTAGCGACCGGTATGCATGAAGCTGATACCTTCGCGGGTGGTCTCGAACGCGTGTACGTATGAACCGAAGTCGCCACCGGTCATCCAGAAGCTGCGGTACAGGAGGATCATGTATACGGTGAGCCCGATGAAGAGAACAAGGGCCAGTGCAAGGATGTGCTGAGTGTCGCGGCTGACCGTCTCGTCGACGATACTCCAGCGATCCCGAAGATGGGTGGTAAGTGTGTACGAGTGGTCTGTTTTCCAGACTAATACGTCGCTTGCGCCGAACCCCCAAGCAATACCAGCCCCGATCGCAAAGAGGTTCGCGATTAGGTAGTGAATCTGGAAGAGCTCGACAAGGGCTATCAGGGTAATTAGATGGATGACGATCCCCACGACTCGCGTGCCACCGTACTTGAGTCCACGCCAGACCCATGCTTTCCAGCCTGATGAGCCGTACTCATTCCAAGTCCAGGCGTCGTTAAGTGCGTAGTTGACAGTCAGGCTTACTGCCTGTCCTAGGAAGGCTCCGATAAGATACGCCAGCCCGATAATCCCGGTGGCAAGGTACAAAATACCTTGGTTGATCCCCACCCCCGCGGCACCAACGAGTAGATATTTGATGAACCGCCGGTTCTTGGCGGTGTCAAGTGACCACGTTGAGTCAGTAAGGGAGAACCTACTCATCCGCTACCCCACCAACCACGGGCTGCAAGTCATCGTTCTCAGTGGGCTTGGAGCGCTCTGGGAGAGTAGGCTCGACATCAGGGATCGATTCGCTTCCCGTCGTAAGCAGATGCTTGAGCCTGGTCATGACCGTCGGGATACTCCGTTCGGCAGCGAGCCTGCGAGCAAGATTACAGCGGGACTCGTATGTCTCACGATCTGTCCGATACTCTTCGAGGATCCCTTCGATCAAAGCAGCCATCTCTCCAGTCGTATCCCCCTGGAGGATCGCATCGTTTTCGCGAACGTGACTAATGAGCGATGTTGTAACGACGGGCGTCCCAGAGGCACAAGCCTCGTTGATTACCATGCTATCCGTATCGACTCGGGCTGGGTGGAGGACGACATGTGCTTTCGAGTAGATATCCGCCAGTTCCTGTTCAGTCAAGACCCCTAGTCCATCTATGTGTGGAGTGTCAGCTGTCCCGGTGGTAACAACCGATATATCGTCTGGAATCCGAGCAGTGATCTCTTTCGACATGTCCCACCCTTTCTCCTCGATGTGGGCGGAGGTTACGAGGACAGTAAATTCGTCATTCAGTGGAGATCGATCTGGGCGGAACAGAGTTGTATCGATAAAATTGGGAATAAAGACGCTGTCTTCGTGATCGCAGTCGAACACCGGTGTTACCGAGTGAACCGTGTCGTACTGTGCCAGATCGGACTCCCCGAGTGTCCGATACAGAAGTTTGACCGCTGTCGGAACTGCTCCATAGTGATCCTCAATGATATTGGGAGAGACGTAGAGCCACGAGTGAATCCCGGCGATATATCGGTCTGCTCCAGGGAAGTTCAGGGTTTTCGCACCTGGATGGTAGAAAACGTACGCAGTGTCGACATTGGAGAGATCGTGTCTCCAGGATTCGGAGTAGTCAACAGGGTCATCTATTACCTGCTCAGCGTTGACTTTCCGTTTGCCGCCTGGTGCGTAGGGGAGAGAGTGGATCGAGACATCGATGGCGTCGTCTTCTGCCAGATGGTTTGCAAGATTGACTGCCCACTTTTCCCCACCACGGAAGTGCTCAATCGAGAAGTGGGTGCAGATTGCGATTCTGGTCTGTCCAGCATCTTTGCCTGCAGTTCCGCCGTCAGTGACTGATGTACTCTTGGTAGCTTCCGAGTCCTGGAATCGGAGGTTGAGTAAGTGTTTCACGAACGCCTTGTACTCGGAGGCAGTGAGATTACTCTCACCGCGCTCGCGCCCTGTGAAGGTGTACGGTATTTCGGTGACAGTATCGTAATTAGCGCGCGCGAGTACTTCCAGGAGTATCTTGTACCCGCTAGGATTGAGCTCAACACCTTCAAGGATGTTACACCGGACGGCAAAGAAACCGGAGATGGGATCAGAGATTCCATATGCTGAGCTCACGCTAACTTTCGCTAGCGCCAACGCTCCCCAGCTTATCATCTTCCGGAAGACCGGCCAATTTTCGACCCCAGCATCGTCGGTGTAACGACTCCCGATCGCGATGTCGGCGCCGTTATCGAGAGCGTCAACGAGCTCAGGTAGCTTTTCTGGAGGATGCTGGAAGTCTGCGTCGATCACGGCACAGTAGTCCTTGGTGGACTCCTCGAACCCACGCGTGACGGCTGTCGCAAGCCCACTTTCGTCTGTGCGGCGGATAACCGTGACCCGATTATTGTCGCCAAAGAGGTCTTTCGCAACTTGCCAGGTGAGATCCGGTGAATCATCGTCAACGATGATTATTTCGGCATCGTAATCCTCCAGTGCCTCAAGACTGTAGGCGACGATTCCGCTAATGTTCCTGCGCTCGTTGTACGTTGGGATGATTAGTGAAACGCCGCTTGTCATGGTTGTAGATCCCTAACAAGAGGTACATCACACGCCGTACAGACTGCGGCATTCGTCCCCTTGTACTGCTTCTGAGTGAGCTCCCCCCTTTCGCAATATGGACAGTCGGCTCCAAGAACTAAACTAACCGGAGAGTGAAAGTTCACTCTTGATCACCACCTGCACCGTCCGTTTTTATTACGATCCATTCACCCTCTTCAATAAACCAACCAAGAGTATCGCCAGAACTGATCTTTTCTCGGTTCCGAACAGGTTTTGGGACAGTAGTGGTATTGTTGTCTGTTACGGTGGTTTCTGAAATGGGGTTCTTATCTCCCATGGTATCCCAAGCAGTGTACTGTTAAATAGTAATCAGTATCCTAACAGTAGAGTATGTCATAGTAAACGTCATGTAGGCACTATCTGGTTGAGGGGTTGAAAAGTAAGCAAGCGTATCGGAAAGTGCTCATGAAACCCACGGACCTCCTCAGCGAAACGTTAGATGAGGACAGCGAAGACGTTTTGGGAGAACAAGCGCGTCCTAACACCCGTCCGGTGGTTTGGGGTGCGTCTCGATACAGTAGGGTCGCTGCTAGAGGCTGTTGCAATCTAGAATTGTTAGGTGTCGATCGTACTCACGGAGCGGTCTGGAACTGGGTTTATACACTGTCTAAGTCACAGGGTCTACCCGCCGACGGCGTCGCGGGTGACGAGAAACAAATCAAGGTTGACGGCGGGAAAAAGTGGCTGTATGCGACGTCGGTACAGTCTCGAAATTACTGCTTGAAGCCGACGTGTTCAGTCAACGTGGTACTAACCCTGTAGTGTCCACGAGAGGAAACCTTCCGTTAGCCAATCAGAACGCTTCAGATTCTGATGACGGCGTTCCTACATCGACTTACGAGAAACAGATGTCGCCGACACAGAATCTCTCATCGATGCTACAAACTATCTAACTGTCCTCGTGCGTCGTGAATTAATCGGTCGGCTTGACTATCAAGATAGAAACCGCATCGAAAATGGTTTCACACTGTCACCATGCGAATTGCCCGCTTGCACTTGTGTTAGCAGAGCAATCAATCCAGCACGAAACGCTGACTGCGGCGATTTAGATACCACTCCAACCACGAACGGCCGAATCAAGCGCCAAATGGCCAAACTCCTGCTGAGAAAAGTCAGAACTAAACAGTATCATTAGAACATACAGGAATAGGTTGTTTATATGGTGGAATCGCAAGAAGGAATTGAACCCTTTTTATGTAAGCCGGTGGAGGGATTTGAACCCTCGGCCTATTCCTTACGAAGGAATCGCTCTAGCCAGTCTGAGCTACACCGGCAGACTTCGTCTTCCGAGCCCTGCGTTGCAGGACACCGGCAGGCTTCGCCTTCCGTGTGCACCTCTTTCTTGTGTCGATAACCGCTATAAGGATTGCGAATCCAGACGGGACTAACCGCTCGTCTGGACTTCGTCATCACTGCCGCCGGTGCCGATGATAAGGACGCCAACTGCCAGACACGCGACTGACAGAAGGCCGACACCAGCCGCCATCGGACCCGTCAGTACCCAACTGACACCGAGGCCAGCAACGCCCACCACGAACAGCGCCCAGCCAGAGACCGACTGTCGCAGGTCCATACCCAGCCCTACAACGAGCAGCAGCATAGAACCACTACCGGACTGGTCCAGTCAGGCTCGGCTGAGCCGCACGTCCAGTACCACGTTCAACTCGTGTGGCGCGTACGAGCGGACAGTGTGGCGCGTCTCAACGGTCACGTCGTAGTCACCCGCTGCTGCCTCGCGAATCGCCCGTTCACCGGGACCGTAAGGGTCGTCCTCGTGCTGGATGTCGTAGTAGTGAATCACGCACTCCTCGCCGGCGAGCGTGACAGCCGTCTCGAGAAACTCGTCGGCGCTGTGTGGCAGGTTCATCACGATGCGCTCAGCCCAGTCCTCGTAGTCGGCGGCGACATCCCGAACGTCCCCACAGATTGCCGTCACGCGCTCACTCACGTCGTTTCGGTCGGCGTTCTCCCGGAGATACTCGGTCGCATCGTCGTTGATATCGACACCGACGGCAGTCGCGCCGCGTTTCGCCGCCGGAACGACGAAGGGCCCAACCCCGGCGAACATATCGAAAAAGTGCTCGCCCTCTCGAACCTGTTCGACGACGCGGTGGCGCTCGGTCGCCAGTCGTGGCGAGAAGTACACGTCGGCGAGGTCGAGGGCGAACGAACAGCCGTACTCCCGGTGGACGGCCTCAGTCTCGGTTCCCGCGAGAATCTCCCAGTCGCGGACCCGCTCTGTTCCCTGAATCTTCGATGCACGATTGAGCACGGATTTCACCGGAATGGCCGATTCCATCAGCGCCTCGGCGAGTGCCGCTGCCCGGTCGGGGTCGTCCTCGTCGACGATGGCGATGTCGCCGAGTCGCTCGTAGGACGGCGAAAAGTCGAGCACATCGGCGGGCATCGTCTGGGTCTCCCGCTCGGGCATCTCGCGGTGCACCACGTCGTACGCCGGCGGCACAGCGGCGGGGTCAGTCACAGGCACGTACAGCCACCCGTCCTCGACCACGATTTCGTGGGCGTCATCGACGATATCCAGTTCGGCCAGCGACGCGCGGGTCTGTTCGCCCGCCGCTCGCTCGACGCGCACACACGGAACCGACATGCACGCACCTCCGGGGTCGGGTGCGGTAAGCCTGACGTTCGGCGCGTTTATTCGCATCCCCCTCGATTGGCGAGTATGCTGACGTTCATCGGTCTCGGACTCTACGACGAACGCTCGATTACACTCCAGGGAAAAGACGCACTCGCGGACGCTGACCGCGCCTTCGCGGAGTTCTACACCAGCTTTCTCGCGGGGACGACCATCGAAACCGTCGAATCGACCCACGACATCGAGATTACTGTTCGGGACCGTGCCGGCGTCGAACAGGACCCCGGTCCGATACTCGACGCTGCCGAGTCAGGACACGCCGCCTTTCTCACCGCCGGCGACCCGATGATTTCGACGACGCACGTCGACCTCCGACTACGCGCGATCGACCGCGGCATCGAGACGCGCGTCGTCCACGGCACCACCGCACAGACCGCCGCCAGCTCGCTCACCGGCCTCCAGAACTACCGCTTCGGAAAAGCCACCACGCTCCCCTTCGAGCGCTCGCACGGCGGTGACGGCGTCCCAGCGAGCGTCATCGACACCATCGACGCAAACGCCGAACGGGACCTCCACACGCTCGTCTATCTCGACATCGACCGGGAACACGAGGACTACATGACCGGCGACCACGCCGCCCGCTTGCTCGCCGACGCCGGTCTCGACCGCCTCGGCGTCGTCGTCGGACAAGCGGGGAGCGACGACCCGACGGTCGTCGCAGACACCCTCTCAGCGCTCACGGACCAGTCGTTCGGCGACCCGCTTCACATGCTGGTGCTCCCTGGTGACCTCCACCCGCTCGAACGGGACGCACTGCGAGAACTCGCCGGCGCGCCGGTCGACAGTTAGGCCGGGTCGCTCTCTGGCGGTGCGAAACCCAGCGCGTCCTGCAGGTCGTACTCTCGGCGGGTGAGCACGTAGAGCACGTCCTCGATTATCGAAAGGACTTCCGGAAGCTCACGCACCACGAGCCACGTAATCACCACGAGTGCGACGACGGAGAGCCCCTGTGCGATAATCCGGTCGGAGATGATGTAGGACACCTGCCACTGGGACTCCAGTGAGAACAGCGCCATGACCACGTCGGGGAAGAAGTTCGTCATCTGGTTGCCGAAGGTAATTCCGATGAAGACGTTCCGGAAGAGGTTCAGCACGTAAATCACGGGGATCGACACCGCGAGCGCCCGGAGTTTCCGTTCGGCCGGCGCCCGCACGGCGAGTATGAGACCGATGAAGATCGCCATGCTCCCGAGGCCCGTACAGGCCATCACGATAGTGTACGTGATGATCGGCTGTTCCATGTAGGAGACATCGGACGCGTCGAAGACGAACGTGCTGCGGAAGGGGTTTTCTTTCTTCGCGATCTCGAACGTGGACCCGTCGGCCGTGGTAATCTGCGTGCCACTGACGACCTCCGGCTCGAACCCGAGCAGATTGATCAGAAACTCGGTCTGCCGGGTCACTGCCTCGATGAGTGTCTGGCTGACGACCGGAATCGAGACGACCGAAAAGTAGACCACGCCCATGATAGCAATCGCTCGGGAGAAGACGAACAGCGAGTCGCGGCCCCGCCAGAGGAGCGCGGCCAGATAAAGCGCCAGCGGAATCGCGAGGATGCTCCCGAGTCCTTCGATGACGCTCCGCTGGACGAAGATGAAGTGGTGGACCAGCGACAGCCAGAAGACGCCGAAGACGACCCACGCGAGTGCGACGGCCGGCCGGGCGTACTCCCGGTCGTAGTACTCCAGTGCGGCACCGAGCAGAAAGAGCCCGATAGCCATCCATCCGAGCGGCGTCGAGTACGCGCCGAAGGCGTCGAGCCCCGCCCAGAGCTGGTCGAATATCACTGCCCGGCAGTATGGCGAACCGAAATATATGTCTTGTCGTTACGTGCACAGCGGCCACACCGCCGCAGGTGGAGACAGCAGGCGCTCGCGGCCTGTGAAAAAATGAAGAATGTAGGGGACCGAACGCGAGTTCGGTTAGTTGTCAGTCGTTAGTTGTTCCGGCGGGCTGCCAGGAGCGCAGCTCCGAGCAGGGCCAGAACGGACACGATGATGCCGAAGCCGGGACCGGATTCACCCTCGGTGGTTTCGGTGTCGTCACCGTCGTCATCCGAAGGTTCGGCGGTCGCGGTTCCGTCGTCATCGGACGGTTCCGGGGTCGGAGTCGGCGTCGGCGTCTCGTCGCCGCCGTCCGACTCAACCGTCAGGGTACCTTCCTGACTGCTGTCGTCAGTGTAGACACCGTGCGTGAGGTCGCCGGCCTCGAGACCGGACGTGTCAGCGGAGAACTCGACAGTGGCGTTCTCGCCAGCGCCGAGAGTGACTTCCTCACTGTCAACGGAGGTGCCGTCGACTTGGAGTTCGACCGTCTGCGTGCCTTCTGCGTTACCCTCGTTGGAGACCGTGGCGGAGACGTCAACCGTGTCGCCTGCCGTCGCGGTCGCCTCGGTTGGGTCGAGGTTCGAAACCTGGAAGTCAGCTTCCGAACCTTCAACGGAGTAGTTTGCCGTTGCGGTCACAGCGGAGCCGTTCTCCGTGTACGGACCGTCGACGTCGCTACCGTTGAAGTCGAACTCTTCGTTGCCGTTCGTGTCGAGGTGCGGCATTGCGACGAGCGTCGTGTCGGAGTCGAGCGGCTCGTCGAGCGTGATGCGCAGGTTCTGCGTCGCGTCGTTCTCATCGATGTAGTCGCTGACACCGATGACATCGCCGCTTGCGCTACCTTCGTGGATGGCAACGAAGCCACCATCGTTGAGTTCAACCGAGTCAACCACGACGACTTCGCCGCGGCGTTCCTGGTCGCTGAACTCAAGCGAGATCACTTCAGGCGGACCACGGATTTCACCATCGACATCAACGTCTTCGTCGCTACCGTCCGATGCTTTGGTTAGATCGGCGGTGAACGTCGAACCGACGTTGTAGGAACTGAAGTTAGCCGTGACCGACCAGGTGCCATCCTCACTGACCTCGAACGTCTCGGGGTCAATAACGAACTGGCTACTGGAACCAGATTCGGACTGGATCACGAGATCCAGTTCCGTACCTGGCGCGTAGGTCGACGTTCCGGAGATTTCCTGTCCGTCAGCCTGGCTGACGGTGATCATGTCGTCCTCAGTGTCGATCGTTGCGCTGCCGTCAGAGACTTCGAAGGAAGTCTCGGTGACTTCGTCTTCGAATTCATCATCAGCGTTCGGGGCAATCAGACCGAAGTTGGCCGAATTGTTACCCTGAGACGTGAACCTGAACTCGGTGTTGTAGGTTTCGTCAGCCTCAATAGCTGAGATGTCATCGGTGTCGTGGATGACGTAGTACGTGTCACTGTCTGCGTCACCGATGACGGAGACTCCACTGGTACCAGCTGCAATTTTGATCTCTGCCGGAGACTGGTTCGAACTGGAACCAACCTGCTCGGTGTGGTTGAGGTAGACTGTCTGATTGGCGGTCAGGTTGTACCACGCTTCGGTGTCACCGTCAGACACACGCGTCTGGTTCTCGAAGGCGCCTTCGAGACCTTCAGCGGTGATCTGGGCGACCAGCACGTCGTTCTTTGCGATATCTTCAGTCTGGGTGAGCGTACCAGCGTCAGCAGCATCAGTGATGTCCGAGACACTGGAGATATCTTCGTCAGCACCCGCAGGTGCGGTCCAGAGCTGAACGGACGAGGAGTCACGCTCTTCGAGCGTGATCGTGCTACGGTCGGTAGCTCGTTCGACTGTACTCTGACCCGGCTTGACGTTCATCGTGTACGTACCGGTTGCGATGACGTGCTGCGGGCCAGCACCGATTTCGGTGGAGACGTTGGTCCCAGTGACTTCGTCGTCACCAACAGCCGACCACTGGATGTCGTCGCCACCAGCGTCGTAGTTGTTACCGATTTCAGCGGGGTTGTTCGCCGACCGATTGTCAGCGAGGAACGAGTTCCACTGCAGGGTAACTTCGCCGTCTTCGTTCTTGTCTTCGACCGTGACGTTCGTTTCGTACGCGCTGTTGTCGGTACCGAGTGCGAGCGTCGCGTGGGTTGCGTCACCAGTCAGGCTGACGGTGATGTTAGCGATGTCACCACGCTGTTCGGTTTCGACATTTTCGAATGCAGCATCGGACTCGGCACCTTCGCTGACAGTAATCGTGTCAGTCGAAGCTTCGATACCAGTCCGGTTGTCGATAACGGTCACAACGTAGTCACCGTAATCGTCACTGTCATCCTCGGTAGGCAGGTCGAACGACGCTTCACCGTTGCCGTCAAGGCTGCCAGTCGTGTTACTGACGCTGCTGTCTTCAGGACCATCAACTTCGACCGTCAGACCTGCGGGGCCACGGATAGCCGAAGCATCAACTTCGATATCGTCGCCTGCGGTGACATCCGTACTAACTGCTTCAGCGCTGAGCTGAAGGTTGTTAACCGTGAAGTTCCGGTCGAATGTACCGGTGGAACCGAAGTCAACCTGATACTCGCCGCCGAGTTCCAGGTTTTCGGTGCTTCGGGTCAGAACTTTGCTGTTGTCACCGGTGTTCCCGTCAAGGACAACGCCGCTCGGGCCGTCGATGACAACGTCCGTCCCACTGGACTGGGCGGTGTCTGCGACGATTGCGACAGTCTCACCCTGATAGGTGCGTTTGTCGCTTCCAATTTGTGAAATGTCCTGGGACGTGACCGTCAGGTCTTTTGCGACGAGGTCATTGGTCGCAGTGTTAGCATCATCATCAACATCTTCAATGACGACAGTCAGATTTCGGTTGGGAGTCACATCGGCACCGAGATCGAACTCGACACGGTCAGTATCTCCACTAAATCCATCAACCGTCGTAATATCGGAATTGAAGTCAGCTAGGTTACCCGTACTGTCACCGTCCTCAATGATTTGGGTGCCGTCTACGTAGACCTGAACGTTACCCTCATCAATTGTACCAGCACCGTCAGCTGTATCATTAAGAACGAGTTCTACGTTACCTGAATTATATTCGACTGCACTGTCGACTGAGACAGCGTTTGCAGCCGCTGCGGCTGTCCCAGCGAACGCGATGGAACCAACGAAGACGCTGGTTACCATAATCGCAGCCAGGAACAGGCCGCGCATCTTGTCTGATTTGCTTGTCATAGTTTGCTATGTGTGTTATCTGCGGCGATAGGAGCTTTCGACCGAACTCGTCTCTTCCAACACCGGGCTGCCGTCGCCAGCGTCGGTTTACTCACTGCTATCACCATGGGCAGGGGTACATCGGAAAGGTACGGCGGATGTATTAAATGCTTTGTGGTTCCCTATGCAGTCTGACACCAGCCGCGATGGCCGAAATCACCCGGCTTGTTAGCTGTCTGTCCCGTTTGGCTCTCTTTGAACGGGCCGCATGTGAGTGGATATCACAGAGTGATTTATATCAATAGCAGGTGGGACAACTGCTATCTTCGGACTGAATTACGGACACAGTTTCCGGGAAACCGATTCAGTTCGCGAAGCTCGCTCGGTGAGAGAATGACCGCAGTGTCGAAATCCCCCTCTTCAGGGATCAGATCTCGTGTAGCGAAGATGGTAGTCACTGCAGGTGCGTACCGACCGGCAGATTCAAATTGCTTCGTAAGAAATTCTTACGTAGAATCACAGTATGGCATCCGACGAACCTGAGGTAACCACAGTGACCTCGAAAGGGCAAATCACGATTCCGAGCAGCCTGCGCGAGCAGTTTGGGCTGGAACAGGGGACGAAACTCATGGTCGTGCCGACAGAGTACGGACTGGTGTTGAAGAAAGTCGACCTCCCGTCAGTCGAAGAGTTTCAACAGCGAGTCGAACAGCGTGCAGAAACAGTTGCTGCCTCTCCCGAGGAAGTGTCTCAACTTGTTCACGAGGCACGGAGCGATGATGAATGAGGGCTGTCCTCGACACGAACGTTCTCATTTCCGGCGTCATTGCGACTGGCGTCCCGTATGAGTTACTCGTCAGAGGATTTAACCACGAGTACCAGATTGTCGTCTCCGTTGAGACGCTCACCGAGTTCCGTGAAACGCTTCTCAAGTATCCAGAGCGATTCCACATGAACGAGAACGAAGTACAAGACGAAGTCGAAACGATTCGGTATTTTGCTGAGTTCGTTTCCCCACAGATGGACATCACGGCTGTTGAAGATGACCCGGACGATGACAAGTTCCTCGAAGCAGCAGTAGCAGGCGATGTTGACTACCTCGTGTCTGGTGATGGACATTTACTCTCGTTGGAGTCATTCCGCGGCATCGAAATCGTCGAGCCGAGAACCTTCTACGAATTACTCGATAATCAGTAACCTCTCTGCACGGTTGGTCGCTTCAGTACGTGTGCGGATTGGACACGAGCCTTCACGCGAACAAGCGAAGCGAGCGAGGACACCCGGCGCAAACACATGGCTGCATAGACCATCTACTCGAGCCACTGAGGAGGGGTATCGTCGGTTTCGATACGCTCGGGGTCGATGCCGATTTCCCGAAGAAACTCGTCTTCGTCGTCGATCGGTTCGCCCCCGCCTTCGTGTAGCGTGAGCGCGTCTGCCAGCATCGCCAGCGCTGCCGCCTTCGTCTCACCGCTTGCGGCGACGCCGCTCTCGATATCCCGCGCGGTCACCAAGTCCTCTTCGTACAGGAACTCCACACCCTCTTCGTCACCCGGATCTGTTGTCGTTCCCATCGTGGAATTGTACGCCGCTTTTGTGAATAAGTGTTCGGTCGGTGCGACCGGTCGAGCGTCCCGGTCTCGAGACTGTCGCAGTCGGAGAGGGCCAAACACTCAATATTCGCCTCATCCAATATCCAGCCATAGCGACTATCGAAATCGACGACGAAGTGTACGACGCGTTGCAGGTCCCCGAGAAGGACCGCCCGGAGGCGATGAAACGGGAACTGGCAATCTCGCTCTACGCGCAGGATATCCTATCCTTTGGGAAGGCTCGTGCGCTGGCGGAGATGTCGAAACGCGAGTTCCACACGTTACTCGGCGAGCGCGAGATACCGCGCCACTACACTGACTCGGAACTCGCCGACGACCTCGAATATGCCCGGTAACCAGCTCGTCGTCTCGGACACGTCACCACTGCTGAACCTCGCACTCTTCGACAGACTCCGCGAAGCCGGCTTCTGGATTTCTGACGAACTGTATTCAAAATTCTCTCGGAAGCAGAGGAGTAGGAACGACACCCAGGTCCTCCCGCTCGACGACTTCGATTTCGTGCCCGTCGCGGTCTTTCGTGAACGCGTACTGGTTGTTACAGCTCTCAGAGCACCTGCCCCGAATTGGTCTGTCAGCGCTCGAAGTCGAGGACGTGCGACGTTCCGGAGTCCATTTTGTCGAACCCGGAAAGTCGCATCAAAAAGCGGGGGACCTACTCGTCAAGTTCGTCAAAGAGTTCCCGGTCTTCGGCGATGATTCGGCGGACACGGGCGCGGAGTTCCTCCGAATCATCTGAGTTTGACTCTTTCAGGCACATTGCTATGAGGTCAGTAGTGGTTAGAGTCGTATCACACTGTGGAACGTATACCGATAGACCCAGTGGCACAGATTTGGGTCGCTCGCTACTTATAAGACGGCCGCAGTGCAACTATCGGACATGCGAGAGCGTCCGGAAGAGATGGGTACACTCGACATCAGCACTGACAAAATCACGGAGGTACTCGAAGCGTATCCCATCGAGTGTGCGCTTCTCTACGGATCACAGCTTCACGGGCCGACCACACCAGAGAGCGACATTGATATTGCCGTTGGATTCGCGCCTGAACTCTCCGCAGCCCAACGGTTGCAGTCTCGAATCGAACTGACCACAGAACTCAGCAGAACACTCGGTATGGATGCTGTCGACATCGCGGACCTGGAGACGATTCGTCCTGAAGTGGGCCTGTCGGCACTCGAAACCGGGGTCGTACTACTGGGAGACCAGTCGACGCTCGATGCCTACCGGAAGCGGTTCGAAGAGGCTACCAAAGAGGAGACACACGACGAGCGGATGGAGCGGTTCGACGGGATTCTCGACCGACTAGAGGGGCAGGTGTGACCGTTCCAGACGATGTCGAGGCACGAATTGTAGACAAGACGGAACACGTCGAAAAGGCGGTGACGGTGCTGTCACGGAAACAGTCACTCGACATCGAAACGTACGCGTCGGACCGAGAGCAGCGGGCAATCGTCGAACGAGAGTTCCAGACCGCAATCGAAGCGTGCATCGACATCGCAGCGTTGATGCTCCGAGCGCTCGATGCGTCGATACCCGAAACGAACGCCGGCCAGTTCGCTGCACTCGAAGAACACGGTATTCTGTCGACAGAGACCAGCGAGCGAATGCAACAGGCGGCGGGGTTCAGAAACGTTCTTACTCACAGATACGGGGACGAAATCGATAATACAGCGGTGTATCAGCATCTCCAGCACGAACTGGAGTGGCTCGTTCGATATCTCCGCGAGATTCGGGAGTCTCTCGACGAAGCAGCGACCGACTGAAGGAGACACCTACCACTACCGCTCGACAATCTCGATTTCGTGGCGGTCGCAGTCCTTCGTAAAGGCGTAGCGGTTGTCACAGCTCTCCGGGTCGCGGTAGTCCTCAGCGTGGCGTCCCATCAACGTCTCCCAGTATTCTCCGAGGTCGTCTGTGCGCACGGCCACGTGCCCCCACGCGTCGCCCATCTCGTACGTGCGCCCGTCATAATTGTATGTGAGTTCGACCGACATCGCCTCGTCGGGGGCGTCGCCGGGTTTCAGGAAGTACAGCGCGAAGTCCTCGAACTCCTCGCGGCGAAAGAGGTCGTAGTCGAGTTTTCGCGTGTACCAGCCGATCGCCTCGTCGGCGTCCTCGACGCGAATCATGGTGTGGTCGAGACTCCACTGTGCGCCGTGGTCGCGCTCGACCAGTTCGATTTCGTGGCCATCGGGGTCGGTGACGAAGGCATACGAGCCACCGCAGGAGTCGGGGTCGCGGTAGTCCTCGACGCCCTCCTCGAGGAGTTGATCGTACACATCGTATACGTCGCGCACGCGCACGGCGATGTGTCCCCAGGCGTCGCCGAAGTCGTACGTGCGGCCGTCGTGGTTGTACGTGAGTTCGAGGAAGGCGCCGTCGTCGTGGGCGTCGGGTGCCTGCAGATAGACGTTCGTGAAGGTGTCGGCCTCCCAGCGGCCGACCTCCTCGTAGCCGAAGTGCGTCTGGTACCAGTCGAGCGATTCGTCGAGGTCTTCGACGCGCATCATGACGTGGTCGAGTGTTCCGCTCATCGTCAATGTGCACGAACGCACGGACGAAAAGCGTGATGCCTGGCTACGAACTCGCCGGAACGGCAGTCCGAAGCGTCTCCCAGTCGAACCACCAGACGATCGTCCACGAGAGGACAGTCCCCAGCGGGAACGCGACCGTCAGCGCACGGCGGGTAAAGCCCCACGCGAACGTAAGCTGGGTCAGCCCGACGAGGACGAGCAAAAGGGCAGTTACGCGCCGGTCTTCGAAGTCCAAAAGCACTCCAGAGACGGCGCTGGCGAGTGCGAGCAGGTAGACGCCGGCTCCGGCGGGCCACGCTCGGAGAAATCGGGGCAATCCGCGCGTGTACGCGGTGACGTACGTGTACGTATCCGTCAGGTGGAACGGCTGTGGGTCGACGAGTCCGAAGGCGAAGACGAGCGTGAGTTCGTCGCCGGCGAGGACGAACGACCACGGGACGAGTCCGAGCGCGACGATGGCCGCGAGTCGCCGGTTCATTTCCGGCGGAGAATCCGGAGCACGTCTTCGTCGGCCAGTTCGTGGTCCATCCCGACCTGCTGTTCGTCGTGTTTGGCACTCGGCCCGGAGACCCGCGCAAAGCGGAATCGCTCCTTGAACTCACCGCCCAGTTTCTCGCAAGCGTCCTCGACGGTGTCACCCTCCCGGAGGATGAGCGGCTCGTCGCGGTCGACACCCCGACCGGGTTTGTCCATATAAATGCGGATGAGGCCGAGTTCTTCCCAGATTGCTTCCCGAAGCGCGTCCAGTCCCTTCTCCTCTTCGGCACTGATGAAGATTGTCTCGTCGGGGTCGATATCGTGCTCGCGGAGGTCTTCCTCGACAGTCGGGAGGTAGTCCGGTTCGATGAGGTCGGCTTTGTTGACGGTCACGAGCGACGGGACGTACTCGCGGTTGTCCATCACGCCGTCGATGAGTCGGTCGATGTCGAGCTGTTCGCCGACGGTCACGGTGGCGTTGACGTAGCCGCGCTCGCGGAGCACGTCTGTGACCGTCTCCTCGTCCAGATCGAGGTCGACGCTCGAGTTGACGGTGATGCCGTCCTTGTGCTTTTTCCGCACGGAGACCCGCGGCGGGTCCTGGTCGAGTCGGATACCGTTCTTGTAAAGTTCGTCGTAGAGGCGCTGGTACTGCTCGATTTCGAACACCGAGAGGACGAAGACGACGAGGTCTGCGGTCCGCACGACCGAGAGGACCGCCTGTCCGTCGCCGCGCCCGCCCGCCGCGCCCTCGATGAGCCCCGGTACGTCGAGCATCTGGATGTTCGCACCGCGGTACTGGAGCATGCCGGGATTCACGTCGAGCGTCGTGAACTCGTAGGAACCGGTTTCGCTGTCAGCGTTGGTCAGCGCGTTCAGGAGCGTGGACTTGCCGACACTGGGGAAGCCGACGAGCGCGACGGTCGCGTCGCCGTGTTTCTCGACAGCGTAGCCCGGGCCGCCACCGGAGGAGGACTGTTTTTTGTCCAGTTCTTCTTTCTTCTCGGCGAGTTTGGCCTTCAGTCGGCCGATGTGGGCCTCCGTGGACTTGTTGTAGGGCGTGCTGGCGATTTCCTCTTCGAGTTCGCGAATCTCGTCTTCGAGGCCCATTACCCCAGTCTCGGCCGTCCACCCTCAATAGGGTTTTCGTCCTGACCGGGAAAGCGATCCCTGCAGGCACCCGGAGTGAGACTGCCGGACACTTTTTCCGGTTCAACCCCATGTCGATATATGAAACGCCGTCAGTTTCTGGCCGCTGCCGCCCTGACTGGATTGGCCGGCTGTGGCCGACCGATCGACGAGAGCGCCGAGAGCCCACTCCCCGGCACGCCCGACGAGGTCGCTCTCGAAACGTTGGCAAGTGGACTCTCTGGCCCGCTCGACGTGGCCTTCGCTCCCGACGCCAACCGGCGGTACGTCGCCGAGCAGGGGGGTCTGATACGAGTTCACGAATCGGACAGCATACGCTCGACGCCGCTTCTCGACCTGCAGGACACCGTCGTAACCGGCTTCGAACAGGGACTACTCGGGATTGCGCTCCATCCGAACTTTGCCGAGAACCGCCGATTGTTCGTCCGCTACTCCGCCCCGTCCAGAGCGGGGACACCGGACGGGTACAGCCACACGTTCGTGCTCTCTGAGTTTCGCGTCAGCGAGGACGGGCACACGGTCGAAGAGGACGCCGAGCGGACCATCATGGAGATTCCACAGCCACAGGCCAACCACAACGCCGGCTCCATCGTGTTCGGCCCGGACGGACTGCTGTTCGTCGGCGTCGGCGACGGCGGCGCCGGCGGCGACCAGGGCCGAGGCCACGTCGAGGACTGGTACGACGGAGTCGCCGGTGGGAACGGCCAGGACGTGACCGAGAACCTGCTCGGGAGCATCCTCCGAATCGACGTGGATACCGATGGAGAGGGGTACGCCGTTCCCGAGGACAATCCGCTCGTCGGTCGGGACGGACTGGACGAACACTACGCGTGGGGATTGCGGAACCCCTGGCGACTCGCATTCGACGGCGAGACACTCTACGCCGGAGACGTCGGCCAGAACCGCTACGAGGAACTCGACCGCGTGGAGGCGGGCGGCAACTACGGCTGGAACGTCAAGGAGGCCACCCACTGTTTTGAGAATGAGCCCTGTCCGGACAGTACGCCTGACAGCGTGCGCGGGGGCGAGCGCCTGCGCGACCCCGTCGTCGAGTATCCACACTCGGGCGAGTCCGTCAGCGGCATCTCGATTATCGCGGGAAACGTCTACCGTGGAACTGCCATACCGAGTCTCGACGGGACGTTTGTCTTCGGAGACTTCCAGGCAGAGGGAGAACTGTTCGTCGCCTCGCCGTCCGACGAGGGGCTGTGGGACACCAGTGTCCTCCCTATCGCTGCCGCCGATGCGGATAAACTGCAGCAGATCCGGGCGTTCGAGAGACACGAGGGAGAGCTGTACGTTCTCAGTAGTGGGAACGACGGCGGTGGCCTCCACCGACTGATACCAACACGCGAATGAGGGATAGGCGGCCAGTTTGGACAGTCTGGATGTGTTTCGACACACTCATATTCAGCCCGCTGTCAAATACGATAATGACAGAAGTGGCCCGACTGCGTGACAGTACGCAGATTCTCCTCCCGGAGAGTGCGATAGAGGGACTCCAGGAGGAGATAGCGTCTCGCTTCGTCGTGACGGTTCACGCCGAGCAGTGTCGGGTCCGGATCATCGGCAGTCCCGTCGAGATCAAGGACGTGAGTGAGTTCCTCACGCGAAACGGTGTCACGGTCGCGTGACGACGGCAAAAAGCAATTCTTAAAACTGCCCGTACGGACATCTGGGTATGGCTGATACTATCGAAGTGCTTGTCCCCGGTGGGCAGGCCAACCCCGGTCCGCCGCTGGGTCCCGAACTGGGTCCGACCCCCGTCGACGTACAGGCTGTCGTTCAGGAGATCAACGACCAGACCGCAGCGTTCGACGGCACGGAAGTCCCCGTCACCGTCGAGTACGAGGAAGACGGCTCGTTCAGCATCGAAGTCGGTGTTCCGCCGACGGCCGAACTCATCAAGGACGAGGCCGGCTTCGAGACGGGCAGCGGTGAACCCCAGGAGGACTTCGTCGCAGACCTCTCGGTCGACCAGGTGAAACAGATCGCGGAGCAGAAACTCCCCGACCTGCTCGCCTACGACCTCAAGAACGCCGCCAAGGAAATCGTCGGTACCTGCACCTCGCTGGGCGTCACCATCGAAGGCGAGAATCCCCGCGAGTTCAAGGAGCGAATCGACGCTGGCGAGTACGACGAAGTCTTCGCTGAAGAAGCGGCCGCGTAGGCCGCTTCGAGGCGAACGTTCTCTACTGTCACTGACGAAGTAGTGGCGTGACCTCGGTTCCGTGACAGGGACTCACAGACTATGAGTCATTTTTGTCGGGCGTCTGCAAGAAGACGGTAATCTCTGCACCGTGGCCGGCCGACGAGGAGACGGTGATGCGGCCGTCGATCTGCTCGACGAGCCAGCGGACGACCCACAGACCGAGGCCGCTGCCGTGTTCGATAGTCGTCTCTTCGCGCTCGCGCGTGAGCAGTTCCCGTTCGACGTCGGGTAAGCCGGGTCCGTTGTCCGAGACAGTGAGCCGACAGCCGCGGCTGGTGGCTTCGACGGTCACCGTGACGACGCGTTCGATGGCTGGGTTGTCGTTGTGGACGAGCGCGTTCCGACAGAGTTCCTCGACGATAATCGGGAGCGGCTCGCGGCCGTAGGCGTGAATCGACGACGGAAGCCGCGTCCGGATGGTACTCTCGGGAAACTCCGCTCGCAGTCGGTCGACTTCTTCGGTAACGAGCGACGAGACGTCGACTGGCCGTGGGTCGCGGTCGTGCTGACCGAGCACGTCCTCGTAAATCGTGCGTGCGTGGTCGCTGGTGTCGACGAGACGATGTGCGGTCTGGCGCATCGTCCGAGCTTTGGCTTTGGTCTGTCCGTCGGCCTCGCTGTGGAGAATGGCGTCCGCGTGAGCGATGATGACGCTCATGTCGTTGCGGAGATTGTGTCGGAGAACGCGGTTGAGCACGCGCAGTTGTGACTCGCGCTGCCCGAGTGTGTCCGAGAGGGCATTGAACGTCCCCGAGATGCGGACCCACTCGTCGGTGCCGCCCAGGTCGAGCTCGCGGTCGTACTCGCCGTCTTCGAGCGCGGCCAGGCCAGCAACGAGTTCGTCGATGCTCGCGACCATCGTCCGGGACAGCCAGAGCCCCAGCAGTGCAACGGCGAGCAACGACAGGAGGACGGCGCCGCTCTGTGCGGCCGTCGCGACGAACAGCTGGTCTTCCAGTGTCGTACGGTCGGTTCCGACAGTTACCGCCCAGCCGGTCGAGGCGACGGTCGCATTGGCGGTGAGAAAGTCGCTGGTGTCGTTCGAAAGTGGAGAGCCGTGAGCGAACAGAAGCGCAGAATCACTCCGGACCGTCGCCAGTTGCTGTCGGTCCGGTGTGGTACGCTGGGGCTGAAGCAGCGACGAATTGCGGACGTGCAACGCGGCGTTGAACGTGGCGACGACGGTCCCGTTTTCCCGGACCGGGACGCTGATGGTGACGATGAGGTTTCCGCTGTCGGCTTCGACGGGGTCGCTCACGTACGTCTCGCCGGCCAGCGCTCGCTGGAAGTACGTTCGGTCGCTGAAATCCTGCCCGACGAGTTGCTGTCTCTCGGTAGTCGAGGCGTTGGCGATCGCAATCGCCCGCATCGTCCCGTTGGCGTCGATGACGGACGCACCGTCGAACGACGTTTGATCGACGAACGAGTGCACCGTCTGGTGACTGTGTACGCTGTCGTTATCGGTGTGAAAAAGCGTTCCCGCGGCGAATTCAGCCGTCTGGGTTCGCTCCGTCAGACGGTTGTCGATGTCCGTTGCAATCGTCTCCGCTGCGGTGCCAACGCGCTCTTGCTCGCGGTCCGTGATGTCCTGTTTGTGGAGCGCAAATCCGGCATAGACTGTCCCCGAGAGGACGAGTCCGAGGACGAGGAGAAAGGCAAACAGTGCGGTCCGGAGACGCATCTGGTTGCCCCAAAGCGACATCCCCGCTTAAATATTGGTGTCGACAAACGGGCAGACGGGATGGGGGTCTGCCACACGCGAGGGGGAGGTTCGACGGTTTTAAATGCGGCGTTGGCGTGTACCCGCACGAGACAGGCGTAGGCCTGTTTCACTGACCCGTAGGAGCCGCAGGCGCACTACGGAGGTGAACAATGGCAGATCAGGAAATAGAGGAGGCAGTCTCTCGCGCACTTGAGGATGCACCCCCACGGAACTTCCGTGAGACGGTGGACCTCGCAATCAATTTGCGCGATCTTGACCTCAACGACCCATCGAACCGGGTAGACGAGAGTATCGTTCTTCCCGAAGGTACTGGACAAGAAACATCCATTGTCGTGTTCGCGGACGGCGAAACCGCCGTTCGTGCACAGGAAGTCGCTGACGACGTACTCGACGGCGACGACCTCGCCGACCTCGGCGACGACGACGATGCCGCGAAAGACCTCGCCGAAGACACTGACTTCTTCATCGCAGAGGAGGCCATGATGCAGGATATCGGCCGTTATCTCGGGACCGTGCTCGGTCCACGAGGGAAGATGCCGGACCCGCTCGGCCCCGACGACGACGTGCAGGAAGTCGTCGAGCGACTGAAGAACTCGGTCCAGCTTCGCAGCGGTGACCGTCGGACATTCCACACGCGCGTCGGCGCAGAGGACATGTCCGCCGAGGAGATCGCGGACAACATCGACGTCATCCTTCGTCGTCTCCACGCGGACCTGGAGAAAGGACCGCTGAACATCGACAACGTGTTCGTGAAGACGACGATGGGCCCCGCAGTGGAGGTGTCCGCATGAGTGAACGAATGCGGGCTCGCCAGAACGTAGTTCTGGAGGTGGCCTAAATGAGCGCAGAAAGTGAACGCAAGACCGAGACGATTCCCCAGTGGAAGAAAGACGAAGTCGAAGACGTCGTCGACTTCCTCGACAGTCACGACAGCGTCGGCGTCGTGGATATCACGGGCATTCCGAGCCAGCAGTTGCAGGATATGCGCCGGAATCTCCACGGTACCGCCACGCTCCGCGTCTCGCGGAACACGCTGCTGTCGCGGGCGCTCGACTGGTCCGACGAGGGACTCGAAGACCTGACCGACTACATCAGCGGGCAGGTCGGCCTCATCGGTACCAACGAGAACCCATTCGGGCTCTACCAGCAACTGGAAGCCTCGAAGACCTCGGCACCCATCAACACTGGCGAGGTCGCCCCGAACGACGTCGTCGTGCCGGAAGGCGACACCGGCGTCGACCCGGGACCGTTCGTCGGCGAACTCCAGGCTGTCGGTGCGAACGCACGCATCGACGGCGGGTCGATCAAGGTCACGGAAGACTCGACGGTTCTCGAGGCCGGCGAAGTGGTCACACAGGACCTCGCGAACGTCCTCGCCGAGCTGGGTATCGAACCCAAGGAAGTCGGGCTGGACCTGCGTGCCGTCTTCGCGGACGGCGTGCTGTTCGAACCCGAGGACCTCGAACTCGACGTCGAAGAGTACCAGCGGGACGTGGAGGCCGCAGCCGCTCGCGCACGGAACCTCGCGATCAACGCGAAGTTCCCGACCGCGACGACGCTGCCCCCGCTGCTGGCCAAGGCCAGCGGCGAGTCGAAGAATCTCGCTATCCACGCGGCCATCGAGGACCCCGACGTCATGCCGGACCTCATCGGGAAGGCTGACTCGCAGGTGCGCGCACTCGCCGCGCAGATCGACGACGAGGAAGCACTCCCCGAGGAACTGCAAGACCTCGACGAGCCTGCCACGGCAACGCCTGCAGACACCGAATCGACTGACGACCAAGAAGACACTGAGGACGACACCAGTGACGAGGCCGAGGAGGCCGCCGCCGACGATGACGACGATGAAGACGACGACGGTGACACTGGTGCCGCACTCGACGACATGTTCTAACAACAATGGAATACGTTTACGCAGCACTCATCCTGAACGAATCGGGCGAAGAAATCAACGAAGACAACCTGACCGGCGTGCTCGAAGCGGCGGGCGTCGACGTGGAGGAATCCCGCGTCAAGGCCCTCGTCGCCGCACTCGAAGACGTCGACATCAACGAGGCCGTCGAAGAGGCCACCGCAGTCCCGGCCACGACCGGCGGCAGCGCGGCCCCGGCCGGCGGCGACGACGAGGAAGCCGCTGACGAAGGCGGCGAAGAGGAAGAAGAAGCAGCAGCAGAAGAAGCCGCCGACGATGACGACGACGAAGACGAAGACGCCGGCGAAGGTCTCGGCGAACTCTTCGGTTAACTCAGCATTCGACCCTTTCTTTCGACGCCACCGCGTAGCGATAGCTCTGGCCCCGTCGCGACACGGCAACGGCCGTGGCGAACGTTCAAGTACGATACCGGGACCAGCCCCGAACAATGGACCTCGGTGGCGTCGCCGTCGCAGTCGACCCGACAGCCGCGGCGACGGCGCTCACGTTCGTCGCGGGCGGCGTCGCCCTCGGGAGCGTGAGCGGACTGGTGCCGGGACTCCACGCGAACAACTTCGCGCTCCTCCTGGCTGCATTCGCACCAGCGATGCCCGGGCCGGCACGGTACGTCGGCGCGGCGATGCTCGCGGCGGGTGTCGTCCACACGTTTCTCGACATCGTGCCTGCGCTGGCGCTGGGCGTCCCCGACCCAGCGATGGCCGCCACCGCTCTGCCCGGACACCGACTCGTACTTCAGGGACAGGGTCGAGAGGCACTCAGACTCTCGGCACTCGGGAGCGGACTGGCCGTTGCCTTCGCCGTCCCGCTGGCACTGCCCGTGACGGCGGTGATGGAGCAGGCCTACCCGACGATTCGGACGCATCTCCCGCTCGTCCTCGGAAGCGTCGTCGCGCTGCTGCTCGCAACTGAAGGGACGTGGATAGCGCGGGGTGGCGCAGCGCTCGCCGTGGGCGCGAGCGGCGTGCTCGGCCTGGCAACCCTCGACATTCCAGCAACGGGTGTCCTGCCGGCAGGGAGCATGCTCGCCCCGCTGTTTGCCGGTCTCTTCGGCGCGCCCGTCCTCGTGGAGGCGCTCGGTGGCGAGGGGGTGCCACCGCAAGCGAGTCCGACTATCACAACCTCGCGGCGATTCGTCGGCTGGGTCGCACTCGTGGGGACGCTCGCCGGCGCAGTCGTTGGCTACCTGCCCGGTATCTCCAGTGCGATCGCGGCGACCGGTGCGCTCGTCGTCCTCCCCCAGCGCGGCCCCCGGCCCTTCGTCGTCGCCACGAGCGGCGTCAATACGGCGAACACGATATTCGCGCTCTTTGCACTCGTCGCACTCGGTAACCCACGGACGGGCGTGCTGGTTGCACTCGACGAGACCGGTGCGCCGCTTACGCTGGGACTGTATCTCTGCGCCGTCGCTATCGCCGCAGCCATCGGGTTCATCCTCGTCCTCGTGCTTGGCGACAGATATCTCGCCGTCGTCGGAAACGTGGACAACACCCACCTGTCGGTCGGCGTGCTCGGACTGCTCTGTCTGCTCGTGTTTGCACTCACCGGCGCTATCGGACTTGGAGTCTTTGCAGTCAGTGCCGTCGTCGGTCTCGTGCCCGCACGCTTTGGCGCACGCCGAGCAAATCTGATGGGGGTGTTGCTCGTGCCGCTCACACTCGGCGTCTAAAAGAGACAGCGAGAGCTACTCGAACCGGAAGGATGCACCGTCGTCGGTGTCCTGCACTTCGACGCCGAGCGCTTCGAGTTCGTCGCGGAGTTCGTCCGCACGCTCGTAGTTTCCGGCCTCGCGTTCCTGTTCGCGAACCGAAAGTACGAGTTCCACGAGGTTCTCGGCAATGGAGACCTCACTCTCTGTGCCCCCGCCGCCGAGAGTCAGCCCGAAAACGCCGCCCGCCAGTTCCTCGATGGCTTCGATAGCCCGACGGAGACCCCGATAGTCGTACTCGTCGTAGCCGTCGACGTGCGTGTTGACCGCCGACACCAGTTCCTCCAGCGTGGCGAGCGCCCGTCGGGTGTTGAAATCGTCGTTCATCGCGTCGGCGAACTCCTCGCGGGTCGACTCGACGACGTCGCGTAGCGCCGAATCCTCGACCACAGTCCGGGCGTCGATGCTGTCACAGGCCTCGACGGCACGCTCGTAGCCCCGCTGGAGGCCGTCGAAGCGCTCCTCGGCTTCGGCCATCGTCTCGGCGCTGTAGACGGCGTTGTTGTGGTATGCCGTCGACAGCAGGAAGGTCCGAACAACGTTCGCCCCGTACCGCTCGACGGCTTCGGCGACCGTCTCGAAGTTCCCCAGCGAGGAGGACATCTTCTCCTCGTCAGCGGCGTCAAGCAGGCGGACGTGCAGCCAGTAGTTGGTGAACTGCTGGCCCGTCGCGGCCTCGCTCTGGGCGATTTCGTTCTCGTGGTGCGGAAAGACGAGATCCTGCCCGCCGACGTGGATGTCGATGGTCTCACCGAGGTGGGTCATGCTCATCACCGAACACTCGATGTGCCAGCCGGGACGGCCCTCGCCCCACGGCGAGTCCCAGGTCTGTGCAGTCTGGCAGGCCTCTTCGGCGGGTGCGGCCTCGTCGTGCTGGTGGTCGGTGATTTCGTCGGGCGAGACACCGTCTGCCTTCCAGAGGGCGAAGTCGGCGGGGTTTCGTTTCTCTGAGCGCTCGTCGGGGTCGCCCTGTGCGTCGAGTTCGTCGGGATCCTGATTCGAGAGTTTGCCGTACTCGTCGAAGGCGGTCACGTCGAAGTAGACGGAGCCGTCGGCCTCGTAGGCGTAGTCCTTCTCGACGAGCGTCTCGACGAGGTCGATAATCTGGGGGATATGCTCGGAGACGCGGGGGTACACCTCCGCCCGCTTGAGGTTCAGCGAGCGCATGTCGGCGATGATGTCCTGGATGTACGACCGAGCGACGTCGGCCTCGCTGTCGCCGGCCTCGCCGACGCGGGCGACGATCTTCTCGTTGATATCGGTGAAGTTCTCGACGTGGCGCACGTCGTAGCCCAACTGTTCGAGCCAGCGGCACATCACGTCGACGTGGACCCACCCGCGGGCGTGCCCGAGATGCGCGGGGTCGGAGGTCGTCAGCCCACAGTAATACAGGAGTACCGAGTCCGGGTCCTGTGGCTCGAAGACCTCCCGCTCGCCCGTCAGCGTGTTCGTCACGCGGAGTGTCATTGGCGGTAGGTACACGGGACAGCGTTTCAAGCCTGCGGTCCCGCGAGCCGACCGTCCGCGGAGTTGCGGAGTCTGCAAACACCTTTCTATTTTTAAATAGGGGCGGACCTAGCCACCGAGTGTGAGTGAGGAGTGTGCCGACGAGGAGGTGCTCGCCCTTCTCGACGACCAGTACGCCCGCGCAATCCTCACAGCGACGAGTGCCGAACCCATGTCTGCACAAACGTTAAGCGAGCGGTGCGACGCGTCAGTGACGACGATTTACAGACGCCTCGACCGCTTACAGGACTGTGACCTCGTAGAGGAACAGCTCCAGCCTCAACCCGACGGCAACCACTACAAGGTGTTCGCCTCGCGGCTGGAATCGTTCTCCGTGACCTTCGACGACGGCGAGATGCACGCCGATATCGAACGAACGGAGGCGGAAGAAGACGTCGCCGACCGCTTCACCAGGATGTGGCAGGACCTATGAGCATCTTACAGAGCTACACGCTGCTGGACTGGAGTCAACTCGGCGTCTCCATCGCCTCCGTTATACTGGGGCTGATTATCGGCTATCAGGCCTATCGGGGCTTCCGGCGTAACGACAGCCGGTCGATGCAGTTCCTCTCGCTGGGGCTCATCCTCCTGACTGCGGTCCCGTTTACGCTCTCGTTTACCGCGACGCTAGCGATACGGCTGGAACCGAACCTCGCCGGGATCCAACAGGAGTTGTTCCTCGTCGTTCGGCTCATCCAGTTCGTCGGGCTGGCGTGTATCACGTACTCGCTGTACGAGAAACCCTGAGACGGCCGCTGGGTTCGGCACTCGTCTCGACGCTTCTGGCTCGCTGGCTCTGACCGGTGTCGACCAGCCACTCGAGCAACCGAAAGAGATTCAAACGTAAATTGGCTGGAGTAAACATGGTAAAACTCCTCGAACTCCTCCCCGAAGTGGTGGAGTTGGTGATATTCGGCGTCGGTACTGTCGCGCTTTCTCTTGCCAGTGCGTATATGGAACTGTACGCGCTCGCAACCGCTCAGAGCGGCAACACGACACTCGGTCTGTGGGCCGGAGTCGTCGGTGTCGTCCTGCTGGCGTTTGCGTATTTGGTGGGGACTGATAAGTTCGCAGTCAGCGTTCGCGAGTTCAGACAGACGACCGGCGACCAGTCCGAGTAGCTCCGGACACGAATTCATCTGAGAGCGCCACCGTACTGACCGACACAGCATCAAGAAGACCGGCTAACTGCACTCGATAGACCGCGCCACGTCAAGCAGTGTCCCTTTTTCAACGCCGCCGGTAACTGTGTAGACGTAGCCGCCACACCGCCAGACGACAATCGCGCGGGTCTGTGACGTCCGATAGCGGCCCGTTTCGTTCCCGATCGTGACGCGTTCGCCCTCGGTGAGATCAGTGTACGTCTGTTCGCTGGTCTTGGTGACGAAGAGGCGAGAACTGCTGGTCTGGTACTGCAACTGGATGGCGGTGAAGTTCTGACCGACGATATGTGTCGCCCGAGAGAGGGCGAACCGCTCGGGAACCGCTGGGTCGGGAACGCCGATGGCTGCGACAGTGACCAACTGGGCGCGAGTGTCGTATCCAGTCACGTCGTAGGAGTCAGACGCGTTGAGCGTCGCGTTTGCGGGCGGATCGAAACTGAAGTCCCGCTCGGAGAGACCCGGTGCAATCGAGACGTTCGAGAGGCGAAAGGTAAACGTCGAGCGGTCGCCGTCGTAGCGGCTCACCGAATGGGATTTCAGCGTAATAAAGTACTCCGTGTCAACCCAGACAGTCTGTTCGAGCACACCGTCGGTCACGTTCTCGACAGGCTCGTAGCCGATGACGTGGGCCTCACGGCCAGCGACCTGTTCGGTTCCGTCGTAGGTAACTTCGTACCGGTCGCTCGTGGCAGCGTCGGCGGCGTTCCCTTCGGGAACGACTGGTAGCGGTGCGCCGCCGGACGGCGGCTGGTCAACAGTCGCCGTCCCGTCGTCCCGTGCAGCGTCGACAGCGTCCGCGATGCGCTCTGCGCCGTCTTCGAAGTTGTCGATATTCGACGTGGAGATGCTGACGTACTCGTTTCGCGTCGCGTTGTACCGGACGGTCGTGCTGCCGTTGTACGTCTGGACGTTGCCGGCGAGTCGGACGGGGGCGAGCCACGCGATACGCGAGTTCCCGCCGTCGACATCGACCTGCAGGAGTGCGCGACGGTCGGGCTGGTCGCTGTACTCGTAGTGAACCGTCGCCTCGTACCCGTCCATCGAGAGGTACTGTTCGGCGGCCTGGTCGCCGGTTGGAAGCGACGTGCTGTCGTCACCGCTCCCGAACAGGAGACTGCAGCCGGCGAGAGACACCACTGCGACCAGCACAAAAAGCACCAGCAAGCGTCGTCGCCAGGGTGAGCGACCGGCCGAAGCGGTGACAGTACGCATGCGTAGTCGTAGGATACTATTGGACCAATAAGCCTAATATTTCTTGTGAGAACTGTCCGAAACTATCTAGACACCGGACGGATACGGGGACACAGCACGGGCAACCGATTGCAGGTGGCGAACCGAGGGCAACGAAGTTCCTAAGAACGCGTCGGCCCAAGCGTCGGTAATGGGACAGGGGCTTGTCATCGCAGCGCACGGGTCACATCTGAATCCGGGGTCGAGCGAACCGGCGTTCGACCACGCCGACAGGATTCGCGACACTGGTGTGTTCGACGAGGTACGCGAGACGTTCTGGAAGGAAGAGCCGTCATTCCGGGAGGTGCTCCGGACCGTCGACGCCGAGGAGGTGTACGTCGTCCCGCTGTTCATCAGCGAGGGTTACTTCACCGAGGAGGTGATTCCGCGCGAACTCCGACTCGACGAGTGGGACCCCTCGCTGTGGCATTCGGATGGAACCAGTGCCACCCACGCGACGCTCACCGCGAGCGACGTCGAGAAGACGATTCACTACTGTGGGCCGGTCGGCACCCACGACGCGATGAGCGACGTCATCGTTCGCCGAGCGGAATCGGTCACCGACGACGCCGACGTGGGGCCGGGATTCGGTCTGGCCGTCGTCGGTCACGGCACCAAACGCAACGAGAACTCCGCGAAAGCCATCGAGTACCACGCGAACCGCATCCGCGACCGAGGCCGATTCGACGAAGTGCGGGCGCTATTCATGGACGAACCCCCCGAAATCGACGACGTGACCGATCACTTCGACACCGACGACATCGTCGTCGTCCCGCTGTTCGTCGCGGACGGCTACCACACTGAAGAAGACATTCCCGAAGACATGGGACTGACCGACGACGCCAGCGAGGGATGGGCAACGCCCGCGCCAGTCGGCGGGCACCGAATCTGGTACTCGGGCGCAGTCGGGACCGAGCCGCTGCTGGCCGACGTGATTCTGGAGCGTGCACTCGACGCCGGGGCAGACGGAGAGTCGGCCGACGCTGTCGAAGCGCTGGTGGTCACTGAATGAACACAGAACAGTTGGCCGCACTGCAAGCCGCCGCTGTGGAGGGTATCGACACCGACATGCTGACCGTCGACAGCGACGGGGAGACGTACGACTTCGCGGTGCCGGACAACGAGTACCACGGGCTGAGCGAGGGCGAACTGCAGGCGGCCGCGAAACAACACCGCGAGTACGTCACCGAGTGGCACTTCTGGCAACACATCGCCCCCGACGCACCGGAACGGCGGGCGTTCCTCCGCCGGGTCGAGGGGGACGACGGAGACAACCACAGGGCCGTCCCGGAGCACCACGAACGACTCCGCGAAGGGATGACGCGGGAGTGGGGACAGCTCCGGATTCGCGTCCAGTTGGCCGAGGCTGGCCGGCGGACCTACCAGGTCCGTCACGTCGAGGACGCCGGCGAGCGCGTCGAAGACCTGGCGGTCCACACGGACCCACTCGACGCGCGCGAAGTCCGCAAATACGACGACGACGGACAGTACCGTCCGCTGTCGACCGCCCCGACGCTCAGTCGGGGCTGGGTGTTCGTCGACCTCACAGCCGCCGAAGTGGTCGCGACTGTCGACAACATCTACCCCGCGACGGTGGCCAACTGGTATCGCGAACGGGAAGGCGAGCTAGACGTGACCCACTGGCACGACGCCGTCTCGCGTCAGACTGGGATATACGGTGTGGTCCAGACGTGGGACCGCGGCGACGGCCACGACCACGTCGAGTGGGTCGCCGAGGCCTGCTGTGACGATTCGCAGTGTCTCAAACGCCGCGAGTGGGAGTACGACGAGGAGACGCCGCTCGATGTAGACGGCGAAGCCGCCGGCGTCTTTCCCTGCCGAGAACCGTGTTCGCTGGTCGTCTCGGCGGCACGAAAGTGGACCAGAATCGACGCCGAGGACGAGCAGACCTACGAGTTCGAGTTGACGCCCAGCGAGAAAGAGCAGGTCGAGGAGATTATCGACGCTGTCGCCGATGGCCGCGTCGACGAGATTCGTGAGGCTGACTTCGGCGACGGTGCTAACCGCTGGCGAGCGCGCTTCCTCCGCGCAAAACGGTTCGACGACGAAGGAAATCTCGGCGGGGTTCCGACGGACCGCCCCGACGAAGCGGAGTAACGCCGCTTACTCCAGTTCGACCGTCGGCGGCTCGCCGTTCCAGCCGTAGGAGACGAACACGAACAGGAGAGTCAGCAGGCCGACGACCATCAGTCCGTACTTGCACAGTTTGCCGAGCGTTCTGAGTGCCATGTCGGGCAGTTGGATGGGGACCGACAAGTACGTTCATTTTTCGAGTCGGAGTGAGCCCGCCAGCAGGACAGTGTCAGTCGATTCGATCGCCGGTCTCTGCGTAGGTCGACCCGAGTTTCGCGTAGTGGTCGATAGTCGATTCGGTGACCGGCCCGTCGAGTTCAGTCTTGACTTCGGCTGGCGAGCCGACGACGAGCGTCTCGGGTGGGACCTCCGTTCCCTCGGTGACGACGCTGCCAGCGCCGACGATAGCTCCCTCCCCGACGTGGGCGTCGTCTAGCACGACCGCATTCATCCCCACGAGCGCACCGGATTCGACCGTGCAGGCGTGGACGATAGCGCTGTGACCGACCGTCACTTCCGGTTCGAGGACGGCGTCTTCATGCAGGACGGCGTTGTCCTGGATGTTTGAGCGTTCGCCGACGACAATCTGGCCGTGGTCGCCACGGAGCGTGGTGTTGGGCCAGATGCTCGCCTCTTCCTCGATGACCACGTCGCCGATCACGACGGCAGTCTCGTCGACGTACGCGGAGTCGGCTATCTGCGGTTCGAGTCCATCGACAGTGCGAATCATGATTCAGGGTGGGCGTGACAGCGACCTAAAGGGTCCGCATCCAAGGTCAGTCCAGCACAGGTTGGAACTCGGTCTGTGTCTCGCCCTGGAGTGGCCCACCGGAGAGCAAACCTTCGGTGACGAGTGTTACGTTAGAGCGGATCGCCACTGGGTGGCCGCCGTCGTCCAGCGGGGCGACGATAATCTCGAATCCGAGCGTACCGTCGCCGAGATCGCCCAGCCCCTCGACGGCGACACGCGTCCACTGCCCTTCGACGCGCCCGAAGTCGATATCTGGCCACGGCCCGCCATCGGGCTGTTTCAGGAAGATGTCAGCCGGGACGCCGAGGGTGTCGGGCGGGGATTTGAAGTCGAACCGGAAGCGTTCGAGTCGCGTATCCTCGCTGTGAGATATGGTGACCCGGAGTCCATAGCGACCGCTGGGGGCCGCGGAAAGTGCACGCTGGCGGTAAGTAATCGTCAGCACCCCGTTACCGCTCCGCTCGAAGACGAGGTGTGACTCGGTGCCTTCTGCGTCCGTCTCGACGCGGGGCGTCCCGAGTGAGCGAGCCTCACCCGGAGAAGAACAGCCCGCCAGTGCCGCGTTGGCAGCCGCCACCGACCCGACGACGAACGTCCGTCTGTCCATATCTTGAGGTCGTCATCTCACGCCCTAAAACCACACAAAGCGAAAAGAGCTATTCGTGTTATTCGCTCTCAAGCAGCCGTTCACGCGGTGACAATCAATCCCACTGCGCACCGGGGTTCGTCACCGCGCCGTTGGCCGCAGAGCCGAAGTCACGGTGGTACTTGGCGAGGACGCCATTGTCGTAGGTCGGCTCGGCTTCGTGGTCTTCCAGTCGCTCCTCGAGTTCCTCCTCCGTGAGGTCCACCGAGAGTTCTAGGTTGTCGATATCGATGGTGACGGTGTCGCCGTCTTCGAGTGCGGCGATTGGCCCGCCGACGTACGCTTCGGGAGCGACGTGGCCGATAGAGAAGCCACGGGTCGCACCGGAGAAGCGACCGTCGGTAAACAGCGCCACGTCCTCGGCATGGCCCTGGCCGGCGACGGCGGAGGTGACACCGAGCATCTCTCGCATCCCGGGTCCGCCCCGGGGACCCTCGTTTCGGATGGCGATGACGTCGCCAGATTCGACCTTTCCTTCCTGAACGTAGGCCATCGCGTCCTCTTCACCTTCGAAGACACGGACTGGCCCCTCGTGGTGGAGGTGGTCCTCGCCGGTAATCTTGATGACTGCCCCGTCGGGTGCGAGGTTGCCAGTGAGGATGCGGATGGCACCGCGTTCGTGGATGGGTTTCTCGACGGTGTGGAGATAGTCCACGTCGATGTCTTCGATAGCGGGTGGGTCGACGGCTTCGAGTTCCTCGCCAATAGTGTTGCCCGTCACCGTCAGCGCGTCGTCGTGCAGCAGACCGGCGTCGGAGAGGGCCTTCAGCACGACCGGGACGCCACCGACCTCGTGGAGGTCGTTCATCACCCGCTCGCCGCCGGGCTGGAGGTTCGCAATCTTCGGAGTGCGGGCGCTGATCTCGTTGAACTCCTCGATGTCGAGGTCGATGCCCGCCTCGGCGGCCATCGCAAGCAGGTGGAGCACGGCGTTGGTCGAGCCACCGATAGCGACCTGGAGCGCGATGGCGTTCTCGAAGGAGTCCTTCGTGAGGAAATCGGACGGTTTGCGCTGCTCCTGCACCGCTTCGACGGCGAGTTCGCCCGAGCGGCGGGCCACGTCGTAGCGCTGTTCGTTCTCGGCAGGCGGGGAGGCACTGCCGAGTGGCGCGAAGCCGAGCGCCTCGGTAATCGAAGCCATCGTGTTCGCGGTGAACATCCCACCGCAGGAACCGGCCCCGGGACAGGCGTGCCGTTCCAGGTCGTCGAGTTCGTCCTCAGACATCTCGCCGTCGGCGACGGCACCGACACCCTCGAAGACGTTCTGGATGGTGACCTCGCGGCCGTCGTGCTCGCCGGGCATGATAGAGCCGCCGTAGAGGAAGACGCTCGGCCGGTCCGTCCGGATAGCGGCCATCATCATCCCCGGCATGTTCTTGTCACAGCCGCCGATGACGACGAGGCCGTCCATGCGCTCGCCGAAGGTGACCAGTTCCACGGAATCGGCAATGATCTCCCGGGAGATGAGACTCGCTTTCATCCCCTCGGTCCCCATCGAGATGGCATCGGAGATGGTGATGGTGCCGAACTCGATTGGCATCCCCTCTGCGTTGTCGATACCTTCGTAGGCAGACTCTGCGACGTCGTCGAGGTGAACGTTACAGGGTGTGATGTCTGCAGCGGGGTTGGCGACGCCGACCATCGGGGACGAGAGGTCCTGGTCGTCGTAGCCCATCGCGCGGAACATCGCGCGGTGAGGGGCACGCTCTGTCCCCTCGGTCACGTCGTTGCTCGGCAGGTCGGGATCCTTGCCGGAGTCGCGTTCCGGCGGTTCTTGCTTACTCATGCCTGAACAGTAACGGCGGCCGGACTTAAGTCCCGTCTTCGGCCGCTCCAGGTAAGCACACAGGCGAACATGGTCGAGTGGTCCTACTCGACCGAGCGGACCGCCAGCAGTGAGAGACGCAAACCGGTAAGTGCTTTTGTCCCGTGCTCGGAGTGGGTCGTATGTACGAGCGGATTCTCCTGCCGACCGACGGGAGTGAGCACACGAAGCGGGCGACCGAACACGCCATCGACATCGCACAGACCCGCGGTGCGACGCTGCACGTCTTCTCTGTCGTCGACGACCGGGCGTTTCTCGTGCTCGATGACGACCGCGTCGACGAGGTCCGGAGCGAACTCGAAGAGAACGCTCTCGACGCGATCGCCGAAGCCGTCGAGGCTGCCGACCGAGACGGTATCGAGACGGTCTCGGATGTCGACGTCGGGAATCCAGCCAACTGCATCGTCGACTACGCCGCAGACAACGATATCGACCTCGTCGTCATGGGAACCAGCGGCAACGAATACGAGGAGAACGTCGTCGGCAGCGTCTCGAAACGGGTCGTCGACATCTCACCAGTTCCGGTGCTCACGGTCGGCTCCGACGCCTGAGCGATGGTCACCGTCGATACCGGGGCACGCCTGCACTTTGGCTTTCAGAATCTCGCGCTCGCCCACGAGCGACTCTACGGCGGTGTCGGCGTCGCACTGACAGCCCCGCGAGTCGTCCTGAGAGCAGAGCCAGCGTCGGCAGTCGTCTGTGAGGACCCCGCCGTCGAACCGTTTGTCGACGACGCCGTCTCGGCGCTGGGCGTCGAAGGGGCACGTGTCACTGTCGAGGAACGGTTCGAACGCCACGCCGGCTTTGGCAGCGGAACCCAGCTGACGCTGTCGACGCTCGTCGCCGTCGCTCGCGCGCACGGCGAGTACGCAGACGCCCGGACGTACGCACCGAAACTCGGGCGAGGCGGGCGTTCAGGTGTCGGCGTCGCCACCTTCGAGAACGGCGGGTTCGTCGTCGACGCCGGCCACCCGACCGAGCGCTTTACGTCCCGGCCGCCGGCAGAGGGGAGCTGGACCGTTCCCGAACCCATCGTCCAGCGCGACCTGCCGAGTTCGTGGCGGTTCGTCCTGATAACTCCAGACGCGGAGTCTGGCAAGAGCGGGAAACCGGAAGAGCAGAGCATGCGCTCGGTCGTCGAGCGAGCGGACCCCGGCATCGCCGACGACATCTCGCATCTCCTGACGCGGCGGCTCCTGCCGGCAGTTGCCGAACGAGATATCGGGGAGTTCGGGAATGCGGTCGCCCGCCTCGGCCGGCTCAACGGCGCGTGGTACGCCGACGAACAGGGTGGTGTCTATCGCCCGCCGGCCGGTCAGCTTATCGATAGTCTCGGCGGTAGTCCAGTCATCCACGGTGCGGGTCAGTCTTCGTGGGGGCCAACCGTCTACGGCGTGACCCGCGAGGCAGATACCGCGGAGGCACGAGAAGTGGCACAGACGGCCCTCGACACAGTCGGCAGGGGCGGAACGATTCGAATCGCCGGGCCGCGAAACAGTGGCGCGAGACTCGACGACGAGTAGCGGAGCGTGCGCGAGGTTTTAAACCGACGGACCGGTATGTGAGGAGTATGGACCGCCTACCCTTCGGCATCAACCGGCTCGACAAGATGATTCAGGGCGGGGCACCGACGGGGAGCGTCGTCTTGCTGTCCGGGGAGGCAGGCGCAGGGGCACGCGAGTTTATGTACACGAGCGCCGTGATGAACGGGCTGGCACGGACCGACGAAGACCTGTTCGACCTGCACTACGGTGACCTCCACTCGCAGGCAAGGCAGCCCGATGGCATCCACTACATCACCTTCAACTCGGACCGCTCGCAGCTCAGCCAGGAAATCGAGACCGTCATCGACACCGAGATCGCGGCCTCTGGGCTGTCACCGGTTGAGTTCTGTTCGCTCTCGCGGCAGTTCTTCCACGTTAGCCCCGTCCCCCGGAACTGGTACGCCGACGAGACGCCGGACATCAAGAACCTCCGGAAGCGCCACGAAGAGCGCGAGGGACTGCTGAGCGCGCTCGGCGACGAACTCAGCATGCGAGCGCCCGGGAATCTCGTCATCATCGACTCGCTGTCTGACCTCGTGGCGACGCTTGGCGAGGACCTGGAGTGGTCGGACGTAGCCTACGTCGTGAAGGGGCTCCAGAAGGCCGCCCACGAGTGGGACGGCATCATCCTGCTCCACGTCAACAGAGAGACGCTGTCGGAGACCAGACACGGTCAGCTCGTCGACGCCTGCACCGGCACGCTTCGGTTTAGCTGGGAGAGCGGCGGGAGTACGCGAGCGCGGACGCTCGTCATCAAACAGTTCCGGGGCGTCCTCTCGCAGATCGAAGAGGAAAACATCGTCCAGTTCGAGACGGAGCTTGGCGACGCGGGGTTCGACATCAGCGACGTGCGCAAGATTCGGTAGAAACGTCCTACTCTCAGTGCGTTCGGACTATCGTAACTCGAAATCAGCGGCAAACGCTTAACTGTGCGGTTAGAATAACAGGGCATAATGGCGAGTGAGACGACCGAGGACGGGACGCTAACAGTGAACCTCCCTGGTGAACTCGACAGTTGGCTTACCGAGCGCGCCCGGACACTCGGTGTCGACCGCGAAACCGTCTTGCTCCAGTTACTCGCTTCCTACCAGGCGGCGGACGAACTCGATGACGAGATGTCAGTCCCGAACTCGGACGCCGTCGAACAACTGATCTCAAACAGGCTGGCCGAAACAGCCGACACTATCCAACAGGAAGTCGACGCCGTCCAGCAGGAAGTGGACGGTATCGAACAGCGCCACGAGGAGGACATCGAGGACGTGCGCGGCCGCGTCGTCCAACTCAAACGCGAAATCGATGGGAAAGCCACGGCGGACCACAGCCACGAGGAGCTCGACCAGCTCGACGACGTGCAGGCGGAACTAGCAGACGTGCAGTCGGCGGTCGACGCCATCGAGGAAGAACTGGATTCGACCGTCGCCGAACACGACGTACTGATAGAGGACATCGACGAACGACTCGACACGCTTCAGGAGCGGTTGAAGACCGTCGCCTGGGTCGTCAGCGACCTCCGGGACGCCTACGAATCACAGGGCGGCATCAGAGCGGTCGACCGCATCAAGCGCGCAGCGGCGAAAGCGGATATCGACCGAGCGAAGTGCGAGAACTGTGGCAACGGCGTCGAGATCGCGCTGTTGACCGAGCCGGAGTGTCCCCACTGCCAGGCCACGGTTACCAACGTCGAAGCGGCCGAAAGCTGGTTCGGCAAGCCGCGTCTGCTCGCCGCCTCACAGCTCGAATCAGGTGAACAGGAGTGAGCGACGACGAGGACGACCCCTTCGAGCGCCTCGACAAATCGGTCGGAGACCGCGAGGGCAACCCGTTCGAACGCCTCGACGACGAGGCACAACCGAACGAGTCCGATGCAAGTGCCGACCAGAGCGACGGCCACACCGAGTGGCCGTCGGGCGATGGAGACGGCTACGAAGCCAGCGATATCGCGACAGAGACCGACACGAGACCGGAGTACGACGCCCACAGCGTGACCCCGGCAGACCATCTGGACGAAGTGCCCGACGAGGACCCGGACGAGCGTGAAGAACAAAGCGAGTTCGTCGAACAGGAATCGCCGTCGATAGACGCGGACAGTACGGCCACCGACACCTCGTTCGAGGACGTGGGAACCAGGGAGGGCGACCCCTTCGAGGACGATGTGTTCGAGCAGATGGACGTGGCTGAACTCGACCCGGACGAAGTCTGGGCGTCGATTTCCGAGGCCGAAGAGGAGGGGTCGGTCACCCAGCGAAAAGAGCGCGTCTACGCCGAAGTGTCCAAACACAGTTACTGCGAGCAGTGCGAGTTCTTCTCTGACCCGCCGGACGTGCGCTGTTCGCACGATGGGACGGAGATTATGGAGTTTCTCGACCAGACGACGGTCCGGGTCGTGGACTGTCCGGTCGTCGCCGAGCGCAAAGAACTGCAGAAACACGAGTGAGTTTTCAGCGTCCGTCAGCTACACGTACGTATGCAATTCTGTGACGACTGCGGGTCGATGATGCGACCGGAGGGCGACGAGATGGTCTGTTCGTCCTGCGGGACGCGAACCGGCAAGGACGAAGAGACGGCGGCGGATTTCACCAGTACGGTCGAACAGTCCGGCGACGAACTCATCGAGACCGAAGAGGGCGCGGACTTCGAGGGGAAACCGACCGCCGACGACGTCCACTGTGACAAGTGTGGTCACGGGAAAGCGTGGTACACCATCAAGCAGACCGGCGCTGCCGACGAACCGCCGACCCGCTTTTTCAAGTGCCAGGACTGTGGCAACCGGTGGCGCGAGTACAACTAACAGGAGAGTGCTGGCCGCTCAGACGGCATCGTCGGGGTCGTGCCGGGCCATCATCCGCTCGGCTTCGGCCGCGTAGCGCTCCCGCTTTTCGGCGTCACTGACCGGAGCGAGCGTGTCGGGATCGGTTTCGATGGCAGCGGTCACCTCCGGTGCGTTGCCGCCAAACCGGTTGTACGCACGCTCTTTCTGGAGATATCGCTCACCGTCTGGCGTCGCGTAGACGATAACCAGAATATGCGGAGAGTCCTCGGAGAAAGTCCGCTCGACCATCCAGACGCGTTCGGTCACCTCGCTCTCGTCTGTGGTGTGTGTGGCAGTCATACGAGGGCGTAGGCGGTTCGGTAAGTCAACGTCACCGACGATTCCCGGGTCTCGGGAACGGAGCCGTATTCGGATTTACGTGGCCAGATGCGCCAGCGAGAGACTTTTCGCCGTCGAACGCGAACCACCGCTGTGTCAATCGAGCGCGGCCAGTCCGTGGCGGTCCACCCCGGCAAGGAGGCAGTCGTCGATTTCGACCCGACGCTAACTTTCGAGTGTATCGACGACTGTACCTGGTGTTGTCACCACGGCGTCTTGCTGTACGAACCCGACTTCCTCGAACTAGCCGACTGCGCGTCGCTCGCGGAGGCGACGACACAGGTCCGCGGCGAAGATTTCGTCCGCAAAGAGGCGAAAGACCGCGAGGAACACACCGGCGACGACGGCGAAGCCTGTTTCTTTTTGCGAGACGACGGCCTCTGTTCGCTCCACGCCGAACACGACTGGAAACCGGCGCGGTGTTCGGTCTTCCCACTGGAAGTGAGTGTGGAAGACGGAGAGCGGACGGGAAGAGATGGGGGAGACATCCACATTTCGGTGCGGGAAGCGGCCCACGACCACTGTGAAGGGTTGGGCGTCTCCGAACGGCGTGTCGTCGAGCATCTGGACGCGTTCCTGCCGGCGGTGCTGTGGGATCTCGACAATCCAGAGACGCGCCGAGAACTCTAAGCGGCGAGTCAGGCGACGACCAGCCAGGCGAGAAAGACAGCGGTGGCACCGACAGCGGTGCTCCCGACGGCGTGCGAGCGGAGCTGGTCCAGCCGTCTGTGAGAGTGCTCGGAGAGCGAACAGACCTGGTCGACCTCGCCGCCAGTCTCACACGACGGCAGAAAGTCCATCGCGACGTGGAGGAAGACGCCGGCTGCAAAGCCGAAAATGGCACCGTTGATTGCGGGCGCTTCCGGAACGGGAAGGAGTGCGGCCGGAATCGCAGTGAGTCCGACGGCCGCAGCCGGGAGAAGGAGCGCCGAGACCGGCTTGCCGCTCTCGCGGAGGCGGTGGGCAGCAGCGTAGCCAGCTGGTCCCTTGTGCGAGACGATAGCGAGACCGAGCAAGAGGCCAAGTTCCGGCATCGAGCCGTAGACGATACCGATGATGAAGCCTGCCGAGAGTGCGTGGGCGGTAATCTGGGCTGCGGTCAGGTCGAGACCAACGTCGATGTGCGAGAGGCGATGCCCGATGACGTGGGCGGCGTAGCCGACGAGAAGGCCGGCTGCGATGCCGAAGCCGCCGATACGCGGGTTGAGTCCGATAGCTTGCGGAACCAGAAAGACCGCAGAACTGGTCACCATCGCACCGCTGGCGAGACCGTATCCCCAGACCAGCCGCGTGGGGTAGGACGTGTCGCTCTTCGAGCTGACGAGCGCACCGAGCGACATCGCGGCGAAGGCCACCCAGGAGATGACCAGTACCTTGGTCAGCCCCATCGCCAGCGCGACGGCGGAGAACGCCCCGAGCAGCGCAGTCCCACCGAGCCCAATCGGTGAGAGCGGTTGTGTGGAGTTCGTCACTCCAGACGATTCGATGAGAGACATTCGGATAATAAATTCTCGGAAAGAGTTAATAAGGCCTGCGATGCGGTCAAGCGGATGTCACTCGGTCTCCCGGCGATAGGTGCGGCGGTCAACGACGGTCCCGTCGATAGCAGTGGGTTCGGCGTCGCGGGCGGCCCAGCGAAACTGGAGTGCCACGTCGGCAGTGTCTCGGCCCTGTCCGCCGGTGAGGTCGGTCGCGACCTGTCCGGGGTCGACGACCGCGACGGCCTGGTCGATGTCGTCGGCAAAGTGCATCGCGACGGATTCGGCGGCGGCTTTCGAGACGGCGTAGGAGCCGAATCCAGCGCGAGTGTCGCGGGCGACGGCGCCGGAAGTTACCAGCACGCGGCCGTCAGGAGCGAGGTGTGGGAGTGCTTCGCGGATAGTCGCGAAGACGCCGCGGGCATTCGTCCGCAGGTGGTCGTCGAACGCCGAGTACGACTCCCCCGAGAGCGGTGTCTGTCCGGGGGTACCGTGATAGACGCCGGCGTTAGCCACAACGATATCTATCTCTCCACCTTCGCGTGCGGCCTGCTCCATCAGCCGCTCGACGTCGAACTCGTCGCGAACGTCCGCCCGCTGGGCGGTGGCAGAGCCACCGTCCGCGCGGATTGCGTCGGCGACGGCCGACACGGCGTCCCCGTCGCGTGCACAGACGACGACGTGTGCGCCAGCGTCCGAGAAGGCGTGTGCCACTGCCTCGCCGATACCGCGACTCGCACCCGTGACCACCGCAGTCTGCCCGTCCATACCCCTTCGTGGGGAGCCATCACAAAGTATCCTTCCGCGAGTCACCCCAAACCGACGGACGTGAGCGAGTCACACGGACCCCACAGGTTTGGAGGACAGTTTATCATGGCTGGCGGCAAACAGGTAGACAATGACACGGCTTGCAGGATCTGATGTGATAGTCGTCGGTGCCGGCTTCGGTGGCCTCTCGGCAGCCTGTTTCCTCGCTGATGCGGGAGCCAACGTTCACCTCCTCGAGAAGAACGATCAGCTCGGCGGTCGAGCGAGTCGCCTCGAAAAAGACGGTTTCCGGTTCGACATGGGTCCATCGTGGTACATGATGCCCGACGTCTTCGAGCGGTTCTTCGACCACTTCGACCGGACGCCCGAGGAGTACTACTCCCTGAGTCATCTCGACCCCCACTACCGCATGTTCTTCAAGGACGGCGACCAGGTGGATATCCGGCCGGATAACGACTATTTGCGAGACCTCTTCGAGTCCTACGAGGACGGCGCAGGCGAGGTGTTCGACGACTATCTGGCCACCAGCCAGCACCACTACGAGACGGCGATGGAGAAGTTCGTCTACGAGGACCGCTCGCGACTGCGCGACTGGATCGACCTCGACGTGGTGCGGGCAGCGCCTGTCGGTCTCCAGCTCATCGGCTCGATGCAGAGCCACGTCGAGGACTACTTCGACAACCCAAAGCTCCAGCAGATTATGCAGTACACGCTGGTCTTCCTCGGTGGGTCCCCGAAGAACACGCCCGCGCTGTACAACATCATGAGCCACGTCGATTTCAACCTCGGCGTCTACTACCCCGACGGCGGACTGGGTGCCGTCGTCGACGGCGTCGCCGAACTCGGCAAGGAGTTGGGCGTCACCTACGAGACGGGCGCAGCAGTCAGCGAAATTACCCGCCGAAAGAACGGCTTTCTCGTCGAAACCGAATCGGAAACGTACAACCCCGATTACGTCGTCAGCAACGCCGACTACCGCCACACCGAGCAAGAGCTTCTGCCCGAACACGAGCGGCAGTACGACGCCGACTACTGGGACAAGCGCACCTACGCCCCATCCGCCTTTCTTATCTACATGGGCGTCGAGGGCGACGTGGAACCGCTCGCTCACCACACGCTCGTGCTCCCCGAGGACTGGGACCCCCACTTCGACCAGATTTTCGAGGAGCCGTCCTGGCCCGACGAGCCAGCCTACTACATCTGTGCGCCCTCGAAGACCGACGACACCGTCGCCCCGGACGGCCACAGCAACCTCTTCGTGCTAGTCCCGATTGCGCCCGGACTCCACGACGGCGACCAGGTCCGACAGGAGTACCGCGAGAAGATTCTGGCCGACATCGCCGACCACACTGGCGTCGACCTCCGGGACCGCATTGTCGTCGAAGAGCAGTTCTCGGTGAGCGACTTCGGCGAGCGGTACAACGCCACTGAGGGGACCGCACTCGGGTTGGCTCACACACTCCGCCAGACCTCGCTGTTGCGACCGTCGAACCGCTCGTCGGCCGTCGACGGCCTGTACTTCACCGGCTCGTTTACCACGCCAGGTATCGGCGTTCCGATGTGTCTCATCAGCGGTGAGCACGCGGCGAACGCGCTCATCGAAGACCAGACGTAAGGTTCGGGCCAGCAACAGCCAACTATGAGCGAGGTGACAGAGCGACTGGCGGCGCTTGCCCCTTCCGAGCAGTCGCTTCTGGGCTATCTGTTCTGGCTTTCGCGCCCCCGATTCTGGTTCTATCTGGCCGGCCCCGTCGTCGTCGGCGTCGTCTACGCTGCCGACACAGTCTCGGAGTTTTTTACGCCGCTGACTGTCGCGCTCTTCCTGTACTTTCTCGTCCCCGCGAACGTCTTTCTGTACGGCGTCAACGACATCTACGACGCCGACGTCGACGAACACAACCCCAAGAAATCAGAGGAGGGAAAGGAAGTCAAGTATCGGGGCGACGCCATCGTCGTGATGATCGTCTTCCTGCTCACCGCGATTGGGGGACTCTTCGTCCCCTTCCTTCCAGTCGAGGGGATATACGTACTCGCGCTCTTTTTCGCGCTCGGAGCGGAGTACAGCGCACCGCCGCTCCGGCTGAAGACCACGCCGTTCCTCGACTCGCTGTCGAACGGGCTGTACATCCTGCCGGGGGTGCTTGCGTATCTCGCCGTCGCGCGAACGTTTCCGCCACTGCTTGCCGTCGCCGGCGGGTGGCTGTGGACGATGGCGATGCACACCTTTTCCGCGGTGCCCGACATCGAACCCGACAGGAAAGCCGGGATCCAGACGACGGCGACGTACCTCGGCGAGCGCGGCGCGCTCGCCTACTGCGGCGTCTGCTGGCTGGCCGGCGCAGCGCTGATGGCACTGGTCCATCCGTTCTTGGGCGGCGTGTTCGCCGTCTATCCGCTCTTCGTTGCCGGTATCGTCGCCGCTGACGTGGACATCGACCGCGCGTACTGGTGGTTCCCCGTCCTCAACACGCTCGCCGGAATGGTACTGACGATGGCCGGTATCTGGGTGATTCTGTATGGCTGAAGCGTTCGCACGGCCCAGCGATAGACAGGAGTTCGAGCGACGTCTCGACGCCCTCGTCGAGCGCAACCGGTTTACTATCGCCATCGTCTTCCCGCTAGTCGGTGCAATCCTGTTGCTCGCCAGCGCCGAGGGACTCCTGCCCGCGATACTGGCGTTCAATCCATACCTCGTCCTGAGCGGTGTGCTGGTGATGCGCCTGCCACTCGTCGCCGGGTTGCTCCCGCTGGTCAATCGACGTGCACTCGCTGCACTCTCGGTACTGACGCTGTACTCCTACGGCATCGAGTACGTCGGTGCGACCACCGGATTCCCGTACGGCGAGTTCGTCTACGAGATCCCGCTGGGACCGATGCTGATCGACACGATTCCGGTCGGACTGCCGGTCTTTTTCCTGCCACTCGTGCTCAACAGCTACCTGCTCTGTCTGCTCTTGCTTGGTGAGCGGGCAAGGTCTGCGTTTGTCCGCCTGCCAGCAGTCATCGCCGCCGTCCTCGCCGTCGACCTCGTTCTCGACCCCGCTGCGGTGGCGCTCGGCTTCTGGTCGTACGGTGGCGGTATCTACTACGGTGTTCCGCTGTCGAACTACGCCGGTTGGGTTCTGAGCGCGACGGTGGCAACGCTGCTCGTCGACTATGCCTTCGACAGTACGAGATTAGTCCGGCGGGTCCGGTCGTGTCCGTTCATGCTCGACGACCTGGTGAGCTTCGTCCTCCTGTGGGGAGCGGTCAACGCCGTCTACGGCGCGTGGGTTCCAGTTGCGATTGCACTCCTGTTCGGCGTCGGGCTGGTCCAGCTCGATCGGTTCGATTTCGCGGTGTGGAACGGTCTCCCGGGTCGCACAGCAGACTAGTTCAGGTCAGCGTCACTCAGGGTAAAGAACGTGCGGCGTCTCCTCGGCATCGAGCGTCCCAGCTTCGGTTTCCGGAATCGGGCTGACTCGCCGGAAGACGGTCACGGGGTCCTGGAAGCGCCGCCAGTTCCACCACGTCTTCGAGACGACCCACAGTTTCCGGGCGGTCGACAGCGACGGACGCGTCGACAGTACGTCGAAGTCCTGCTTGCGGATGAGTCGATGGTGTTCCGCGTACAGCGTCGCCGCCAGAAGGACCGCGAACTGACAGTCTTTAGGGAGGTGTTCGATACCGGCGACGCCCTGCCGGTAGAGCTGTTCTGCCCGGCGGACTTCGGCCTGAATTGCCTCCCGGAACGCTGGCGTACACTCCTCGCTGCGGAGTTGATCGACGGTCACGTCGTACGCATCGAGCGTCTCCATCGGGAGGTACACCCGGTCGAGTTCGCGAATGTCCTCGCGAACGTCACGGATGAAGTTCGTCAGCTGGAACGCCTCGCCGAGTTTCCCAGCGTGCGGGGTGGCAGCCTCCCGGTCGTCCGGATCCATCAGCGCACACATCATCTGCCCGACGGCAGCCGCCGACCCGCGCATGTACCCTTCGAGGTCCTCGTACGTCTCGTAGCGGTCGGTGTCGATGTCCGTGAGCATCGCGTCGATGAACTCGTGGATTTCCTCGTCGGGAATGTCGTACTCGGCGCGAATCTCGGCGAACGCGTCGACGACCGGGTCATCGGCGTCGACGTTGCCGAGTGCCGCCTCGCGGATGTGTTCAAGCTGTTCTCGTTTTTCGGCCGGTGTCAATCCCTGATTCCCGTCGACGACCTCGTCGGCGATGCGGAAGAAACCGTACAGAACGTACGTCGGCGTTCGAATCCGAGACGGCAGGAGGCGCGTGGCGTAGTAGAAGGTCTGGCCAGTTTCCTTGTGGATGGCCTTCCCTCTATCGAGCTGGGACTTTTTCACACCGATACAATGGGTCCTACTCTTGTGTAAGTTACTTACCTAATGAATTGGGTATACTGTCTCTGGGATGACAGAGGCATTTTAGATACGGTGTGACACGGCCACGATGGCAACATATGTAGGTGCACATTTATACGGAGTGCAGGTGAATACAGGTCCATGACACGACTCCTTGTGGGGACGGACAGCCAGGAAGTAAGCGAACGACTGCTCGACTATCTGGAGGGGCAAGTCGGCGCAGACGATACAGTCTACATCATCAACTCACTGGTGGGTGGGGACGACACGTCGAGCGACGAGATTTCCGATGGAGAGGACGCAATCGACGTACTTGAAGACGGACTCGGCGAGCAAACGACAGTGGAGACCCACCAGTACATCCGCGGGAACGCTCCGATCGAGGACTTCCTCGAGGCGGCCGAGGAGTTCGACATCGACGAGCACGTCATCGGGATCCGCAAGCGCTCGCCGGTCGGCAAGATGATGTTCGGGAGCACCGCACAGAACCTCCTGCTGGAGAGTGACATCCCGGTTCGGTGTGTGCCGCTCGTCTCGGAGTGACCGAAACCGTTTTTTGACCACTCAATCGACGGTCTAGTATGACACGAGAGAATCTCGTCACAGCTAGCGACTTGCTCGCGACAGCAGCCGACGCCACCGACGATGAGGACGCAGCGGAGCGACTCGACTCCCTATCGGACCAGCTGGAGACGCTGGCACACCGAGACCGCGGTCCCGACCACGGCCGCCTGGCTCGCATCGAATCAGGTCTCGACGAAATCCAGACCGACGCCAGCGACGACGTGGCCGCGACCATCGAAGACGCACTCGAAGCGATTCGGGCGTACCGAGAGACCGTCGAAGGCGTCTAGATCACAACGCCTCGAACGACGGTCCGTCGGACGGGTACAGATATTCATGCCGTCGTCTCACACCGAACAGACCACTCTACGTCCCACACGTCCGAGAGACGCTCGTAGAGCGCGCGCAGTCCCGCCGACTCGGTTTCGGGGAGCACGTGGAACCGAATCTGTCCGTTCCGAACGGAGACGCGAAACACGTCGCCCGTCTCGTCGTCCCGGACCAGATACAACGGCATCGGCAGATCGAAGAAGTCGCCGTAGCGGTACGGTCCCGCCGCCAGCACGCGGCGAAGGAGCGAATCGAGACTCTCCTCACTCTGCGGTGGCCGTGGCTGCAGCCGAAACACCGTCTCACCCTCGTACTCGACCCCGCCCTCGTACGGGTAGCGCCGCTGTGGCCGGTCCGGGATCGCAAAGGCGGGCTCCGATGCCATCTCGACGACAGGTAGGGCGCTATCCCTTTTAAATTCGCGGGCAAAATCGGCCGGTTCGAAGGTTTATCGGCTCCCGTCCCCACCACCAACGTATGTGTGGTCGCTACAGTCTGTTCACGCCGCCCGAAGACATCGAAGAGCGGTTCGGTGCCACCTTCGCCGATGAGTTCCAACCTCGATACAACGCCGCGCCGAGTCAGTCCCTGCCGGTCATCACCGACGCGAACCCCGAACGTATCGACGCGAAAGAGTGGGGGTTCGTGCCGCCGTGGGCCGACTCACAGAGCGACTTCGGATTCATCAACGCCCGGGCCGAGACGCTTGCCGAGAAATCCACGTTCCGAGACGCGTTCGCACAACAGTCTCGCGAGGGTTTCCGGATGGGGCGGTGTCTGGTCCCCGCGGACGGATTCTACGAGTGGGTCGAAGAGAGCGGCGGGAAACAGCCCTACCGGGTGACGCTCGCTGACGAGCAACCGTTCGCGATGGCCGGGTTGTGGGCGCAGTGGCAGCCACCGCAGACACAGACAGGACTGGACGCGTTTACCGGCGGCACCGACAGCGATACCAGTCCCGACCGGGTGGAGACGTTCACCATCGTCACGACGAAGCCAAACGACACCGTGGCGGACCTCCACCATCGGATGGCGGTGATACTCGACGACGACGAACTCGACCGGTGGCTGACCGGTGGTGCCGAAGACGTGGCGGCGCTTCTGAGCCCGTACGACGGCGAGATGCGGGCGTATCCGGTGTCGACGGCAGTCAACGACCCGTCGAACGACTCGCCGGCGCTGGTCGAACGGGCCGAGCCGAACACCTGAGAGAAACGGAGGCGTGGCGACGGCAGTCAGTAGACGGCGTCTTCGATGTCATCGGCGAGCGTCTCGAACTGGGCGAGATACGCGCGGCGTTCCTCGCGCATCGCGTCGATTTCACTCTCGTAGTCGTCGAACTGATTGGGCGGGTAGAACGCCTCGACATCGACGCCCGGGACCGACTCGGGGATGTCCATGCCAAGTTTCTCGTCGTAGTTCCACTCGATGTTGCCGCGGGCGGCACCGACGAGGATATTCACTGAGTCCTCGACACCGATGTCGGCGTCGGGGGAGCCGACGTAGCCGGTGTTGATCACGTACGTCTCCACGTCGTTGTCGTCGATGAGGTCGTAGAAGCGGTTGCCCTCCTCACCTTCCGGACCGATGATGAAGGGGTTGGTCCCGACGACGCGGATTGACTCGCCGGCTGCGTCGGGGTCGCCAGCGCTGGTCTGGATTGACTCCCCGAGCATGAACGCGACGGCGGCCTGTTCGGGAGTGAGACGCGCGATAGCTGGCATCGTCGGGTTGCGCGTGATGAAGAAGATCTGATCGACTTCCGCCATGTCGATATCGTCGGCGGCGCTGTCGAGGCACTCCCGGAGGATGACCGCGCGACCGTTGGTCGTCAGGTCGGTGTTGTCGAAGTCGACAGTACCGTCGTCTTCGACGTGGACGTTCTCGAAGACAGCGGACTCGTCGGTCGCCGCATCGTAGAGTGCGGGCTGTTCGTCGCCATCGAGGCCATCGGTCTTGATGTAGAGGCCGTTGCCCTCGCTGCCGGTAATCTGCCCGTCGGGTAACATCGCACACACGTCGTCCTGGAGCATCTCGGCACCTTCGGGGTCGTCGAGCCAGCAGCCGTGCCCGGTCAGCGTCGACTTCCCGGTCGCAGAGAGACCGAGGAACGCCTGGCCGACCTCCTCGATACCATCCTCGTCATCGATACGGACGCGCTTGCTGCCGGCGTGGAGTCCGAGACCGCCCTGCTGTTTGGCACGGTACATGTAGAGGCGCAGGAAGGATTTCTTGGCCTCGCCGGTGTAGTCGCTTCCGAGGACGAAGGTCAACCCCTCCTCCGGCAAGATGCGGATACGCCGGCGCTGCCCATCCTCGGTGTCCCAGTCGGGCAACTGGAGCGTCTGGAAGTCGGGCTCGCCCTGTGCGGGTTCGAGGAGTTTCGCCCACGAGAGAGCGATACGTGAGAACTCCTTGGGGACGAAGAGACGACAGACGTAGGACGTGTCGGGATGGCGACCGACCATCCGGTCGAGACAGACGAACTCGTAGTCCTCAACGCCGGCGAGCGCGTCTTCGATAGCGTCCCAGTCGTCGTCGGAAAAGTCGTCGTCGACGAGATTCTTCGTCTGGTCGGCACTCCGGGACTTCTGTGCGCTCACGTATCGCGGACTACCGTACTCAGTCGTCGTCTCGTCGTGGTTGGCAAACTCACGGAGTTCATCGAACGTCGGATTGTAAACGACGTTGTCTGCCGACTCCGGGTCCGGGAACTCGTCCTGCAGTCTGGATGTCTCCACCCGTTGGCTGGACATATATTGTGAGCGGTGGCTGGCGGGACGCATAAAGCCACGGAAATCAACGAACCGTGATTCACGACCACATACGATATAGTTCAAACATTACTAAATTGTATAGATGTTCGACCCATTCGATTGTACTTCCAACAAAGAGAAGCAGTGTAACAGACAGATTCCGCAGTTACAGCTGTTTTACCCGCTATTAAAAAAGTTATAATAGATTAAGATTATGTTTCTCACAGACTACTTTCCAATAGTTATAACAATTCCGATATTACGAGAATGCTGGACGTGTTCGGGTAACGGACGCGACATGAGAGACAAACACCCCGAAGAGTGGCTATCCGCGAAAGGGAGGCCGGGATCGAATCAACGGTGGTGACGCCACACCGAAATCGAATTGCCGAAAGAAAAAGTACAGACGGTCCTAAAGAGCGATTCCCAACAGACACCTCGATAATCACTGCGTGGTGAGTGGTATCACGACCATAACGTAGCTTATGTACGTGGAGGTTCTTTTTAATGTATGAGCGAAAATACAGGGCGACGGGATCTCCGGATGCCGTCCGACGACGAAGTCTTCGCAGTAGTGACAGAACACCTTGGTGGCAATCACGTCCGCCTGCAGTGTGCCGACGGTGAGACCCGAATGGGCCGGATACCGGGTCGGATGAAGTTCCGGACCTGGATTAACGAGGACGACGTTGTACTGGCCGAACCGTGGGACTGGCAGGACGAGAAGGCGAACGTTGAATGGCGATACGACGGCCAGGCTGCCGACCAGCTCCGTCGCGAAGGCCACATCGAGTAATTGTAGTTTTTGCGTTGTTTTCGCGCACCGAGAGCGGCTGCACTCTTACCAGCGACCGGATACAGAGTGGATTTTGAACGGCCAGCTCACTCGACCGAGTACCGCCTCTCGATCGATGTGTGCCCCGTTCAAACACTACGATAGTCGACAGCGCTGCCGCTTGCGCGGAAGCGTTCGAAAGAATCTGTTTGTTGCCGTCTGAGCTTACTGGCGCTCGAGGTTCGTCGCGCGCGGGCCCTTCGGTGCCTGTTCGATGTCGAATTCGACGTCAGTTCCTTCTTCGAGGTCCGGACCGCCAACGTCCTCCATGTGGAAGAATACGTCGTCGTCCGCGTCTTCAGTCTCGATGAATCCGTAACCGCCTGTGTCGTTGAAGAAATCAACCGTACCGGTTGCCATTGCGACTGTTCGGATGCCGGGGGTACAAATAAGCGTTCCGAAGGTGAGACACCTATCCAGGTGAGTTCACAGACGCGAATCAGCAGACGAGAGTACTCTCTCTCTCAGGAGAGGTCGAAGTGCTCGGCGGCCTGGTCCATGTCCTTGTCGCCCCGACCGGAGAGGTTGACGAGAATCGTGTCGTGGTCGCCCTCAGCAGCGAGGTCTGTCGCCAGTGCGATGCCATGACTCGACTCCAGGGCGGGGATGATACCTTCCGCCTCGCTGAGTTCGCGGAACGCCGCAAGCGCATCGTCGTCGTGGATACCACGGTACTCCGCACGGCCAATTTCACGGAACATCGCGTGTTCGGGACCGACACCGGGGTAGTCGAGTCCCGCAGAGACGGAGTGGACGTCGACATCGTCGCCGATGACCCGGGTTTTCATCCCGTGGATGACATCGTCGTCGCCCGCTGCCAGCGGGGCAGCGTGACGGCCGGAGTCTGCGCCCTCACCGCCGCCCTCAGCGCCGTAGAACTCCACATCGTCGTCACGGAACGCGTGGAAGAGACCCATGGCGTTGCTGCCGCCGCCGACGCAGGCGACGGCAGCGTCCGGGAGTTCACCAGTTCGTTCGCGGAACTGTTCGCGAGCCTCACGGCCGATAACGCTCTGGAAATCCCGAACCATCCGCGGGAACGGGTCGGGGCCGACGACGGACCCAACGAGATAGTGGGTGTCGTCGATGTTCGTGGCCAAGTCTTCGAGTGCCGCGTCGACGGCGTCAGCCAGTCCTTCGCCCCCGCGGGTCACCTCGTTGACGGTGGCGCCCATCAATCGCATCCGGAAAACGTTCATTTTCTGGCGCTCGATGTCCTTCTTTCCCATGTAGATCTCGGTGTCGAGGTCGAGCAGTGCGCCAGCCATCGCGGTCGCAGTCCCGTGTTGACCGGCCCCAGTCTCGGCGATAAGACGAGACTTGCCCGCTTTCTTCGCGAGGAGCGCTTGCCCGAGCGTGTTGTTGATTTTGTGTGCGCCACCGTGGAGCAGGTCCTCGCGCTTGAGATAGATGTCGGCACCATAGCGCTCGCTCAGGGTCTCGGCGTAGAAAAGCGGCGTCGGCCGTCCAGCGAAATCTTCGAGGAGGGCGTGGAGTTCGGCGTGGAACTCGTCGTTCTCTTTGATTTCGTCGTAGCCGTTCGCTAACTGTTCGAGCGCATCTTCCAGGGCCTCGGGGACGTGACGCCCGCCGTAACCCTCGAACGTACCATCGGACATATCTGCACAGATTCCCCGCGTTATGATAAACTGTATCATCCGAGCCCGACAGCGCGGAGTGGTCACTCAGATGCGGTCAGTCGCAGCAGCCAGGTTCACAGCCAGGCCAGTCAGTATCAGTACTGCACTGATGACGACGTTGAACGTCGTACTCGACAACAGCGTCGGCAGCGTCGCCGCCTCCGTCGCGAGCGCGTTGCCAACGCCGCCGACAACCAGCACCAACCCCACGAGGCCCAGCAAGAATCCGCCCGTCGGGCCGAATCTGCCGCTTCTGGCAGCGTGCTCCTCGAGGATCGAACGCATGGACTCTTCGACTGATTCACCCACCTGGCCGTCGACGTACTCCCGGAGCGTCTCGTCGCGTTCGTCGAGTTCGGTCGCGTACTCGTCGAGTTCCGCTTCGCGCTGTTCGATGGCGGACTCGCGTTCGTCAAGTTCCTGTTCCAGTCGTTCGATTCGCTCCTGGCGCTCCTCCAGCGAGGCGTACTCGTCTGCGAGTTGCTCGCGGCGCTCGGACAATTCTGCTTCTCGCTCGTCGAGGTTGTCCTCACGCTCGTCAAGTTTCTCCGCACGCGCGTCGAGTCCCATCTCGCGTTCGTCGAGACGACGGGCTCGTTTTTTCAGGTCCGTCACCACCGCCCTGTCTATCCGCTCTTCGGCGTCGGGTTCGATGACTGTCTCTGAGTCCTCGACATCTCCCGTGATCGTCTCCCCTCCCTCCTCGCCCGCATCAGAAGTATCCCCTTCAGTCTGGGGGTCACCCTCCTCACTCATGATTTGTCCCTCTCTCGGGATTGATCTGCTATCAGATTAAAATGTTGGGGCCTCCGCAGTCCTGGCACGGAGCGGTCCGAGACAGACTGGAATATCATTCTGGGTTCCCATCGAATTCAGTGGCCTGCGTAATTCGGGCGGTCATAGACTAGCGTATCCAGTGAGACCAGTTAGTTAGTCGGAGGGTACTAAAACGGCAAAGAGCGGACCTCCCGGTATTAGCGTGGACTCGACACCGTAGTTCGGAACGTAGCGAGGCCACTCTCGGAGTGGTTCTGAAAGAAACAAAGGTCCGGAAAGTCGCTAAAAAGCGACGGTGTGAACCTGTTTAGCTGCGAACGACGTTAGTCGCGCGCGGGCCCTTTGGGGCTTGTTCGATGTCGAATTCGATCTCGGTCCCTTCGGTCAGATCCTCACCGCCAACGTCCTCCATGTGGAAGAAAACGTCGTCGTCAGCATCCTCAGTCTCGATGAAACCGTAACCGCCTGTGTCGTTGAAGAAATCAACCTTACCGTTTGCCATTGCAAATATACGAATGCCAGGTACACGGATAAGTATTCCGACTTTGTATCCCCAATTCGAATATTGCAGAACACATGTACTACGAAAAACGTCTTTTTTGAATATTTAGCCACAGTATGTCGATTCTATCACGGTGTGGTGCCCAATCAGTCACAGAAGGAACGGTGTTCAGCGTGATTCACAATCCAGTCGGGCGGTTCGGACAGTCCGGATACTCACGCCCCAGACGACCTGTCGGGAAGTGGTCTCCTAATCATCACGACTCGCCAGCATCGGTTTCCTGAACCCGAACCGTCGAAATGCGGGTTCCGTCAACGTCTGTCACCTCCACGACGTATCCATCGACCTCGATGCTGTCGCCACGTTCCGGCGCACGGTCGAGGCTGCCAAGCACCAGCCCACCAATCGTTTCGACTTCCTCACTCTCGAAGTCGCCTCCCAGCGTATCGCTGACTGCCGACAGCGTAACACTCCCGTCGATGTCGAACACCCCATCGCCGCGTTCGCGTATCGAGTGTTCGCGCTCGTCGATATCGAACTCGTCGCGGAGGTCCCCGACGACAGCCTCGATTACGTCTTCAACCGTCGCGATTCCCTCGAACGATCCCCACTCGTCGATGACCGCAGCCATCTGCTGATGTTCGGCCCTGAACTGCAACAGCAGATCGTTGATAGTCGTCGTCTCGGGGACGACGAGTACCTCCCGTGCGATGTCGCCAGCAGTCTCGACATCCTCCTCGGGTTCTTCGCTCGCACGCAACACGTCCTTGACATCGACGAAGCCGACGACCTGGTCGCTGTCGTCAGCGGCGAGAACCGGATAGCGGGTGTGACCGGCCTCGAGAACGAGCTCCCGGAGTTCAGACAGCGTGGTGTCTGCCGGAACGCTCACCACGTCCGGACGCGGGACCATGACCTCACGGACGGCGGTGTCGTCGAGGTCAAACACGCGCTCGATCATCGCCACTTCCGACACGTCGATGTCTCCCTTCTCGCCAGAGCGAACCAGCACTCGTCGGATCTCCCGTTCGCCGAGCGTCTCGTCGGTTTCGGAGGCCGGGGGAACGCCGAGCATCCGCGTGAACGCGTTGGCCGTCCCGTTGAACACGACCAGCCCCGGATAGAAGATGTAATAAAAGAACTTCATCGGCGGGGCGAGAAACAGCGAGAGTCGTTCGGTCTTGGAGATCGCGATCGTCTTCGGTGCGAGTTCGCCGAAGACGACGTGGAGGAACGTGATGATGCTGAACCCGACTGCGAAGGCGACGAGATGGACGAGGTTCGACGGAAGAACCGGTCCCAGCACGGGTTCGAGCAGTGCCGCGACAGCGGGTTCTCCGACCCACCCAAGCCCCAGCGAGGCGATGGTGATACCGAGCTGTGTCACCGCGAGGTAGTCGTCGAGGCTCTCCATCACGCCCTGGAGTGCGCCTGCGCCGGTCCGCCCCTCTGCAACGAGTTGGTCGACGGACGTTCCACGAATCCGGACGAATGCGAACTCGGCAGCGACGAAAAAGCCGTTCAGTAGCACGAGAAACAGCGCCAGGAGGACCTGTGCCGCCGTGAGTGCGACGTTTACCATCGGCTCTCCGAGACCGTACCGTCAGTCAGTCGTTCTGAGTGCATACCAATACGTCCGCCCCCATTCACTAAAATAACCCAACATGCGGTTCGGTAGTCGAAGGCCTCGGCACTCACGACTCACAATCTATCCATAGTGAATGCGTTTAGCGCGCCTATAGAGTCTGCTCGTTCGGTTACTGTTCGTCCAGCATCTGGATGCCATGCTCCACGACCGCCTCGGTCACGAAGAGACTCGCCTCACGTTGGAGTGTTCGCATACGTGACGCCGCTTCGTCTCTATCGAGCAAACCACGGCCGTAACCGAGCGTGACGACACCGATAGAACCGTGTACTTCGACGCCCGCCTCGGATGCTGACTCTCTGGCGGCGAGGTCATCGGTCAGGAGAACGACTCCCCGCTCTTCCGCGACCGCAATCGCGGCGCGCTCTCCGGCGTCCAGTTCTTCAGCTCCGACTTGGCTTTCATCGGCTTCGACGAGGTCGTACGAGAGATCGGCCAACTCGTCCGGAACACCACCGGCCTCGACTTCCTTGTAAACCGTCTCTGGAACGAGCAGTGTGTCAAATGTCAAGAGCAGTTCAAGCGAATCGATTTCGGCGAGGTGAATAAGTGGTCCTGCGTCCGAGACAGCCGCGAGCGTCACGCGTTCAGGCCCCAGTCGACATCTTCCTCGACGACCTCCCGCTCTCGGTCCGCTCGCTTGACTTTCGTTCGGCCGACGCGCTCGATGGCTTCCTCGCGGTCGAGGTCACCGTCGAGATACTGTGCGAGCACGAGGTCCTCCCACAGGTCTTCGAGACCGCGTTCCAGTGCCCGTTCGAACACCTCGGACTCTGGAAGGCCGCGAGCCTCTGCGATTTCTCGTACCCGGTCGGAAATTTCGGCGGCCATGCAGTGTGATTACTCGGCAACGTTCATAAATCCGTGTCTGCCCGTTCGATGGGAATATGACCGAGGCCTAGGTCTACCGTGGCCACAACCGGATACCCTCAGAGACGTCATCTACCCTCAAAATAGGGGCTTCGGCACTCACGGCTCGTCTACTATCCACGTCTAATACGTCACCACAGTGACACCGAGTGCGTCGAAATCCTCGACGTTGGCGGTGAGGACAGGCTCGTCGTAGATGTCCGAGACTGCTGCAACCATCGGATCGACCTTGTCGATACCGCTTTCACCGCCAGCGTTCTGGTCGGCCCGTGCGAGTAACTGTCCAGCCCGGTGAGCCATCGTTTCGTCCTGTTCGACGACAGGATACATTCTAAGCGCGTTCTGAACGCTCCGCCGCTCTTTTTCGTCGCCGAACTCCGCACCGTAGGTAAGTTCCATGACGACCGGCGAGGGGACGCGTTGGACGGTGTTCGATTCGGAAAGCTTGAGCCCCTTCTCGAACGCATCCTGTTTGCCGTCGAAGAGGTCGATCAAGAACGAGGTGTCGAGGATCACTCGAATCGTTCCCGGAGTTCGCGCTTCGCATCGACGTCCGGTTCTCGCTTCGTTTCGAGACGGTCCCGCATCTTCTCTGCGGTCTCAGACGAGAGGATACCAGCGACGTCCTCCGGGTTGGGTCCCCCGATAAGGCGACGGAGCGTCTCTTCCATCGTCTCCTCCTCGCGTTTGTGTGCTTTGACGAACTCGTGGAACGTCTCCGAGACGCGGACCGATTTGCTCATATGCTGTATACTCGGGTATACGAGCTTATCAATTCTCGGTCGTCGTTCGGGTACCCGGTCGACCGCGCGTCTTCCAGCATCGCGGTGGACGACCTGCCGGAGCCTATGTCTCCCGTGGCCACACCAAGATACCCACAGAGACGCCTTCTACCGTCAAGAAAATGGCCTCGGCACTCATAGGGTTCGTCATCGCGCACGCGGGTTCACACCCCGCGGGCTCGGAACACGAGCTTTCGTCATCGGCCACGCGGCGGTACACGCCACAGCACAAAAAGTCCGTCAGTGCGTGCAACATGAGAGATGTAAGTCACAAAACGTTATGTGATGGAGTGTCCAATCCCAGCCAAGCAATGACAATCAGGCAGGCAATCGGATGGTACAGTCGGGGGCACGACGGGTACCGACAGACGAACGCGATAGGTAGCAGAGCATGAGCGGAGCGAAACTGGTCGGACTCATCGTTCTCGGGCTGCTTCTCTTCGGTGTCGTCGGTGCCGCAAACGCCGTCACGACCGCCGAGCGAACAGTCCTGGACGCCGACTACGTCGACGAGCAACTCGAATCCGGCGGCGCCTACGAGTCGATGCGGGAGACGACCATCGATACGATTGTCGACCGACTGGAGGACGCGAACCTCAGCGAGGGACAACAGCTCCTCCAGGCAGGTGACGAAACGGACAGCCGGTCGCTCGTTGCCGACGCGATAACTGAGGAGTACATCCAGGACCAAGCCAGCGACAACATTCGGGAGTTGTACGCGTACCTGCACGGCGAGCAGGAGTCGCTGGGTATGGAAATCGACATGGAGCCGTTGAAAGACAATCTCGCCGACTCCTTCGCATCGCAGGTCGATGAGAAGAACACGAGCACGCTGGTCGAAGAGTTCGGCCCGGACAGTTCACAGACGCCAGTCCCAATCGACGGGAGTCTCGTCGAGCAGATGCGGTCGAGTCCTGAGGGGTACGAGCAGGCGCGGCTGGACTTCAGAGTGGATCTCGGCTTCGAAGTGACGGACAACGACGAGAAATTGGTCCTCATCGGCGAGGACCCGCGGCAGTACAGCGAAGACGAAAAGGAGCAGATCGTCCGGAACCGCGAACAGGAGATTCGGAACGCGATCAGACAGGAGATACAGGACAGTTCGAGTCGGCTCTCATCGAGAATTCAACAGGAGGTCCAGCAGCGACGGGGCGATGCGAAAGACCGCATCTGTGAGTCGACGGTCGACGAGCTCAACCCGGACGCTGGTCAGGAAATTTGTTCGCCGCTGTATGAGGACAGCAGCGACACGACGCACCTGGACAACGTGACCTACGCGGCGGTCCAGCTGCAGTACGTCATCGTCGACGGACTGACTCGCGAACAGGTGCAGTACGATTACAACCAGTTCAACACCGACCTCACCCAGTCCGAGGACCACCTCTCGACCGAAACGGGTGACCTCGCACGCGACCGCATCGAGCAGGAGGTGCCGGACACGCTGAACGCCTCCGACCAGTTCGGCTCCGACGCCACGACTCAGTTCGAAAACGCACAGCGCACCGTCGGAATTATCGACACTGTCTATCTCGTGTTGCCCGTCGTGGCGCTGCTGCTCATCGGGCTCGCGTTCGTCATGACCCGCTCGCTGGAGACGACGGCGACGTTTACCGGGATCGTTCTCGCACTCGTCGGCGGTCTCTACCTCGCCGTCACGACGGTCTTCGGCGGGACAGTGGTATCGGAAATCGAATCAGCGATGCAGAGCAACGACGCAGCCGAATTAAGCGACGTCATCGTGACCCTCGTCGAGAGCATCCTCGGCGTCCTCACCACGCAGTCCGCGGTGTTGCTGGTCGGGGGTATCGCGCTGATCGTCCTGTCGTACCTGAGCAAGAGCGGCCGACTGCCTGTTTCAAACCGCGGGTAAGGGCTTCTCCAGTTATTCCTCGATTCGTTCGCGGGCCGCAGCGACGACCAGCGGAAGCGTAATCGTCGCATCGGCGTAGACGGAGGCGTTTCGTGCAGCGCGTTCGAGTTTGCCCCACGAACGCGCCTCGTCGAGCGTCGCGCCGGAGAGCCCACCTGTCTGTGGTGGATCCATCGTCAACTGAACGCCGTAGTCGTAGGCGTCGGGTGCAACCAGCATCGTCTGGAGGACGTAGTTCTTCGGGACGCCACCGCCGACGACGAGCGCACCCGCGTCGTCTGCCTCGAACGCCTGGTCGGTCAAATCGTCCATGTCCGCGAGCGCGTCCAGCGAGAAGTCACTCGTCTGAGAGTACATCCACGACTGCAGCCCCAGCACCGAATCCTGGACCGCCGGACAGTAGATGGGCACGTCCTCTTCGTATGCGGTCGCAGCGATACCCGGAGATTCGTCGACGCTCTCCCGGTCGTTGACCGCGGCGTTGGCCCGACCCAGCTCTTCGGTGAGTCGCCGGATGCTGACGATACCCTCGTCGGCGAGCGGCGGGAACACCTCGTCTCTGAGATGAGACTCGAAGGCAGCGAAGTGCTCCTGGGGGAGGTAGACGTTGTAGATTCGGTCGACGCCCTCCTCGCGGAGCTGTTCGTCGTGGTCCCGTTCGGATTTCTCGGGGTCGTCGTGTGGGCCGGTGCGGCCGTGGTGGTGTTTGCCGCCGATTGCCTCGATAGTGTCGTGGGTGAGATTCGCACCGGTAGTGACGAGGGCGTCGACGTAGCCGTCGCGAATCAGATCGGCGACAATGGCGCGCATGCCAGCCGGGACCATCGCGCCGGCCAACCCCATGAAGACGGTCGTGTCGTCGTCGCCAAACATCTCGGCGGTGATGTCGACGGCCTCGTGGACGGTCCGGCCGCCGATACCGCTGTGTGCGTACTCGTCGGCGAGGTCGCCGACGCTCATGTCGGCGCGTGCCTCCGCGTGAGCGACCGGGTCGTGATGGAACTCCTCTCGCTCTGGTTCGTCAGTCATTGTTCCTGTGTGGTCGGTCGGCGGGCTAAAACACGGCGGTCTCAGGGCAAGAAGTTTGGGCTCTCCACCGCTATCATCCAAGAGTGACAGCCAGTCCCCCCACCGGCTATGATGGGCCAGCACTTACCCACCTGGCCGCCGACGTTCCGACCGACAGCGACGAGACGCTCTCCGTGACAGCGCCGTTCACTGGTGAGACAATCAACGAAGTCCCCGCGTGTACGTCCGCCGATGTCGATACAGCGGCAGAACGAGCGCGTAAAGCACAGGAATCGTGGTCGAGTCAATCAGTCGAGGAGCGGACCGCAACAATCGAACGATTCGTCTCACTCGTTGAAGATGCTCGGGGAGACCTCCTCGACCTCGTCCAACTTGAGAGCGGCAAGGCCCGCTACGACGCTCTCGAAGAGGTTCTCGACGTTGTATCGACGGCAACCCATTACGCAGACCGAACGGCAGCGTATCTCTCCGCCGAACGCAAAACGGGTGTCGTGCCACTGCTGAGCCAGGTTCGAACACACAGGGACCCCTACGGCGTCGTCGGATTCATCACGCCGTGGAACTACCCGCTGACACTCGCCGTCTCCGACGCCCTGCCCGCACTGCTGGCCGGCAACGCCGTCCTCGTCAAACCGGCGGAGCAGACACCGCACACCGCACTCTTCATCACCCGACTCCTGCACGAGGCTGGCGTCCCCGAGGACTGTTTTCAGGTCCTGCCCGGAGAAGGTGAACGACTCGGGGAACCGCTCATCGAAGCCGTCGACGCCATCAGTTTCACCGGGAGCACCGCCGTCGGTCGAGAGGTTGCTGCCCACGCCGGGCGGGAACTCGTTCCGGCGTCGCTCGAACTCGGCGGCAACGGGCCGATGATCGTTCGCGCCGACGCCCCGCTCGGGCGCACGGTCACGGGCGCGGTCCGTGGCGGGTTCGCCAGCGCCGGCCAGCTCTGTATCGCTACCGAGCGCATCTACGTGCACGAATCCAGGTACGACGCGTTCTGCGACCGCCTCGTCGAGCGCGTGCGCGACCTTGACCTTGGAGTGAATTTCGACTACAGCACGGACGTTGGCTCGCTCATCTCCGAGACTCACCTGTCGAAGGTCCAGTCACACGTCGACGACGCCGTCGACGCCGGGGCGACACTGCTGACTGGTGGTCGCCACCGTCCAGACGTGGGACCGCTCGTCTACGAACCGACAGTCCTGACGGACGTTCCGGACGACACCAGCGTCGCCTGCGAGGAGACATTCGGCCCGGTCGTGACCGTCACACCCGTCGAAGACGATGAGGACGCGCTCGCTCGCGCGAACGACGGTCCCTACGGACTGCACGGCTCTGTCTGGTCGGGTAACGACGAGAGGGGGAGCGACGTTGCCCGCCAGCTCGGCTGTGGCACGGTCTGTGTCAACGACGCCTACATCTCGGTGTGGGCGGCGACAGACGCGCCAATGGGCGGCCGCAACGACTCCGGTATCGGCCGTCGCCACGGCGACGAGGGATTCGAAAAGTACACTGAGACCCAGAGCGTCGCCGTCCAGCGAGGTCACCCCATCGCACCGCCGGCTGGCGTTCCGAACCGCGTCGTCGCCGGCGTTCTCACAGCCTACCTTCGCGTCGCGCGGGCGGTGGGACTGCGATGACTGCGTTCCTCACTGGTTTCCCCGGCTTTCTCGGCGTCTCGCTGACCGAGCGCCTGCTCGAACGCGGCGAGTCGGTCACCTGCCTCGTCCAGCCGAAATACCTCGATGTCGCCACCGAGCGCGCAGACAGCCTCCGTACGTCGGCCGACGTGCCAGACGGCCGGCTCACGCTGGTTACCGGCGACATCACCGACCGGAATCTCGGCCTGGATGACCCGCAAACCGTCCGTAAGCGGACCACCGAACTCTACCATCTCGCGGCAATCTACGACCTCGGTGTCGACCGTGCGCCCGCCGAAGCGGTCAACGTCGGCGGCACAGAACGAATCCTCGATTTCGCAGCACAGGCCAACATCGAGCGACTGCACTACGTCAGTACCTGCTACGTCAGCGGCCGCCACGACGGCGTCTTCGGTCCCGACGACCTCGACGTGGGCCAGTCGTTCAACAACCACTACGAGGCGACGAAGTTCGAGGCCGAAGTCGCCGTTCAGGAGCGGATGGCCGATGGCCTCCCGGCGACAATCTACCGCCCGGCAATCGCCGTCGGCGACAACCAGACCGGCGAGACCGAAAAGTACGACGGGCTCTACTACCTGCTTCGGCTCCTCGACCGCCAGCCCCGGATTGCGGTGGGACCGGTCCACCCGCCGTCCCGCCGATACGAGTTCAACGTCGTCCCGCGGGATTTCGTCGTCGACGCCATCGCCCACCTCAGCGGACGCGATGAGACGGTCGGCGAGGTGTTCCAGCTCTGTAATCCGAACCCGCCGACGGTTCGGCAGCTACTGGGGCTGTGTGGGGAGGCACTCGACCGACGCGTCGTGCGCGCACCGGTCCACGCTGGTGCGACACGCCGCCTGCTGGAGCGGTTCGACCCGCTCGCCCGACTGCTGGACGTAGAGCCGGCGACGATGGACTACCTCGCGCACCCGACGCGGTACGTCTCCCCGAACACGCAGCGGGCACTGGCGGATGCCGAAATCTCTTGTCCGCCGCTGTCGGCGTACATCGACAATCTGGTCGCGTACATGCACGCCCATCCCGAGGTGTCAGCCAACGCGATGGCCTGAAAAGAGTCTCACAACCCGGTCGGATGGTCGACGAACGTCGTCTCGACGCCCCATTCCTCGACGATTTCCTGCAGCGCCTGCATGCCGAAGGTTTCCGTCGCGTAGTGGCCAGCCAGGAAGACGTGGATTCCCGCCTCGCGTGCCTCGTGGTAGGCTTTCCCCTTTCCTTCCCCGGTGACCAGTGCGTCGACGCCCTTCTCGATGGCTTCGTCCAGCCAGTCGACGCCGCTGCCGGTGACAATTGCCACATCGCGAATCGACGAGGGACCGAAGTCGAGCGTCTGGATTCCCTGTCCGCCGGTCTCGAGGTTCGCTTCGAGACGCTCGGCGAGAGTGTCGACGGTGTAGGGGTCGGTCGCAGTGCCGCGCTGGCCGATGTACTCGCCGCCGAGTTCACCGAAGGGCGAGCGATTTCCCAGGTTGAGCACGTCGGCGACGCCGGCCGCGTTGCCGAATTCCTGGTGCCCGTCCAGCGGGAGATGCGAGACGTACAGCGCGATGTCGTCGTCGAGCAGCGCGGCGATGCGCCGGTAGTGTTTGCCGGTCACCCGCTCGAACCCGCCCCAGGAGAGCCCGTGGTGGGTGACGAGCAAATCCGCACCGGCCTCGCTGGCCCGCTCGATGGTCTCGGCGGCGGCGTCGACGGCAAAGGCGACGTGGTCGACCTGCTGCGTGGCCGGGCCAACCTGGAGGCCGTTGGCGCTCGCGTCGAGGTCGGCGTACGCGGCGGTCGCGAGTTCGTCGTCCAGTCGTGCGGTGAGTTCGGCACAGTCCATAGAGTGTGGTTGAGCAGGCCACCCCGTATGCGTTGTGGCGCGTCGCCGTCGTTGCTTACTCCGAACGGACCAACTGGTCGCCGTCCTCGCCGATGAGACCGCGGTCGACCGCGAGATCGATGACCTGTGCACACTCCGACTGGGAGAGGCCGTAGGCGTTGGCCGCGACCGTCTCGATTTCGTCGCGAGCCACCGGGAACGTGCGGTTCTGGAGGAGTCGCATCACCTTGTTGTACTCCAGCGCGGAGATGTTCGTTCGAGTTGGCTCCGAATCGGGTGCCGTCCCTTCGCTCTCCGCTGCAGATTCAGCAGTAGTACTCCCGTTAGTTCCCCCCGGTTCATCACTGTCATCAGACTCGTCATCCGTGGACTCACTGGTTGCCTGAAACTCCGTCGGAACGTCCGGCTCCATCGCCGACTGGAGTTCCTCGTCTTCGTCGTCTTCACCGGCGTCGCCCTCCTCGTCGAGAATACTGCTGTCGATATCCCCGGCCAGCGCATCGATGTCTTCAGCAGTCACGTCGTCGGTCTCCGATTCCTGCTTCGCCTGCGGTTCAGTCGCACTCCCAGTCTCCGGTTCACTCTCGGTCTCAGCACTGTCAGCGGTATCGAACTCGTCGGGAACGTCCGGCTCCATCGCCGATTGGAGTTCCTCGTCTGTGTCGTCCGTCTCCTCCCCGTCGTCGAGAATACCGGCGTCGATGTCACCGGCCAGTGCGGCGACATCGTCAGCAGTGACTGGTTCGTCGTCACCAGTTATCTCGTCAGCACCAGTCGTCTCGGCAGTATCGTCTGGGATTTCGTCGTCGTCAAACACGTCGTTCTCTTCGTCGGACTGCTCGTCTCCGCCGGCAACAGCTTCCGAGGTCTCTGCCACGTCGTCGGCCGCCGACTCCCACATTTCGTCGCCCGATTCCTCACCTGCGGTCTCGTCGGTCGACTGCGAGTCGTCGGCGGTGGCAGGCGCTGCAGTGTCCTCACCCGGTGTGTCACTCACCGCGACACCAGTGTCCGCGGTCGCTGTCAGTACGCCGTCCTGTGGTTCTGTTGTTGCACCGAGTGAGGCGGACCCGGACTCGACGACGGCGTCGAGAACCGTCTCGAGTTTCTGGTGACAGGCCGGGCACAGCGTCGCCGTCGGCACGTCCTCGCTCTCACGAAGCGATTCGGGAACGACCGGGTACTGCTGGAGTCGCTCGTCGAGCGCCGCCCCACAGAAGTAACACGAAGAGAGATGTTCCATGCCAGAACCGAGCGGGGCAGGTGGCAAAAAACCCCACGCCCGCCGGACTGGCTGTCAGGCGTCGGCGTGTGCGTAGACGAACGCCCGCAGGAGTTTCGCTCCCAGCGTCGCCGCCTGCCCGTCGTCGCGGTCGTTGACCTCGACGACATCGAAGCCAATCGTGTCGGGAGCGACCGACCGCACCACGTCGTGCATGGTCGCCGGCTCCAGCCCGAACGGCTCTTTCGTCCCCGTTCCGGGCGCGAATCCGGGGTCGGCGGCGTCGATGTCGACGCTCAGATACACGTCCCCCGAAACGTCGAGTTCCCACGAAGGCACCTCTGCTGGTGGAACGACCGTCACGTCCTCGCTGTCGGCCCGGTCCCACTCGGCTTCACAGCCGGAACGACCACCCAGAACGACGGCGCGGTCCGCAACGTCGAGCGCGTGGCGGGTGACGGTCGCGTGGCTCAGTTCGTTACCGGCGTAGGACTCCCGGAGGTCCAGATGAGCGTCGAGACAGACGAACACGTCCGGGTCAAGTGCGCGAACGCCCGCGACCGTAACGGTGTGCTCGCCGCCCACGAGAAGTGGAACCGACCCCGCGCTGTCGAAATCCGAGACGGCTCCGCTGAGAAAGTCCAGATACTCGGCGGCGTCGTCGGTGGGTGAGATGTCACCGTGGTCGTAGACCGCGAGGTCGGTAAAGTGCTGGCCGGTGTGCTGGTCGTAGTCTTCGAACGATTCAGCGAAGTGGCGGACGCGGCGCGGTCCGAAGCGGGTGCCGGGCTGGAACGTCGTCGAGGCGTCCAGCGGCGCGCCGACGACGGCGTAGTCGGCCTCGCTCCGGTCGGCGACGGCGCCGGGGAACATTAGACGATTTTGCGCTGTTCTTCGTACTGGAGGAACTCGATTTCGTCGTCGGCCGAGAGGTCTTCCTCGCCCGCGCGCATCACGAAGTTGTCGTAGGTTTCGAGGTCCATGACCTGTACTTCGCCGTCGCGAACGTCGAGCACCTGCCCCTGTTTCCGGTTGATAATCGGTACCCACACCTTCGCATCGACAGGCTGGGAGAGCGAGCGCTTCTTCCCGTCGAAGACGCCCTTCGCGTCGATGCGCGCCTTCGCACTGCCGTGCTTTCCGGGCTTTGCTGTGCTGTAGGAGGTGATCTTACAGGGAACGTCGTCGATCATCACGTAGCTTCCCTCGTCGAGGTCGCGAACTTCCGTTTGCTGTCGTGGCATGCTCCGGGATTGTCTACCGGCGAGTATAAACGGTTTGGAATGGCTCAGCCGCCGTCGTCGGTCTCGTCAGACTGTTGAACCGCCGCGTCGCCGAATCCGAGCGCGCCGCTCGCACCCTCGCTGTCATCGCGCTCGCGGAGGTTCTGCCGGGTGAACTGCGGTTTCGCGCGGATGCCCCGCCGTTTCCGGAACGACCGATACAGCAGGAAGCCGACGGCGAGCGTCAGTCCGCCGGCGATGGCGATCGCGAGCGTCGACCCGGGCTGAAACGAGTACAGCATCGCCGTGGAGATACCGCCGGCAGCGAGCGCCAGCCCCAGCACCAGTCGCTTGCCCAGGCGTTCGAGGACGAGCTCGGAGTCTTCGACGTCTGCTCGAATGTGGAAGTCTTCGCGCTCGACCCGGTCGAGTGCGTCCTCGATTTTCGGCGGAATCCGGACGGACGACTCGACGGCGTCGCGCCCCTCCTGGACGCGGTCCTCGACGAAGTCACGGACTCCCGCCTCGATGAAGCCCTGTTCGTTGAGGTACGTCGTCGCCACCGAGATGAAATCGAAGTCCGGATCGAGCGTCACGCAGACGCCCTCGACGACGGTCGCCACACGAAGGACAAGTGCGAGATTCGAGGGGAGCCGAAGCGGGAACTCGTAGATGGTGTCCTCGACCTGCTGGACGATTTGCTGGACGCGGTACTGTTCGACGTCTTCGCCGCGTGCGTCGGCGATGGCCAGTTCCATCACGTCGCTCATCACCTGCCGGTCGGCGTCCGGACTGAGCGTCCCCATCTCGATGAGCGTATCGAGGATAGCGTCGATGTCCTGGGCGGCAACGGCGGTGTAGAAGTCGACGATTTTGTTCTGGATGAACGGGTCGACGTAGCCACTCATCCCGAAGTCGTAGAAGACGAGTGTCCCGTCGTCCTGCACCGCGAGGTTGCCGGGATGCGGATCGGCGTGGAAGACACCGTCCTGGATTATCATATCGAGGTAGGCACGCTGGAGCGTCTCGGCGAGTTCTGTTCGGTCGAGATGCTGCGTGTCGAGTTCGTCGACATCGGAAATCTTCGTCCCCGGAACGTACTCCATCGTCAGGACCCGGCCAGTCGAGTGCGTCCCGATGGTGTCCGGGATGCGGATGTCGTCGTTGTCCTGGAAGTTGGCCTTGATCTCCTGGAGCATCCGAGCCTCGCGGTTGTAGTCCATCTCCTGACGGATGGTTCGGGCGAACTCGTCGGCCAGCGTCTCCAGCGAGAACGCCTGCGCGTCGCCGACGAAGCGGAGAAGCAGCGGGATCGACCAGCGGACGACCTTCAGGTCGGACTCGACGAGGTCTTTGACGCCGGGCCGGCGGATCTTCACCGCGACGGGTTGGCCGTCGATTTCGGCATAGTAGACCTGACCGAGGCTGGCACCGCTGATGGCGTCGGTGTCGAACTCGGTAAATCGGTCCTCGACCGGACCGAGGTCTTCCTCCAGTACGACTTTGGCGTCGTCCCACGCTGCGGGCGGGACGCTGTCCTGGAGTTTCGAGAACTCCGCGATGTACTCCGGCGGGAGGATGTCCGGTCGTGTCGAGAGGAGCTGGCCGAGTTTGATGAACGTCGGCCCGAGCGTGAGTAGCGAGTCGAGGAGTGCCGCTGCGCGGTCGCGGCGCTGCTCGTTCGAAACCTGCCGAGACCCCCCGAAAAAGAGGAACCGCCGGCGGTCACGAGCGTACGCGAGCATGAGCGGCAGAAACTGGTACGCGACGACGACGAACCGCCAGTACGCGCGCAGGTTCACCGTGGCTCACCCATCGATGGGAATTGTTGTCTCGGGCGCAGCCGACTGCTTGGGGATGTGGAGTTCCAGCACCCCGCGTTCGACAGTTCCCTCGGCACCGGAGCCGGTCGCGTCCAGTGGCAGTGGGAGTTCCGCGTCCAGAAACAGCGAGCGCTCCTCGCTGACGTACCGGAATTCGGGCGGGACATCTTTCTCGCGACGTGCCTCGATGACGAGTTTGCCGCTCTCGACGCTCACGTCGACGGTTTCCGGGGTAGTTCCGGGCAGATCGATAACGAGCACGTACGCGTCCTCGCCCTCCAACAGGTCTGCATACACTGCGTCGGGCAGGTCACGCAACGCGTCACGGAGCGCTGACATACCCGTAGATATGGACGGCACGGCGTTAAAGCCCCCGATACTGTCCCACCAGGAGGTCACTCTTCGAGGTCGGTCAGCGCGGCCACGCGGTCGGCACCGAGAACGCGCGTGCCCTCCCAGTTGCGACTCGGCCGGGAGACGTGAATCCCGTCGATACCCGCGTTGTGGGCGGCCTCCACGTCTGTCGGGTCGTCACCGACCATCGCGCCGACGTGGCCGTTGTGAGCCACGCCCAGCTCCGACATCGCCATCTCGACCGGCGTCGGGTCGGGTTTCCATCCCGTTTCGTCCGAACAGCAGACGACGGTGTCGAACCAGTCGGCGATGTCGAGCCGTTCGAGTACCGGGCCGGTCAGGTACTCCTGACAGTGGGTAACGACGCCGACCGGGATGTCAAGGCCAGAGACGAAGTTGGCAGCGTCGTCGTAGACGTACGTGGACTCGGCTCGCGTAATCGGGTCTTCGACCTCGTGGAACACGTTCCAAAAGCGGTCCTGATCAATATCGCTCTTCGCGAACAGTTGCTCGCGGGCGTTGCCGATACCGTACCACAGCAACTCCGCCTCGCGGTCCGTAAACTCGTGTCCCAGCCGGTCGCCTATCTCACCGACCACCTCGTGGATGTACGGCTGCTCGATATCGACGACGGTTCCGTCGAGGTCTAGCAGCCAGAAGTCGTAGTCGTCACCGGCCATCGGATTACATCAGTAGGTCGCTTGTAGATAAGTACTTTCCGGTGAATATCACCGGTGATTCAGCAATACAAGCAGACACCTTACGACCATATGCAAGCACTGACGAACAATTGTGGGACTATTCGTAGATGTTGTCGAACCGCTCGGCGAGTTCGATATCATTGTCGGTGATGCCGCCGGCGTCGTGCGTCGTCAGCCTGACTTCGACTTCACCCCAGGTGATAGTCATCTCGGGGTGGTGCCAGGCGTCCTCTGCGACCCCGCCCGCGCCGGACGCGAAGCCGATACCGTCGAGATAGGAGTCGAACTCGTAGGTGCGGACGATTTCGTCACCTTCGCGGGCCCACGCGTCGGGAAGCCGTGCCTCGATCTCCTCGTCTGAGAGCAGGTCTGTCATATACGGTCGAACGGCTGCCAGGACGAAGACAGTTTGGGTGGGACCGCCGCCGGAGAATCAGTCGTCCAGTTGGTCGAGGACGGCAGTCGGCATCTCCTCGCGCATCCCTGGCGGAATCTCTTCGGGACTCATCCCCGCGACGAACGACGGCGGAACGTCGTCTTCCGGTCCGAAGTTGGGGTCGAACAACTGGAGCGCCGTCTGGATGGTCGACCAGTCGTCTTCTGCGGCAGCATCACGGAGACTGCTGGTCGGCGCTGCCAGCAGCTGTGAGACGATGGCGTCGGCCATCGATTCGACGATTGCCTCCTCGTCGTCGTCGAGATCGAGTTTCCCCATCGCCGTCTGAAGTTCGGCGGCTTTGACGCGCTCTGCGCTCTCGTACATCGCTGAGATGACCTGGTCGGCGCGCTTGCGCTTGTACTGTGCCAGCAGGTTGTCGAACTCGGTGTCGACGATGTCCTCGACCGCTTCTGCGGCCCGCTCGCGCTGGCGGCGGGTCTTCTCGGTCACCGATTCGAGCGCGTCGAGGTCGTAGACAGTCACGTTCTCCAGGTCGTCGGCGTCGGGCGAAACGTCACGCGGCTGAGCGATGTCGACGACGAACGTCTCCCCGGCGGCTGCCAGCGCGTCCCGGTCGATGACGGGACCCGACGACCCGGTCGCGGAGACGACCACGTCCGCTTCGGCGACGGCAACCGACAGCGCGTCGAGTGCGATGGCGCTGGCCTCCGCGTTTGTCTGTTCGGCGAGGTGGGCGGCGTGTGGGACCGTGCGGTTGGCCACCAGCAATCGTTCGACGTGATCGCCCAGCGACTTGACGGCCAGCGACCCCATCTCACCAGCGCCGACGACCAGTCCGGTCGCCTCTTCGAGCGCTCGCTGCTCGCTGGCGAGCTGGACCGCAGCACTCGCCAGCGAGACGACACCCTCGTTGATCGCCGTCTCCGTGCGTGCGCGCTCCCCGACGCGAATCGCCTTGGTCACGGCGTCTTCTAGAAGTGGGCCGATGCCACCGACGCTTCGCGCGTCCTCGTATGCGTCGCTGACCTGACCGAGAATCTGGTCCTCGCCGAGGACGAGCGACTCGAGCCCCGCTGCCACCCGCAGCAGGTGACGGAGACTCCGCTCGTGGTCCATCTCGGCGACGAGATCCGAGTCGATACCATCCGTAACGACGCCGAGTGCGTCGCGCCCCGTTTCGAAGTCACTCGTGACGACGTATCCCTCCACGCGATTGCACGTCTGCAGGACGTAGGCTTCCTCGACGCCACGCTGGTCGAGCAGTGTCGCAACCGTTCCGCGCTGGCTGGTCTCGACGACGGATTCGAGTTGCTCGACGGACGCGTTCGTGTGGGAGATGCTGATACCTGTGATGACGCCAGACCCGACTGTCACGAGCAATCACCTGTCACGTCCGAGATCACGTCAGATACTCTCTGTTCGATTTTTGGACTGCCACTATCTAAACCCTTCCAAACAGTTTCGTCCCTGACGACCGCTCGCAAGACGGCGCGCCGTTGGTCGGACGACAACCGGTCTTTCAGATCCGCACGTAGGTCAGCTGTCAGGTCTGCCATCGCCCCAGCATTCTCGACGACCGGTTCGATACGCTCCCGGAGTGCGCGGCTCAGTGCCGGGCTCTTGCCGCCGGTTCCGACGGCGACGACGACCGGGCCGTCCCGGACCGTTGCGGGAACGACGACGCTCCCGAGGTCGCGCTCGCCGGACTCGTCGGCGCGGTTGCAGAGAATACTCCGGTCGCGTGCGGCCGCCTCGATGGCGTCGTTGACCGCAGCGTCGTCGGTAGCCGCCACGACCAGCGCCGGGTCGGTGCGGGCAATCCACTCGGCGATCGCGGCAGCGTCGGGGTCGGCCCGGACCCGCTCGGCTCCGCCGAAATCGGCGTCACTGAAGGTCGGACTGACCACGACCACCTCGGCCTCGCGGGCAAAGCGACGCGCTTTCCGCGCACCGACGCCCCCACCACCGAAGACCAGCACCGTCTCGCCGCCGAAATCGTGCAACAGTGGTATCATCGCAGTCGTTCTATCGATGCTCGACCGTGTGAGAACTTAAACGACTCGCCCGTTCCCAGCAACCAGTACTGGATTATTCGACGACAGCGGTCTCTGGACTCTCGGCGTCGCCCCTGATAGCCGTCGCCTCGTGACCTGCGGCCTCGACCGCTGACAGAATCTCGGCGGTGTCAGCGCTGGCCTCGAAATAAAACACCACGTCGAAGCTCCCGTCGCGGAGGAGTTGCTGACACTCCCAGACGAACTCCTCGCCATCGAGCGTGAGCCCCTGGTGCTGGTTCGACGAGAACTCCGGGTCGTCGGTTCCCGAGTAGACGAACGTGTCCGTCGGGTCGTGTCCAGCGTGTTCGGCGATGATATCGCCGACGTCGACGGTCAGCTGATGCATCTGTGTCTCACCGCTGCCGTCGAGGTCGGTGTGGACGACCAGTCCGTCGAGTTCGATCTCGCCAGGCTGGAGCAGTTCCCAGGTCCGTCGCCGGAGGTCCGCGTCGATGGCATCGCTCATACTCGACGGTTCGCAGGCGCGCGTAAACGCCTCACGGTTCGCTCCGCCCGGACTCTACGCTTCGTCGATTCCAGTCTCGACAAAGCAATTGACCACCGGACAACACGGTACTCCGCCGCAGAATCACCCCCGGAATGGAGCCGTAAGCACAAGATTCTTATCGGCAGCCTGATACCCTTTCGGTAATGTTGCGCCGATTGCGTCGTCTCGCCGATAGCGCCTACGAGCGGGTGCTACGGCGCGAACTCGGCCAGACACCCTCCCACGTCGCAGTTATCCAGGACGGCAATCGACGCTACGCGAGCAAGCAGGGACAGGAAAAAACCGAAGGACACCGCGAGGGCGCTCAGACCACCGAGCAGATTCTCCACTGGTGTGACGAACTCGACATCGACGAGGTGACCCTCTACACGTTCTCCACGGAGAACTTCGAACGCTCCGAGGAAGAACTGGAGGCACTGTTCGACCTCATCACCGAGAAGTTCTACGACTTCGCCGACGCCGACCGCGTGCACGAAGCGGGCGTCCGTATCCGCGCCATCGGGGACATCGGCCGGTTGCCCGAGCGCGTGCAGGACGCCGTCGCCTACGCCGACCGCCGGACCAGCGAGTACGACGACCTCAACCTCAACATCGCGCTGGCCTACGGCGGCCGCGCGGAACTGCTCGACGCGACTCGCGACGTGGCCCACCGGGTCGCCGCGGGCGACCTGGAGCCAGCGGATATCGACGACGAGACCGTCTCGGAGGCGCTGTACGAAGGCCCGACGCGGGACGTGGACCTCATCATCCGCACCGGCGGTGACGAACGCACCTCGAATTTCCTCCCCTGGCAAGCAAACGGCAACGAGGCCGCGGTGTACTTCTGTGCGCCCTACTGGCCGGAGTTCCGGAAAATCGACTTCCTCCGGTCGATTCGGACCTACGAGCACCGCGAGAAGTCGTGGCGACAGACCCGCGCTCGCCGTGCGCTCGCACTCGTCCGCGCGCTGGGCGAAACCGAGTGTGCCGAAGCCACACGCGTCCTCCGACGCTTTCGCGGGGCACTCCCCAGCAGCGAGCGGGAGACTATCGACGCCGACCCCGTCGAGGAGCGCGACCCCGCCGCCGACTAGTCGTATTTCGGTGACTGAAGCGTCGTCTGTGCGGCCGGTGACTGTTCGACGAGTTCCTGCATTCGCGGCGTGAAATCCCACGTGTGCAACCGCGAGGGGTCGATAGTGATAGTGACTTCCTCTCGCTCGTCGCTGAGAAGCCACTGTGCCATCTCCGCCTCCTGCGTCCCGAGATAGCGGTCGACGAGCGACCGGAGCACGTCCTTGGCACCGTCTTCTTCGAGCGTCGCGGTTCCAGCGCCGCGCACGCCCATGTACGGCGGCCGGTTCGTCGATATCTCGAAGCAGACCTCGTCGTTCTTGCGGAGAAATCGCACGACATCCGCGCCCGTGGAGGTGGCACACTCGAAGACCCCGTCACGGTAGCGAAACCACAGTGACAGCATCCAGAGACCGCCACTGGGGTTGTGACAGCCGAGTCGGATCGGAACGATGGCCTCGTCGAGAAACGTCGTTACCTCTTCCCGTGACCAGACACCGTCGACAGTCGTCATTGTCACGACATTCGTGCGCATTCGGCATACGCCTTCGGGAAACACGGTCCCGAACCGGGACCGGCTCACGCGTGCCGATGTCGCCACCACAGCCCGTGCGCTTCGAGCGCGACAGCGAGCACGAGCGCGATGGCGGCGAGCAGCCCCCAGCGTTCGAGTGACACCGGCTCGGTCCCGAGAACGAGCTGTGCCGGTGGCAGATACATCGCGCCGACGTGCACCAGGAAGGCAAGTGCCGTCCCGGCGAGCAAGATCGGACTCCGGAACGGCGACAGCGTGAATATCGACTGCGTCTCCGAGCGGGCGTTCCCGATGTTGACGATTTCGAATAACACAAACAGGAGAAGTATCTGATTCCGGACCGCTGGATCGGTCAGTCCGGTATCAAGCAGCCACTGGAAGGCGGCGAACCCAACGCCACCCATCACGACAGCGGCGACAGCGACCCGTTCCAGCATGAGACGGTTAAAAATGCGCTCGTCCGGCGAGCGAGGCGGGCGATCGAGCGTGTCGTTTTCCTCGGGTTCGAACGCCAGTGCCACGTCCTGAATGCCGTTTGTCACCAGGTTGAGCCAGAGCAACTGGACCGGTGCGAGCGGGAGCGGAAGCCCGGCGGCCAGCGCGAGTAACACGAGCGCCACCTCGCCGGCACCAGTCGAGACGAGCAGGTAGATCACCTTCCGGATGTTGTCGTAGGCGATTCTCCCCTGACGGATACCCGAGACGATGGTGGCGAAGTTGTCGTCACTGAGGATGATTTCAGAGGCGTCACGGGCCACGTCAGTGCCCGAGCGTCCCATCGAGATGCCGATGTTTGCCTGTGTCAGCGCCGGCGCGTCGTTGACGCCGTCGCCGGTCACCGCGACGAAGTGGCCGGCCTCGCGGGCCGCCTTCACGATGTCGAGTTTCTGCCCGGGTGAGACGCGTGCGAAGACCCGGACTCTGCCGACCAGTTCGGCCAACTCCTCGGCGTCGGCCTCCGCAATATCGCTCCCGGTCACGACGGTCGGGTCCTCGTCGGTCAGATTCAAATCCTCCGCGATGGCCAGCGCCGTCTCGGGGTGGTCGCCGGTCACCATCGTCACTGTAATACCAGCGGCATCAGCGCTTTCCACGGCCTCTCTGACACCCGGGCGAATCGGGTCGACCATCCCGACGAATCCGAGAAACGTCAGCCCAGTCGGCTTTGACGGTGGTTCTCCCGGGTCGTAGTCGGAAATGCGCCCCTCCGCGAGCGCCAGCACCCGGTAGCCGTCACGAGCCATCTCGGTCGCCATCTCACGGACCTGTTCGGGGTCGAAGGCCGCGTCGTCGATCGCACGGTCGCACATCTCGACAATCTGCTCTGGTGCACCCTTGACAGCGGTGCGGACGCCCTCCTCCTCGTCATCGTTGAAGGTCGCGGCAAAGCGATACTCCGATTCGAACGGGATTTCACCGACCTGCGGTTCCGCCTCCAGCGCCTCAGAGCGCGTCCAACCGAGTTTGTGCCCCAGCGTCAGCAACGCCACGTCTGTCGGGTCCCCGCGCCAGTCCCACTCCCCGTCGCGGCGAAACAGCGACCCCTCGTTGCACAGCACCCCCGCACGGGCCAGTCGTGCCAGGTCGTCAGAAGCGTCGGGGGGCGGGGCCTGTCCGTCGTGGCGAATTTCTCCTTCGGGTGCGTATCCCTCGCCGGTCACCTCCAGTGTCGTCCCGTCGGGTAGTCGCACCTGCCGGACAGTCAGTTCGTTCGCCGTCAGCGTCCCCGTCTTGTCCGTCGCAATCATCGTACAACTTCCCAGTCCCTCCACAGCGACGAGCCGCCGGATGATAACGCCGACGTTGGCCATTCGGCGACTCGCCACACCGAGTGCGACAGTCATCCCGACAGGGAGCCCCTCGGGTATCGCCGACACCGCAAGTGCGACCGCAAAGAGGAACATCTCGACTGGCTCGTATCCCTGGACGAAGACACCGACGAGCGCAACGAACACGGCGGCGACCAGAACGGTGACGCTGAGTGCCTGCGTGAACCGCTCCATCCGGACGACCAGCGGCGGTTGGCCGCCCTCGACAGTCGTGATATCTTCGGCGAGTTGTCCGACGACAGTCTCTGCACCGGTTTCGACGACGACGCCGCGGGCCCGTCCGCGCGTCACGACTGTCCCCGCATAGGCGACGTTCTTCCGGTCGCCGACGCCGAGTTCGTCGCTCGTCTCCCAGTCGGCATCTTTCTCGACCGGTTCGCTCTCGCCGGTGAGCGCCGACTCGTCAACTGCGAGGTTCTGCGCGTCGAGCAGGCGAACGTCAGCCGGGACGCGAAACCCCGACTCCAGCAACAGGATGTCGCCCGGCACCACCTCGGCGCTGTCCACTTCGACCGTCTCACCGTCACGGAGGACCGTCGCTCGCGTCCGAATGAGGTCCTGCAGTGCGCGACTGCTCCGCTCGGCGCGCCACTCCTGAACCCCACCGACGACGGCGTTGACCACCAGCACGAGTGCGATAAAGGCCGCGTCAACTTCCTCGCCGATCGCCAGCGAGACGACCGCCGCAGCGGCGAGGATGTAAATGAGTGGACTCTTGAACTGGCGGAGGAAGATACGCCAGGTCGGGACTGCCTCGGCTCTCGGCAGTTCGTTCGGCCCCACGTCGGTACGTCGGCGGTCGGCCTCTGCCGACGAAAGCCCGTCAGTATCGGCGTCGACCGCCTCAAGTACCGCTGAATGGTCGCGTTGATACCAGTCGCGCTCCGCCGAATCAGCTGTGGTGTCGGCCGCCATCGACTCTCGATAGAAGTGTCTCGACGACAGTATTTCAATCCCCCCTGTAAGTATTCCGTCCTAACAAGAATGCGTTTCCGATCCGGGAGAGAGGGTCGCGCTGGTCGTGACGACATTCGGTCTAGCGACCGAACTTCCGGTGGACTCACTCAGTTCGTCCACCGGCGTTTGGGCGCTTCGCTTCGCTCAGCGCCCAAACCTCCGCTGACGCTCCTGATAATCCCGAAGCGCCCTGAGGTAGTCCCGCTTGCGGAAGTTCTGCCAGTTCACGTCCGTGAAGTACAGTTCCGAGTAAACGGACTGCCAGATCATGAAATCCGAGAGGCGCTCGGCCCCCGTCTTGATGACTAAATCCGGTGCAGTCGGGAACACCAGCCGTCCTTCGATGTCGTCCTCGGAGATATCTTCGGGCGAGAGGTCCCCGGCTTCGACGTCTTCGGCGATGCTCCGAACCGCGGTGGCGAACTCGTGTTTGCCGCCGAGACCGATGCTCACCTGGACAGGGGCGTCGACGCGCTTGTGATCTTCTGGACCGCGAACCGCCAGTTCTCGCGGTGAGTCGACGGCCTCCAGTTGTTCGCGCAGCGTTGGAACTGCCTCCTCGTCGAGGACACTCACGTAGACGACGACGTGCTCGGCACCGTACTCGAAGACCCACTCCAGCAGGGACGACAGGGTGTCGTAGGCTCCCGGGGTCAACAGGTCTCGTTCGGTGACGACGACGGCGACGGTATCGGGGAGAGTGGCGTCGCTGAGACGGATGCGGGCGGCGAGGTAGGTGTCGTACAGACCCACACCGGCGCTTTTCCGGGCGGGAGCCTAAAACCAACGGCTCCGGCTTCGCTTCGGAAAGAGTAAGTGCATCTCGGAAATATCCGGCGGTAGTGACTTCCACTGTCCGACGGGCGGCGGCGTTCGCGCTCGTCGGGAGTCTCGCTTTCGCAGTCCCCGTCTTTGCGGCGATAGACGAGCCAGCGTTCGCTACCGTTGCGACCGCCGGCCCGTTCCTCGTCGTCGCCGCCTTCGCGCTCTCGGTCGAAGAGGGAACGACCGCGTTCGAGTTGTTCGCCCGGCCCGGCGACCGCCGCGACGGGAAACTCTACGGACTGGCTGGCTTTACGCTCGCCGCGGCGGGTCTCGCTATCTTCACCATCGGCTTCGGGATGCCACACCACGTCTTCGTCGGAACGGTGTTGCTGGTCTCGTTTGGCAATCTCGGCGCCCAAATCGTCCGCCTCTGGACGACCGAGCGCGTCCTCGCGACAGCCGGCTTCGTCACCGCTGGCGCTATCGCCGCCGCTATCGGCCAGTTCAGCGCGGCCTGGCTCGTCGGCGTCCCGGCGCAGGTGCCCCGGCTTGCTTTCCTCGCGACCAGCGGTGCGCTCCTCGCAGCGCTCCTCCGGGCCGTGCTCTTCCAGCGTGACGACCCACTCGTCATGGCCGTCGTCGCCATGCTACTGTGGCTGTTTACCTCACTGACGGGCGACATCTCGACGACGCGTATCGCCGTCGCACTCGGCGTCACCGTCGTCCTCGGCTACGCGTCCTACGCGCTGGAGACTGCATCGCTCCCGGGCATGCTCACCGGCGTGTTGCTCGGTCTGTGGACCATCGTCCTCGGCGACTACGGCTGGTTCGCCATGCTCATCGCCTTTTTCGGCATCGGCGGATTGGCCGCGAAGTACCGCTACGAGGAGAAGAAACGGCGGGGAATCGCCGAAGAAAACGAGGGGGCCCGCGGATCCAGCAACGTCCTCGCGAACTCACTGGTCGCACTCGTCGCGGTGCTCGCATCCGCGGCCAGTCCCGACTTCGGCGTGCCGTCGCGGCTCTTCCTCTTTGCCTTCGCCGGCTCGGTCGCTGCCGCGATGTCCGATACCCTCTCCAGTGAACTCGGTGGCCTCTTCGACAATCCGCGACTCATCACGACCCTGCAGGTGGTCGAACCAGGAACCGACGGCGCGGTGACCTGGCAGGGAGAACTGGCCGGTCTCGCCGGGGCCGGCATCGTCGCCGGTATCGCGCTGCTCGGCTTCGAGACGATGCAGCCGGTCGGTGCCGGCGTCATCGTCGCCGCGGGCGTGGCCGGCATGACCGTCGACAGCATTCTCGGGGCGACAATCGAGGGATGGCTGGTGGGCAACCAGGGCGTGAACTTCCTCGCGACGCTGGCCGCGGCAATCGTCGGTGGGGCGCTAGCGGTCGCCGTTGGACTCACCACACTATGACAGAGATTCGTGAGGGAGCACCTGCGGACCTGCCTCGCCTTCGCACCATCCAGTCCGCGCTGGCAGAGCCCTGGCCGGAACTCCTGGCAACGGCGACGAAAGGCCCACCCCCGCTGTACGTGCTCGTCGACGGGCAGCCGATGGGGTACGCACTCGTCGTCGGCGAACGCGAGGGTGTCGCCTACGTCCCCGAGTTCGCCGTCCACCCTGACGAGCAGGGACAGGGGTACGGCTCGCAACTGATGACGTGGCTCTGTGACCGACTGGCCGGGGAGTTCGACGAGATACGCCTGACCGTTCAGGAACGCGACGAGCGGGCACGTGGCTTCTACCGCACCCACGGATTCGAGCAAATCGACCGCCTCGAGGACCACTTCGAGAGTGGAGACGGTCTGTTGCTCGCCCGGTCGCTCTCGACCTAGAAGTCGGAGCCGGCGCGAACCCGAACGTTCGTCGGCTGTTTGACGAACTCGCCGATATCGGTCGCGACAATCTGGCCGACACCGCGCTGGGCGGCCACATCGAGTATCCGCTGACTGAGTGTGTCGTCGAGGACGACAGTCGCAGGGACGGTCTCGGCCGCTTCGATCGTGTCGAACACGTCGTCGGCAGCCGACTCCTCTAGCAGAGTCAGCGACTCGTCGAGTAGCCGCGCCTGGTCGGATTCCTCGGCGATGACCGCATGGACGTGCCCCGCGAGCGTCTCCGGTGGCCCCTCGACAGCCGACGACGCCTCGGTTTCCGACGCCTCATCGACAGCAGATTCCGCTGTGTCCGTCGATTCTTCGGCCGCCGCCGGCTTCTCGTCCGATGTGGACTCACCGGTCGATGCCGAGTCATCTGTCGCCGAACTCGTAGCCTCAGTGCCGGCAGGATCAGCCGATTCCTCCGCTTCGTTCGTCGCATCCGACTCCGCAGTCTGCGCTCCCGTCACCGCCTGTTCGACTGCGGTCGACTGCTGAGCGGAAGCCGTCGACGCTGTGCTGTCAGGAGCGGTTTCAGCAGTGTGGTCGTCGGGAGCCGACTCGCCAGCGGAGTCGGAAGTCGTGTCGTCGTCGGTCTCGCCCTCCGCTGTCTCAGTGCCGTCTGGCGAGGGGTCGGGTTCGACAGTGGTCCCGGGAGTCAGATACTCGTGGGGCGACGGGTGCTCTGCGACTTCGTCGTAGAGCGCCTTCTTCCGGAGTGCCGACAGGATCTCCGACCGCGAGAGGTCTTCGACCGAGCGACCGGGCGGAGCGAAGGTCACGTAGTCGACCGCGCCGACCTGCGCGAGTTCCTTCAGGATGAGGTCTCCGCCACGGTCCCCGTCGAGAAACGCCGTCACCGTCCGGCCGTGGGTCAACTCGGCGATCGTGTCGGGAACGTCGGTCCCCTCGACGGCGACGGCGTTTTTGATGCCGTACTGAAGGAGCTTCAACACGTCTGCACGGCCTTCGACGAGGATGATAGCGTCGCTGTTTGCGACGCGCGGCCCCGCCGGCAGCCCCTCGTACTCCGTGATGTCTTCGACGCGGACGTTCTGGCGTACCTCCTCGACGAGTTCGGTACTCGAGAGTGTGGACTCCTCGAACTCCGCGAGGAGGTCCGTCGCGCGCTGGACGACCGTGCGTCGCTTGGCCGCGCGGGCGTCTTCGAGTTCGGTCACCTCGAACTCCGCCCGACACGGACCGACCCGGTCGATTGTCTCCAGTCCGGCCGCGAGCACGGCCGTCTCGACCTTGTCGAGACCGCTCGCGATTGTGACTGTCCCGAAGGAGCGTCCCCCTTCGGATTCTATTTGTACGTCGATACGGCCGACCTTCGAAGACTCCTGAAGGTCACGGAGGTCGAGGTCGTCGCCGAGCAGACCTTCGGTCTGGCCGAAGATGGCGCCGACAACGTCACTCCGCTCGACCACCCCGCTCGCGCGGATGTCTGCGTGAATGAGATATTTCGCTGAATCCTGCATGATGTATCGCCTCCCGTACAGGGAGTACGTGTGTGAATCGTGATGCTGCCATGAGTGAGCTCATGGGCGCGTTTAAATAGGGAAGGTGTGGGGAAATAGCTGGCGGGACGAAACCCCAGACAGAGCTAAACGTATCGAGCCGGTGATTTGACACATGATAACGCCCATTCTGATCGGGGTGGGGGTACTAGTCGCAGCGGCGTATATTCTCGCACCGCTGTTACGGAGCGAAGCGGACCTCAAGCCGTTCCGACGGGCGCGACCAGGGACGAGACATCTCCACGGACTCGACGGTGTCGACGTGACGCTACCCGAGACAGACTGCCGGGTCTGTCCTCACTGTGGAGAAACCGTCAGAGCCGAATTCGACTTCTGCGGTGCGTGTGCGTTGCCACTCCCCTGACGACCATCTCGGACAGCGAGAATCGGGAGAGAGTCAGCATTTCGTCGCTTTTCGGCATGTTACGGTAAAAGACAGAGTTAAATCCCACTGGATGGGAGACAGTGGTATGGTGGGCATCGCGTTGCTCGTCGTCGCGGTGGTGTTGTGTCTCGCATACATCGTTGAGCCGCTCGTCACGAAAAACGCCAAGGTACCGTGGGACCGGTTCGGTCGAGACGGAAGTCACTCGACAGAAAAGAGCGAACAGACGACCGGTCGACCAGTTGGTTCGAGCGAACAGCGAGCGATGACAGACGGCGGCCGGGTCTGTCACAACTGTGGATCGTACGTCGAGGGAGACTACCTCTACTGTGCCGAATGCCTGATGCCGCGCGTATGACTCGCAGCGGGTGAGAGCATCGGTGAAGCTTTTCAGGCCGACCCCAGTAGAGGCGGACATGCAGACACACATCGTCCCGGTCGGGTTCGATTACGACCGGCTCATCGCGCCGCTCGTGCGCGAGCAGATGGACGTCGACCGCGTCATCCTGCTGGAGGGGGCCGTGGGGAGCGAGGCAAACGTCGAGTACTCCCGCCGCCTCGCCGAGAAACTCGAACAGGACTACCGGAACCTCCTGGGGGCCGAAACCGAACGGGTCGTCATCGAGGACGTTTACGACTACGACACCGCCTTCGAGCAGGCGTTCGAGCTCATCAACGCAGAACTCGACCGGAAGGGCGAGGGTGAGACCGCCCCCTCCGGCGAGGTCTGGGTCAACATCTCCGCGATGCCCCGCACCGTCTCCTTTGCCTTCGCGACGGCCGCTCACTCTATCATGGTCGAACGCGAGGACGACCGGCGGCGCATCCACACCTACTACACCGTCCCCGAGAAGTACCTCGAGACCGAACTCGCCGAGGAACTGCACCGACAAATCGACCTGCTGGAAGATATCAAAAGCGACGCTGACGAGGGCGAAGACGAACGCGTCGCCGAGCGCCTCGACAGCGCCCGGACACTCCTCTCGGAGTTCGACGAACGCGGGACCACCATCGGCGCGAAGGAGATCGACGGCAGCCACATCGTCGAACTCCCCGTCGCCTCCTTCTCGAATGTCAAACCCTTCGAGGAAGTTATCCTCTTTACGCTCGGCGAACACGGCGTCTTCGAATCGGTCTCGGAACTCGCCCAGCAACTCGCGCGGGAACTCGGCGAGGAGTACACCGACAGCTTCCGCTCGAAAGTCATCTACAACGTCGACCGACTCGGCCCCGGCGGCAAAGGGTACATCGAACAGGAAGAACACGGCAAGTCCTACCGCACGCGACTCTCGCGCATCGGCGAACTGTGGGTTCGCGCCCACGGTGACTCGGAACCGGACGCGCTGGCCTGACGCGTCGTACGCTCTTCAGTTACCGCGTATTCTGTCGAATCTTGGCTACTCGCGTCGTCAGTGCAAGAAACACCGCCACGACGGTCAGTACCACGGCCCATCCAGCGGCGAGGTCGTGTGCGGGAATCGCGTGCGTAATCTCACCGGCCATAACCTCCGCGCGCAAGATGGTGTGGTGTGGTCCCTCCAGAATCGGCCAGAAGTAGTCGACCACGTCGTTGAAGCCGTACCAGACGGTGGCGACGGCAACTGCCGGCACCGAAAACGACGCGTAGCGGTGGATAAAGAATGCCTCAACGGCCATCGCGACGTGGCTCAGAATCAGAAACCAGTAGAGCCACGCCGGGATACCGCCCGGACCATTCAGGGCGAGCTGGACGTACGGCGTCCAGAGGCCGAGTTTGATACACCCGAAGAAGGCGAGTGCGTGTATCGGCTCGGCGAACGACCAGTCGAGTCGCCACGCAATCAGCGAGAGAGCAATGAAGAGCGTGGCCGCGGGCGAGTCGGGGATGAGTGGCCACGCCGCCAGCGGAGCCATCCCGAGTTGGCCTTCGACAGCGAACGCCAGCGGACGGCCGGCGTAGTACCAGAAGCCAAACAGCGTGCCGACGAGGTTGACGATGGCGATGGGCCAGGCCAGTCGGAGCGCGACGTTCTCCAGCCACACCGGCAGCGGTGCGACATACCACGGCAGGTTTTCTGGCTCTGGAATCGGGGCGTCGAAAAAGCGGGCGACGAGTGAGTCGAGACGCGAACCGACGCCGGTGGATGCCATTGCCGGGCAGTCGGGCGGCGGCGGCAAAACGGTAGCGGTCCCCGACAGGCAGACACGACGCGAACCAGTCCAGAGCGGGTTCGGGCCGGGGAAAGCGACCGGTTAAGTGATTCCAATCCCTAGCAGCGGGCATGTCAGACGAGACGGATCTGGAGGAGCTTCGCCGCGGGACCGACCTGGTCAAGCGCGGCTTCGCCAAGATGCAGAAGGGTGGCGTCATCATGGACGTTGTCAACCGCGAGCAGGCCCGCATCGCCGAAGACGTGGGAGCAGTCGCGGTGATGAACCTCGAAGCCGTGCCCGCGGACATCCGCAAGCGCGGCGGCGTCGCGCGGATGGCCGACCCCGCCTCCCTGCAGGAGATTATCGACGAAGTCTCTATCCCGGTGATGGGCAAGGCCCGCATCGGCCACACGACGGAAGCCCAGATTCTCGAAGCTGCCGGCGCGGACATGCTCGACGAGAGCGAGGTACTCACCCCGGCAGACGACCGGTACCACATCGACAAGCGAGAGTTCACTGCGCCCTTCGTCTGTGGCGCTCGCAACCTCGGCGAAGCACTCCGACGCATCGACGAGGGCGCGGCGATGATTCGCACCAAAGGCGAGGCCGGCACCGGCGACGTGAACCAGGCCGTCCACCACCAGCGCAACATCAAAGGCTCCATCCGCAAACTCGAAGGAATGAGCCACGAAGAGCGCGAGAAGTGGGCCCGCGAACACGACGCACCTGCCGACCTCGTCCACGATACCGCAGAACGCGGCCGGCTGCCGGTCGTCAACTTCGCCGCCGGTGGCATCGCGACGCCCGCCGACGCCGCGCTCATGATGCACCACGGCTGTGACGGCATCTTTGTTGGCTCCGGTATCTTCGGTGCCGAGAACCCCGAGGCGATGGGCACCGCCATCGTCGAAGCGGTCAACAACTGGGACGACCCCGAGAAACTGGTCGAGATCGCCTCCAACGCCGGCCAGGGAATGAGCGGCGACGCCAACGTCGACCTGCCAGAAGAAGAGAAGATGCAGGGACGCGGCGTCTAGAGCGATGGCAGAGGGCAGCGACCGCTCCGGCGACGCGACGACCGACAGCGACCGCTCGCCGGCCGACATCGTCGACGACATTGACCGACCAGTCCTGCTGTTCGACGGCGTCTGTAACCTCTGTAACTCGACGATTCGAGCCATCGTCCGGCTAGACGACGAGGGAGAGATTCTGTTTGCACCGCTCCAGTCCGACGTGGCGACGGAACTCCTCGACCGCGCAGGAATGGACGCCGACTACTTCGACTCTGTCGTGCTCGTCGAAGACGAGACGGTATACACCAAATCGACCGCAGTACTCCGAGTCTGTCGGAAGCTCGACGGTCCCGTACCGCTTCTCTATCCACTGGTCTACCTGCCCGAACGGCTCCGGAACGCTGTCTACGATTTCATCGCCGACTACCGCTACCAGGTGTTCGGCAAGAAAGACGAGTGTCCGATACCGCCCGAGCGTATCCGCCAGCGCTTTCTCGAACGGTCACTGGCCTGACTCCCCAGGCTAATCACGGGTTACTGGAACAGTGATGCGTCAATACCAGCAGTAATCAGAACCGACAGTGTGACACACCGAGGTAGCGTGTCAGCACGTTTCAGTACGATATTATTTACTAAGACGACGTAGCTGCTACTACGATGACAGCTATGACTGAAACAGACGACTCGACAGTACAGCGTGACGGCAGCGAAACCGTTGCGGCGCTTGGCAAGGGCCTCGACTGGCTCGTGACAGCAGTGCTCGTTCTCGGTGGCCTGCTCGTTGGAGCGCTCGGTTTCCTCCTCAATGCAGCCGCGGACCGTGCGGAGATCGCCGAACTCGTCGCCGAGGGGACGATACAGTCCACAGTGCTCTCTGACGCCGAACTGGTCGACGTCACGTACGCGATGGCGTGGTGGGGCGGCGTCGGTCTGGCCGTCGTCGGACTGCTCATGCTCGTCGGGGGCGTGGCCTTTTTCGCCTACCGCCGGCGCGAGCACCAGCGCCGCGCCGAGACTGGTGTTGCCGCCCCCGACATCACGACCAACGCTATCGTCGGCGCAGTCGTCACGAGCCTCACGTCGTTCGTCCCCCTCTCACCGATTCTCGGCGGGATCGTCGCCGGCTATCTCCAGCGAGGTGAGCGCATGGCCGGCGCCCGTGTCGGCGGCCTCTCCGGGCTCGTCGCTGCAGCCCCGATTGCGCTCCTGTTCGTCTCGCTCATCATCGGGCTGGTCGGCGTCTCCACCGAATTCGGTGCCGGCGTCGAAGCGGGATTCGTTGCCGTCGTGCTGTTCGTCGCCGCAATCGTCGCCATCCTGTATCTGGTCGCGCTGAGCGCCATCGGCGGCTATCTGGGCGTGTATCTCTACGAGGAGCGCGAATCAGCCGACGACGAACAGGAGACAGTGGTCTGACCACGCCACGACAGCAACGCATCCGCGGCGGTTGGAGGCGCAATCTTTCCGGTCGTCCAGCCGCTAGTACCGGTGATGCCGGCTTTCGAAATGGAGTGGCGCGACGTGTTCTTCGCCAGTTTTCCAGTCGACCCAGCGGTCGTCAGACCGCACCTGCCCGAGCGGCTCACACTCGATACGTTCGATGGAGACGCGTATCTCTCAGTGGTTCCCTTCGTCATCGGCGATATCCGACCGCGGGGTCTCCCCGCAGCAGCCGGGTTGAGCACACCGGAGTTGAATCTGCGGACGTATGTGCGTCTCGACGGTACGCCCGGGATCTACTTTTTCAACCTCGATGCCGACGACCTGCTCGGCGTCATCGGTGCGCGCATCTTCAACCAGTTGCCGTACTACTACGCCGACATGGACTACGAGAAGACGGGTTCAACCCGCTTCGAGAGTCAGCGGCGTACACCCGGGGCGCGGCCGCTGACGTTTGCCGCCACCTACGGCCCAGACGGCGACCCTTACCAGCCCGACCCCGGGACGGTCGAACACTTCCTCGTCGAGCGCTACCGGTACTTCACAGAAGGGCAGGACGGGAGCCTCCGGTACGCCAACATCGACCACGAGCCGTGGACGCTCCGGCCGGGCGCGTGGACCGTCGAGCGAAACACCATCTTCGCGGCCAACGGCTTCGACCGGCCCGACAGCGAGCCAATTCTCTCGCACAGCCGCGGCGTGGCAGTGTTGGCCAGCGGGAGCAAGTCCTGGGATTCCTGACACCAGGGGAAAAGGCCCAAGTCGCCGCCCTGCTTTCGAGCGGGTATGCAGGCTGGCCCGGTCGTCACGTTGCAGAATACGCCGTTACCGTCCGAGGCGCAGGGATTGCTGGAGCAACTCACCTCGACAGAAGGACGACTGGCTGTCAGCCTCGGCATCCTGTTTCTCACTATCATCGTCGCCGTTGCCATCGCGCCGTTTTTGATCCAACGGTTGGCCAGATACGCCAGAAGCTATCTCCCGGCCGGCCGTGCGAGCGATGCGCTCGACCGGATGACAGAGTACGTCCCGACGACGCTCAGCGGGCTGTTCCTCCGAACGCTCCAGCTCAGCCTCCTGCTGATCGCGGTCGTTTCGCTGCTGGTCGTCTGGGGGCTAGTCGGCGTCGCAATCGACGTGCTGACACTACTCGGATTGTCGATACCACTGCTCGCAAACATCGTGACGACAGTGGCTATCGGACTGGTTGCGTACATCGCCTCTGACGTACTGCGAGACAGCGTCGAGCGGCTTTCGTCCGACAGCGACCGCGTCACCGAACACCAGTCCGAGATTATCCTCCGGGTCGGAAACATCAGCATCATCGCGCTGTTTTTCGCGAGCGCGCTCACGATCTGGGGCGTCGACCTCTCGGGGCTACTCGTCGGGGCTGGCTTCCTCGGCATCGTCGTCGGCCTGGCTGCCCGCCAGACACTGGGGTCACTCATCGCCGGCTTCGTGTTGATGTTCTCGCGCCCGTTCACCATCGGTGACTGGGTCGAAATCGGCGGGGAAGAAGGGGTTGTCACGGAGATTACCATCGTCAACACGCGACTGGAGAACTTCGACGGCGAGACCATCGTCCTCCCGAACGACACGGTGAGCAACGAGTCGATTATCAACCGGAGCGAGCGGGGTCACTACCGCATCCGACTCGACGTGGGTATCGACTACGCGACCGACCCCGACCACGCGATCGACGTGGCACAGGACACCATCACCGAAATCAAACCAGTCAGCGACTCGCCACCGCCGCGCATCATCCCCAAATCATTCGGTGACTCCGCTATCGTCCTGGAGATGCGCTTCTGGATAGACAAACCGATGCCGCCCCGGAAGTGGCGCGCTATCAGCGCCGTCGTCCGTGAAATCAAGGAAGCCTTCGACGAGGAGGACATCAAGATCCCCTTCCCGCAGCAGGAACTCTCGGGTCGTGCCGAAACGGGTGGGTTCCGGATTCACGACGAAGCCATCGAGCGGCGAGACGGAGAGAAGCGGAACGTCGAGCCGGCTGCCGACGAGTGATACTGCCGGCTGTCTGGTCGTGAATATTCTCGGCATTCCGGGTGACCGAGTACGTCGTCCAGCCGGCAGTACGAGGAGTCAGTACAGCGTCGCGCCGTCACCGATATGCGTCTGGTGGACGCGCGCGTCGACGCCGTGGGCGTCGAACGTCTCGAGCATTGCCGTCCCGACAGAGCGCCGGTCGCCCTCGTGACAGGCCGCGATGACGGCGGGACCGGCACCGCTTATCGTCACACCCGTCGCGCCGGCGTCGAATGCCGCCTCCCGAACGTCGTCGTAGCCGTCGATGAGTTTCGCGCGAGCGGGTGTCACGACCGAGTCGTACATGCCCTGCCCGACGAGTTCGGGGTCGTCGCGGTGCATCCCGGTCGTGAGCGTGGCGGCGTTGCCGACTGTCTCGACTAACTGTGAGACTTTTGCCCGCTGCGGGACGACGTTGCGCGCGTCCCGCGTCGAGACGACGATGTCGGGCAGACAGGCAACCAGGGGTACGTCCGCGTCGACTTTCGTGACGCCGTCGTCGGTGGCGATCGTGAACCCGCCCATGATGGCCGGGGCGACGTTGTCGTCGTGTGCATCACCGGAGACGACAGCCTCTCCTTTCGCGGCGATGGGGACCAACTCTTCGCGGGAGTGGCCGCGGTCGTAGAGTTCATTGAGTGCAACGGCGGCCGCAGCGGCGCTGGCAGCCGACGAACCCAACCCGGAGGCCGGGCGGATTCCCTTATCTATTTTGATACGGGCCGGCGCGTCGAGTGCGTCCGCGACAGCGCCGACGGTGTTCTTCTCGGGGTCTTCGGGGATGTACTGGCTTCCTGCACCAGTCACCTCGATAGTGACCTCGTCGGCCTTCTCCACGCGGACGACGTCGGCCGGGTGGGAGAGCGCAACCCCGAACACGTCGAAACCGCTCCCGAGGTTCGCACTCGTCGCCGGAGCCCGGACGGTCAGCATACTCCCGCGTTTCAGTGAGGCAAGCAAAAAGGTAGCGGACCGGAGCGGGCATCAATCATCGGCGAACTCGGGCTGCGAACGGTCCCGCTCGGTGTCGGACTCGACTGTCGGCCAGTCGATACAGTAGACGACGGCACCGCTAACGGCGTAGCTGCCGAGCCAGACCAACCCGAAGTCGAGCAGCGCGAGCGGTGAACCGACGATCCGCGTTGCGGCGGGGTCAAGCAGCGGAATCCGCGCGACCGAGAACACTGCCCAGGCGAGGACCGCGGCAACGAGCAGTCGAACGCCTGATGGTCCCCAGTCGCTCCAGACGACCACACTCGCGAGCAGTGCCGCCGGCGGAACCGCGAGCACGACGCTCGTCAGTAGTCCTGGCCGGGGGATAGGAAGGTGACTAGACACAGATACTCCCAGTGTCAACACGATTGTGAGAATCCCCGGCAGATAGCACGCGAGCGCCCAGAGGAAGCCAGCGTCGTCGACCCGACTCATGTGGCCACCTCCAGTTCGACCAGCGCGTCGTCAGCGATAGCGTACGCGCCATCGGCAACGACAGCCAGCGAGCGGATGCTCCGCCCTGGCAGGAGTCGGATTCCACGCTGCGTACCCCTCGTAGGGTCGACCGGAACGAGGCCGTCGGTCGTCGGAACGTAGGCCGTCGACGGCGTGGCGACCGGCTGGGGCGGTATCGATCCCCCAGTCGCCATCGTCCAGCGCGTCCGTCCCGTCGTCCGGTCGAGCGCCCGAAGTTGCAGGTTCGCCCCGACGTAGACCGTCTCCGGACCGGCAGTGACGGTGACGCCGGCATCGATTCCCTCGTTCGTGTTCCACAGCGAGTCGCCGCTGTCGCGGTCGAGTGCGGTCACCGTCGGGCCGTCGCCGGCCGGAAGGTGTCGAACGACGACCGCACCGTCGGTCACCGCGATGGCCCGTCCGCTCGGCGGGTGCGAACGGCCGAGCGACCGCTGCCACTGGATTTTGCCGTCGGAATCGGTCGCCCGCAGTCGCCCACCTGTCCACCAGAACAGCGCACCCTCGTCCGCAGCAACGAGCGTTCCGAGCGACGTTGCGTCGAATGATTGGCGGTGAAACCCCGTCCGGGGGTGCACTTCGAGAGACGTGCGCCCGCCCGGAAGGTAGACGTTGCCATCCAGGGCAATCGTCGTCGAGAGTGGCTGCTGAGAGGGGGAAAAATTCCCAGTCCAGCGGGCCGACCCGTCACCGACCGCGACCGCGTGCGCGGTTCCGTTCTCCTGAACGACGAGCGTCTCGTCGACCAGCGTCGGCAAGGAGAGTGACCCTTCGTTCGCCGAATACCGCCATTGTTCGCTCCCGTCGTCGCGACGGTACGCGATAATCTGGTCGTAGTCCCTGACGTAGACGCGCTCGGGACCGACGCACTCGATTGTCAACGAACTCGACTCTTCGGGAGTCTCGGTCCACGACTGCCTGAGCTCCGTGGGATCGGGCGCAGCCGCCGTGAAGTTCCGGTGGGTCGAATCACCCCAGCGTTGCTGCCAGCCACTGCCGTCACCGGCCGTGGCTGTGGCGTCGAACAACCACGAATCGAGGAGGAAGCTCCCGGCAAAACAGCCGCCGCCTGCGGAGAGAAGGGCACGCCGGGAGAGCGTTTTGGGAGGGGACATTACGTCTATGGTGCCCACTGTATACATATATGGGTTGTCAACTTCGACAGCACTCGGCGCGAACGGAATGTATTTATCGTGCGTGAAATTGGAGTAGCTGGACAGTATGGCAGGGGTGTAGCGTATCGCTCCTGAAACGGCCGTTCAGGTCTCGACAGGTGTCGTTCGTCTTCGCGATGGCGACGGCACAGAACGTGCCACCGGCCCAGGGGTGCCCGGTCCGTGCCCACAGCTGGCACGCTATAGTAACAACTGAAACGATTTACATACCGACCGCACCGAACTCGTGCGGTCGTGTGTGCAATGGCTTTCAGTGGCTACTATAGACTTTTCCGAAAATCGGGGTGTAGAGACAAAAAGCATATCCACGCTTGCCGGGAATCGGAGAGCATGATTGGCGTCGTCGGTGGCGGCATCGCAGGGCTCGCGGCCGCCTATCGATTGCAGGAACGCGGCCACGAGGTGCAGGTCTTCGAAGCCAGCGACGACCTCGGTGGCCTGGCCGCCACCTACGACACCGCCGGCGACCGCATCGAGAAGTTCTATCACCACCTCTCGAAGTCCGAGGAGACTATCGTCGAACTGGCCGACGAGCTCGGCGTTGGCGACCAACTGGAGTGGCACTACGGGTCGGACGCCTACTACGTCGACGGCGTCGTCCACCCGATGAACAAACCCTGGGAGATTCTGGCCTACCCCCACCTCTCCGTCTACGACAAGTTCCGTCTCGGCATGCTCGTCCTCGATATCGACGTTCGCGGCGGAGTCCCCTCCTTCGACACGTACGAGCGACTGGAGGACTTCGAGGACGTCCCCGTCAAGGAGTTTATCCTCGACCACACCTCGCGTGGCTGCTTCGAGAACTTCTTTCGCCCGCTCCTGCGCGCGAAGTTCGGCGACCGCTGGGAAGAGGTCAGCGCCGCGTGGCTGCTCGGCCGCATCAAGTTCCGCGGGGAGCGGGACATCCTCAAAGGCGAAGTACTGGGGTACTTCGACGGCGGGTTCGGCGTCCTGCTCGACGCGCTCGTCGACGCCGTCGGCCGCGAGAACATCACGACGGGCGCACGCGTGGCCGACCTCGGAACGACGGACGGGACCGTCGAGGCACTGACCGTCGACACAGCAAACGGATCGGCGACGCACGACGTAGACGCTGCGGTCGTCGCAACCATGCCCAACGTGCTCGAAGACCTGACCGGCTACGCCTGTGATATCGACTTCCAGGGGACGGTCTGTTCGGTCATCAGCATGGACGAGTCGCTGACGAAGACCTACTGGCTGAACATCGCCGAGGAGGTCCCGTTCGGCGCGCTCATCGAGCATACGAACTTCGTCTCGCCCGAGCGCTACGGCGGCGAACACCTGCTCTACGCGGTCAGCTACATCCAGTCACCCGAAGAGGAGCTCTGGCAGATGGACGACGACGGCGTCGAAGCAGCGTGGCTGTCTGGTATCGAATCGCTCTTTCCGGACTTCTCGCGCGAATCGATCAACTGGATCGAGACAGCGCGCAATCCGCGCACTGCGCCCATCTACGAACGTGGATATCTCGACATGGTGATTCCCTACGACCTCTCGGACGCCGTCGCGGAGGGCGTCTACTACGCGGGGATGGCTTCGCGGGCACAGTACCCCGAGCGCTCGCTGAATGGCGGCATCGAGGCCGGCTACGCGTGTGCCGACCGGATCTCGGATAGCGGGTGAGCGGTCAGCGATGGGACAGCGTCTGAAGGGCCGAACCAACTCAAACACTCGTTTGAGTCTGTCGTACGTCTTTTACTGTCGAGACAGTGGTCTCCCGTATGCCCTCCACCAGACGTACTGTACTCGCATCGTTGGGTACGGCGTTCGTCTCGGCCGGCTGTCTCGCCTCGGCCGACGACCAGAACGGTAGCCCCGGTGAGACTCCCGAAACTGAATCGCCGGCGAGCATGACTGAAGACCCGTATGCTGATACCCCCGAGACCAGAGGACGCTTCGCCGACAACCCCTGCCCTTCATTCGCGGAAACCGACCGGACCATCTGTACCCACAGCCGCGAGGATAACGATATTTATCTCGTCTCCTCCAGCCAACTACTCCGACCGGATCCGAGCACGGACATCATCGAGACGATAACATTCACGCTGTACAACGAGCGCGACCAGCCGTTCAGTCTCAATCCCCACGCCTGGCAGATCCAGGCAAAACAGAACGGGCAGTGGTCGCCTGTGGCACCCGATGTCCACGTCGAGCCGATGGCCGAGGTGCCCGCTGGTGGGAGCTACGAGTGGGTGCTGAGCCAGCGGCCCTATCCGACAGCAAACGGCGACCGCCAGGTACACGCGACCGTCGACCTCGAACCCGGCCGCCACGCCTTCGCTATCGACGGCTGGTTCGACTCGATGGGCGAGGAGACCGAGAGTGAATCAGTGGAGTGTCTCGCCCTGTTCGACGTCGCCGACATCGTAGGCGAGTGAGTCGCCGTTAGGCGTCTGTTTCGTCAGCGTCCTCTGGCACGCCGGGCGCGTCGGTCACGTCGACTTCCTCGGGTTCCTCGCCACCGCCGACAAGAACCTCTCCGTCACCCGTCTCGACGTACACGTCGTCGGCGAAGCCGCCCTCCGCGTGGGGGTGTTCGGGGTTGTCGAGCTTTTCCGGTGTCGAGGGAGCCTCGGCGATACCGTCAGCAGGTCGAAACTCGCCCAGTGGGTCGTCGATGGTAATGTCGTACTGCTCGAAGAACTTCCCGTAGCGTTCATAGTGGTCCTCGATTTCGTCGGCGGGAAACTCCATCATCTCCGTCCAGCCGTGGTTGTAGAAGTCGAAGTTGGCCTGGGCGTGAGTGATTTCGCGGGCCTCTGCCTCGGGATAACCGTCTTCGAGGGCAGCGACGTAGGTGTCCATCGTCGCGTCGAAAAAGTCATCGAGGTGTTGGCGGCGCTGCTCGCGGTGGACCTCCTCGGCACGGTCGAGGAAGACGCCAGTGTGGATGTTCACCAGTTTGTCGTTGACGTAGCCGCTGACGACCGGCGCGGTCAGTGCCTGCTTGGCTGCCCAGTGGCGGACGTTCTGACGAATCTTCATCTCGTCGCCTCTAGGGACACGAGACCCTTGAATCGCCCGGATGTAACTGCGAGCGGTGCCGAATCCCTCCAACACAGGACGTGTTGAGGCTGTCACGATCCTGCCAGAGAGATAGCAATCCACATTAGGCCCGATATCCAATCGCTTCTTATGAGCACGTCGCACGTAATCGTCGGTGACGGCATCGCCGGGAGTTCGGCCGCCGAGACAATCCGAGAGCAGGACCCCGATTCGGACGTGACCGTCATCACCGACGAAGGTGAAGCGCTCTACAACCGCATCCTCATCAAAGAGTTTGCGAAGGGGAAACTCCCCGAAGCACCCATCTCCATCCACGAACCGGAGTGGTACGAGGAGCGAGACATCGACCTCGAACTCAACACACACGTAACCGAGGTTGACCCCGAGGCACACGAAATTCACACCCACAGCGGCGATACGTACGAGTACGACAAACTGCTGATCGCGACGGGCGGAACGCCCGCCCAGCTCCCTGTCGAGAACTCCGACGCCGACGGCGTCCACCACTTCTGGACGTTCCAGGACGCCCGCAAAATCCGCGAGCACGCCGAAGAGTGTGAGAAGGGTATCATCGTCGGTGCCGGCCTGCTCGGTATCGACCTCGCGGCGGTCTGTGCCGCACAGGACATCGACGCCAACTACCTGATGCGTGGCAACCGCTGGTGGCGCTACGCACTCTCGGAGGAGGGCGCGGAAATCATCCACGAGGCACTCGAAGACCACGGCGTCACGCCGGTGTTCGACTCCGGCGTCGACCACTTCGAGACGGACGACGACGGCCACGTCGAAGCCGCAATCGACCCCAACGGCGAGCGCTACGACGGCGACTTCTGTGGGATCGCCATCGGCCTCGACTTCAACACTGAATGGCTCCAGGGCAGCGGTATCGAAACCGACGACGGTGTCGTCGTCGACGAGTACATGCAGACCAACGTCGAGGACGTCTACGCCGCAGGCGACATCACGGAGTTCTACGACACCATCCTCGGCGAGCAGGCCCAGAACGGTGCCTGGGGCTCGGCCAAAGAGCAGGGTGCGACAGCCGCGAAGAACATGGTCGCCGACAGCGAGGAAGACGAGTTCCGCTGGGTCTCCTCGTACTCCATCACGCACTTCGACTTCCCGTTCCTCTCGTTTGGCCACCCCACGCTGGGCGACGAGACCGCCGAGCGAAAGTACAACGAAGGCGAGTGGCGGCGGCTCGCGTTCAAGAACGGTCAGCTCGTCGGCGGCGTCCTCATCGGCGACCTCTCCCAGCAGTCGCGGTTCAAACAGCTCATCCGCGAGGAGCGCCAGGTCGCAGACCAGAAAGAGCTCCTGCTCGAAGAGAACGTCGACCTCGACAAGCTCGAACCCGCGGCGCAGGCCGAATAACCAGCCAGCCCATCGACTCGGCGCCGGACGACATACCAGGCTTTATTTTCGCGGCAGTACCGTTCGAAAGCGATGCACAGTGGCCGTCTCTTCGCGTCCGCCCGGGGTCGGCGCGTCGCCCTCGCCGCGCTCGTGGTCCTCGTTGCCGGCTTTCTCGGGACCCTCCTCCTGCTCGATCAGTTCGCAGCGTGGTTGACAAACCCCTTTGCGGTCCGCCAGTTTATTCGGAGTTACGGACCGGTCGCGCCACTGGTGTTTATTGTGTTACAGAGCGTCCAGGTCATTGTCGCGCCGATTCCCGGCCAGGTCCTCGGGCTGGCCAGTGGCTTTCTCTTCGGGGTGCTGTGGGGCACCGTCTACAGCCTCGTGGGCGCGACAATCGGGACGTACATCGCGTTCACACTGGCACGACGGCTGGGTCGCCCCTACGTTGAGGAACTGCTCACCAGGGAAGCGCTCGAGACGTTTGATTCGTTCACGGACCACGAGGGGCCTGTCGCGCTCTTTCTCATCTTTCTGGTCCCCGGACTGCCTGACGACGTTATCTGCTTTCTCGCAGGGCTGACCGACATGGACATCCCGAAGATGGTCGCTATTTCGCTGGTGGGACGACTGCCAGGTTATCTGGCCGTCAACGCCGCTGGCGCCGGGTTCGCCTCTCAGCGCGTTCTCGAGGCAATGGTACTCCTCGTCGCGCTCGCAGCCCTGTCTGCCGTCGCGTACCGCTACCGGGACCAGTTGTTCGAATCCATTCTCGAATACGGTCAGAGATAACGCTCGGGGACGTACGGCCGAACCTGTGCTGGGATAGCGCCTGTGAGGGTCTCGGCTACGTCGGGAAGGTGCTTTCGGACGATCGTGTACACACCCGAGATGCCGAGGGCGACCGTCACGAGCGGGTCGATCACGCCCCACTCGACGAACAGAAGCGGGAGCGCAAACGTGCTCGCCAGCGCGAGGTCGGTCGGCGACCCGTCGTAGGTGACCCACCGCCGCGGCCGAAGCCATCGACCGTGGTAGTGTGAGTAGACCGCCCGCTCGGAGGTTCCCTCCCACGGACGGAGTTCGAGTCCGCCGCCGAAGATATCGGTCACGGAGTGGAGCGCGGCCGCGAGCAGGAAAGTCGCGAGTCCAACGCTCTGTGCCGTCGGCACGAGGATGGCGAGTACGAGTGCCGGCACCGTCGCCACGCTGTAGTACACCGGAAAGTGCAGCGTCTTCCGGTGCTTTCCGTACAGATCGAGGTCCGGGAATAGGCCACCGGCAAAGCCCGCGAGCATTGCAGCAGGTGCAAGCTCCGGTGCGACGAACAGAGTGAGTGCACCGAGCAACAGGCCAGCCAGTGCGTGGGTCGTCGCCATCATAGGTATCTGTTCTTCGCCATACAACAGATATAATCGTGTCGGAATGCATGCTAGCACTAGACAATGGCTGCACACTAGAGCTAAGGCGCTGGTTCGCCTCACAGTCGGTATGAACCTCCAGCGACGAGGTTCCCAGCTCGTCCGTCACGCTCTACAGGCGATTATTGCTGCCGTATTCATCTCCGGAGTCGTAGTTGGGAGTATCGCAATCATCGTCAACGCCGGGCTGGCACTCGTTGCAACGAAGCTTCCGGCGATACTCCGGCAGAATTACGATATTTATCTCTCGGTAACACTGTCGCTATGGATTACCGGGGCAGTGGCGCTGCACGCCATCGGGATGGTGGCATTGTACGAGCGGGTCTGGTGGTGGGACCACCTCACTCACTTCATCTCCGGGGCGCTGGTCGCGGGCGTCGGCTACGCAGTGACCGTAACGCTGGACGAACACTCGACAGCAGTCCACTTTCCGAAACCGTTTCTGGCAGTCTACATTCTGCTGTTTACTGTCGCAGTGGGAGTAATCTGGGAGCTGCTGGAGATGGGTGGCCGCGAACTGTCTCGAACGTTCGACTTCGAAGCGGTGCTGATTGTCTACGGACTGGAAGATACGATGCTGGACCTCGTTTTCGACATGGTCGGGGCAGTAGTAGTTGCGATAGCGGGTGGCGACGGACTGCGCGGGCTGGTTCGGGTCCCGAACGCGTGGGACCGGCGCGAGCGGTGAGCGTTTCGACACCGTTTTGCGCACGCCTCGCCGAATCGAGTGTATGAACGGCGGTAGTGGCGACATGACGCTCGCGTTCGACCTGGAGGCGCTGAAGCAACTGTCGCGTCCGGACGTGGTGTTCAACGACGCGCGCCAGTGGAGCGAGTACGTAGGCGTCATCTCAGAGAAACCGACCTACGTCGTGACGAACTTCACGCGCAAGCACCGCATCCGCCAGGACTTCTTTTCGGGGCCACGCGGGCGCGAGGAGAGTCTCGACAACGTCAAAGAACAGTTCGGGACCGACCGACACGTCTACGTGGGGACCAGCGACGACGATAAAGCGGTTGCCGAAGCGAGCGACTGGGAGTACCTCTCCGTCGAGGACGCTGCCGAGGCCGCCGAGTGGGAACTGGGCGAACCAGAGAGCGAAGTCGAGTCGAGCGGCGACACGCGCGACGACTGGCCCTAATATCCGGGCATTTTCGCGGTCTTTATCCACGCGAGCGCACTACCCAGACCAATGGCACAGCCTGGTGTCCCCGGTGGGCCGAGCGAGCAACTGGACCTCCCCTGTGGGGAGACCATCCACACGCACGACCTCGATTTGGGGGTGCGGGAGTTCGAGTGTGACTGTGGCGACCGCCACGCCGTCGTGATGGATCTCCACCCGTTGGGCCGGTTCGTCCCCGAGTTTCTGGTCGACGTGCTCCGGGAGACCATCGAAACCGACGACGAGTTCGAGGAGTTCACCACCGCGCACATGATGGGAATGGTCACCGAAGAGTTCCCAAACAAGGTCGAGAGCGCTGACTGTTCGGAAGACGGGCAGGTGGGCTACGCGCTCGTGTGGGTCAGCGATTTCGAGGCGCGTCGCCTCCACGAGATCGTCGTCGAACTGGTGGTCGAACTGATGGAACACGCCATCAGCCACGCCGACGACGACAGCGCACTCTCGGAGTTCGAGGGGTACATGAACGACTTCGACGTCGACGAGTTCGTCGAACAGTACCGCGACGAGCGGGATTTCGAGAGCGAACACGACTCGGCGGTGTGAGTCGAGTCGCATCGAGAAATCCCAACGGGAATCCCACGAGCGGAGCGAGTGGGATGTCGGTGGACACAGTCCACCGGTCGTTCGAGAGCGAACACGACTCGGCGGTGTGAACGACAGGACATATATCAGCGTAGTGTGACATATCGAACGAGACATGTCACTCGACATTGCCAAGGCCCTCCAGAGTGGCGCCGAGCGGATGACAAAGCGAAACGCGCTCATCGCCCTCGGCCTCCTCTTTGGCTTCCGCGTCGTCGACACGGTCGTCAGTGATTCGTTTGCCGAACGTCTCTTCGTCGACGTAATCAACTACGAGGAGAGAATCGCCGACCTGCAGGCCCAGACCAACCAGCCGATTCAGGATCCCGGGATCGGCGAGTTCGCGTTCGCGTTCCTGGACCTCCCTGTGTCAGTGCTGAGCGTGCTGGCGCTGGCGTTGTTCGTCGTCGGAATCGTCGTCCGGGTAGGTATTATTCGAACGTTCGTGAGCGAGGAAACACAGTCACTCCCGACAGAGAACTTCACCCGACGGCTGGGATGGACGGTGCTCAACCTCATCATCGGTGCCATCATCTACTTCCTCGCGGTCGGGATCGGTCTCGTCCTGTTCATCGTCCCCGGCATCTACATCGCCGTGGCACTGTTTTTCTACAACTACGAGATTATCATCGCGGAGAAAGGCGTCATCGACGCCTTCTCGGGCAGTCTGGACCTCACGGCGAACAATCGCCTCCCGCTGTTCCTGCTCGGACTCATCTTCGCGGTGCTCGGTGCCGTCGTCAGCAACGTCTTCGGAGCTGTGCTGCCGGGGGCGACCGTCGCCGGGACACTGGTCAGGATGCTCGTCAACGCGGCCCTCGCCGTCTTCGGAATCACCGTCGCCGCACAGGCGTACAACCAACTTCGGTCGCTCCATCGGGAGGCGAGAATCGAATAGAACCCACCTGAGAATATATACGTCACAGGATCGCTCGGGAGCAATCTACCGCCACAGCGTATGACATTTGGTCACACGTTGACGGTCCGCCGCTGTCGGGCGGTTTTCACTGCAGAGCCGTCTGACGCGCGTCTGACGGTGTTTAATGGGGATGTAGGTTCTGAGTGGGAATATGGCCATACGTCACGGCGAGTTCGAGCGCATCCGATCGGTGCTCGAGAGTGCCGATGCCGACGAGCCTCTGACGGCACGTGAGATTCTGCGGGTTCTCGAAGAGCACGGCGAAGACTTCGACAGCGCTCACCGCGTCGCCACGGTACTGGGTCGGCGCGAGGAGACCGGCGACATCGAAGTCATCCGTGACCAGCCGTACCGCTACCGGATCGTCTCCGAAAACAACTGACCGACCTCGGCACCGACGCAGTTCGAGTGGCTACTGCTGTTCTCCGTCAGTTCCAAGCGCAACCACCAGTGGGGTCAGTGCCCCCAACAGCACCGGTACCAGCCAGAACTGCTGGGTCAGTTGCTCGCCAGCGAGGACACTACGGGTCGCGTAACCGATGCCAAACGAGGCGATGAGAAGAGCGACCACGAGCAGTCCGGCCAGTTCCCTGTCTATCGTCCCCTCGAACTGCTGGCTGTATCCGGATGACTCCGTCATACTCCTTCCTGTGTCCGCTGTGAATATTATGCGACATCGCAGGTTGCAGGACCAGCGATCCAGCACAATATATAAATACGAGTTGGATTTTTCTACCGGCTGTGCCACCACCCCCCATGACACACCGACCCAATACGATATTCGAAATTCGGTTACGAGTTTCGTACTCTATCGTCGGGCTTATTACGATGTGCGGGCTTCGACCGGGTAATGAAGGACGAAGACCGGACGATACTGCTTATCGGGAGTGGACCGATACAAATCGGCCAGGCGGCCGAATTCGACTACTCCGGCGCGCAGGCGTGTCGCGCGCTCCAGGAAGAGGGGGCCCGAGTCGTGCTGGTCAACTCCAACCCGGCGACTATCATGACCGACCCGGAGATGGCCGACGAGGTGTACATCGAACCGATCAACACCGAAGCCATCAGCGAGATTATCCGGAAAGAGAACCCTGACGGTGTGATTGCGGGACTTGGCGGCCAGACCGGACTCAACGTCACCGCCGAACTCGCCGAAGAGGGTGTCCTCGACGAGTACGACGTGGACGTGATGGGAACACCGCTCGATACCATCTACGCGACGGAGGACCGCGACCAGTTCCGCCAGCGGATGGAAGCGATTGACGAGCCGGTCCCCGAATCCGTGACCATCGAAAGTATGGACGAGGTCGAGGAGGCCGTCGAACAGGTCGGCGGCCTCCCGGTCATCATGCGGACCACGTACACGCTCGGTGGTGCCGGGTCGGGCGTCATCGGCGACATGGACGAACTGAAAGAAGCCGTCCGGAAGGGGCTCAACCTCTCGCGGGACAACCGCGTGATGATTACCGAGTCCATCGACGGCTGGATCGAACTGGAGTACGAGGTCATGCGGGACGCCGACGACTCCTGTATCATCATCTGCAACATGGAGAATCTGGACCCGATGGGGATTCACACCGGCGAATCCGTCGTCGTCACGCCCAGCCAGGTCATCCCGGACGAGGGCCACCAGGAGATGCGCGATACCGCGCTGAAGGTGATTCGTGAACTGGGTATCCAGGGTGGCTGTAACATCCAGTTCGCGTGGCGCGACGACGGTACACCCGGCGGCCAGTACCGCGTCGTCGAGGTCAACCCCCGCGTCTCTCGCTCCTCGGCGCTCGCTTCGAAGGCGACTGGCTACCCGATTGCTCGCGTCACCGCGAAGGTGGCACTCGGCAAGCGACTCCACGAAATCGAGAACGAAATTACCGGGCAGACCACCGCCGCCTTCGAGCCTGCAATCGACTACGTCGTGACGAAGGTGCCACGGTGGCCCAACGACAAGTTCCGCGACGTGGAGTTCGAACTCGGTCCGGCGATGAAATCGACCGGCGAGGCGATGGCCATCGGCCGGACGTTCGAGGAATCGCTGCTGAAAGCGCTGCGTTCTTCGGAGTACAACCCCGCTGTCGACTGGTCCGAAGTCGACGACGACGAACTCGAATCCGAGTGGCTCGAACGGCCGACACCGGACCGCCCGTACGCCATCTTCGAGGCGTTCGAGCGCGATTACACCGTCGAGGAAATCAACGACCTGACCGAGATTCGAGAGTGGTATCTCGAACGCTACAAGCGCGTCGCCGACGCCGCTGTCGCCGCCGCAGAAGGCGACTTCGAGACGGCCGCATCCAGCGGCTTCACCGACCACGAAATCACCGCGCTGGCCGGCGGCGACTTCGACGATACCCACGCGTCCTGGCTCCCGGACCGCCTGCTCGACGAGCGCGGGACAGTCAAGGGTGACGAAGCGACACCACAGACCGACGGCGGCGTCCAGAGCGATGCGACGGACACTTCGTCGGAGCCGCAAACCGACGGCGGCACCGCAGCCACCATCGACACCGTCGACGACACGACCGTCGACCGTGATTTCAAACTGGTCGACACCTGCGCCGGCGAGTTCGCCGCGACGACGCCGTACTACTACTCTTCGCGTGACCCCGTCTCGGAGTTGCACCGGGACGAACTCCGCGTCGACCGCGACGTCGAAAGCGTCGTCGTCGTCGGCGGTGGCCCGATCCGCATCGGGCAGGGCGTGGAGTTCGACTACTGCTCGGTCCACGCCGTCAATGCCCTCCAGGAAATGGGCATCGACGCACACGTCATCAACAACAACCCCGAAACCGTCTCCACAGACTACGACACCTCCGACGGCCTCTTTTTCGAGCCGATTACCGCCGAAGAGGTCGCAGACGTCATCGAGTCAGTCAACGCAGACGGCGTGATGGTCCAGTTCGGCGGCCAGACATCCGTCGACGTTGGTGACCCGCTGGAGAAAGAACTGGCACGCCGTGGCCTCGACTGTGAGATTATGGGCACGTCCGTCGACGCGATGGACCTCGCCGAGGACCGCGACCGGTTCAACAAGCTGATGGACGAACTCGGTATCTCTCAGGCCGAGGGTGGCACCGCCACCAGCAAGGAAGAAGCGCTCGACCTTGCTCACGACATCGGCTATCCGGTTCTCGTTCGTCCCTCTTACGTGCTGGGCGGGCGTGCGATGGAGGTCGTCTACAACGACGACGACCTCGAGACCTACATCGAAGAAGCCGTCCGCGTCAGTCCGGACAAGCCGATTCTCGTCGACGAGTTCCTCTCCGACGCCGTGGAGCTGGACGTAGACGCCGTCTCCGACGGCGAGAACGTTCTCATCGGCGGCGTGATGGAACACGTCGAGACCGCCGGTGTCCACTCCGGAGATTCGGCGTGTATGATTCCGCCGCGCTCGCTCGGTCGTGACGTGAACCGCCGCGTGCGCGAAGTCGTCGAAGACATCGCGTCCGCACTCGACACCGTCGGCCTGCTGAACGTCCAGCTCGCCGTCCGCGACGGTGAAGTGTACGTCCTCGAAGCGAACCCACGCTCTTCGAGGACCGTGCCCTTCGTCTCGAAGGCGACTGGCGTCCCGATTGCCAAGGTCGCCGCGAAGGTCATGGCCGGTGCGTCACTGGACGAGTTGGACTACGAAGAGCAGATTCCAGAGCAGGTCAGCGTGAAGGAAGTCGTGCTGCCCTTCGACCGCCTGCCGGGTTCGGATCCACGCCTCGGCCCGGAGATGAAATCCACCGGCGAAGTGATGGGGACGGCCGACACCTTCGGGAAGGCCTACCAGAAAGCGCAGATGTGCGTCGGCAAGGCGATTCCGCAGGAGGGAACCGCTGTCGTCGACATGCCAGTCGCCGGCTTCGAGGAGTTCTTCGACGTCAAGACGCTCGACGACTACGAGGACGAGCAGGCAGTCACGGAAGCACTGCACGCAGGCGACATCGACCTCGTGCTCTCGCGCAACCGCGACGTGCTCGAAGTCTGTGTCGAGGAGACGATTACCTACTTCTCGACCATCGAGAGCGCCCAGGCGGCGCTCGAAGCAATCCGCCACTCGGACGAGCCGCTCGACGTGCAGTCGGTCGGTGACCGCCCGAAACTGCAGGAGTACTGGGGACAACCCAAGGAGCGCGAGGACCTCCGCAGCCAGATTGCGACGCTTCGCGAGATCGCGAGCGAGGGGTATCTCGATGCACTCGCCGGCGAAGAGAGCGACGACGTGATCGCAGCGCTCGATACAGTCCTCGGAACCATCGACAACTCGGTCGTCCTGCTCGGCACCGCCGAACAGGGCGAACTCGACGAACTCGAGGCCCGTCTGGACGACCTGGGCTACAATGCCAACGTTGCCGCGGACCTCCCGGGTGACGACGAAGATGCCACCGCGACGTACATGATGCTCTCGAAGTTCTCCCTTCTCGTCGACCGCGACCCATCGACGCGGCTGACGGAAGTCGAGACGGCGAAGGCCCACAACGACATCCTCGCACGCCTGGTTCCGGCCGGCGTCGAACGCCAGGACACGCACCTGCTCGGCGGTCACGAAGCCGACGACGCAGACCACATCGAGTCCTTCGAGTTCGACGAGAGCCCGATGGAAGTCCTCGACGACGCTATCGAGTGGGCCGAAAGCGTCGTCGAGAGTCGAGAGTCGGGTCGGTAAGCCGCGGGCGCACGGACGCTTTCGTTTTCTATTGGGCCAACAGGGACTACTCTCGCCACCACGCAGTGACGGATTTCGGTCACTTCCGGCACAGGTTGATAGGTCAGATGAACAGACGTTAAAAATTGTCACCAAGTTACCACCGGAGTATGTGGTCAAATGTTGCCGGATGGATCAGGTTACCTCTGAGACGATCTCAGTACTGTCGAACCGGCCGAAACGGGCGATTCTCAGACAGCGCACAACGATAATTACCGATATTTCGACTATCTGACTGTCGAAGAAAGTGAGAGTAAGCCAGTCCAGTCTGTAATATCGCGAGCGTACCGGAAAGTAAGAGAACTACGTTGAGTGGATAATCTCCCCTTTGACAGAATTGTCGAGATATAACAATAGCTCGCGGAAGGGAACAGAGACAGTGCATGTATGACAAATAGGACAACAGCAAGAGTAAAATTAATCACATTGACAGTAGCATTGCTCGTCGCATTGAGTGCGGGGTCGACAGTCGCATTTGCGGTCAGTCCCGGACAGTCGGTCCAGCAGTCGTCCCACACTGCAGACGATGCCAGTGGCGCAACGGTGACGGCAGAAGAGATCAGTGCCGATCAGATTCGAATGGAAAACGTCGAAGTGTCGAATCTGACTGTCGACCTGAGTGAGATCCAGAGTTCAGATTCGATGCTCCAGGACTCATTCGGTTCGGCGGTCGGCGGTAACGTTGAGGGATTCATGGTCGACTCCATCGAGATCGGGTCCGTCCAGAATGCGTCAGTTTCCGTCGAGGATAACGTCGCAACCATCGACGCCGAAATCGAGTCGATAACGCTCGTCGGAGTGAGCGCAGACCGCGTGACTATCGACGGTTCGATGACGGGAGACTCCATGGCTCGACCGATGCTCGAAGGAGGCGATCTCACCTTCGATTCAGTCACTGTGGAGGGACTGGCCGTTGGGACGTTGACGAGCGAGAAGGCTCCGGCAGAGACGCCGACCGAGCCGGAAACCCCAACGCCGACTGAAACGGAGACGCCAACCGAGGAAACGCCAACTCCAACGCCGACTGAAACGGAGACGCCAACCGAGGAAACGCCAACTCCAACGCCGACTGAAACGGAGACGCCAACCGAGGAAACGCCAACTCCAACGCCGACTGAAACGGAGACGCCAACTGAGGAAACGCCAACTCCAACGCCGACTGAAACTGAGACGCCGACTCCGACTGAGCCCACCGACGGTGAAGAAGACAACGTCACAGATGGTGCCGTCGGAGGCGATGGTGACAATGTCACTGACGGTGAGGAAGACGATGTCACTGATATGGAAGAAGCGTCGGTGACGTTCGAAGATCAAACGTCCGACGGAATGGTCGTTAATCTCGCCAACTTCACGCTACCCGACGGTGGCTACATTACCATCCACAACGATTCCCTCCTCGAAGGGGATGCTGTCGGGAGCGTCATTGGCACGTCGGTATTCATCGACCCGGGGACCTACGAGGACGTGAACATCACGCTCTTCGACGTGCCCGGCGCGAACTTCAGCCAGTCGCAACTGACTGAGTCGCAGACGCTCATCGCGATGCCTCACCAGGAGACAGGCGACAACGTCATCTACGACTTCGTCGCAACCAACGGCACAGAGGATGTTCCCTACACCAGTAACGGAAGCGCCGTGACCGATGCTGCGAACATCACTGTGAACGAAACTGCCGTTGACGGCGAAGAGGAAGACGACAACGTCACTGTCGGTGAGGAAGACGATAATGTCACTGTCGGTGAGGAAGACGATAATGTCACCGCCGAGGAAGACGACAACGTCACCGCCGAAGAAGACGACAACGTCACTGTCGGCGAAGAAGACGATAACGTCACTGCCGGTGAGGAAGACGACAACGTCACTGCCGGTGAAGGTGACAACGTTACCGCTGAGGAAGACGACAACGTCACCGCCGAAGAAGACGACAACGTCACTGTCGGCGAAGAAGACGATAACGTCACTGCCGGTGAGGAAGACGACAACGTCACTGCCGGTGAAGGTGACAACGTTACCGCTGAGGAAGTAGCGTCGGTGACGTTCGAAAATCAAACGTCCGACGGAATGGTCGTCAACGTCACCAACTTCACGCTGCCTGATGGTGGCTACGTTGCCATTCACAACGACTCGCTCCTCGACGGCGATGCCGTTGGAAGTGTTATCGGTGCATCCGAGTACTTCGAACCAGGGAGCTACGAGAACGAGAGCATCACGCTCTTCAACGTGTCTGGCGCGAACTTCACTGAGATGCAGTTGAATGGGTCGCAGACGCTCATTGCGATGCCACATCAGGAAACGAACGAGAACACCACCTACGACTTCGTCGCAACCAACGGCACAGCGGACGGTCCGTACCTCAGTAACGAGAGCGCCGTGACTGACGCTGCAAACGTTACTGTGAACGAGACTGCCGTTGACGGCGAAGAGGATAATGTCACTGTCAGTGAGGAAGACGACAACGTCACTGTCAGTGAGGAAGACGACAACGTCACCGCCGAGGAAGACGACAACGTCACCGCCGAGGAAGACGACAACGTCACCGCCGAGGAAGACGACAACGTCACCGCCGAGGAAGACGACAACGTCACTGTCGATCAAGAAGCAGCAGTGTCCTTCGAGAGTCAGGCGACTAACGGAACGACCGTCAGTATCGCTAACTTCACGCTGCCCGACGGTGGCTACGTCGCAATCCACAACGACACGCTCCTCGACGGTGACGCCGTTGGAAGTGTCATCGGAGTATCCGAATACTTCGAGCCAGGTACCTACGAAAATCAGAGTGTCACACTCTTCAACGTGTCTGGCGCGAACTTCAGCCAGGCGCAACTGACCGAGTTGCAGACACTCATCGCGATGCCCCACCAGGAAACGAACGAAAACACCACCTACGACTTCGTCGCGACGAACGGCACAGCAGACGGCCCGTACCTCAGTAACGGTACTGCCGTGACCGACAACGCGACCGTCGCCGTCGAAGCAGAGTAGATCCTCTGTCGAGGTGGCCCGGCCACTCCGTGATTTTTTTGAAACACCCATCGAGGAGGACCTGAAGTACGTCGCTGGAGATGCCAGGAAAGAAATCAAACAGCCGCCGGCTAAAGTTCACTCTGGACGTCGAGTGCGTTCATCTCGTCGACCTCGCCACTGATTTCCTGAATCTTTGCAGTCTGCTCTTCGTTTGCGGCCGCGATGGACTCTGCTTCGTTAGCCACTTGCTCGAAGTCGTCTGCGGTCTGGTCGACCATGCTGGCTATCTCTTCGGTGCTGGCCGCCTGGTCGTCGGTGGCGTCGGCCACCTCCGCGACGCCGTCGGAGACGTTCTCGACCACTTCGGCGATGTTTTTGAACGTCTCGCCGGAACTTCGCACTTTCTCTGCACCCTCGTGGACCACGTCGTTCGTCTCTTCGAGACTCTCGACTGTCTCGGCAGTGTTCTCGCGCACGTCGCCGACGATGCCCTCGATTTCGGATGCGCGCTGTTGGGACTCCTCTGCCAGGGATTTTACTTCGTCTGCGACGACGGCGAACCCGGAGCCAGCCTCGCCAGCACGAGCCGCCTCGATAGAGGCGTTCAGTGCGAGCATATTTGTCTGGTCGGCGATGTCGTTGATGACATCGACTAGTTCGTCGATCTGCTGGATGCTCTCGTTGAGTTCGCGGATGTCGTCGGTCACGTCCGCGGCGGCCGTCTCGATGTCGGCCATGATGTCGATTGTCTCGTCAGCGTCGTCTTCACCGGCTTCTGCCGCCTCCCGTGCCCGTTCGCTAATCGTCTCGACTTCGTTTGCCGTGGCCGCAATCTCCTCGACGGTCGCGCTGAGTGACGCCACCTCCTCGGAAACTTCAGTGACCGATTCGAGCTGGTCGGTCGCCTGTGAGCTGATGGTTTGGGAGTTCTCTGCGACCTCTGTGGCTGACCGTTTCAGTTCGTCCACTGCAGACTTGATACTCTGTGTCGCAGCTTTCCGGTCAGAGATATCGCGGAACGTCTCGCTGATAGCGACCACGTCGTCCTCGCGGTCGTGAATGGGCCGAACGACGAGTTCCGTCGGAATTACCCGACCGTCGTAGCTCTCCTTCTCGACTTCGACGCGAATTTCGTCTTGTCCTTCATCGACAATCTGTTTCAGTGTGCAGTTTCCAGTCCCACAGACTTCGGGGTTGCAAAACTGGTCGTAGCACTTCACGAGTTCGCTCTCCTCGGCGTCGACGCCACCGAGTTCTTTCATTCGTTCGTTCTCGACGACGACGTTGAAGTTCAGGTCCAGAATCCGCATCGCCGCCCCGGTCGACTCCATCACTTGCCGGAGGTTGTTCGTGAGAACGTCCCAGAGCTCGTCCTCGGGGAGTTCTTTGCCGTCGAAGATGTCCTGTGAGAAATCGGCCCCTGCGGTCGACCCGCCTTCTGATGCACCATCTTCAATTGTTGCCATATCGCCATTTCACAGAACAGGTATTTTAATATATACTCAATATTTCACATCCTGAGAATAGACGATTGATGCCGAATAGGCAGTCCAGGAGTCCAGCAGTTATGTTCGGAGAGTGAATAGCCGCGCTTACTCCTCAGCCAGCGCCAGCACGTCGTCGAAGAAATCCAGCGAGTCGTTTGGTCCCGGATTCGCTTCGGGGTGGTACTGACGCGTGATGATGCCGAGCTCGTCGTTCTCCAGCCCTTCGGGCGTGTCGTCGTTGACGTTCACCTGCGTGATTTCGAGTTCGTCACCGGGGTCAGCGACCGTGTAGCCGTGATTCTGAGTCGTCATCACGACACGGTCGGTCCGGAGGTCACGCACTGGCTGGTTGACGCCACGGTGACCGAACTCCATTTTCGTGGTACGCCCGCCCAGTGCGTTGGCGACGACCTGCTGTCCGAGACAGATACCTGCGAGTGGGACATCGCCGACGTACTCCTCGACGATTTCACCGGCCTGCTCGAAGTTCTCGGGGTCGCCGGGACCGTTCGAAATAAAGAGGAGGTCAGGATCGATAGCCTCGATGTCGTCTTCGCTGGCATCGTAGGGGAGCCGGTGGACGACGGCGTCGCGCTCGACGAGGGACGATGTGATGGAGCCCTTCGCGCCACAGTCGACGAGCGCGACCGTCTTGCCATCGCCATCTTCGTTGGCCACAGTGTGTTCGTCGACGGAGACCTGTTTGCCGATATCAACGTGGTCGGACATGTGCTTGCACTCGTGCAGTTCGGCGAGTGCGTCCTCTTCGGTGGCGTCGGGACCGGCCGCGATGCCACACTTCATCGCGCCCTCGTCGCGGATCTCGGTGACAATGTCGCGGGAGTCGAGATGGTCGACAGCGGGGACGCCCTCGGATTCGAGCCACTCGGCGACGTCGTCGGTGAGTTCGCGGGAGACGACAGCGTTTGGCTGGACGTTGTCGGACTCGAAGCGCTCCTCTCGGACGCCGTAGTTGCCGATAAGCGGATAGGAGAATGTCAGGACCTGCTCGGCGTAGCTGGGGTCAGTGAGACTCTCCTCGTAGCCGGTGTAGGCTGTCGTGAAGACGATTTCACCGCGCGCGGTCCCTGGCGAGCGAGCGCGCGCCTCGATGATGCGTTCACCCTCGATGGCGACGTAGGCGTCTGTCATTACGAGATGCGTACGAAATGTCCGTTGATAAGGGTTGCTTTCGAAGATGAGTTACGAAATTCGTAGCGTTGAAGTACTGACCCATCGAAGGGTCACATCTCGATGGACGACCTTGACCGGCAGATACTGGACGTGTTGCGCCGGGATGCGCGGACACCCTACACGGAGATTGCAGACCGCATCGGCACCTCGGAGGGGACGGTTCGTAATCGCGTCGACCAGTTGGTCGAAGACGATGTCATCGAGCGGTTTACTATCTCCACACAGACGGGCAACATCAAGGCGATGGTCGAAATCGGAATCGACGTCAACGCCAAGACAGGCGGGTTGACCGACCGACTGGCCGACTGGGACGAGGTCGACTTCGTCTGGCACGTCTCCGGCGAGGAGGACATCGTACTCGTCATCGACGCCGCCGACACGTCCAGTCTGAACGACCTCATTACGCAGGCTCGGGAGTTGGAAGAAGTAGAATCGACGAAGACGAGGTTGATCCTCGACGAATGGCTCGGGTGAGCGGCAGCGAACCGAACCAAAAATCGAAGATTCGCCGAGTGAGTTGGTTTTGGACGAGGGTTTCAGGTAATCGATAGCGGCGTGACCACCGACAATCGAAGCCGGTTTGAACAGGGTCGCCTTTGAGAGAGATAATGAGCGCGGACGAGGAAGTCCACGAGAACGCGGGACAGGACGTTATTGCCGTCGATGCCGACGACAACGAACAGGGACTGGTCAACCGACTGGATGCCCACACCGGCGAAGGCATCCGCCACCGTGCCTTCACGACGCTGCTGTTCGACGAAGGCGGCCACATCCTGCTCGCCCAGCGCAGCCACGACAAGCGTCTGTGGGACACCCACTGGGACGGCACCGTCGCCTCCCATCCCGTCGAGGGACAGACCCAGGTCGAAGCCGCTACCGAGCGACTGGAGGAAGAACTCGGCGTCACGCCCGAGCAGTACGACGACTTGCAGGTGACCGACCGCTTCGAGTACAAGCGCTACTACGAGAACGCGGGCGTCGAACACGAGGTCTGTGCGGTGCTGAAGGCGACACTGTCGGACACGCGACTCGAACCCGACCCCGAGGAGGTCGGCGGCGTGATGTGGGTCCCCTACGAGCGACTGTATCACAATCCCAAGTGGTATCGCCAGCTCCGTCTCTGTCCCTGGTTCGAAATTGCGATGCGCCGCGATTTCGAGTGAAGACGGCAAAACTGGCTGCCCTGCTGCCCGGCGACGGTATGGAGCGTGTCTTTTTAGTGCCGGGCGGAGCAGAGCCGGTGTATGCCAGACGTATCAACACGGCGAGAGTTGCTTACGGTACTCGGTACCGGCACCGCGACCGTACTTGCCGGGTGTTCGGGCGGCGATTCCTCATCAGATGCCACCTCGACAGACCAGCCAGCGGCGACGGGAACGGAGACGCCGTCGGACACGGGCGGGACGACCACCGCGGAACCGGGACAGGACAGCGCGGACTCGCCGTCGCTGACCGACGGCTCCATCGCCGAGCGGTCGCTGCCGGCGTTTGCCGGCATCATTCCGGACGTCGACCCGCTCGTCGTCGGCGGGTGGAACACCGGCGGACGCGGCGTCAGAGTCACCGATTACCCGGACACGCCTTCGGACACGCTTCGGTTCAACGCGATGGTCGGAAGAATTCCATCGACGGCCATGGGGGCGTATCTCCTCACTTCGCAGGAGGGTGCGTTCGTCTCACAGCTCTGGACGGCACAACTGGAGGCCGGAAACGAACCGGACTGGGCCACCGTTGTGGCCGGCGTCGGCGCGATGTACGGCTCCGGTATCGAGGTGCAGACGACGCGGGAGACCCTCTCGGCCACCGAGAGTGAGTACGAACGGATAGCAGACGACCAAAACCGGCTCGTCGTCCGCGGACCGGAGGGTGACGTCGTCGGTGTCACCCCCGAGGTGTTCGCGTTCGTCCCGGCGAGCCAGAGGACGTTTGCGTTTTCGCCCGTCGACCGCCTCCGGGCACTGCTTGAGACGGCCCTCGGAAATCGGCAATCGCTTCCCGAGCGCGACCAGTCACTCCGGCGAGCGCTCGTGCACACTCCCTCGGCCGGGATTCTCCACGTCGCCCACTCCCGTGACGGCCCGCTTGGCGATGTCCTCACCAGTCTCCGGGAGACGGACACCCCCGGGTTCAGTGTCGCTGGCTACGCGACCGGATATACCACCGCACGGACTGCAGTCTCACACATCGATATCGGCGGTGAGGACCAGCCCTCACCCGCGACCGGTACCATCGTCTACGACGACTCCGCGTCCATCGACGGGGAGACACTCACCGCAAACGTTGGGAACCACGGTGCGGGTCGGGAGTACGTCCAGGACGGGACGATGGTGCAGGCGACCTGCGAGTACGCTCGTGACGACCTGAGTGTGTTTCTCGGTTCGGGCCAGTGAACTGACCGAGATCGGCCGTCGCCAGCGCCCGCGAGAACGTCCGTCACCAGAAGCGCCCACGCAAAACATTGTTCACTTTCACATACAGTTTCAGCAAAAGTGGCTCTTCCACCCATATATTTGGTCGTAGACGAGAACCGATACGCGATGCTTTTGATTGTTCGTGTGTCTGTCGGCCGCGAACTGAGACAGAGTCGGACCACCACAGTGGGGAGGCTCGGATGAACATCACCCTCGCGAGCGGAAACGGGCGACGAAGCGACGGCCACGGCGACGGAAGACGCGGCCGAAACCACGACCGACAGCACGGACGGCGAAGACGGCCCCGGATTCGGCGTCGTCTCGGGACTGGCCGGGCTGGCCGGCGCGGGATATCTGCTCCAGAGCGGGCGTGACGACGCGGCCGAGGCGACGGATACCGACTCCGACGATTAATCGCGGTCCCCGCCGACGGGTGTCGGGTCCACTGGCGTCCCGTCAGTGGCCTCGGCGTCCGTCGTGGCCTCGTTCTCGGCGTGGTCGGACGTGTCTGCGTCCGACGCGCGTGGCAAGCGGACGCTGACGACGGTACCATCCGCCGAGGAATCGAAGGACAGCGAGCCGCCGTTGTGTTCGGCGACCCAGTTTGCCAGCCACAGGCCGACGCCGCTGGCGTGTGCCAGTTGCGTCTCCCGGCCCTCTGCGAGCGTGCGATATTCCTGGTCGTCGATTCCCGTGCCGTCGTCGGCGACAGTCACGACGACGGTAGAGTCGTCGCTGGCTCCCTCGTCGACGGCGATATCGACTCGAGGCGTCTCGCTGTCGTTGTGTTCGATGGCGTTGACGACGAGTTCCTCGAAGGCGACAGTCAGCGTCGGCCCGGCCTCGACGGGGAGATGGTCGGGCAGCGAGAGAACGATCTCGGCGTCTGGGTACTCCCGGCGCGTCGCTGCGAGATCTGACGGCAGATGGTCAGCGAGGTCGAGTGTCCCACCAGTGTCGGTGTCGAACAGTCGGGAGAGTCGACTGACTTTCTCGCTACGTTCGACGACGGTATCGACCGTCTCGACGGCGGTCTCGAGACGACGGCTGGCACGGTCGTCCTCGACAGCGTCGCGCGCGAGATCGACGTTCCCCCGCACGACGTTCAGTTCGTTACGGATGTTGTGCCGGAGGAGACGATTGAGCACGTCCAGACGTTGCTCACGCCGGCGCTGTTCAGTCACGTCACGGAGACTCACCAGGCAACCGGAGAGGGTCCCGTAGGCGCGCGAAAGCGAAGATACCTGCACGTCGTAGTACCGGACTGAGCTGTCGGCATCGAGTCGTAACTGCGACTGGTCGGCGTCGAGAGCAGCGGCCAGCGACGGGAACACCGACCGGAGTGGTTCCCCGAGATACTCGAGTTCTGACGCGTCAAGGAGTCGTTCGCCCGCCGGATTCGTGTCGACGACGCGGTCGTTCTCGTCCAGAATGAAAATGCAGTCGTCGAGTTCGGTGAGTACTTCTTCACGACCGAGTTCGCGGACCGCCGGGGAAACCTGGAGCAGTTGCGTGCGAAACATCGCGCCGGCCAGAATAACACCCGTTAGCACGTACGCGAGGCCGCTCGGGTCGATACCAGCCGGTAGCAACTCGAAGATGTACAGCGCGTTCCCGACCATCGGAATGGCGATAGCGAGCAACAGCGCCGTGCTCTGGCTCCGGTAGAGGCGGTTCGTGCCGAGAATCGTCCGAAACAGAACGAAGGCACCGGCTGTGACAAGCAGGTACGAGTAGACCTGATGTCCCCAGAATGCCAGACCAAAATCGAGTGCGAGAGCGCTGTACTCACCGAGAAACGCTCGACTGGCCTCAGCCCAGACGAGACCGTGCCCGGTGTTCGTCCAGACGAGAAAGACGAATACCGCAGGTTCGATCAGCAACAGACCGAGCCTGCGATTGCTCAACCAGCGTTCGCGGCCGGTGTATTCGAGCACGACGACCAGCCAGGCGATCGGGACGATCGTCGAAAACGTGAATCCGACCTGCGTCCAGAATCGAAGCGCCCCCAGCCCCGCCGCAGCGATTGTTATCCCCTCTGCAACCGCCCAGAAACTCGCTGCGACGACGAAGACGGTGAGCGGCCGCGCACCCGGCTTGTCCCCCTGAATCCAGGCGAAAAAGCCCACACCCATCCCGATGACTGCTGCGAGCAACACAATCGGGAGATAGAACAGCTGTGCCATCGCCTAATGTCCGCCACAATGGGGCACATGCTTAAATATTCCAGTGCCAACTCGACGGACGATAACGACGGTGTTCGCGGGGCCCGCGTCACGACGAGCGTGCACGGACGGCAGCCCAGACAGCAACGGTACCGAGAAGGAACGCGGGAACGAGCGGCAAAACGAGGTAGGCGTCCCGGAGCGTCAGCCCAATCGAACGGACGAGTGACTGGGCCTGTGGGAGATAGAGCAGCGCAATCGGAACGACGAGGAAGGCGAAGATGATGACGCCGACGAGCAGCCAGCCGTGCCAGCCGAAGTCGCTGTCGGTCGGGGTGGCCTGCGTCGGCGGCGAGGACCGGGGCTGGTGGACGTACCGGTCGTCGCTGTCCTCGCCGTCGTCACCGCCGCCGGGTGCATCCGAGGCAGTCACCCGCTCGCCTGTCATTACCGTATTTCACTGCCACTGTCGCAAAACACTGTCGTTCTGGTGAGAAGCGATTCCCGCAGGTAGATACCTGCTACAGTTCGCTATCGGGGATGACAACGACTTTCCCGAAGCCCTCGCGCTCCTCGATGATTTCGTGGGCGCGGTCGGCCTCGCTCATCGGCAGCGTCTCCCGGATGCGCGGTTCGAACTCCCCTTCCCAGACCAGTTCGAGCACGTCGTCGACTTCGCCGGGCGTGCCCATCGTCGAGCCGTAAATCTCCAGCTGGTTCCAGAAGATATTGTTGATGTCCGTCTCGGGGTTGCCGCCTGTCGTCGCACCGCAGGTGACGACGCGGCCGCCCTTCGCGAGACTGTCCAGCGAGTTCTGCCACGTCGCCTTGCCGATGTGGTCGACGACAACGTCGACGCCGCGGTCGTCCGTCGCCTCGTCGATAGCCTCGGCGAAGTCGTTCTCGTCGTAGTTGATGGTGTGGTCCGCGCCGATATCCGCGGCGTACTCCAGTTTCTCGTCGGTACTGGCAGTGGCGTACACTTCGGCACCGATGTAGTCAGCGATCTGGACCGCAGCGTGACCGACACCGCCGCTGGCACCGAGAACGAGGATCGATTCGCCAGGCTGGAGGTCCGCACGCGTGACGAGCATCCGCCAGGCCGTCTGGAAGACAAGCGGCGCAGCGGCCGCAATCTCCCAGTCGACACCCTCGGGCACGGGGACGAGATTCTCGGCAGGTACCGCTGCCAGTTCACTGTGAACGCCGCGGACGTGTTCGCCGATAATCTGGAAATCCTCACAGATCGTCGGGTCCCCGTCTCGGCAGAACTCGCAGTGACCACACGCCAGTCCCGCAGAGACTGCGACGCGGTCTCCTGGTTCGAGTCGTTCAACATCGTCGCCGACCTCCTCGACGACGCCGGCGGCGTCGCTGCCGGGAATGTGGGGCATCTCGAGGTCGAGGCGCTGGAGCGCGCCCAGTCCCATCCGTGTGAAAACGTCGAGGTGATTCAACGCGCCGGCTTTGACGTCGACGAGCACTTCGTCGCGGTCGATTTCGGGGTCGTCGAAGTCGTCGTATTCGAGAACGTCTCTGCGGCCGTGTTCTGAAAATTGGACTGCTTTCATACATGGACAATCAACACGCCATAGAAAAACGCTGGCGGTACCACGTCCGTCTGCCGGTACATCGACAGTCGACGAAGCTCTATGGCAAGTCGGGGCTGGTCTTTTTGTCCACGAGTTCTGAAACCGGAGTATGGTCGATTTCCAGTCACGGGACACGAGTCGGGGGTACGGGAACGACGAAGGGACTGAAGACAGTGACGAGGAAGATACTGAAGAATCTGATCCAGCAGAGGGAACGGTCGAAGATGAGATGACAGATTTCGATGAGTACTCAATACCTTACGCAGTAGTAACATTTTCTAACGGCCAGACGATGGAGATGGATTCGACTGGCAAAGCCGTCGTCGATGCCATCGAACACGCCGGCGACGCCGTCTCGACTCGGGAACTCGTCGGACCGGATTACGATAGTATCCAGAGTACGGTGAGTACACTCGCACGCCGGGAGGATGTTACGGCGATCGTTACCGTCGGCGGAACGGGTGTTTCGCCAGACGACGAAACTGTCGAGGCTGTCGAACCGCTGTTCGACAAGGAGCTACCGGGGTTCGGAGAACTGTATCGTGTACTCTCGCACGATCTCGACGGAACCGCGGTCATCCGCACGCGAACGACGGCCGGTATCGTCGATGGCGTCCCCGTCTTCTGCTTACCGAAGGACACTGCCGGTGCGCGCCGTGGTGTCGAGCAGATTGTCCTCGAAGAAGCCGAAACGCTAGCCGAACAGGCGAGCGGTGAGTGACTGTATCGCGCTTTTGCAACTCCGACAACAACCACGGACAGCATCGTCGAACGCGTCGGTGAAATCCGACTCGAACTCAGAAAAGAAAATAGAAATATACCAGTTCAATAGATAGTATAGTACGATTATAATTATGAGAAAGATACGGATGAACCGTTCGCAACAGCCACGTTTCGGGATTGATCTGATCCGTAGCTGATAATAATCATCTTCATAATCTCTATGATATTATCTACGGAATGGTAGTAAATTACGAGTGAGAGTAGCGAGAGCGTCCGACAATTATCGTGCGTCTAAGTGGATGAGTCCCGAATAGATGTTCCACTACTCTGCAAAAGAAGGATGAAACAGTCAATATAAGTTTATAAAAGTTGATATCAACAAGGCATTTTTATCACGATAGATAACCACGGACAGAAAGTGTTTAATTGTGGACGGAGTACATCGGTTTATGAATCAGGAGCCCCACCAGAACCAACTAACGGAGTTGTATGTCGAGAATATTGGTGGGATTCAGGAAACTTCGTTGCAACTCAGACCGGGCGTAACAGCGCTCGTGGGTGAGAACGCAACGAACCGCACATCGCTGATACAGGCAATCGCTGCGGGGCTCGGTGCAGACCAGTACTCGCTTAAGAGCGATTCCGACGCTGGCAAAGTTTCGCTCACAGTAGCCGGGGAGACATACACCCGAGAGCTCCGGCGTGAGAACGGTGACATTCGAGCTGACGGAGACCCGTATCTGGAACGGTCGGATATCGCCGAACTGTACGCCGTCCTGTTGCGCTCGAACGAGATCAGGTCGGCAGTCCGTGAATCCGGTGACCTCCGGACGCTGATTCTCGCTCCGATCGATACCACAGAGATAAATCGGAAGATATCCGAGCGCGTCGACGAGCGCCGTGAAGTCGACAAACAACTCGATAGGCTGGACAGCCTAGAAGAAAAATTAGTGGAAAAACAGACCGAGCGGGGGCGAAAACAGCGGCGTCTAGACGAACTCGAAACCCAACTCGGACAGAAAACGGCGAGGCTCGACACAGCAGAGGGCGACCAGACAGGAGACGGTTCCGACACGTCCGAACTCGACGAGACGCTCGACGAACTGAACGACGCACAGGCGAAGCTAGAGCGGGTGAGTGCGAACCTGCGCGGCGAAAAAAAGAGCCTCGAGTCGCTCCGAGACAGCAAGGAGACAGTCGACCAACAGTACAGTTCGCTGTCGGTGCCCGACGAAACCAGAATAGCAGCGCTCGAAGAGCGAATCGAGCGGCTCAGAAACCAGAAACAGAGCCTCGACTCGACAGTGACGGAACTCCAGCGGGTCATCCGATTCAACGACAGACAGATGGCTGACCCGGATTCGGCACTGCATCGGGCACTCGAGACTGAGCAGAACGACTCAGTGGCCGAACAACTCGACCCGTCGAAGACCACAGTGACGTGCTGGACCTGTGGCAGTCAGGTCGAACGGGCGAGCATCGACGAGATGGTCGACAAACTACGGGAGCTCGAAGCCGAGAAAACGCAGGAGAAAAACGACCTCGCGTCACAGATCGAGGAGGTGCAGCAGGAACTCGACACGCTTCGGTCACAGCGAGAAGAGAGAGCGCAACTGGAATCGAAACGGAACAGCCTCGAGGAAAAAATCGGTCGCAGAGAGGAGAATATAGCAGAATTCGAACAGCGAAAGGAGGCGCTTCGACAGCGTGTCGACACGCTCGAAGCAGAAGTCGAATCGCTGGAAGGGTCACAACAGGACGAACTCCTGGTCGTACAGCAGGAGGTGAGCAAACTCCGCTTCCGGAAAGAACAGGTCGAGTCCGAACTCGACGACATCGACGCGACGATCGACGCCATCGAATCCGAGCTCGAAACCCGCGAACAGCTCCAGGAACGGCGAGACGAACTCTCCGCAGAGCTCGAAGAGCTCCGGACCCGAATCGACCGCATCGAGTCGGAAGCTATCGAGGAGTTCAACACGCACATGGCAGCACTCCTCGACGAACTCGACTACGACAATATCGACAGGATATGGATGGAGCGAACCGAAGTCAAAGTGAAAGAGGGGCGACAAAAAACGACCGAGACGCAGTTCGATCTTCACGTCATCCGCAAAAATAGCGACGGGGAAGTCTACGAGGACACGATCAACCATCTCAGCGAGAGCGAACGCGAAATAGTCGGGCTCGTTGTCGCACTCGCGGGATATATCGTTCACGACATCCACGAGGAGGTGCCGTTCATGCTACTGGATTCGGTGGAGATGATCGACGGCGAGCGACTCGTCGACCTCGTCTCCTATCTCGAACAGTTCGTCCCGTATCTCGTCGTCGTTCTCCTGCCGGACCACACGCAGGCGTTCGAAAAGAACCCGCCCTCACAGAACTACACGCCCGTCCATATCTAAGCGTGGTCGTCCCGCATCGATTCTGTCGACCGAGAAGCTAGACGACCAGACAGAATACGACACGACAGCGTGTCGGCAGGATGCACAAGCGTGGGGTGGGTAACGGAGTGATGTACGACTGACACCGCTGGCAACTGCATCCCGCCAAACCGTGGTAATCCACGGCACATTTAACCTCTCATTGCGTCATCAAATAGTTTTTGCCCGGAATCCCGTCAGGGCCGAGCAACAGGCGAATTACCCGCCTGTAAACCGCTGTGACTCTGACCGTAATACGCCGTGCCAGATTCTGTTACAGATTTAATCTTGTAACTTAGGACGCTGGCTGGCAGTCACAGGCGCCGGCGTCCAGAAACTCCTCGAGCGAATAGAACCGGCCGCAGTCGTCGCAGGTGACAGTGGCGTCTATCGTCACGCCGAACGAGCCGATATCGACCGCGTCGTGTCTGTCGAGTTGTTCGATGCCCTGTGCGGTGACGCTCGCTGTTCGATTCTGGAGGGCGAGCATACGGGTCCGCCACGTGTCGATTCGCTCGTCGGCGCTCTTCTCGGGCGGTTCATACGACGCGTCGAGACACTCGACGAGGTGTCGGTAGAGTGTCTGGTGGGAGACCAGTTGTTCTTCGACATCGTCGATAGGAATCCCATCCTGTCTGAGTCGCTCCCGAGCACGCGTCCGCTCTGCGACGTCGGAGTCGTCGTCCCACAGGAGTCGATAGATGTTATCTACCTCGCCATCGATCGGGAGACTCCCCGCCCGTCTGAACGCTGCTTCGAGCACGCGCTTGTTGAACGAATCAGTGAGCGTGCGGACGCTGGGTCCGTCGTCGTTCAACCACTGCGTCCGCAGTTCGGCGTGGATGTCGCCGAATCCGCAGTCGGCCGCCACGGTTCCAACTTTACAGGAACACTGCGGCGGTACCTCTCGTTCGGTCTCTATCATATCACCGACGTACGAGAGGCTGGTACCTAAATCCACGCCAGGTCACACAAGGGGTAAAAACCCGCTCTCGATCGCTACGTGTGGTTCGCGCGGATTTCCTCGACGCTCCGTTCCCACTCTGCGTCCTCGTCGAAGTACCGCTCTGCGAGGGGTTCCGCAGGCGCTTCACCGATTTTCTGCTTCTCTTCGGTGTAGGTTCGCCGGGACGTATCCTGATAGAACCGACCGGTGAGGACTTCACCCTCCCAGAGTCGGGATTCGGCTTCGTACATCATGTCGGCCGCTTCCCGGCGGTCGGTGATGTCGAAGTCGAACTCGTCGTCGTCCTGGATGTCTGTGTAGGGGACGTACTCACCGGCATCCTTGTTCCAGGTGGGACACTGGGTGAGGAAGTCGACGTGGGCGAAGCCGTCGTGTTCGATGGCTTCGACGAGAATCTCCTTGGCCTGGCGGGGGTTGACTGCTGCCGTTCGGGCGACGTAGGAGGCACCCGAAGCCAGCGAGAGCGAGAGGGGTCGGACGGGGTCCTTGGCGCTCCCGTGTGGCTGGGTTTTGGATTTGTGCCCCTTCGGGCTCGTCGGGGAGGTCTGGCCCTTCGTCAGCCCGAAAATCTCGTTGTTGAACACGATATACGTCATATCGTGGTTCTCGCGGGCGGTGTGCATGAAGTGGTTCCCGCCGATCCCGTAGCCGTCGCCATCACCGCCGGCCGCGATTACTTCCAGACCGGGGTTTGCCAGCTTTGCTGCGCGTGCGATTGGCAGCGAGCGCCCGTGAAGCGAGTGGTAGCCGTAACAGTCGAAGTAACTGTTGAGTTTGCCAGAGCAGCCGATACCGGTCACCAACAGCGTCTCGTCGGGGGTGCGACCGACTTCGGGCATGGCCTGTTTCAGCGCGTTCAGCACGCCGAAGTCGCCACAGCCCGGACACCACGTCGCCTGCGGCTCAATACCGGGTGTAAACTCGTTTTGATCGATTTCCTGTTCCTCGTCGTCGATTGCTGAGAATGCGCTCATGGTTAGTCACCTGCCGCGGGGACGTACTTGACGTTCTGTGCGGCCGGCTGGCCACCGTCGATGCTCTCTTTGAATGCGGAGACGATTTCGCCGGCACGGAACGGCTCGCCGTTGTACTTCAACAGGCTGGACAGTTTTGGCCCGAACTGGCCGAGTTCCCGCTGGGTCAATCCGCGGAACTGTCCGCTTGCGTTCATCTCGACGACCAGACACTCCTCGACGCTTTCGAGGAACTCCGAGAGTTCGGCTTCGGGGAACGGCATCAGATCGCTGACGCCCATCGCTTTGACTGAATGTCCCTCCTCGTCGAGAATGTCGACAGCTTCGAACACCGTATCCTGCGTGCTCCCCCAGGTCAGGATACCGTACGTCGCGGTGTCGTCGCCTGCAGTGGCCTGGTTCGACTCGCCCTCGTCGAGTTCCGACCGAACCGACTCGAGTTTCTGCATCCGGCGGTCCATCTGTCGTTTCCGGTTGTCGGGGTCTTCGCTGATGTGGCCGGTCGGTTCGGACTCGTTACCTGTCGCGAGGAAACGCCCGCCTTTCTGCCCGGGAATCGACCGTGGACTGACGCCCGCTTTGCCGCCCTCGGCGTCGTGCTGGAAGCGCTTGAATTTCCCAGACGCATCGTGTGCTGCCTCCTTGAGTTCGTCTTCAGTGAGGGTCGACCCGAGGTCGGGGGCCGGCTCGCGGTCGAAGAACTCGATTGGGACACTCCGGAGTTCCCCTTCGAGTTTCTGGTCGTACATAATCAGTGCCGGCATCTGGTAGTCGTAGGCCAATTCGAAGGCCTGTCTGGTCTGTTCGTAGGCCTCCATTGCATTTGCCGGAGCGAACACGATTCGACAGGAGTCCCCCTGGCTGGAGTACAACACGTGGTCGAGGTCGCCCTGTTCGGTTTTCGTCGGCAAGCCGGTCGACGGGCCAGCGCGCTGTGCCTCGATGTAGACGATCGGCGTTTCGGTCATTTCGGCGAGACCGAGCGCCTCGGTCATCAGGGCGAACCCACCGCCGGCGGACCCGGACATAGCTTTCACGCCCGCGTGAGAGGCACCGAGTGCGAGCGTCGCAGACGCGATTTCGTCTTCGACCTGTTCAGATATCCCGCCGAACTTGGGGAGCTTCTGACACATGATACGGAAGACGTCCGTCCACGGCGTCATCGGGTACCCAGAGATGAACCGACAGCCGGCGTCGAGCGCGCCGTAGGCGATGCCGTCACTGCCCGTCAACAGCGCGTGTTCAGTGTCGTGCGTTCCGTCAGGGAGTGAGATATCATGGGTGCTATCGAGTCCCTGTCCATGTTCGTAGGCATCGTGGAGCACATTCAGGTTGTTCTCCATCATCTCACCCGACATGGTCTCCTGGATGAGTTCCTCGATACCGTCGGGATCCTGTCCGAGAAGCGCGGCCGTCACGCCCAGCCCGGCAGTGTTTCGCATGACTGCGCGACCGTGCTCCTGTGCCATCGAGCGGAGATCGACGGGGTAGACGTGCCAGTCGTTTTCCTCGGCGCGCGCGTCGAGATCCGTCTCTGCGACATCGCTCTCGTCGAGTTGTCCCGAGTCGTAGACGATAATGCCGCCGTCGTTGAGTTCGTCGAACTGCTCGGTCAGTGGTTTGAGTTCCTCGTTTCCATAGTATGCCCCTTCTTTTTCGCTGCGGGCGTAACTGTCGCCGAGACAGAGCAAGAAATCGAAACCGTCGCCGCGCGATTCGACCGGTTCGTTACCCGCACGTACCTCGACGTAGGTGTGTCCCCCGCGAATCCGTGACGGATAGTGGCGGTGCGTGTAGATGTTCAGTCCCGAACGCATCAACGTCTTGGCGTAGTTTCGGCTGGTAGAGTCGATACCGTCACCGGAACCACCCGAAACGCGCCAGGTGAGTGTGTCTTGTGTCATTGTTACTCTCAGTCATAGTGTGGATGCTGGTCGAACAGTGCGAAGTTGTCCCACACGACGTGAAATGTGAGCCTGACTGATAATAGGTGTTTGGGTTCGTTTGGTGATGTCACCCAGGGAGTTTGGAGAGGCTACTGACCGGATACAGCGCGGAACCGGTCAGATTCGGGAGGAGACGAATGAGTGAGTTAAGCACCTGATTCGATTGGGAAGTAATTATAAATAGGACTGTTTATACCTTCAGAGTGCGGCGAATCGACACTGGTCGCTCGCCACAGAACGGAGGATCAGCTATGGTGCAAAAACGAGAGACACGGCGATTCGGCACAGGGAGGAATAGATTATGTCAGACATAACTCATATCTTGCTGGCGTTGCTGCCGCTGGTCACGATTGTCGTCCTGATGGTCGGCCTGTATCAGCCGGCGACGGTTACGATGCCGATTGCATGGATTCTCGCGTCGGCGGTCGGCTTCATCGGATGGGGAATGTCGGGCACGGAAATCGCAGCGTTCTCACTGTCTGGCGTCGCGACGGCCAGCGAGATTCTCTGGATTGTCTTCGGTGCGATCTTGCTTCTGTATACGTTGAAACAATCGGGCGCGTTCGAAGTCATAAATGCGGGCTTTTCGTCTATCAGTGACGACCGCCGCGTGCAGGTCGTCTTGCTGGTGTTCCTGATGGGGACCTTCATCGAGGGCGCGGCCGGGTTCGGGACGCCCGCAGCCATCGTCGGTCCACTGCTGGTCGGCCTCGGCTTCCCGCCGCTCGCTGCTGTCGTCGTTGCCCTGACGGGGAACCTGATGGGGATCACGTTCGGCGCAGTCGGGACGCCGCTGATCATCGGACTCGAAGAGGTCGTCTTCGCACAGCCCGAAATCACGGCGGAAGTCACCGGTGCGGGTGGCTTCGAGAACGTCACCGCGTACGTCGCATCCGTCGGCGTCTGGGCGGCGAGCATTCACGTCATCGTCGGAGTCATGTTGCCGTTCATCGGCGTCGCGATGATGACGCGCTTTTTCGGAGAGCAGCGGTCTATCAAGCCGGCACTCGAAGTCCTACCACTCACCCTATTCGCGTGGGCGTCCTTCGCAGTTCCGTACTGGGCAACCGCCTACTTCCTGGGCCCGACCTTCCCAGCGTTGCTGGGTGCGATGATCGGGCTGCTCATCACAGGTGCGACGTTGCGTGCGGGCTACTTGTTGCCCGACGAGGAGTGGAACTTCGGTCCGCGCGAATCCTGGCCAGAGCACTGGGTCGGTGACATCGAACCAGGCGAGTCCACCAGCGGCAGTGACAGGGCTGTCGCGACCGACGGCGGGACCGTCTCAGAGCGCCACAGCCAGAACATGTCGCTGGGTATGGCGTGGCTGCCCTACATCATCACGGCCGGCCTGCTGGTCGTGACCCGCACGATCGACCCGATTCAGACTCCGCTTCAGAACAACCCGCTCAATCTGGAGTTTGTCGAAATTCTCGGCGTTGCGGGAGCATCGGGTTCGTTCCGGACGCTGTATCTACCCGGATTCCTGTTCGTTGTCGTGTCCGTCGTAACCTACGGCCTCCACGGCATGAACAGCCGAGAAATCAAAGAGTCCTGGACCGAGTCTGTCCAGAAGATTCTGCCCGCAGTCATCGCGCTGTGGTTTGCTGTCGCGACCGTCCAGGTCATGATAAACTCGGGTGTCGGGGCAGCCCTGGACGCGAGTATGCTGGATGTGCTCTCGAACCTCACGGCCGACGTCACCGGCGCAGCCTACCCGTTCTTCTCGGGCTTCATCGGTGCGTTCGGTGCGTTCATCGCCGGGTCGAACACGGTCAGCGACATTCTGTTCGGCGCCTTCCAGTACAACGCCGCACAGAACATCGGCGTCTCGACGCAAGTCGTGGTCGGTGCGCAGGCGGTCGGCGGTGCAATCGGGAACCTCATCGCCATCCACAACGTCGTCGCCGCACTCGCGGTCGTCGGCCTCGTCGGCGAGGAGGGACGCGTCATCCGCCTGGAGTTGATTCCGTTAGCCTACTACGGCATCTTCACAGGCATCCTGACGCTGCTGTTCGCGTACGTCGTGGCCCCGGGTGCGTTCTAACCACTCCACGACACAACATATTCGATCCAAGACTATTCTTTCATCTGTCGGGGGTCAAATATCGATGACAGCAACGAGACCGGTACCCGTCATTTCCGGCGGTTCGGAACCCAACAATTCATTATTTTCGAAGATAATGGTATTGTACGTCATGGCACATGAGTTCGAATCTCACGGCGAGTCGAGTCCAGCGGGTGACCCCGACGCGGACTACGATTATCGAAACGACACCACGAACCGACCGGCACTGGTTGCGGACCTGGAAGAGCTCGTCGACGGAGACGTTCGCTTCGATACGTACACACGGGAGCTGTTTGCCACAGACGCGAGCGCGTACAAAGAACTGCCAATCGGGGTCGTCTCACCAGTCTCGACTGACGATGTCGTAGCGGTCATGGAGTACTGCGACGACAACGAGATACCCGTTCTCCCCCGTGGTGGCGGGACGAGCCTGGCGGGCCAGGCGGTCAACGAGGCCGTCGTCCTCGATTTCAAGCGCTACATGGACGAGTTCCTCGAGATCGACCCCGAGGCGGGTGTCGCACGGGCGCAGTCGGGTATCACCATCGCCCGGCTAAACAATCATCTCGCGCCCCACGACCTCAAGTTCGCTCCCGACCCGGCGTGGGGTGACAAGAGCGTTCTCGGCGGCGCTATCGGGAACAACACGACGGGTGCACACTCGCTGCAGTACGGCAAGACCGACGCCTACATCGAGGAGTGTGAGGTGGTCCTCTCCGACGGGACACAGACGACGTTCGGCTGGGTCGACGTCGAGGACCTCCACGACCGCGCGACGGAGGCACGGGACCGCGGGTCGACGATAGAGGCCCAGGTGTATGCGGAGGTCGGCAGGCTGCTCCACGAGGAGGCCGAGGAGATCGAGGAGCGCTACCCCGATCTGAAGCGGAACGTCTCCGGATACAACCTCGATATGCTCGTCGAGAACGCCCGCGAGCGGGGCGAAATCAACATGGGTCGGCTCATGGCCGGCAGCGAGGGGACGCTCGCTATCGTGACCGAGGCGACGGTGTCACTCGAACCCGTTCCCGAAGAAACGGCGCTCGTCATGTTGACCTACGACGGAGTCCTCCCGGCGATGCGGGACGTAGCGCCGATTCTCGAACACGACCCGTCGGCCGTCGAGGTGATGGACGACGTGTTTCTGGAACTGGCCCGGGACAACGCGGAGTTTTCCGAACTCGTCTCGACGCTTCCCGAGGGGACCGATTCGACGCTTCTGGTGGAATTCTACGCCGACTCGGTGGCGGAGGGCAAGCAGAAAATCGCCAATCTGCTCGCCGACCGCCTGCCGGGGTACGAGGCCGCCGTTTCTCCAGACGAAGCCGGCACTGTCACGAGTGATGAGACGCACGCGGTCGACGCGCTGGAAGCGTACGACGACGACCGGCAGGCGAAGTTCTGGAAGATGCGGAAAGCGGGGCTGCCAATCTTGCTGTCGAATACGGGCGACGACAAGCACTGGCCGTTCGTCGAAGACACCGCCGTGCCGCCGGAGAAGCTCCCCGAATACATCTCTGACCTCCAGGACCTCTTCGACGAACACGACACCTTCGCAGCGTACTACGCTCACGCTGGTCCCGGAGTGTTGCACATCCGCCCGCTGCTAAATCTCAAATCCGAGGCAGGCCACGAGACGATGTACGCGATCTCCGACGCCATGACGGACCTCGTCATCGAGTACGGCGGGTCCGTCTCCGGCGAGCACGGCGACGGACGGTCGCGAACGGAGTGGAACAAGAAGCTCTACGGCGAACAGCTGTGGAACACGTTCCGCGACCTGAAGTCCGCCTTCGACCCGAACTGGTTGCTCAACCCCGGCAACGTCTGTGGCGACCACGACTCGACGGCAAACCTCCGATACGACCCCTCCTACACCTTCGATGCCGATTTCGATCCGGTGCTCAACTGGGACAACGAGAACGGGTTCCAGGGAATGGTTGAACTGTGTCACGGCTGTGCCGGCTGTACCGGCCACCAGGAGACGACCGGCGGCGTGATGTGTCCGACCTACCGGGCCGCAGACGAGGAGATTACCAGCACGCGGGGCCGGGCGAACCTGCTCCGGAACGCGATGAGCGGCGATTTGCCCGATGACGTCTTCGACGAGGAGTTCATCACCGAGGTGATGGACCTCTGTATCGGCTGCAAGGGCTGCAAGAACGACTGTCCGAGCGGCGTCGACATGGCCAAGATGAAAGCAGAGGTGGTTCACGAGTACCACCAGCGAGAGGGGATCTCCCTTCGCGACCGAATATTCGCCAACGTCGAGTCGCTCCTCTCGCTCGGGAGTGCGTTCGCTCCCATCTCGAACTGGGCGATGCAGGTTCCGGGAAGTGGCTGGGTGATGGAGAAGACGGCCGGAATCGCGCGCGAACGCGACCTCCCCGCGTTCCACCGGACGACGTTCGAAGACCTGATGGCCAACCGGGATGGGTCGACCGTCTCGCTGACGGAGGCAAACAGGAAGGCGCTGGTCGTTCCCGACCCGTACACGAACTACAGCCACCCGCATATCGGTCGTGCGGCCGTCGAAGTGCTCGAAGCAGCGGGCGTCCACGTCCAGGTGCCGGACGACGTGTCAGACAGCGGGCGACCCGCGTTCTCGAAGAGCATGCTCGACCACGCACGCGACACTGCGTCGGGGAACGTCGAGGCACTCGCCCCACAGATCCGTGACGGCTGGGACGTCGTGACCATCGAGCCATCCGACGCCGTGATGTATCAGTACGATTATCTGGACCTCCTCTCGGGTGAGGACGCCGAACTGGTCGCCTCGAACACCTACGGGGTGCTCGAATACGTCGACCGCTTCGGCCTGGACGAAAACATCGACTTCGGAGAGCCGACGGAGACGCTCACCTACCACGGCCACTGCCACCAGAAGTCGGTCCGCAAAGACCACCACGCGGTCGGCGTCCTTCGCCGTGCGGGCTACGACGTTGACGTACTCGATTCCGGCTGTTGTGGCATGGCCGGCAGCTTCGGGTACGAGACCGAACACCTCTCGATGAGTCGAGCTATCGGCGACATCCTCGCCGATCAGGTCCGGGACTCAACGGGTAGCCAGGTCGTGGCTCCGGGCGCATCCTGCCGGAGCCAACTCGGGTCGTACGAGTTCGACGACGGCGAGCCGCCCCACCCAATCGAGATGGTCGCCGGCGCTCTCTGAGCCACCGTGGCACAGCTGATTGTCCTCTCGGGATGGGTTTGCTGACACAACTGTGACCGGATTTCGAGAGCGAGGCGAATAGAATGTTCCCGTAGCGCACGAACGGTCGCTGGCCTGTTGGCCGTGGTTTGTTGTACGATATGCCGCAGGCGCCAGACAGCTCACACACCGTGACGGCTATCGCGGCGAGATAGCGCTCGAGCGTGTGAGGTTCCCGACGAGACCTGCGAGTTGAGCCAGCGAGCAACGACGGAGACTGCATCCTCACTGACAGCGTGCAGGTAGTGTTTGTGCTCGTGGTCGACACCGAGGGCCCTGTAGGCCTCTCTATTGCACTCCGTGAGATGGGCAGACGAATTATCCACAAAAAAGAAACTAGGGATATCGATCCCAGCAAAGTCGACACTAGCGAGGTCAACACGTCCGTTCAGTAGCGTCAGAGCCCCTACTTCACGCCGGGCGCTCGTGAGGTAGTTCACTGCTGCTGCAGCACCCGTCCCAACCCCACAGAGTATCGTACCCAGGTCTGCAGTGGCAACGTGATTGGCAGCCCAGTCGAACTGGATCGCCAATCGACTGGTGAGCAACTCTATGTTCAACCGGTTCGACCGTTCAGTCGCCTCTTCGGGACTGATGAGATCCACGACCAGAGTCGCCAGTCCGAGCTGGTGGAGGTGATCTACCATCTTCGTCTCGAGCGATGCGAGGTGAGCACCTGCCGTTCCGGTCGCAAACAGAACCAGGTCAGATGGTTGACGAGGTACCGTGAGTGTCCCCTCCAACGGTTTCCCGTCGACAGTGAGGCGAACCGAACGTCGTTGAGATATATCCATGCTAATATATAGTATGGAACACACTTATGCAGCTGGAGGTATTCTCACGGCCCGGGAATAAATATCATCATACGTTACATACAATAAGAACAATAAACATTACATAGAAGGGCTTAAACATCGTTCAAAGAACCTTTATTCCAAATACAATAAAATATTTTATATAATGTTACTTTATGTAGCCCAGAGGATATCATTTAATTTTACAGGTCTAGTGTTGAATCAATCGCAGGATCTTCAGAAGAGGATGAATTGATTTGGCCACTACTATTATATTTCATATATATGTCTATTCTGTTAGTTAAAACAAGAGTTGAGGTCGACCGCGATTCACAGACTAGCGCAAAAGAGACAGTTCTTCGACCAGACAACACCACCGAATTCGGCTCAGATCACCGTTATCAGCGCCTTCAATTCGTCACGTGTCAAACCAACACGATCAGGAGACCGATTACAAAAAGAGGGTAGTATCTGAGAGAAGTAGTTGCGGATATCGAGCCCTACAGAAGTCCAGCAAGGCACAATAGATGCTTGCAGGCTGGTTCGAGAAAGTAACTGTGTTGAAACAGCTCTGGCGGAGAGTAAAAACATCTCAAAGTATAATATTACCATCAATTACTAGTATATATCGGTATATTTTACTATCTTCTATTTATATCGTGACAAAAGTTTTTCGTGTTTGCGTGAGATGGTTGTTCAACTCTCATGTTATTCTGAGTAGTTTGCTCGGGAGTTCGGTCGGCAGAGCAGTGTTGTATACTATCGGAATTAAAGAGACAGTGCGAGTGCCCCGCCGGAGAGTGCCAAAAACGAACAGCACCGTGACGGTCAGCCCGCCAAACATTGATGCGTGTTTAGCACTACAGTAGGATGATGACGGCGTCTCCGCCCGGCCCACGCGGTGAACCGCTCTTTGGCAGCAGTCGTCGGTATGCGAAAGATCCGTTCCGGTTTCTCTCGGCGTGCGAGAGCGCGTACGGCGATATCATCGAATTCGAACTCGGAACGTTGCCGACGTACATGCTCACAAATCCAACCGATATCGAGCGTGTCCTGGTTTCGGAAGCCGACAGCTTTCGAAAGCCGGACTTCCAGAGCGACGCGCTCGGAGACCTGCTCGGCGAAGGACTCCTCCTGAGCGAGGGTGAGACCTGGCAACAGCAGCGTCAGTTGACCAACCCCGCCTTCCGAATGGGACGGCTGGCGAACTTCGCAGACCGCATCGTCGACCACGCCGACACGATGCTGTCGGGGTGGACAGACGGTCAGGATATCGACGTCGAACAGGAGATGACAGCAGTCACGCTCGACGTCATCGCAGACCTGATGCTCGGCGTTGAGTTGAGTCAGGAACGTATCGAGACTGTTCGACAGAGTCTGGACCCGCTGGGTGCACAGTTCGAGCCGAACCCGATACGCTTCGCTGCACCAAACTGGGTGCCGATGCCGGGCGACCGGGAGTACCAGCAGGCACTCGACACACTGGAAGGGGTCGTCGACGACATTATCGCCGAGCGCCGTGGTACCGAGGGTGATGCGACGGCAGGTGACGACGCGGACGTACCGATGGACATGCTCTCGATTCTGCTCCGCGCACAGGAGCGGGGCGAGCAGTCCGCCGAGCAACTCCGGGACGAAGTTGTGACGATGCTGCTGGCGGGCCACGATACGACGGCGCTGACCCTGACCTACACCTGGTATCTCCTCTCGGAACATCCGAGCGTCCGGGAGACCGTCCACGACGAAATCGATTCGGTGGTAGACGGTCGGCCGACGATGGACGACGTCCGTGAGTTCGAGTACACCGAGTGGGTCATCGACGAGGCGATGCGGCTCTATCCACCGGTGTACACCATCTTCCGCGAGCCGAAGACGGATGTGGAACTGGCGGGCTATCCCGTCAAGGCGGGGTCGGCACTCATGCTCCCGCAGTGGGCAGTGCATCGCTCGTCGCGCTGGTGGGACAATCCGGAACAGTTCGAGCCCGAACGGTGGAGCGCCGAGCGCCGACAGGACCGCCCGCGCTTTGCGTACTTCCCCTTCGGCGGCGGCCCGCGCCACTGCATCGGCAAGCACCTCGCCAAACTCGAAGCACAGCTGATTCTCGCTCGGACCGCGAGCCAGTTCGAACTCGAATACGCCCGGGAGGGACACTTCGAGTATCGGCCGTCACTGACGGTACACCCCAAAGATGGGATGCCGATGACCGTCCACGAGCGGTAGTCCCAAAGTAACGGGTGTCGCCGCTTTTGTAGCTGCCACCCCAAGAACCGGCATGGTGACGCGACTCGCCGACGGCGTGTGGTGGTTCGACCTGCAGGGCGTCAACGCTTATCTGGTCGAAGACGGGGGAGCGGTGACGCTGGTCGACACGGGGATGCCCTGGCACGCCGGGGAACTCCGAGCGGGAATCGAGCGCGTCGTCGGGTCGCTTGCGGCCGTCGACCGCGTCCTCATTACCCACTTCGATTTCGACCACGTCGGTGGCCTCAACAGCCTCATCGACGACGGCCTCGACGCCCCGATCGTAATTGGCGTGGACGACGAACCCTATCTCGCACGACGTGAGCGGCCAACGTGGAACAACCGGAAGGGACTGTTTCAGCGCGTAACCGACCTCATGCGCGACCCGCCGGCCCTGCCCATCGAGCCAGTCGCAGACGGCGATACCGTCGATGGGTTCGACGTCTATCATACGCCCGGTCACACGCCGGGTCACACAGCGTTCGTCAACGAGTCGCTGTCCCTGGCGCTGGTCGGTGACCTCGTCCGCGAGCGGGACGGGGAGTTCGACGTCCCACCGTGGTTTCTCAACTACGACCAGGACCAGGCAGAAGCGAGTCTCCGGTCGTACGTCGGGCGTGCGCCCGCAGTCGACATCGTCTGCCAGGGTCACGGAACGCCGTTCGTCGAGCACGGGAGCGACCGACTCTCAGCAGTCGCCGGCGCGCTGGAAGCGAGTCACTGACAGAGAAACGAGTAGTCAGCCAATCAGGCGTCCAGTTCTGCGGCGACTGTTTCGGCGTCGAGCAGCGCCGGGTCGACCAGCATATCCGCCTGCCGCGAGGCGAAATCCGGCAGCGACCCCTCGCTGTAGAGAACAACTTTCAGGTCCGGGTTGAGATCCTTGGCGACGGCGATCGAGGTGGCCTGTTCGACTTCAGTCAAGACGAGCGCGTCCGCCTCGTGGATGCCCGCTTCCTCCAGTGCGGGACGGTTTGCGATGTCGACGCGTGCGACCGTATGACCCTCAGATTCGATAGCGGCAGCGATGTCGTGGTCGTCTGTCCCGGCGACGATGACGTTCATTGGTGTGGCGGTGGTGTCGCGGGGGCTTGTGTCTTGTCACCCGCGACTACCTCCGGTAGCGTTACTCGTACTCGATGGTCGCTGGCGGCTTGTGCGTCACGTCGTAGAGCACGCGAGAGACGTTCTCGTTCTCACCGGTAATCCGGGACTGGATGCGCTGGAGGGTGTCCCAGTCGACGTTCTGGGCGCGGGCGGTCATGCCGTCGCGTGACTCGACCGAGCGGACGGCGACGACCCAGCCGTGAACGCGGTTGTCGCCTTTGACGCCCGTCGCTTTCCCGATGACGGCGGCGAGTGCCTGCCACGGTTCGTGTTCGGCCAGTTCCTCCTCGACGACGTGGTTGGCTTCGCGCGCGACGCCGAGTTTCTCTTCGGTGACTTCGCCGAGGATGCGCACGGCGAGCCCCGGACCCGGGAACGGCATCCGCTCGGCGACGATCTCGTCGAGGTCGAGTTCCCGCGCGACCTCCCGGACTTCGTCCTTGTAGAGGTCACGCATCGGTTCGACGATCCCCTCGAAGTCCACGACTTCCGGGAGGCCGCCGACGTTGTGGTGGCTCTTGATCGTCCCTTCGGACTCGATGCGGTCGGGGTAGATAGTTCCCTGGACGAGGTAGTCAGCGTCGACCTCGCGGGCGACCGTCTCGAACTCCCGGATGAACTGCTCGCCGATAGCGTGGCGTTTCTCTTCGGGGTCGGTGACGCCTTCGAGCGCATCGAGAAAACGGTCTTTCGCGTCGACGATTTGCAGCGAGTCCATATACGCGAACGTCTCGCGAATCTGCTCGGTTTCGCCCTTTCGCATCAGGCCGGTGTCGACGTAGACCGGCGTGAGCTGGTCGCCGATGGCGTCGTAAGCCAGCGCGGCGGCCGTCGAGGAGTCGACGCCGCCCGACAGCGCGATGACAGCGTTCGCGTCGCCGATTTCGTCGGCGATTTCCTCACGAGCGTCGGGAATAAAGGAGTCGACGTCGACCATCAGTGGTCACCTCCTGCGACTGCGAGTTCGTCCTGCTTCGCGAGGATACTGTCGAGAAAGCCCACGAATGGCGGGCTCGCGCGGGTCGGGCGCGACCGGAACTCGGGGTGGAACTGCGTTCCGAGGAAGTACGGGTGGTCGGGCAGTTCCAGAATCTCCATTCGGTTGCCGGAGGTGCCCGAGAAGACCATCCCGGCGGCTTCGAGGTCGCCGATGTACTCGGGGTTGACCTCGTAGCGATGGCGGTGGCGCTCGGTACAGGAATCGGAACCGTAGAGGTCGTGAGCCAGCGTTCCCTGCTCGATGTCCGTGACGTGTGCACCGAGTCGCATCGTCCCGCCCATATCGTCCATCTCTTTTTGTTCGGGCAGGATGTCGATGACGGGATATCGCGTCGACTCGTCGAGTTCCGCGGAGTGTGCGCCGTCGAGGCCGAGGACGTTCCGGGCGTACTCGACGACTGCCATCTGGAAGCCCAGACAGAGGCCGAGGAACGGCACGTCGTTCTGTCGGCAGTACCGAATCGCCTCGATTTTTCCCTCGGTTCCACGGGAACCAAAGCCACCGGGGACGATGACGCCGTCGACGTCGTCGAGCTGGCCGTCGACGCCGTCGGCGAGGTTTTCGGAGTTGATCCATTCCCGCTCGACCTCGACTTGCTTTTCGAGACCCGCGTGTTTCAGCGACTCGTGGATCGAGATGTAGGCGTCCTCCAACCCGTACTTGCCCACGAGGGCAACGTTGGCCGTCCCTTCTTTCTCCTGGGTGACCGTCTCGCGCCAGGTGGTGTCGCGCTCGGGTTCGGGAAGCGCCTCGTCGGCGATACCAAAGTGGTCCATGACGAACTCGTCGAGCCCCTCGTCTTCGACGACGAGCGGGACCTTGTAGATGTCGTCCACGTCGGGGTTCGAGAAGACAGCGTCCCCGGGCACGTCACAGAACAGCGCAATCTTCTCGCGTGTTTCGGGGTCGAGGGGGTCCTCGCAGCGACCGACCAGCACGTCGGGCTGGAGCCCGATAGAGCGCAGTTCCTTGACGCTGTGCTGGGTCGGCTTGGTCTTCTGTTCGCCGTTTTTCGAGTAGGGGACGAGTGTAACGTGGGTGAAAAGAATATCCTCCTCGTCTTCCTCGTGGGCGAACTGGCGGAGCGCTTCGAGGTAGGGCATCCCCTCGATGTCGCCCACCGTGCCACCGACCTCGATGAGACACACGTCGGACCCTTCGGCGGCCTCTCGAATGCGCCGCTTGATGTCGTCGGTGATGTGCGGGATGATCTGAACGGTCTTGCCGAGATAGTCGCCCGCCCGCTCTTTCTCGATGACCTCCTGGTAGACTTTCCCCGTCGTGACGTTGTGGTCGAAGGTCATGTCGATATCGAGGAACCGCTCGTAGTTCCCCAGGTCGAGGTCCACTTCGCCACCGTCTTTGAGAACGTACACCTCGCCGTGCTGGAACGGGTTCATCGTCCCGGCGTCAACGTTGAGATACGGGTCGATTTTGACCGCGGTTACGTCGAAGCCAGCGTTCGCTAGCAGACGACCAGTACTCGCAGCGGTGATACCCTTCCCCAGTCCGGACATCACGCCGCCCGTTACGAAAATGAACTTCCGTCCCAGGCTCGGATCGTAGCCCGTCTCGGATTCTGTCGGCATATCGACCGTGTGCTGGCAGGACTCAAAACCGTTTCGAAGCGACCAGCATTCGCCGCGCGAGCGACCGCGTCAGCAGGGTCGATCGAGAACGGAACAGTGCCGACTGGCGTCACCGCGTTTTGCGGACGCACCAACCACACTCCGGGCAATTGAGCCGTTCGTCATCGAATGTGAGTCCACAGCCCACACACTCGAAGGTTGGCTTGCGGCCGATTCGGCTTCGAATCTGTTGTTTGATGCTCATGGGGATGTCTGCGTGGTTAGTCTATCTTGCCGCAGGTACGACAGCGGGATTTGCCGACCTCCGAATCGAAGACGAGCGACCCCTCCTCGCAGAAGCGACAGCCCATGTAACTGGCACAGCGGAGACTCGGCGAGTCGGGACGGTCGGTGGACGATGCAGATTCGACGGTTGAGTTGTTTACGCTCATCAACTACACCAATTGGTCGCCTTTACTAAAAACTTCTGGATGCATGTCCTAGATAGTCCTAATATACTACTATATCTTGTAATCATATTCAGAACAGGTGGACAGTCGTCTGTTCGCTACAGAGATTTTAGCCGTTCGTCCGGTTTGGTCGCTCAGTTCAGGATTTGAGTGGAAGAACGTCAACTGAGCAGGATATTCACGTCGATTCGACAACGAACGCCGCCACCGATTCGGCGACGCGCTGCTGTTGCCCGGCGAAGAAGTGGTCTGCCGGCAGCGTTTCGACGGTGTGACCGCGGGCACGAGCGCGCTCGGCGACCGGAACGGAGTCGACGGTGTTGTCGCGCTCACCGTAGAGAATCTGAACCGGGCAGGCGACAGCGTCGACAGCGTCGGCAGTCGGCTCGCCGGCCAGCGTACCCGCAGGTGCGAGCAGCGAGAGTGTTGCAGGTGGCGTCCCGTCGTCGCTCTCGTCTGCGGCCGCCCGGAGCGCCACGGCACCGCCAAAGCTGTACCCGAACAGCCCGACCGTCTCGAAGTTCTCGCGTGCCCACGCGAGCGCGCTACGGGCGTCCGTCACTTCCGCGCGACCCCCGTCCCATGGACCGTAGTCGAACCGCAGACAGGCAATCGACCTGTCTCCGAGCGCGTCGTCGACAGCGCGGAGGCGGCTGTCGTGGCGGTCGCCACCCATCTGTGGATGGGGTGGACAGGCGACGACGGCTGCAATCGAATCGGAGTTAGAAAGCGTCGCATGCACGTCTCGCGGCCCGGGCACTCGGAGCGTTTCGGACATACCTGAAGGAAACGCGTGTAAGAATTTTAAGTTTCGGCGGCCAACGTGTCGGTATATGGGAATCCTCTCGCGCGCGTCCTACGTCATCCGGTCGAAACTCAACGCGGTACTCAACCGCTCCGAAGATCCGGGTGAGACGCTCGATTACTCCTACGAACAGCTCCGGGACCGACTGCAAAACGTAAAACAGGGTATCGCGGACCTGACGACACAGAAGAAGCGCCTGGAGATTCAGCAGCGCCGCCTCGAAGAGAACGTCGAGAAACACAACGAACAGGCGCGGGCCGCCGTCGAGCAAGACCGCGACGATCTCGCGCGGCGCGCTCTAGAGAAGAAAAAACAGAAGATGACGCAGATCGAGGAGTTGGAAGGCCAGATCACGGATCTCCAGCAGAAACAGGACCAGCTCGTCGAGAAGAAAGACCAGCTCCAGCAACAAATCGAGCAGTTCCGGACCCGCAAGGAGACGATGAAGGCCCGCTATGAGGCCGCCGAGGCCAGCGCTCGCGTCTCCGAGGCGATGACGGGGGCCGGCGACGAGATGAGCGAGATATCGAGGACAATCGAGCGCGCCGAGGAACGCACCGAGGAGATGGAAGCCCGCTCTGCAGCGCTCGACGAACTTCAGGAGACCGGGGCGCTGGAGAACCAGTTCTCGGACAAGAGCGGCCTCGACCGCGAACTAGAAGAGATGTCGCAGGACACAGAGGTCGACACCGAACTGGAGACACTCAAATCCGAGATGGGCAAGAGCAGCGAACCGGCCGAGGAGGATATCGAAGCGGACGCGGTAGACGCCGAGAGCGACGACGTCGAGACACCGGCTGTCGACGAGAGCGAGGTCGAAGCGGAACTCGAAGAGCTGAAAGACGAGGAGTAAGGGCTGGACGCGAGAGGACGACTCGTTTTGCGCACTCACACGCCGTAGAGGACCGTGATGCCGAGCGTCGAGACGACAGTCAACACGAGTAACAGTGGGACGCCGACGAGAGGATAGTCGGTGAACTGGTATCTGCCGGGGCCGTAGACCATGAGGTTGGTCTGGTATCCGATGGGGTGATGAACGCCGCGCTCGCGCCAAAGAGCGTCGCCAGTAGGAACGAGAAGCCATCGGCACCGATTGACGCGTCAAGGTCGACTGCGATGGGACCGAGCAAGACGACGGTCGCAACGGGCGTGATGACCGCCGCGAGCAGCGCCGCGAACGAGAGGGGAAGCAAGAACTTCGACGGGGAGACGTCCCGGTCGTCGGCCAGTTCGGATGTCATCGGGATGAAGATAGCGACGACGGGCGTGTTGTTGACGAGGCCGGCGAACACGCCGGTCGTTGCAGTCATCACACCGAGCAAGTTGCGGTCGCTCCCGCGTGTCGCGCGCGCGAGACGGGCACCGAGCCAGTCGACGACACCGGCGGTCTGGATCCCCTGGCCCAGGATGTACATCGCCACGATAGTCACGACGGCAGGGCTGGCGAACCCGGCGATGGCGTCGGTGGCTGACACCCGGGTGTACGGTTCCAGCACCGCGAGTGCAGTCAGATCGGGTGAATCAGCTCCGTCACGAAGAGCACGATCGCGAGACCGATGAGTGCGAAGACGACGAGTGCGCCCACCGAGAGAGCCATACGGCCGCTGTGTTCGGGCGGGCGAAAGTCGTTGCGGTCAGGTCAACGACGAGAGCACTTCGCGAAGGTGTTCGGCGGCCTCGTTGTCTTTCGGCCCGGCAGCTCGCCAGTAGACGGTCCCGTCCCGGTCGACGAGTAGCGCGTGGATGTCGCCTTCGTCGTCGATATCGAGTGCGCGGCGGACGACGCGCTTGTCGGTGTAGACGGTTACGGTCCGCTCGCGGGTATCGTCATCCGGGATGCCAACGCGCATCCCACCGTCGATGAACGACCGCGCCGGGGCGTACAGGCGGCTGATAACGGGTATCTCGTAGAATCGCACGTCCGGGAAGTCGCTCTCGACAGCGACCGCGACGTCGAGCCATGTGTCGACATCCGATTGCTGAGAGCGTTTGAACGCGACGAAAACCAGGTTCAGCGGTGCTTCGAAGTCGCCGGGGAAAGTGAGTGTGCGTCCGGTCAGCGTCTCGCCGGTGATGGGTGGGAATCGGGCTTCCGTCTGGATAGACATACACGCAGTACGACCCCGGGGAAAATAATGGGAGAGCGCCAGCAGTCCGGTATCCCGCCGTGGTAGTGGCTCGCTGTCGGTCGCCTGCCTGGACAGGATCCCCACCAGCCGACAGATTCGTCGGCAAGATAGCGCGGCCATTCGGCACGCTTTTTACTGCCCATCGGGTTGCCTGTGGTATGCGACTGCTGTTCATTCACTCCGACCATCTGGAGTTCGAGGCGCGGGAAAAGGCCGGACCCGATAGCCTCGCCGAGACAGAGGGGGTCCCGATGGAGGGGCGCATGGAAGAGTGCGTCACGGCCTTCATCAGCGTCGAATCCGACGACGAAGAGGACATCGACGGCGTCGTCGAGAACGCACTGGAAGAGCTTCGGGACGTGACCGGTCAACTCAACACCCAAAACATCGTCCTCTACCCCTACGCCCACCTGAGCGAAGACCTCGCCAGCCCCGACGCCGCAAAGCGCGTCATGCAGGACCTCGAATCCGCACTGGAAGCGGAGGACTACGAGATTCTGCGCGCACCGTTTGGCTGGTACAAGTCCTTCGAGGTCTCCTGCAAGGGTCACCCACTCTCGGAACTGTCCCGCCACGTCGCCCACCACCGCGACGAGGAGAAAGACGAGGAAGACCTCGACCGCGAACCCAGCGAGTGGCAGGTGATGTATCCGGGCGGCGACACCGACGACGCCGTCAGCGCCAAGGCCGACACCAGCTCGGACATGCAGGCGTTCATCGAGGACGAAGTCGAGGACATCGTCGCCAGCGCCGGCGAGGAGCCGCCCCACCTCAAGATTATGAAAGAGAAGGAGCTTGTCGGCTACGACAAGCTCTCCGACGTGGGGAACCTCCGATTTTACCCACGCGGGAAGCTCATCCGGGACGCCCTGATGGCCTACGTCAACGACCTCGTCGTCGATTACGGCGGAATGCCCGTCGAGACGCCGATTATGTACGACCTGGGCGCTCGCTGTATCAACGAACACGCAGGCAAGTTCGGCGAGCGCCAGTACCGCTTCGAGTCCGGCGACCGCCGGATGATGCTCCGCTTTGCCGCGTGTTTCGGCCAGTTCTCCATCATGCGGGACATGCACATCTCGGAGAACGACCTCCCGCTGCGCATCTACGAGATGTCGACGTACTCGTTCCGCCGCGAGCAGAAGGGTGAGGTCACCGGTCTCAAGCGCCTTCGTGCGTTCACGATGCCGGACATGCACACCGCTACCCAGGACATGGACCAGGCCCGCGAGGAGCTGATGAAACAGGCCAAGCTCGCACTCCAGACCTCCGAAGACCTCGACATCAACTACGAACCGGCCATCCGGATGACCCGGGAGTTCTACGAAGAAAACGAAGAGTGGGTCGAGGAAGTCGTCGACGAACTCGGCAAGCCAGCGCTGCTCGAGATTATCCCCGAGCGCCACCACTACTGGTCGGCGAAAATCGACTTCGCCGCCATCGACGGGCTGGGTCGGCCGATCGAGAACCCGACGGTCCAGATAGACGTCGAGAGCGCCGAGCGCTTCGATATCGAGTACACCGACGGGACGAACCAGCACCACCCACCGATTCTGCACTACTCGCCCTCGGGTGGTATCGAGCGCGTCATGGCTGCACTGCTGGAGCAGACGGCGACGATGGACAACCCGCGCCTGCCGACGTGGCTCTCGCCGACGCAGGTCCGATTTATACCCGTGAACCCCACCGACCACCTCGACTACTGCGAGGAGCTGTCGGACGAACTCGAAGCGGTCGGCATCCGCGTCGACATCGACGAGCGCGACGAATCGGTCGGCAAGCGCATCGCCGAAGCCGAGACCGACTGGGTGCCCTACTACATCATCGTCGGCAGCGACGAAATCGAGGGCGACCAGCTCGGTGTCAACGTCCGCGCCGAAAACGAGGAAATCGATATGACGCTGGACGAACTCATCGACACCGTCGAAGAAGACATCGCCGACCTGCCACAGCAGGCCCGATATCTCCCGAAGTACGTCAGCAACCACCCGAACTTCACCGGCAACTGATACAACAATATTTGCCGTGTGTACGCCACACACAACTTCTATCGAACAATAGCTTTTTTACTATATATCTACAGACAGCACGCTAACGGTGAATCGGCGCGTTCGAGCGTGCGATGACAGTCGTACAGCGACGGCAGAAACTCTAACGCGACCAGTCCAGACACGTCAACAGGTGGTGACCTGACGTGCCGGACGCTCCGTCTTTGAGTTCCCTCCAGCGGAACTTCCTGCGCTACCAGCACGTCTTCGTCTTCCTGGCACCGATACTGTTCGTGACAGCGGTGTACGTCGCCGCGCCGTTGCCCGCGGACGCCGGCGGTGGCTACTGGGTCGAGTACTGGTGGCTGTTCCCCTGTTTCATGCTCGGCGCAACCATCGTTAACACCGTCGGCATCAGTGGCTCGGCGCTGTTCGTGCCGTTTCTGATCTTCCTGTTCCCGCTGGCTGCTCATCCACTGGAGCCGGAAACTATCGTCAAGGTAGGGCTGATCAGCGAATCCTTCGGGCTGTCCAGTTCCTCACTCGCTTTCATCCAGTACGGGCTGGTCGACCGACGGCTGGCAGTGGCACTGGTTGCCGGCGCTGTCCCGTTCGTCATTGCTGGAGCCTTGCTCTCGTTTGTCATTCCGGAGCCACTCTTCCATCTCCTTCTCGGCCTGGCGCTGATAGCTGCCTCCTACCTGCTGTTCAAAGCTGACCTCGGACACGAGGAGCCGGGGTCGAGTGACGCCGACGCCGAAACCGAAGTCGTCTCTGACGGTGGCCAGCAGCGAGGCGGATTCCCCGACGACGACGACAAACTCGGGCCAGCAGGCGTCGACACCGACGGCGACGGCAACGTCACCCGAGTCGACCGCGACGGTGAGGATTACCGGTACACCCGGGCAGGCTATCTCAAGCGGTTTGCCAACTACAGCGTCGGCGGTACCTTCCAGGGACTTGCCGGCTTCGGCGTCGGTGAACTCGGCATCATCTCGATGCTCGGTTCGAAGATTCCGGTCCGGGTCGCCATCGGGACCAACCACATCGTCGTTGCAGTCACCGCAGTGCTGGCGTCGCTGGTCCACGTCTTCGGTGGTGGACTGGTTCCAGGCGGACACAGTCTCGACCTCGCGGCGACGCCGTGGAACATGGTCGTCTGGACGGTGCCCGCGACGGTCACTGGCGGCCAGGTCGCACCCTATGTCTCTGCGGCACTCGAAACCGAGACCATCAAGAAGTTCGTCGGTGGCCTCTTTGCCGTCATCTCCCTCGCACTGTTCCTGATGGCACTCGGTGGGCTCTGACCGCCGACGAGTGGGCTCCACGAGCACACCCCGGCAGCGGGAGACGCACAGTATTTAAGTCCAGTCCGAGAGAGAAGCGCAGTATGTACGACGACATTCTCTTGCCGACTGACGGCAGTAGCAGCATCGTCGACGCGCTCGAACACGCAATCACGGTCGCAAGCGACCAGGACGCGCGCATCCACGTCCTCTACGTCGTGGACAAGCGCCTCTACACGGCTGCCAGCGACGAGAGCAAAGACGAGATTCGCCAGTCACTCGAAGAAGAGGCAGATATCGCACTCGACGACGCACGCGTCCGCATCGAGGACGAGGGCATCGAGTGTGTCACACACAGCGAGGACGGCATCCCCTACACGACGATTACCGACTACGCCGACGAGGAAGGGATCGACCTCGTCGTGATGGGAACGCACAGCCGGACAAATCGCGACCGGATGGTCACCCTCGGCAGCACCACCGAGCGCGTCCTGAAGAACGCCTCGATGCCCGTGCTGGTCGTCGACATCGACTAGTCGGCACGCGTCAGACTCAAACGTTTTGTCGGCGGGGTACCTGCGCCCGCTATGGACAGTCGCAGCTACTCGTTCGACGGAGCAGACCCCGATATCCACGACAGTGCCTCAGTGAGCCGAGAAAGTACGCTCGTCGGAGACGTGCGCGTCGGTCCCGACGTGACCGTCTGGCCGGGTGCAGTCCTTCGGGGCGACGTCGACCCGGTCGAACTCGGAGCGGGGAGTGCAATCGGGGACAACGCCGTGTTGCACGCCTCGACGGTCGGTGAGGAAGGACTGGTCGGTCACGGCGCGGTGCTCAACGACAGCCACGTCGAGTCCGGCGCGATGGTCGGATTCAACGCCACCGTCTCCGAGGCCACCGTCGGCGCTGACAGCCTTGTCGCGATGGGCACGGTCATCCCGCCAGGATACGAAGTGCCACCCGAATCGTTCGTCCGCGGGACGCCCGCTCGCGTGACCCCCCTCGAAGAAACGGACATCGATCACGACGCCGTCTTCGAGGAGTTCGCGTCGGGCGAGTACGCACACCTCGTCGAGGGACACGAGGACCTCTTCGACCGATGAGCGACATCGCCGACATCGTCGAGCGGTCGCTGGCCGCCGAGACGGAAGCCACCTTCACCGAGCGCGTCGACGAGCAAGCCGCGAGACTCCGGAAGGCTATCGCGGCCGGTGAGATGGACAACGACGAGTTCGCCGTCGGGTTAGAGATGGAAGTGTACGCCGTCGCACAGTCGGCCGACGCCGCTGACGGTGGAGAAGTCGGGAGGTTGGCGACGCTGCCGGCCGGCGTCTTCGAGAGTGCCGCGAACAAGGAACTCGGGGTGCACAACGCCGAGTTGAACACCGACCCGAACGTGCTGGACGGCGAGGGACTCGCCAGACAGGCCGAAAGTATCGGCGAGCAGTTCGACGACGGGCAGGCGGCCGCGGCCGACCACGGCGCGGCACTCGTCCTCGACGCGATGTGGACTATCCCGCCAGCCGAGGGGAGTCTCGACTATCTCGACGCTGTCGACTGGCACGATGATGTGACCGTCGCGCAGAATATGCGCCCAGCCCCGCGGTACGTCGCCATCGACAACCACGCGCGCCGGCTCACCGACGGCGAGATCAGCCTCGAGGTCCCCGGTGCCGACCACACCTTCCAGACGATTCTGTTCGAATCGCTGGCTACCTCGATTCAACCACACCTCCAGATTCCCACTGCCGAGTCTTTCCCCGAATACTACAACGCTGCTATCCGGACACTGGGACCGGTGCTGGCGCTCTCGGCGAACTCGCCGTTCCTGCCTGCGGACTGCTACAACGCCGTTTCGGACCCGCAGACGCTCGTCGACGAGACGTCCCACGAACTCCGGATTGCGGTCTTCGAGCAGTCGGTCAACCACACCGAGGAGAAGAAAGTCCGAGTCCCGCGAGACATCAGCGACGCTGCCGACGTGGTCGACCGCGTGGTCGCAGACGACCTCTATGCCCCCTTCCTTCGGGAGTGGGTCGACGACGGCGACCGCGAGACGTTCCACGACGACAACTGGGAGTTCGACCACAAACGGGGCACTTACTGGCGGTGGCTCCGCTGTGTCGTCGGCGGCGACCCCGTCGGCACCGGCGACGAGCGCTCGTTACGCATCGAGTACCGCCCTATTCCGACCCAGCCCACGATTCGAGACGTGGTCGGGATGCAGGCGCTGACTGCCGGACTGATCCGCGGACTGGTCGCCGCCGATCACCCGTTGACCGAACTGTCGTGGGACGACGCCGAGCAGTCCTTCTACAGCGCCGTCGAGGACGGTCTCGATGCCGACCTCGCGTGGGTGAGCAGCGACGGCGACCGAACGACCGACAGCGACACCATCTTCGGGGAAGTGTTCGAGTTCGCCCAGCGCGGACTGCGCGAATCCGGTGTGCCAGAGGAGGACATCGACCACTACCTCGGCCCAATCGAGGCTCGGTGGGACAACGGAGAGACACCGAGCGTGTGGAAAAAAGCACGAGTGCGCGAGGGGTTGGACCAGGGGCTGTCGCTCGAAGCGGCGATTACTGAGATGCAACGCGAGTACATCGACCGGAGTCAGCGACAGCCCTCGTTCGCAGAGTGGACGGAGAACCGCCGGTAGCGGCGCAATCTTACAGTTTGCGTGCGCCCGTCCCCACCGCAACCGCCTGAAAGTCGATGTCGCCACCCGGCATCGGAACGCCGTCGTACGGGTCCTCAGCGAGCAAGAGTGCCCCGTCGAGGTCCGCGTAGTCACAGAGCGGCGCGAGGTGACAGGCCCCGGCGATGGCGGCGTCCGAGGTGACCATACAGCCGACCATCGTCTCCAGTCCGTGCGCGCTCGCGGTCGCAATCTGCTGGACTGCACCGCGGAGGCCGCCGCACTTGCTCACCTTCACGACGACGATGTCAGCGGCGTCGGCCACGCGCGGCACGTCGCTGGCAGTGAGACACGATTCGTCGGCCGCAACCGGGAGCGCGCCGTTCTCTGAGACGGCACGCAGTCCATCGATGTCGTCGGCCGGAACCGGCTGTTCGACAAACTCGACGCTCTGCTCTGCCAGCCACCGTGTCGCAGCGATGGCGTCGGCCGGCCCCCACGCACCGTTCGCGTCCACGCGCAACTGCGCATCGGGAGCGGCATCGCGGACGGCGGCCACGCGCGCTCGATCATCGTCTCGCGGCTCCGCCGCTCGACTGTTCGCGGAGCGTCGCTCCGCGCTATCTGTTCCGACCTTGACTTTCAGAACAGAATAGCCCTCGTCGACGGCGCGTGCGGCCTTCTCCCCCATTCGCTCGGGAGTGTCGATGCCGACAGTGTAGGAACTCGTCGGGACCACGTCGGGGTCCAGTCCCCACCGCCGGTAGAGCGGTTCGCTCTGCTGACTGGCTGCGAGGTCGTGGACGGCAATCGACACCGCCGCTCGCGCAGCAGCCTGGTCGGGTGCGTGCTCGCGCAGTCGACGCTCGATGCGTTGCTGTGCGTGCGGGTCGCCCACGTCCTCGACGACGACGAGCAACTCCGGAAGGACGGCGAGTGCGCTCTCGACGCTCTCGTCGTAGTAGGCGGCCGGCGATGCCGCGCCGACGCCGACTGCTCCAGACTCGTCGGCGATGCGCACCAGGACGTTCTCTGCGGTCTCGCGGGTTCCGTAGGCGGTTCCGAAGTCGTCCCGGAGCGGGAGCGAGAGTCGCTCGAAGTCAGTCGAGAGTGCCATTCAGAGCAACTCGTCGAACGGGCCGGCTTTGGCCTCCTCTAGGCGCTGGAACTGGTCCAGCGAGAGGTCGACCGTCGCCGCACGGAGGTTCTCCGCCAGCTGGTCAGTGGTGCGCGCACCGATAATTGGTGCGGTGATGTCGGGATGGGAGAGGTGGTAGGCCAGCGCGACCTGTGCGGGCGTGGCCTCGACTTCCTCGGCGACCGTCTCGACGACATCCAGCGCGTCGAAGTTCTCCGGGGTCAGGTAGCGGTCCTCCCACCCCTCCGTGTCGGAGGCAGTCGCGTCGTCTGGCATGTCCTCGTCGCGCTGGTACTTCCCGGTGAGAAAGCCCTGTGCGAGTGGACTCCAGGGAACCACTCCCACGTCGTTCGTCCGACAGAACTCCAGATACTCCCCCTCGATTTCTCGGTTGACGATGTTGTAGCGTGGCTGGGTGACGGTGAACGGTTCCCAGCCGTAGCGATCGGCGATGTCGTTGGCGCGGGCAATCTTCCAGGCGTTCGGGGCCAGCGTCGACGCGCCGAGATAGTTGACTTTGCCGTCCTGGACGAACCCGTCGAGGGTGCGCATGGCTTCGCGGGCAGGCGTGTCGTCGTCCCAGCGGTGGATGTAGAGGAGGTCGAGGTAGTCGGTCCCGAGGCGGCCGAGAATCTGGTCGATCTGTCGGCGGAGGTGTTTGCGATTCAGTCCCCGTCCGTTCGGGTCGTCCTCGCGAGTGGGCCAGTAGATTTTCGAGGCGACGACGAAGTCCTCGCGGTCGCGCTCGTCGAGCCAGTCGCCGATCCAGGACTCGCTTGTGCCCTCGCCGTACACGTCTGCAGTGTCGATGAAGCGCCCGCCGTGGTCGGCGTAGGTGTCGAGCAACTCCAGTGCCCGCGAACGGTCGATTTCGAGGTTCCCCGCGTCGGTCTCGCGGCCGAAGCGCCACGTCCCGAAGGCGAGTTCACTCACTTCCAGTCCGGTCCGACCGAGCGAAACGGTGTCAAGGTCCATTGTCTCGACGGACGGGCGGGACTGATAGAAAAGTTCGGGTCAAGGACAGCCGGCAGTATCAGTCTGCGGCGTCGGCCGCCGTGGTAGTGTCCGCGGTATCAGCGTCACTGTCGTCTGCGCTCTCGATCTCGAAGTCGTCGATACTCTTGCCCTCTCGAACCATCTTCTCGGCGACGATGAACTTCTCCATCTGGCTGAGACGCTCCCAGTCGAGGCCGTCGGGCGGGGATTCCTCGAACTCCTGGAACTGCTGATAGACCCCGTCGTGGATGAGCCGACCGAACTCTCCGCAGGTGTCACAGGTCTGTTTGATGTGAGATACGTTGTACCCGCGCTCGACTGTTTCGTCCCGGCAGGACAGACAGCGGTAGATGTAGGTGGGCACGGTTAGGCGAACAACTCCTCGGTTGCCTCTAGTGCTTCGACCAACTTGTCGACTTCCGCTTCCGTGTTGTAGATGTAGAACGACGCACGCGCAGAGGCAGGGATGCCGAGTTTGTCGTGGAGCGGCTGGGTACAGTGATCGCCGGCGCGGACGGCGACGGCGAACTCGTTGAGAATCTCGCTGGTGTCGTGGGCGTGGACCGAGCCGAGATTGAACGAGACGAGCGCGCTCCGGTCATCACCCGGCGGCCCGAGAATCTGGATGCCCTCGAATTCAGAGAGGCGGTCGTAGGCGTACTCGGCGAGACGTTCGCCGTGTGCCTGGACGTTCTCCATCCCGATGTCGTCGAGGTAGTCACAGGCCTCGGCGAGCGCGATACCCTGGGATATGACGGGCGTGCCGGCCTCGAACTTCCAGGGGAGTTCGTGCCAGGTCGAGTCCTCGAAAGTGACCTTCGAAATCATCATTCCGCCGTAGAGGTACGGCTGCATCTCTTCGAGGAGGTGCTCTTTCCCGTAGAGGACGCCGATGCCGGTCGGCCCACACATCTTGTGGCCCGAGAAGGCGAAGAAGTCGGCGTCGATGTCCTGCACGTCGACGGGCATGTGTGGGACCGACTGCGCGCCGTCGACGAAACAGAGCGCGTCATGGTCGTGGGCGATGTCGGCAATCTCGGAGACGGGGTTGATGGTGCCGAGCGTGTTCGAGACGTGGACGACGCTGACCATCTCAGTGTCGTCGGTAATCAGCTCGCGGGCGGCGTCCATGTCGAGATATCCCTCGTCGTCGACCGGGACGAACTTCACCTCGGCACCGGTCTTCTTGGCGATTTGCTGCCAGGTGACGAGCGCGGCGTGGTGTTCCATCTCCGTGAGCACGATTTCGTCGCCGGGACCGAGTTCGGCCAGCCCCCACGCGTAGGCGACGGTGTTCATGCTCTCGGTGGTGTTTTTCGTGAAGACGATTTCCTCACGACCCTCTGCGCCGATGAAGTCGGCGACGCGGTCGTGGGCCTCCTCGTAGGCGATGGAGGCCTCCTGACTTAGCTGGTGGAGACCGCGGTGGACGTTGGCGTTCGTGTGCCGGTAGTAGTGAGCGATCGTGTCGACCACCTGGTCGGGGGTCTGCGAGGTGGCCGCGTTGTCCAGATAGACCAACTGCTCGCCGCCGAACTCGCGCTGGAGGATGGGGAAGTCCTCCCTGATGCGCTCGACGTCGAGTATGTCTGACTCGGTGGTTGCCATTGTCGAATAGAACATCTGGACGGCTAATTATTCTTCGGTTTGCCTAAACTCTCCTTGGTGGAGTCGAAAATCAAAGCCGGTCGGTCCCGACTACTCGGCGGGAGCAAACCGCCGGCCAGTCCGGTCGTCGACATCGAGTCCGTACAGTTGCAGGTCGACGTCCGCCAGCGGAACGCCCCAGACGCGCACGTCCGCTGGGAACTCGGCGTTGGTGGCCAGCGCCGCGAAGGCCGCCTTCGACTCCTCCTCGGGCAGTTTTTCGAGTTCCCCGGTGATGACGACACTCTCCCACGTCTCCGGTGTCGGTTCGTCGTAGACAGTAAAGCAAACCGTCGAACTCCTGTCGAGACACTCCTGTTTGTGGCTCTGTTCGCCCGTTCCAAGTTGGATAGAAAAAATCGGCTCGGAGCCGTCGTAGCCAAACGACATCGGAATCGAATACGGGTAGGTTCCACCGTCCATCGAGAGGACGCCGACGCCACAGCGGGTCAGCAACTCATCGATTTCAGCTCCGGATAACGTTTGCATACGTAGAGTGGAAGGGCGGACCCGTAAAGACGCTGTGGAGATGAAGGACAGCCCGGCAGTTCACAGCCAAAGCAGTTGCGCGTGGCGGGTTCCCTCGAAGTCGAGGACGTTCTCTTCGTCGACGAAGCCGTGTTCGATGGCGATATCGACAGCGCGCGTCCCGACGATGTTCGCGACCGAACAGCGTGCGAGACTCTCGACAGCGGCCTCGTCGTCGACTTCCTCGCCGTCGTAGAAATCCGCATCGACAGTCAGCGACACATCGTCGTTCTCGAAGGACTCACCGAGAATGTCGGCGTCACAGACAGAGACGAGCAGCCCCTTCTGTGTCTGGCGTTCGTTGAGTAACAGTGCAGTCATACGGTCGGTATCACTCAGAGAGGCGGTCGCTCTGCTGGTCAACCATCTTTTCTTCCTGTTCTTTGCGCAGGTCTTCGGCCTCTTCGGCGACCTCCTCGGCGCGTTCGTCTTCGCCGAGTGCTTCGAGGGCGACGGCCTTCTCTTCGAGCAGTTCGACGTTCTTGAAGCCGAGTCGGACAGCGTTGTCGAAGCAGTTCAGTGCGTCCTCGGCGAGGCCGCGCTCGTTGAGGAAGAAGCCGCGATTGTACCACGCCTGGCCGAATCGCGGGTCGATCTCGACGGCGCGCTCGGAGTGTTCCAGCGCCTCCTCTGTGCGGCCGAACTCCCAGAGCGCGTATGCGAGGTTCGTCTCGGCGGTCGCGGCGTGTTCGGAGTCGCCGTCGATGTCGATGGCTTCCCTGTACGCACCGATAGCGGCGTCGTACTCCTCGAGTTCGGCGTGTGCCGCGCCCTTGTTCACCCACGCTTCCTGTTCGATGCGGTCGTCGTCGGTGTACTGTGCAGCGCGCTCGAAGGTTTCCGTCGCCTGCTCGTGGCGCTTGATGCGCATGTAGTCCAGGCCAACGTCGATGAGTTCATCGGCATCGACGTCGTCGCTGCCGACGTTGTGCCTGTCGAGCATGTCGGTCACGACCCGGGTGTCGACAGGGTCGACCTGGTCGGGGTCGACTTCCAGTTCTGGCGGGTCGATATCGAAGGCGTCGTAGGGGTCGTCGAACCCTTGCCCCTCCGAGAACGAGTGGTCCTCGGGGTCCTCAGTCATACTCTTTCATAACGCGGGAGGATGGATAAGGGCTACGTAACACGACTATCGGAACCCGGGACCACGACGGACGCTGGATTCAAGCGACCGTGTCGACAATCGAAAATATGAGCAAACGCCTGTTCGTCAGTGTCGACCTCGACGGGCTGGCCGAGGAGGTTCGGGCCGTACAGGAGCTGTTCGAGGGAGCGAGTGGGCTGAACTTTACCGACCCCGACCAGGCCCATATCACGCTGAAATTCCTCGGTGATACCGACCCCGACCGGGTTCCGGCACTCGTCGAAGCGGTCACGAAAGCCGTCGAGGACAGCCAAGTCGACCCCTTCACCGCGGAGTTCGGCGGTCTCGGCGTCTTTCCGAGCCTCGACTATATCAGCGTCGTCTGGCTCGGGGTCCGAGACGGTAGCGAGCGGTTGACCCGGCTTCACGAAGCCGTCGAGGACCGAACGGTAGCGATGGGGTTCAACCCAGAAGGTCACGACTTCACGTCGCACGTCACCCTCGCACGCATGGACCACGCCGGCGGCAAGGCACTGGTTCAGGACGTCGTCGAGAACGAGGACCCGACCGTCGGAACAATGCAGGTCGACGAAATCCGACTCACCGAGAGTACGCTCACCGACGACGGCCCGGAGTACACAACCACCGCGTCAGTCCCGCTCAGGTAGGGTGAGTTTAGGGCTGCCAAAAGCATCAACTTCGTGATAGTTATAAAGTGGACGGGCATAGCGACAGGTATGGTAGTACTGGAGAACGTGGTGCTCGTGTTCGTCGCCGGGTTCTTTACCGCGCTGGCGACGGGACTCGGTGCGATCCCGTTTTTCTTCTTCGACGATATCAGCCCTCGATGGAACGTCATCCTCTGGGGACTGGCATCTGGAATCATGGTGTCGGCGTCGGTGTTCGGACTGATACTGGAGGGGGCAGCAGTCGTCGACGGGACGTGGGTCGACATGGCCATGGCCATCGGTCCGGGGCTGATTGCCGGCGTCGTTCTCGTCGTGGTGGGTCACGAACTCCTGGAGGGGGCCGATCTCAATCCCAGAGAGTACGAGGAAGCCAATTTCAAGAAGCTAGTCCTCATTCTCGGGATTCTAACGGTTCATAGCTTTCCGGAGGGCGTCGCAGTCGGTGTTTCCTTTGCCGAACTGGGACTGGGAAACGTCCCCACGAGCGACACTATCATCCTCGGTGGTCTCACGCTCCCCATCCTGGCGGTGTTTATGACCGTCGCCATCTCGATCCACAACGTCCCGGAGGGGGTTGCCATCTCGATCCCGCTCCGATCGATGGGCGTCAGCGAGTGGCGGATGGTCTGGTGGGCGGTCTTCTCGAGTCTCCCCCAGCCGATCGGGGCAGCCATCGCCTACTACTTCGTGACCCTGGCCAGGGAGTTCTTGCCGTTCGGTTTCGGATTCGCCGCGGGAGCGATGATATATCTCGTCGCCAGAGAGTTCATTCCGGAGGCACTCGACATCGGCGAAGAACTTCCCAGCGGTGGGCGACCGGAGCTGACTGCCGGCGTGGCCGTGGGCATTGCACTGATGGTCCCGCTAGCGTTTATATAATCGACGTGTTCTCGTAGAGTTTCAGATCGACGAACGCGTTGAGGCGGTCCTGTGACGCCTCGACGCGGGCACCCATCCCGTAGTTCGAGTGGTCGACGACGAAGTAATGGCTTCCCTCCGTGTCGATGCTCCTGCGACCACCGTCTTCGGGAACGTTGACCTCGTATTTGCTCTCGTCGTCGTTCGGGATGGCCGCCTGACTGATCTCGTCATGGCCGCCCGGCATCTCCGACTCGTCGTCCTTGTAGAGATAGTTTTTGTAGTGCGTGAGCGAGTCCTCGCGCTGGAAATAGTACACGTCGAACAGCTGGTCTGCCCGAACGGTAAAAGAAAGAGCCCCATCTCCGTCGACATCTGGGAGTTCCGTCCACCAGCCTTCCGTCGGTTCTACCGTGACGCTCTCGGACAAGTCCACTGCAACTCGACCGTTGGCAACACAGCCACTCGTCGCAGCGACTACACCGGCACCCATCGTCCTGAGAACCGCCCGCCGATACATATCTCGGGGTTGTGAGTCCAGTCGTTAATTCCCTCCGGGCAAAATCTCACGGCTGATAATCTCCGGGCGCTCGCCCGCCAGATTGCCAGGGGAGCGATCCGAGCGTTACCGGCGATGCGAGCGGTGGGTCAGCGCAAAAGAACACACATATATGCCACGGCGGGGAACAAGGGCACATCATGAGTAAGAAATCGAAGGCGAAGAAGAAGCGCCTCGGGAAGCTCGACCGGCAGAACAGCCGCGTGCCGGCGTGGGTCATCCTCAAGACCGACCGGGACGTGCAGCGAAACCCCAAGCGGCGACAGTGGCGCCGGAGTGACACGGACGAATGAGCGCCAGTGATTTCGAGGAGCGGGTCGTTACGGTCCCGCTCCGCGAGGCGAAGCGCGAACCCAAAGGCGAGCGTGCAGACAGGGCGATGTCGCTCATTCGGAGCCACCTCGCACAGCACTTCTCGGTCGACGAGGACGCTGTCCGGATGGACCCCACGGTCAACGAGGCAGTGTGGGCAAACGGGCGCAGTTCGCCCCCGAGCAAGCTCCGGGTGCGGGCCGCCCGGTTCGAAGAGGACGGCGAGAGCATCGTCGAAGCAGAGCCCGCTGAATAACGTTGCTTCGCGCGGCCTTCTCCGGTTCGTCCTACGTCGGCGTTTTCGCACGGGCCACTGACGAGTGTCTGCTCGTCCGCCCCGACATCGAGGAGTCGCTGCAGGACGACTGCGGTGACGAACTCGACGTCCCCGTCGTCCCGACGACCATCGCCGGGTCGGGTACCGTCGGCGCGCTCGCGACCGGCAACAGCAACGGCCTCCTGGTCAGTGCCCGCGTCCGCGACCGTGAGCGCGACCGCATCGCCGATGTTGTCGACCTCCCGGTCACCGAGCTACCCGGCCGTATCAACGCCGCCGGCAACGTCGTACTGGCCAACGACACCGGCGCGTACGTCCATCCCGACCTCTCACGGGAGGCGATTCAGGCGGTCAAAGACGGGCTCGATGTCCCCGTCGAGCGCGGTGATATCGCGGGCGTCCAGACCGTCGGGACGGCCGCCGTCGCGACCAACAGGGGCGTCCTCTGTCACCCGAACTCGACCGACAGCGAACTCGACCGACTCGAAGATGTCCTCGGCGTTCCCGCCGATATCGGGACTATCAATTACGGTGCGCCGCTGGTCGGCTCCGGTCTCATCGCCAACGACACCGGCTACATCGTCGGCCAGGACACCAGCGGCCCTGAACTGGGCCGTATCGACTCCGCACTTGGCTACGCGGACCTTTAAATACGAACACGGGGCCATCGATTCTCGTGCCCTGACGATTGCCGGCGCGTGCCCAGCGATAGCGCGACAGCCCACGCGCCGAACGAAGGTCTCGAAAAGCACGCTGTCGCCTGTTCGCCCCTTCACCCATCCCACTCTAGCACCGACGCTGCCCACGTGTAGCCGGTGCCAGCGGCGAGAAAGAGGACGACATCGCCCGAATCTAGCCGACCACGCTCGCGACCCCCGTCGATGGCCAGCCACTGGTCGGCGCTCTGGACGTGGCCGTACTCGTCGAGATAGTACCCGCTCGACTGGGGGTCTATCTCAAATTCCGTCAGCAGCGACTGGTGGAACGACCGCTTCATGTGAGTCGTCGCGACGAAGTCCACGTCCGAGCGGTCGTATCCCGACTTCGACAGTGCGTCGTCCGCGACCGACAGGAAGTTCCGGCTGCTGACTGGCGCCATCCGTTCTTTCATCGCGTCGGGGTCAGAGACCGTGAGAGTGTGAACACCAGCCTCGATTGTCTCCGATTCTGGCGGATTCTTCGACCCGCCGGCAGGCATGATGACGTCTTCGGCGAACGAGCCATCAGTAGTAGCAGCGCTCTCCCGAACCCGTGCGCGGACGCGCTCCGCTTCAGGGGCAGCTTCAAGAACGTAGGCTGCGCCGCCACTCCCGAAGTTGAACATGAACGAGGCGTCCTCGTCGGTGTAGTCGAGCAAGTCGTTCTCTCTGCTGGCAGTCACGTGAAGTGCGGCCTCGATATCGCCCGTCTGCAACTGCGCCGCGGTCTGACGCATCGCAACAGGCGTGCTGGCACACAGCGTGTGGTTCTCGGTCGCATAGGCATTCTCGGCGCCGACGCGCTCGGCGACGTTCGCGGCGGCCGACCAGACGACGTAGTCCTTGTACTCGCTCCCGTGATAGAGAACGAGGTCCAGCTCGTCGGGATCAACATCGGCATCGGCCAGCGCGCGCTCGGCCGCGGCCACACACATGTCGGTCACGTGGTCTTCGTCGGGTGGGCAGACGCGCTTCTCGTGAATGCCCATCTTCTCGACGACGATATCTTCGGGAATGCCACTCTGTTCGGCAACTTCTTCGCCCGTGATTCTGTCGGGTGGGCGATAGAGTCCGTAGCCAGTCAGGGCCACAGTCATCGGCCGTACTCCCTCCGAAGTGCGTCCCGGTCCAGCTTTCCGGCCCCGGTCTCCGGAAGTTCCGCGACGAAGGCGTACGCCTTCGGGACTTCGAACGCTGCGAGGTGGTCGCGAGCGTACGCATCGAGTGTGGCCTCAGATACGTCGCCAACGACCACGGCTTTAGGGACCTCACCCCACTCCTCGTCGGCGACTGGCGTGATACCGACCGCTGCCACGTCGGGGTGATTCGAGAGCGTATCCTCGATGTCTTCCGGATAGACGTTCTCGCCACCGCTGACGAACATGTTGTCCGTCCGCCCGACGATAGCGTAGTCGCCGTCCGCGTCGCGGCGGGCGACGTCACCGGTCGAGACCCACCTTCCGCCATCGAAGGTACCGTCCTCGGTATGGAGGTAGCCGCCGGCGGTCACCGGGCCGGCGAGTTCGAGTTCCCCAGTCCCCTCACCCTCGATGGGTGTCCCGTCACTGTCGACGATACGAGCCTCGCAGTCGGGAAACGGGCGCCCGACGCGGTCAGATTTCTCCTCGATATCTGCGCGGTCGGGCGAGAGATAGAGATTGTTCGGCCCGCCTTCGGTCAGCCCGTACCCCTGGACGAACGGAACATCGCGCTCGCGGTACGGTTCCATGACGGCCTCCGGACAGGGGCCACCGCCGCTCATCACCCAGTCGAGCGAGGAGAGGTCCGTCGAATCGAAGGCAGGGTGCTCTGCCAGTGCGCGGTAGATTGCGGCGACGGCAAACAGCTGGGTTGCACCGTAAGTTTCGATCGCGTCGAGCGTTCGACCGGGGCCGAACTCGGGTTGGAGGACGACCGTTCCGCCGGCGTAGAGTGTCGGGAGCGTCAGAAGATTCCACCCGCCGGTGTGGAAAAACGGGAGGACGGTGACGGTGACCGTCTCGTCGTCGAGTCCCCACGCGACCGACTCGGTGATTGCGTTCCACTCCAGTTGGTGTTCGGAGATGGGGACGACCTTCGGGACGCCCGTCGTTCCGCCGGTGTGGAGAAAGAGCGGGTCGACATCGCTGTTGGCCGCAGCGTCGGGAATTGCCTCGGCGTCGTCGAGAGCTGTGAACGGGCGGTAGTCTGCATCGACATCGGCGAGGAGGTCGGCGAACTCGTCTTCGGCGATGACCAGCGTCGGGTCGATACGGTCACAGAGTGTCGTGACCGTCTCGGCGGCGAGTCGCTGTGAGACAGGTGCCAGCGTCGCGCCCCGTTCGCGTGCCGCAAACAGCGACGCGAGATAGTCGACGCTGTTGTGCGAGAGGACGACCACACGGTCACCCGGAGAGACGCCGATGCCGGCGAGTTTGCCTGCCAGGTCCTGAATCCGGTCAGCCAGGTCGGCGTACGTGAGCGTCCGCCCCCGACTACAGTCGACGACCGCGCGTCGGTCACCCCACTGGTCCGCGCGCCTGGCAATCGAGAGTGTCATTATATATCAGTTCTGTTTTTATTGCTTGTATATTTACCCCCTGAGTTTCCACGTGTAAATTTCAATGGAAAAGAGAGAGAGTATGTAAACGCGGATTCGAGCGTGGCGCGAGCAGAGAGGTAGAGTATAGGAAGATTCTTCCGGCGTGGTCACCCACCCGTGAGTATGAGTGAGTTTACGGTTACCGGTCAATGGCAAGCCCGCGACGGGTGGCAGAAGTTCGAGAAGGCAATCGACGCAGAGAACGAGGATGTCGCCGTCGAGTACACCTACGCGGAGTTCGGCTCCAAGCACGGACTGAAGCGGACCCAGGTCGAAATCGAGGGGGTAGACGCATGAGCATGGGCGGGGGCAACCCCCAGCTTCAGGAGATCGCACAGCAGATCGAAGAAATCGAGCAACAGCAGGAAGCCCTCGAGCAGGAAGTCGAGAACCTCCAGAACGAGAAGCAGGAGGTCAACGAGGCAATCGAGGCCATCGGGGAACTCGAAAGCGGCTCGACGGTGCAGGTGCCCGTCGGCGGTGACGCGTACGTCCGCGCCGAAATCGCAGATATCGACGAGGTCGTCGTCAGCCTCGGCGGCGGCTACGCCGCAGAGCGCGACCAGGACGGCGCTATCGACACCCTCGAGACGAAAAAGGAGACCCTCGACGACCGCATCGAGGAGCTTCGGTCGGATATCGCGGAACTCGAAAGCGAGAGCAGCGAGCTCGAAGAGCGGGCCCAGCAGATGCAGGCCCAGCAGATGCAGCAGATGCAGCAACAGCAACAGCAACAACAGGACGAGTAGGCGATGTTCGACGGACTGAAGGACAAGCTCAGTAGCTTTACCAGCGATGTCGAGGAGGACGCCGACATCGACGAGGGTGATGCCGATTCTGCGGCCGCTGATTCGGAAGCGGTTGGTGAAGACACGGAGCCCGAAAATGGGGGAGACGCGACAGCGGGAGACGAATCTGTGGAAACGACCTCCACGGAGGCGGCCGACACAGCAGCCACGGTCGCCGAGCCAGCCGAGGCAGATGTCGAGTCAACCATCGAGGAAGACGAGTCAGAAGGCGGCGCGGCTGAATCAGCCGAATCCGCAGCCGAGCCAGCCAGTGGCGAAGAGACGACAACCGAAGAAAGCGACCACGACGATGACGAAGACGAGAGTCGCGGACTGGCAGAACGAGCCAAGCTCCTTGCGACCGGAAAGACCGTCATCGACGAGGACGACCTGGACGCACACCTCGAAGAGCTAGAGTTCGCTCTGCTCGGCAGCGACGTAGAGATGAACGTCGCCCAGGAGATTCTGGCAGGCGTCGAGGAGAACCTGGTCGGCGAGACGCGTCGGCGACTGGAGAGTACGGGCAACATGGTCACCGATGCGGTGCGCGAAGCACTCTACGACGTCATCAGTGTCGGTCAGTTCGACTTCGACGAACGCGTCGCCGAGGCCGATAAGCCCGTCACGATCATCTTCACTGGAGTCAACGGCGTCGGCAAGACGACCACGATTGCCAAACTCGCCCGCTACTTCGAAGAACGGGGGCTGTCGACGGTGCTGGCAAACGGCGACACCTACCGAGCCGGCGCGAACGAACAACTCCAGCAACACGCCGAGAACCTCGGCAAGAAGGTCATCTCCCACGAACAGGGGTCGGACCCGGCGGCAGTCATCTACGACGCCGTCGAGTACGCCGAGGCCAACGACGTTGACGTGGTACTGGGCGATACGGCAGGTCGGCTCCACACCAGCGACGGGTTAATGGACCAGCTCTCAAAAATCGACCGCGTCATCGACCCCGATATGACGCTCTTTGTCGACGAAGCGGTCGCCGGTCAGGACGCCGTCAATCGGGCGCGCGAGTTCAACGACGCCGCCGAGATCGACGGCGCGGTGTTGACGAAAGCCGATGCCGACCAGCAGGGCGGTGCGGCCATCTCCATCGCCCACGTTACTGGCAAGCCGATTCTGTTCCTCGGTACTGGCCAGGACTACGACGATATCGAACGGTTCGACCCCGAGCGCATCGTCGACGCGCTGCTCGGCGACGAATAGGAAAGTAGTTTTTCAGATGACGAGTCCGGCCTGGAGCGCCGCGACCAGAACTGTGAGGACGCCGATGCTGGCAACGGTGGTGACGAAAATAGCGGTACTGAGATACTCCGGTGCGGTGATAGTGCCGGGGGCCACGTCCTCGGCGTACTCGATGGTGAGTGCGAGTGGCGTAACCGCCGCGGGTGCGGCCGATTCGAGGACGAACACCTTCGCGACCGTCGGGTCGGCAAAGCCAAGGAGGAGTGCGATACCGACGGCGACGACGGGGGCAGCGGCCAGCTTCAGGAAGGCCGGGGCGGCCGAGCGCGTCACTGCAGTCACGTCCGTCTCGGCCAGTTGAATACCGAGCACCAGCAACATCACCGGAATCGAGGCGTCGCCGACGAGACCGACCGTCTGCAGCGCGGCCCCGTCGAGCGCCGGTGCGAGCCCGAGCGCGCGGATGGCGATCGCGAGACCGACAGCGTAGATGAGCGGCAGGCGGAAGATCTCGGCGATCGCCTCGCCGACACCCCGATCGACGCCGCGAGAGGCGATGTAGACACCGAGCGTGTAGACGACTAGACTCTGGATAGTCAGATAGAGAACAGCCGTGGTGCGGCCGACCTCGCCGAAGGCGAACTCCGAGAGCGGGATGCCGACGAACCCGGAGTTTGGAAACGCTGCGGCGAGCATCAGCGCACCCAGCAGCGCGCCGGACTCACCGACGACTTTCCCGACGACCCACGCGATAGCGATCATCACGACGGCGTAGCCGACGACACCGACGGCGAGTTTGGCCGCCTCGCCGCCGCCGAGGCTCGTGGTGACGATGCTGTGAAAGGCCAGCGCCGGGACGAGCACGTACAGTCCGGCCGTGTTCAGCGGGTCGACGGCGATGTCGGTCGTCCGCGCGAGAAGATACCCAACGACAGCGACGGCGAGAATCGGCCCGACAGCGTTCGTGAAGGCCGCTGTCAATCCCATCCGGTCGACCTCCGTCGGTGCTGTGGTGTGAACCGCTCGTCGCTTCCTCGTGTCTGGCTCATACACCACTGTGCGAGAGCCATCCACTAATATTATTTTAGTAAATATTTCACTGCACGAAAGTCCGACAGCGGGGTGAACAGTTTCATCCCCTGTAACTCTTTCAGACTGTTGGGCGAAATATCGTCAAATGGTCGACGCTCAAGTGTGGCGAGATGGACCAATAGCTCACAGCCGACAGTAGCAGGAGACGAAACCGATTTGAGCGCACCGCGAGAACTCCGGGTATGACCGACGCCGACCCACTGGAGGAAATCGAGTTTCTCGCGCGGTCGGCAAATCGCATCGAGGTGCTGGCCGCCCTCGTCGAGGAGCCACAGACGCGTCAATCGCTCGCGGACAGCGTCGGCGTCTCACAGCCGACACTCGGTCGAATACTGCGGGACCTCACGAAACGAAAATGGGTGAGGGCCGACGGCGACCAGTACCGAGTGACCGCCACGGGCGAACTGGTCGCGACGGGTATCACCGACCTCCGGGAGCGACTGGCGACGGAGACGAAACTGCGGGACGTCATCGAGTGGATTCCGACCGACACCGTCGACGTGGGACTCCACCACTTTGCCGACGCCAGGATTACGACACCGAGCCAGACGCGGCCGAACGCCCCGATAAAGCGGATGCTCGAACTACTCAGTGAGACCGACCACGCGCTGTTGCTCTCTCACGCGTTCAACGAGCAGAAACTACAGCTCATTCGCGACCGGAGTGTCGAGGGCAAACTGACGACGCGAGGTGTCTTCGCCGAAGACGCTATCGAAGCGATCGAGGCGACGGCTGATCTCAGGGAACTGCTGGCCGACATCGTCGCGTCAGAGGCCGCCGAGATACGGGTTGTCTCGACGGACATCCCGGTCGCGATCGAAGTAACCGACAGCCGGACACACCTCCTGTTGCGCAACGACGAAGGTATCGTCCGGGCATCCCTGGACACCGACGACGAAACCGTCCGGGCGTGGGCCGAGCGCCTCCACGAAAAGTACTGGTCCATCGGGACGCCGCTGTCCGTCGACGATATCGGCGACTGACTCGCCAGGTCAGAGACGTAGAGTATACCGGATATATTCTCCCCTACCAGTGACGGCAGCAGTGTCTGGCAACCAGCAGGAGTACCCAGATTCGCCAGACTGCGCCGCACCGTCACGCGTTCACGTGTGCGCAACGAGCGAAATATAACCGGCAATACCGCCCTCGAAAAGCGAAGTGAGGCGGTTTTCTCCGTGTTGAAGATGGTAAAGAGGGTGGGACGACAGAAGGAGACAAGAGCGGCAGTTGTCCCCAGCACACCTGCCGAATACCCAACTATGAATACAGTCGAAGAATGGAAACAGGAGAAGCACCCGCTCGAGATGGTCGAGCTGGTGGAGGAGTTCGCAGAGGAAGGACTCTCGTTCGATGAAATCGAAGAACGCGAGGGCGACGGCGTGTGGGAGCGCATGAAGTGGACCGGGATGTACACCCACGGCGTGCAGCGCGGCTACATCATGATGCGCACCAAGGTGCCCGGCGGCTACCTCACACCCGAACAGGCCGAGGTCATCGGCGAGGTGGCCACGGAGTACGCTACCGCACCCGAAGAGTTCGGCGGCGAGACCCAGAACGAACTCTGGGGCGACGCCTTCCTCGATATCACGACGCGCCAGGACATCCAGAAACACTGGATAGAAATCGAAGACGTCCCCGAAATCTGGGACAAGTACGACGAGGTCGGGCTGACGACCATCGGCGGCTGTGGCGACGGCGCACGGAACGTCCTGGGCTGTCCCGCTGCCGGTCTCTCGGACCACGAGTGTTTCGACGCCCAGCCGGTCATCGACGCCGTCTCGGATTTCTTCACGAACAACCGCGAGTACGGCAACCTCCCGCGGAAGTTCAAGATGACTATCACGGGCTGCAAGCACGACTGCGGGCAGTCCCAGATCAACGACATCGGACTGACGCCAGCCAAGAAAGAGATCGACGGCGAGTGGCAGTACGGCTTCCACTCGAAGGTCGGGGGCGGTCTCTCCGACGGTCCGCGGATGGCCTCCGAGCAGGACATCTTCATTCGACCCCAGGACGCCGTGGAGTACTGCAGAGCCGTCGCCCAGACGTTCAAGGAACTGGGCGACCGCAACAACCGCGGCGTCTGCCGGATGCGCTATCTCGTCCAGCAGCTCGGCCCCGAGAAGTTCGAGGAGGCCGTCCGCGACCGGACGGACATCGACTTCCCGACCCGTGGTGTCGACCTCACCGAGGGGTACACCGGCGACCACGTCGGCGTCCACGACATGAAACAGGACGGCCTGAAGTACGTCGGTTTCAACGTCATCACGGGCCGGATGGGCGGCGACGAGTTCGCCGAGGCCGCCCGCGCCGCAGAGAAGTACGGCACCGAAGACGCCTCGATTCGGCTGGCGACCGACCAGAACTTCCTCATCACGCACATCCCCGAGGAGAACGTCGAGGACCTGGTCGCGGAGGACTTCGCCGCAGAGTACCAGCCTGACCCCGGCCCGTTCTCGCGGGGTGCAGTCGGCTGTACCGGTAGCGAGTTCTGTAACTACGCCATCATCGAGACGAAAAAGCGCACCAAGCAGTGGGCGCACGAACTCGACGAGCGCATCGACACGCCCGACGACCTCGACGTGGTCCGGATGCACATGTCCGGCTGTTCCGCGTCGTGTGCCCAGCCACAGATTGCCGACATCGGCTTCCGTGGCGAGACGGTGCAGGTCGACAAGGACGGCAACGACGAGATTCCCGAGGACGCCGAGGCCGGTGACTTCGATGACCTCGTGGAAGGGATGGACTTCGGACTCGGCGGCGCGCTCGGTACCGACAACGAGTTCCTCGACTGGGTGGAGACGGCCGTCCCCGCCCACGCCGTGATTCCGGCACTCGAGCAGTTGTTCGACGCCTACACCGAGGAGCGCACTGAAGGCGAGCGCTTCTACGAGTGGTCGCGCCGCGTCGACAACAGCCGCCTGCGGTCGATCATGCAACAGGCAGACGCCAACGTCTCCGGAGGTGTTGCCCATGGCGACTGACGAGGATATCGAACTCGTCGAAGACGCGCCCGCACCCGCCGCTGGCACCGGCGCCGGCGAAGAGCCAGAACCCGAGCGCGGTCGGTCGGATGCGTTCCCCGGCGTCCCCGAGTCAGGGCGTGACGGCGCGAGCGTCCCGCCAATCAACCAACAGAGCGACGACCGGACACCAGCCCAGACGGAGACGATTCCGCCACAGGGCGAGCGTCCCGGCGATCACGAAGGGGCCGACGACGGCTGCAATGACGGCCACTGCACCTGTGGCAGTGACGACGACGACGACGGCAAGCGCGCCATCGCAGACGGTGCCGGCGCGGAGGTCGCGGGCGGGTCACCGACGAACGTCACCGAGGACGGCGAGCTCACCGACCTCGAGTTCACCGAACCGAAGACAGAGCAGAGTCAGCCACTGGCCGGAGAGGGTCGCGGCGAGCAGGAACCACCGGACAAGCGCGTCGGCGTCCCCGAGGGCGTGGACCTCGACACGCCGGGCTACTCCATCCGGTCGGAGATGAACGACATCGAGACGCCCGACGAGAAGACGTGGTTCATGGAACTGGACGAAGCGGTCATCGACGACGGCCGCTGTATCCAGTGTGGGACCTGTGTCGCCGCCTGTCCCTCCGACTCCATCGGTATCGGCGACGACGGCCTACCCGAACTCGTCAAGATGTGTACCGGCTGTTCGCTCTGTTGGGACTTCTGTCCCCGGGGCGGCATGCGCTACGAGCGTCAGTGGAAGATTACCGGCGGTGAGGACAACGTGAAGGGAGCGGGCGACCCCATCACGGAGTTCTCTGCCCGCGTCACCGAGGACTGGCGCGAGGACTCCCAGGACGGCGGTGCAGTCACCGCCTTCCTCACCACGCTCATGGAAAAGGACGAAATCGACGGCGCACTCATCGCCACCGAGAGCGACGAGGATCCCTGGAAGGCCGACGGCTTCATGGCGACCACCCCCGAGGAAGTCACCGAGAACACCGGCACCATCTACAACCAGACGATGGCGCTCGGTCACCTCGACTTCAAGCAGTGGGAAGACAAGTTCGAGAAAGACTGGGAGGACATCTCCCTGGCACTCGTCGGCACGCCGTGTGAAATCGAGGGCATCAGCGCACTGCAGGACTTCGAGTGGGAGTACGGCTCCCAGGAGGAGGGCGTGCGCGCGATCGACTACAAGATCGCGCTGATGTGCACGAAGAACTTCAACTACGAGCGCCTCATCGGCGACAAGCTACAGGACGAGCGCGGCATCGACATCGACAACGTCGGCAAGATGGACGTACTCCACGGGAAGCTGATGGTCGACGACCTCGACGGCGAGCGCATCCTCGAAGAGGACATCGAGGAGTTCCACGACGCCGCGCTCAAGGGCTGTGACGAGTGTGCGGACTTCACCGGCTTCTGTGCGGACCTGACCGTCGGCTCTGTCGGCTCCTCCGACGAGTACTCCTCGGTCATCGTCCGGAACGAGCAGGGCATGAAGGCGTGGGAACTCACCGAGGAACACCTCGACTACCACGACCTCGAAGACAAGTCCGCGGTCGGCAAGCTGCAGGGCTGGGACAAGAAGAAAGCCTTCGAAGCGCTCGAACGGCCCTTCGACCCCGACGCCCCGCGCTTTATCGACTACACTGACCACGCCGAGAACTACGGCACCGTGAAAAATCCCCACGACGCCGACCACTGACGGCCGCCGTCGCCTTTTGAGAGAAAGTCTTTACCGACGGAGTCGCGTACCCGATAGCAAATGGTACTCGACGATCTGGGGAGTTCCCTGCGGGGAACACTCGACAACCTCCGCGGGAAGTCCCGCATCTCCGAAGAAGACGTCGACGAGGTCGTCAAGGAGATTCAACGCTCCCTGATTCAGGCCGATGTTGACATCGCCCTCGTCCAGGAGCTCTCGGACAGCATCAAATCGCGGGCGCTCGACGAGGAGCCACCCGCGGGCACCTCGCCGCGCGACTGGGTGCTCCGTATCGTCTACGAGGAACTGGTCGAACTGGTGGGTGAATCCACCGAGCTACCGCTCGAAGGACAGACCATCATGCTCGCCGGCCTCTACGGGTCGGGGAAGACCACCACCGCGGCGAAGATGGCGTGGTGGTTCTCGAAGAAAGGGCTCCGACCAGCGATTATCCAGACCGACACCGACCGGCCGGGTGCCTACGACCAGGCAAAGCAGATGGCCGAAAACGCCGAGGTCGACTTCTACGGCGACCCGGATTCGAACGACCCCGTCGAAATCGCCGAAGAGGGGCTCGAAGCGACCGAAGACGCCGACGTGCGCATCGTCGACACCGCCGGTCGTGACGGGCTGAACCGCGAACTCATCGACCAGATAGAGGATATCGAATCGGTCGTCAACCCCGACCGGAACCTGCTCGTGCTGGACGCGGCGATGGGCCAATCCGCGAAAGACCAGGCCTCTGAGTTCGAGGAGGCGATCGGCATCAACGGCGTCATCATCACAAAGCTCGACGGGACGGCGAAAGGTGGCGGTGCGCTGGCTGCGGTCAACGAGACGGACTCGACTATCGCCTTCCTCGGGACCGGCGAGACGGTCAAGGACATCGAGCGCTTCGAGGCCAGCGGCTTCGTCTCGCGGCTGCTCGGGATGGGCGACCTCGAACAGCTCACCGAGCGCGTCGAGCGCGCGATGGCCGAAACCCAGGAAGAAGACGAGGACTGGGAACCCGAGGACATCCTGGAGGGGCAGTTCACCCTGAAGGACATGCGAAAGCAGATGGACGCCATGAACCGGATGGGCCCGCTCGACCAGGTGATGGACATGATTCCGGGGCTGGGCGGCGGGCTGAAAGACCAGTTGCCGGACGACGCGATGGACGTGACCGAAGACCGGATGCGCGATTTCGACGTGGTGATGGATTCGATGACCGAGGAGGAACTGGAGAACCCGCGCGTCATCGGTGCGAGTCGGACGAAACGCATCGCTCGCGGGTCTGGCAAGCCCGAGGACCGGATACGCGAACTCCTCCAGCAGCACAAGATGATGGAGAAGACGCTCAAGCAGTTCCAGGGGATGGGTGACGCCGACATGGAGCGGATGATGAAACAGATGCAACAGGGCGGCGGTCCCGGCGGCATGGGTGGCATGGGCGGCGGCCCCGGCGGCGGCATGGGCGGCGGTGGCGGCCCGTTCGGCGACGACTAGTCGGACCCACTCGCCACGTTGTACTGTTGGATTATCTCGTCGAGTGCCGCTGTTTCTGCATCGCCGCGGTCGATAGTCAACGGTGAGACGCTGATCTCGCCGTCGACGAGTGCCCGGCGGTCGCTCCCAGCCGGATAGCGCTCACGGTGTTGTTCCGTCGGCGGAAACGGGTTCTCGAAGCCGACCACGTCCGGCCAGACTTCCTCGTGCAGCCGGACGACAGTCCCATCTGCGTCTGCGTCGAGGCCGCCGTCGCGGCCGATTGCATCGACAGCGTCGATATCGGTGGGGTCTGCGCCGTGTTCGACGTGGAGGTCGTAGTCCGGGAGCGGTCGGGTCAGACACATCTCGGGGTCGGCCACGTCCAGCGGGACGTTGACGTTCAGCAGCGTCCCCGCCGTGAACAGTCCAGCGTCGGCAGCGCGTCGGCAGAGGTCGACGGTCACTCGCGCCGGCCGACCGAAGTCGTAGTCACTGGCGGGTTCCGGGAAGAAATCCTCGTGGTGGTACGCAGAGACGGCGACAGCGGGCGTTCCAAGGAAAGCCGCCTCGATGCCAGCGCCGACGGTGCCAGAGCGACCGGTAACGTAGTTGCCGGCGTTGGGACCGTGATTGCACCCCGAGACGACGAAGTCGAAGTCCGTATCGAGGCCGCGTAGCGCGTACGCCACGCAGTCGGCGGGCGTCCCCGAGAGGGTGTAGCCCCACGGATGGTCCCGCCGGACGGCAGCGTGTGAGCGGGTCCGCCCGACGCCGCTCTGATTCTCCGATGGAGCGACGACAGTCACCTCGCCGAGCGCAGTGAGTTCCTCGTAGAGTCGAACGAGGCCGGCAGCGTCGATGCCGTCGTCGTTCGTCAGGAGAATATCGGGGTCGTCCATGGCGCCGGTAGCGACTCGGCAAAGGAAATCGTTGTGGAAGCCGCGGCCGACCGCCGGCCGGTCATCTGTGAGTCGGGTCGCCGGCCGACGTTCCCTGCCCGAGCGCTCGCATCAACGCGATTGCGACGCCCATACCGGCCCTGACCTCGGGGTCACGAAGCGCCTTGACGAGCCCGACGGCGCCGACGGGTTCTGGGTCCTCGCTCGTCGCGTCGCCTACGGCGTGCAACATCGACTCCAGCCCCTGTGCCACCTCCTCGTCGCTGGCGGTATCGGCCAGTTCGCCCAGTCGAGAGCCCATGCCCGTGAGCGAGGTGACCATCTCGTCGTCCATCGCCGCCGACAGCAGGGCGACGGTGTCGGCAAACGCCGCTAGGTCGTCGAGCGTGCCACTCTCCTGCAGTTCGACAATCGTCTCGACGCCATCGGCAAGCGCATCGGCGTTCTCGCCCACAGATTCGCCGAGCTGGGCGAGTTCGGGTGTCGCCGCCCCGTCGGCGGCGGCCCCGAGATTCGACCCGTCGGCCGCGAGACGCTGAACCATGCCGTCGTCCATCGCCGCAGTGGCGACCGCCGAGGCGTCCAGGAGTTCGTTGACCTGGCCCGCATTCTGAACGAGACGGGCGACTTCCTCGGGGTTGTCCTCGACAGCCGCGACCAGTTCCGGTGGAACCGACTGACCGTCGGCAGTGGCTGCGCCCCGGCTATCGTCGGTCGCAGCCTCCTGGCCGTCGGCATCGGCGTGTTGTTCGTCACTCATACGGACACCTCACAGGAGCCCCCTGGCGGTCAGCCAGTACGATTCGTTGTAGCCCAGTTTCGCCCAGTGGACGGGTTTCGAGGCGGGTCGGACAGTCGGTTCGTCGCCGTAGTTGAATTCGACGAACGTCGCCTCGTCCATGCCGGCTTCGATGAAACACACCGTCTTGCCTTCGTAGGTAGCGGTGGGGACCTGTCCACGGACGTTGCTCGCGATGCGGTCGGCGACCACGCCGGCTTCGTAGTGAGCGACGCTGCCGGCCTTGCTGGTAGGGACGTCGGCCACGTCACCGATAGCGTAGACGTCCTCGGCGGCCGTCGCTTCGAGCGTCTGCTTGTCCACGTCGACCCAGCCGCCGTCACCGAGGCCGGCTTCGGTGACAAGGTCGCTGCCGGAGTGGGGTGGAATGCCCACGAGCAGGTCGTAGTCGAGTTCGTTGCCCTCCATCGTGTGCAGAACCTGTTCGTCGGGGTCGACCTCGTCGGCGTTGAAGAACGTCTCGACGGTGATGTCGCGCTCGTCGAACTGGTCGGTCGCCCAGTCAGCGACCGACTGGATGCCGTGGGCCCGCTGGATGGGGTAGGTGTACGTGATGTCGACGTCCTCGCGGACGCCGCGCTTGCGGAGCCAGTCGTCGGCCATCAGCGTGAACTCGACCGGCGCAGCCGGACACATGTGCGGGACGCCAATGACACTCAAGACGAGGTGTCCCTCGGTGAACTCCGCGAGCGCGTCCCGGAGCTGTTCGGCTCCCTCGGGCCCGTAGAAGTGGTGGCCACCTTCCTGCAGCCCGGGCACTTCGTCGGGGACAAGTTCGACACCCATCGCAAGCGTGAGGTGGTCGTACCGGAGCGGCTGCCCGTCGGCGAGCGTGAGCCGCTTGGCGTCGGTATCGACCTCCGTCACCCGGTCGTACGTGATGTCGACGCGGCGGTCGACAAGCTCACGGACCGGGCGGCGAGCGTCTTCGGTGGTCTTCTTCCCGAACGGGACGTACAGGAAGGTCGGTTTGTAGACGTGGTCCTCGTTGTCGGTGACCATCGTCACCCGGACGTCTCCGCTGTCGATTTCGGACGCGAGTTTCTCTGCGAGTCGATTCGCCAGTACCGTGCCGCCGGTTCCGCCGCCGACGATGAGTATGTGTTCAGTCATGTTGCTGGGGAACGGAGAGTCGTGCCCACGGTGGGTCACGAAGTCTCCACGTAGACGCTCCAGTGGTCGTCGTGTTCGACGACGTCGAGCAGTTCGTGGCCTGCCTCGTCGAGCCAGTCGGGCACGTCGCTCTTCGAGGAGTCGTCAGACGTCTGTAGTTCGATGACGGTCCCGGAGTCTGCCTCTTTGACCTTGCCGATAAGGTCCATCAGCGGACCGGGACACGTTGCACCGCGCGAGTCGACCGTCACGTCGGGTTGGATTGATTCACTCATATGTCTCACCTCAGACGAACAGCACCTGTTTGTCGCGAGCGCGTGAGAGGAAGCCGGCGACGCCGAGTTCCTCGTCGAACACGTCCACGTAGTCGTCCAGTTCAGTTCCCATGACATCCATTGCCAGCGAGCAGGCGTACACTGAAAGCGGCCCGAGTTCCTTCGCCTGCGCGAGTTGCTCGGTAAAGAGGGGCATCTCGTCGCCCTCGCTCGAGAGCATCGCCTGGCCGACCGGGCCACCGACGTCGAAGTCGCCGCCCTCGACGCGCTCGCGGTTGAAGGCCGTCAGCCCGTTCATCGTCACGAACACTTCGACCGGTGTGTCCGACGATGCGGCTATCGACCCTATCATACTGACTGCCTGTATCCGTTCGAGCTCGCTCGACGCGACTACTATTGCGTATCCTGACATGGGACTCACCCACGTGAACGTTCACCGCCAGCCCCTATAATAATGTATGCTTATTCCAAGACTGTGAGAATCCAAAGGGGATTTGGTGGCTGTGAGAGAAATCTGCCGTTGTATATTGTGCAACCACCGAACAACTAGATGGACTGAGACGTGAAACACTCAGAACAAAGGTTGTATGGAATTGACGGTTGCCGAAACCACGTCACGGATTCGGCACTCGCGAGGAGGCGGTATTTTTAGTCCCGGGGGCCGTGGCCACAACCGATGAACGTGGTCGCCCGGGTCGCACACGGCACTGGGACACAGTCAGGGCCGTGCAGACCGGGTGAGGAGGGGGGTGGACCACGGTGACAATCCGAGAGGTTGCCGTTGCCGCTTATCAAGAAGGACTACCGGCACTCGCAGCCAGTGCCGTCGGGGGGCTGCTCGCGGGCGTGGTACTGGGCGGGATGCGCGCGGAGTTCCGGGCGGTGCCCGGACTGCTCGTGCTGGTGCCAGCGTTGCTCGCTACCCGTGGAAACGTCTACGGATCGCTCGGCGCGCGGTTGGCGACCGGTCTCCATCAGGGGCTGGTGACGCCGCAGGTCCGCGACGCCGACGACCGACTCTACCGGGCAGTCGCCGCCGCCATCTCGAACGGTCTGCTGGCCAGCGTCTTCGCTGCCGCGGCTGCCTTTGTCGCGTTGACTGCACTCGGCGACTCACCGGCACCGCTCGGGACGCTCGTCGCGATTGCACTGCTTGCGGGACTGCTCTCGGGTATTGTACTCTCGGTGACCGTCGTCGTGGTAGTGTTCGCCGGCTACCGGCGTGGGTACAACCCCGACACGCTGGTCGGCCCCATCGTCACCACCGCCGGCGACGTGTTCGGCGTCGCCTTCCTCCTGCTCGCTGTCAGAATCGTCCTCACTATCGTGGGTGTGGGATAGATGCAGACCGACTGGACAGTCCGTGCGATAACGCGGGCGATGCTCCCCGTCTTGCTCGTTCTCACGCTCGTCGAAATCGGCAGCGGCCTCGTCCTCGGGAGCTTCGAGGAGGAACTGCTGCGCTCGCCCTCGCTGCTCGTACTCGTTCCCGTCACCATCGGGACGGCGGGGAATCTCGGGAGCATCCTTGCAGCGCGGCTCTCGACGGCATTTCACCTCGGGACACTCTCCTTTGACCCAACCGACGATACGCTTGCCGGCAACGCCGTGGCGACAGTTCTGCTGGCGGCGACGATGTTCCCACTCATCGGCTTTGGTGCGTGGGGACTGGCCGAACTCACCGCCGGCGCACGCCTCGCTCCGCTGACCGTCATCACCGTCGCCGTCATGAGCGGCCTCGTGCTCTCCGTGCTCGCGGTGACGGTCACTGTAATCGCCACGTACGCCGCCTACCGGTTCGAACTCGACCCCGACGACGTGGTGATTCCGGCGGTGACGAACGTCTGTGACGTTCTCGGCGTCGTCGTCCTCTTCGTCGTCGTCTGGCTGGTTTTATAAAATCCCAAACTGTTACGGGGCGTCATATGTTGCCATGGAGCCGCTAGAGGGGGCGAGAACAGATGGGGCATCAGTCAGAGTGCGATATCACGGCAGTACTAGCCGAGCACGGGCCGGCGAGTGGACCGGAGTTGGCCAAACTGCTCGACACGCACCCAGTGACGGTGGAACGACGGTGTACGAAACTCCAGCAGCGAGGGGAGATCCGACAGGTGACCGGTGGGCGATACGCTATCGTTGAGAGCGGGCACGTCCGGCAGCGGACCGCCTCGGACTGAAGTGCTGCCTCACTCTGCGCTGTCGGGAATCGAATCGGCGATGACGGCCGCCTCGCCGTCGATGACTGCCTCGTCGTCGCTGCGGATGACCTTCGTCGAGAGCCGGAAGCGGTTGTTTCCGATGTTCTCGACGACCTCGCACTCGGCGGTGACCTCCTCTCCGAGCGGGACGGGACCGAGATAGCTCACGTCCTGCGAGAGGTAGATTATCATTCCGGGCAGGCGCGCGAGCGCGGAACTGACGATACCGACGACGAGCGTTCCGTGGGCGATCCGCTCGCCAAAGCGGGTCTTCGCCGCGAACTCGTCGTCCATGTGGAGCCGGTTCGTATCGCCGCTGGCTTCGGCAAACGCTTCGACATCCGCCTCGGAGATGGTCTTGGTAAAGCGGACGGTATCACCGACGTCGATCTGCGCCTCGTTACCGAGATACTCGAAGGTCCACTCGTCGCGCTCGTAGGCGGTATCGGCGCGGATGCTGACCCGTTCGCGCTCCTCATCGGGTACCTCGTCGCGCCCCATCTGGACGAGATGCGGGAGGTAGTTCGCGAGGTCCGTCGTCGTGACGATACCGACGACCTGGCCATCTTCGAGGACCGGCAAGCGCTTGATGTTGTGCTCTCGCATCCGTTCGGCGGCGCGCTCGATTGGTTCCTCGCAATCGACAGCGACGAGTGGGCTCGACATCACCGCCTCGACGGTCGTCGTTTCGGGGTCGTTCCCCTCCGAGACGAGTTGTGAGATGTCGATATCGGTGACGATACCGGCGGGACTCCCGTTTTCGCAGACGACCAGCGAGCCGATCCCCTGCTCGAACAGCCGTGTCGCCGCGGTCCGTGCTGATTCGGTCGGCTGTATCGTCTCGATGGGAGACTGCATTACCTCTTCGACCGTGATGGGCGCGAGCATCGATATAGGTGGGTCGTCGCCCGGCCTAATCAATGCCCTGCCGGTACAGTCATCCCTTCGGTGATGTCCAGCCGACAGTCTCAGGTGTCGACCGGCTTTCCGTCCTCGGTCGGCGGCGCGATGTGGTCGATAAACTCCTCGGCGGTCGGGTCCTCGACGCGAATCCGAACAGAAATAACACCGATTTCGCCCGGTTCGTCGACCGCGAAGTTCACGACACCCTCGAAGGCCGCCTGTTTCTTGAGCTGGAACGAGAACGTGTCGTCGCGCAACGTGTCGAAGAAAATACCGCGTGCAGTGTCGAGAATCTCCTGTCTGTGGAGCAGTTCCGAGAAGTGTTCCAGGTCGTGGACCGTCGCGTTGAGTTCGCCGTGCTGGAACGCCGGTTCTGCGGTCGGGAAGATGGCCGTAATGGCGTCTGCGACCCGGTCGGTCACTTCCGTGTCGTACACCGGTGCCGTGATTTCGGCGTCGACGCTGTATATCATTGGTTGTCGGTAACTGCGGCAGGGCCCTTGGTCAAGAGCGCGCGAACGCGGTCGTGAAACGCGTCCAGCGATTCCGTGTTCTCGATGGCCAGATCAGCCATCTTCATCGCGTTGCCCATCCCGAACCCGAGTTCGCGCTCGTCGCGCTCGTCGAGAGACTCCCCACCGTCTTCGGCGCTGGCGTCTCGCCCGCGCAGGTCGAGTCGCTCTGCGCGCTCTTCGAAGGGTGCCTCGATGCTCACTAGCAGGAAGTCCTCACCGAACGCGTCCTCGAATCGGTCGACTTCGGTGTCCGAGCGGATGCCGTCGACCAGCACCGTGTCGGCAGCGTCCAGTTCCGACTCGATGACCGGCAGCGAGCGCTCGGCGATTGCGGCCGGCCCGTTCTCCTCGCGGAGCGCCTTTGCGACCCCGCCGTGGTGGGTCGCGGGGTCGAGTCCGCGGTCACGACACTCCGCTCTGATGACATCGCCCATCGTCACGACGGGGATATCGAGGTCGGCGGCGACGGTGGCGGCCTCGCTCTTGCCGCTCCCGGGGAGGCCGACGATTCCGATGACAGTCATACCGCTGGGTTTGCCGGAGACCAAGATAAGGACTGCGTCTCGCCGAGACTACAGGAGACTGAGAGCCCCGGCGGCGATTGCGAGTCCGAGCGAACAGACGGACGCGCCGGCGACGACGTACCACTCGCGCCCCCGGAACTCGATTTCGGGGTCGAGAAACAGCGCTGTCTGCTCCATCAAGAAGCCGCCACCGACCAGCGAGACACCGAGCAAGAGCAACATCGGGCCAGTGGCAGTCTCGACAGGACCGGACCGGGCTGCGAGCGTCGCACCGAACGCAATTGCACCGACCAGAAACGAGGTTAGACCCAGCCAGATTGCGAGCGGTCGAACCACTGTAGAGAGGGAATCAGGGCGGTCGACGATTGCGTCGAGTTCGAGTCCAGGGCGCATGCGCGGTGGTACAAGAGCAACCGGCAAAGAGGTTCTGGCCTCACCTGTCTCGGACGACGACGAACTCCGCGAGGTCACGGAGATACGCCATCGCCTGCGAGTCGTCGATGTCGACGGAGTTGAGCGCGGCCAACGCGGCGTCGGAGGTGTCGTGTGCCTGCTCGTTTGCCTCCTCCGGCGTGAGGTCGGTCACCTCGACGATGGAGGGACGCTCCATCTCAGCGTCGTGGCCGGTCGGTTTCCCCAGTTGCTCGGCGTCTGCCGTCGCATCGAGTACGTCGTCTCGCATCTGGAAGGCGACGCCGACGCGCTCGGCGTACTGCCCGAACGCCTCGACGGTGTAAGCGTCGGCATCGGCGGCTATCGCGCCTAGTTCGGCCGCGGCACGGAAGAGCGCCCCCGTCTTCCGGCGGGCGAGTTCCACGTACTCCTCTTCGGTGACGGGCTGGTCGACGAGTTCGGTCGCCTCGCCCTCACCGAGTTCAACCATTGACTCGGCGACTGCTTGCATCGCCCGCTCGTTTGCGGAAAAGAGCGCGAACGCTTCACCGAGCAGGCCGTCGGACGCGATTATTGCGGGACCGTAGCCGAATTCGGTCCAGGCGGCAGGCGTGTCCCGGCGTCGCTCGGAGTCGTCGATGATGTCGTCGATGACGAGCGAGGCGTTGTGAACGAGTTCGACGCCGACTGCGTAGTCGACAGCCGTCTCTACGTCGCCGTCGAGTGCTTCACAGACTAACACTGTGACCGTCGGGCGGACGCGCTTGCCACCAGCGAGCGCGACGTGTTCGACCTCCGTTCGGAGTTCGTCAGGTTCGACCGACTCGAGTACCGCCGTCAGACGGTCCTCGACACGGTCGCGGCGACTCTCCAAATACTCCATCGGAGCAGTCTAGGTGATTCTTCGGGAAGTACGTGACGACTCCTGCCGTCGCAGTACTTAAAAGAAGGGACCGAACATCTTCCCACCCCCTCTTGTCACCCGAGAATCCTGGCACCCCGTATATCACGGGTCTTCTTATGTCGAACTGTAATGTCTACCCCAATCGGCGCTCCCGGAGACGGACTGTCGCGGCGTGATTTCGTCAAGGCAACTGGCACTGCGGGTATCGTGGGTGCCGCTGGCTGTGCGTCCGCGCCGAAGGCCGGCGTCGGTGGCCAGGACAACCAGCCACAGGCACAGCAGAGCGACCTGCCGACGACCAGTCCGCCAGAGGTCGTCAACGTCGACGAGCAAGGGAACGAATTAACAATCAGTTCCGTCGCCGCTCGTCACGACGTGCACCCGGAGGACACGATGGGTGGGCCGGTCGAGCTCCCCCATGTGTGGGCGTTCAAAGCCGACGACGGCGAGCCAAGCGTCCCTGGCCCGATTATCCGGACGACGGAAGGTGAGGATATGGAGATTACGCTCGACAACACCGGCCACAATATGCCCCACACCCTGCACTTCCACGGTGTGACCAAGACGTGGGAGAACGACGGCGTTCCCACGACGACGGGGATCACGGTCGGACCAGACGAGAAACACACCTACCAGATTCCGGCCAACGTCCCCGGAACCCACCTGTATCACTGTCACTACCAGACCCACCGCCACATCGAGATGGGGATGTACGGCATCCTCCGCGTCGACCCGAAGGACTACGAACCCGCCGACAAGGAGTACTTCATGACCATCCGGGACTGGGACTCCAGTCTCTCCCGGCAGTTCGCGGGCGAAGACGCCAGCTACGACCCACGGAACCGCAACCCCGACGTCTTCACGGTCAACGGGAAGTCAGCACCCCGGACGCTCCACCCGGAGAAGGGCTCCCCCATCATCGTCTCAGAGGGTGACACGGTCCGGCTTCACTTCGTTAACGCGGGCTACATGAGCCACCCGATGCACCTCCACAACCACCGGTTTCGGACCGTCGAGAAGGACGGCGGCCAGGTCCCAGAAGTGGCCCAGCACGAGGAAGACGTTGTCAACATCGCTCCCGCCCAGCGCCGGACCATCGAGTTCGACGCCACTGTCGACCCCGGGATCTACCTCATGCACTGTCACAAGCTCGACCACGTGATGAACGGCAACAGCTACCCTGGTGGCATGCTCGGCGGGATCGTCTACGAAAGCGTCATGGATTCGGACATCTTCGCCGATCTGATGGACTACGCCGGCTACGACGGGTAGGCAAACTCGGGTCAGAGTCGAAGACGAAACGTCTTATTCTCCTCCGTCTGCTACGGCCTCTATGAGCATCTTGCGGGTCGTGTGGGGCAGCGCCACCGGTCCGACGGCGATGGCCGCCTACGACGCCGCCCTGGCCGACGCGAACATCCACAACTACAACCTCGTGACCGTCTCCTCGGTCATCCCCGCAGCGCCGCCACTAGAGGTCGTCGGGACGGCACCCGACCTTGGGCCGGTGGGCAACCGACTCACGGTCGTCCAGAGCAAGGCGACGAGGGCGCCCGGTGAGTCGGCCGCTGCCGTCGCCGGCATCGGGTGGGCGCGCAGCGAGTCAGGGCGAGGTATCTTCTACGAAGCGACCGGCGACGACACCGCCGAGGTTCGAGAGACTATCGAGCGCGGACTTGCTGGAGGAAAGGAACTTCGGGACTGGACGTTCATCGAAGAGGATACCGTGGTCCGGGAGACAGCCGCGAGCCCGGACGAACACGCCGCGTTGGTCGTCTGTGCGGTCTACGGACAGAGTACGCCGATTTTGTAACCAGTCGTCGACGGTACTGCCAGAGACTGTCCCACCGACCGGTATTGTGAGAGCCGGCGGGTTTTTACGTCCGCCACGCGTATGGTAGAGCCAATCCGCATGTATGGAAACACGCCGTTCGGCGACGAACCGGCCGTCGAGCTCACTGCAGACCAGCGAAAGGCACTCCGACAGGACCTCTCCAGTGTCGCCGCCCGAACTCGCGAACTGCTCCCCAGCGAGTTCGTCGTCGGCTCGGAGATTACCGAAGGGAACAACGGCCCCCGCGCGACCGTCGCCGTGCAACCGCCCATCGGCTCCGTCGTCTCTGCGGACTACGCACCCGAAGAGGAGATCACGATCGAGGAACCAGAACGCGAGGACCTCGCGATGGGACTCGCCGCGAGCGCGGCGCTCCAGATGAAACAGGCGATGCCCGACGACCCCTCCCCGACAGCGCAGTAAATTTCTACGCGATTCCGTGTTCACCGGGCGGCCGATAGAACAGCGCGTAGCCCATTGTCCCCGTCGCGGGAACGCTCCCGGCACCGAGCGCGACTGCCATCCCGACTGGCAACAGCGCCCCAATCACCCCAGCGACCACCAGTGGCAGCGCTATCGCCGCCAGTAACAGGTCGTACCGGGAGACCGAATCACCGGGAACCATCGTGTCACCCTGTTGTCGAGCGATCTAATTAAATATTATTACTGGCGCTGCAGACAGAGCATTGCCTATCCAGTCGTGTCCGGAAACACGGGGGGGTTAAGCAAGTTACTTCCCCCAGAAGGGGTCCCGGTCGCGGTGTTTGTCGAGGTACATCGAGAGGACCTCACGTTCGTCAGCGGTGATGTCTTCGGTGAGTTCCTGTTCGAGAATCTTGGCGTGTTTCTCGGGGATCTCGACCCACAGTTCGTCGCCCTCCTCGATCTGTCGGCCGACCGTCGGGCCGTCGATAGAGACGGCGACGCGCTCGCCGGTTCGCGCCTCGTCGACGTCTTCGCCCTCGTCCTGAATCGTCTTGAGGAGTCCGACACGTTCGGGTTCCGAGCCGTCGAATTTGACGATGCGTGAGTTCCGGCGGAGAAGTCCGCCACGGATTTCGACGCCGACGACGGCGGGGTCGGACTGGCGGAACGTGTGGTCGTCGAGAATCTCGAAGCGAGCGGGTCTGGTGATGTTCTCCAGCACCTGCTCTTGCTGGGCCTGTTCGATGGACTCGACGTGCTCCTCGTACTCCTCGATGAGCCGGTAAATGACGTCGTTTTCGAACAGCTTGACCTCCTCTTGTTCGGCCAGGTTGCGCGCGTCGCCGAGCACGTCGACGTTGAACGCGAGAATCGCGCGGTGGGTCGGCTCGTTCGCGGTCTCTGCGACGCGGATGTCCCGCGGTGCTACGTCGCCAACCTCCGCGCGCATGATCGGAATTTCGGCTTCGGAGAGGGTGCTGGCGAGCGCTTCGAGGCTCCCCAGCGTGTCGGCCTTGACGACCAGCCCTTCCTCCTGTGTCGACACTTCGATCTCGGCCAGTTCCTGTTCGACTTCAGCGATAACCTCGCCGACGTCGCGGTCACGAACCACGCGAATCGGCGCACCGGCCATCGCGTCGTCCAGGTCCGGTGCGGCGATTTTCACGCCGTCGGCGGCCGTGACTTCGGTGACGTTCTCGAACTGTTCGTCGGTCCGAATCTCCGAGAGCGGTTTCGGCTCCAGCAGCGCGCGGACTTCGGTGACGATGGGGGTTGTCAGCCCACCGACGACAATCTGATCGTCTTCGCGAATCGTTCCGTCGTAGATGACGGCGTCGAGTGTCGTCCCGAACCCCTGCGTGTCCTTGACCTCTAACACCGTGCCTGCGCCGGGGCCGCCAACGTCGACCGCCATCTCCTCTTTCATGTAGCGCTGGGAGAGTCCCATCAGTACGGTCAGCAGGTCCGGAATCCCTTCGCCGGTCTCGGCGGAGACGGGAACGACGCCGATGTTGCTCTGGAAGTTCTGGACGCGCCAGTACATGTCCGCCGAGAAGCCCGAATCCGAGAGCTGGCCGATAATCTCGTAGAGGTTCTCGTTCAGGTCCGTCTCGACGCGGTCGGACTGCGCTTCGATAGCGACTTTCGAGGGGCGGTCCGGTTCGGGATTCCACCCCGGCGTCGTGTCGATTTTGTTCGCAGCGACGATAAAGGGCGTCGCCGTGCGTTTGAGAATGTCGATGGCTTCGTGGGTCTGTGGCTGGAAGCCGTCGTTGACGTCGACGACGAGGACAGCGATATCCGCGAGCGCACCCCCGCGCGAGCGGAGCGTCGAAAACGAGTGGTGCCCTGGCGTGTCGATAAAGAGCAAGCCGGGGAGGTCGAAGTCATCAGGGTCGACGAGGTCTCCCGCGACCTCGGAGATGATGGACAGCGGGACCGCAGTCGAGCCGATGTGCTGAGTAATCGCGCCAGCCTCCCCCTCGCTGACGGCGGAGCCGCGAATCTGGTCGAGGAGGCTGGTCTTGCCGTGGTCGACGTGACCGAGAACGGCGACGATGGGGGTGCGTAGCGTCGCCGCCTCTGTCGTGTCGGTTTGTTTCTCTTCAGACATCCCGTCTCACCCTAAAATGCTTGGTTGAACCCAGCCACCCTCGGCAGTTAAGTACATCGTCTTTGGAGCGACGGCGAAGTGACAGGCAGAGAGGAGAGGTCGTGGCCAAATAAGAGTCGAGAATCGGGAGCGTGTGGAGTCCGAAACTCAGTTCTCGACCACGGCGGAACTATTGCTCAGTGGGATTTCTATGAAGCTCTCGGCGGAGAGCGTCTCGACGTAACCGTCCGGCTCGACGTGGCTGGTCGTCAGGATTTGGTCAGTTCCCTCGGCGATGTCGGAGTCGGTGACGTTGAGGTCGTCCATAGTGACCGACTGTTCGACCGTGACCGTCTCGTCGGCGGTCGTTCGCTCGTCGTCACTGCCGACGACGGTGACCGTTTCGTTTTCGAGGTCAACCGTAACCTCGACGAGGAGTGGATCGACCGAACTCTCGGGGTCTACAGCGGTAATTCGGACGTGTGCGCTGTCATCGCCTTCACCGAGTGAGCCGTAGAGTTCCATCTGCAATCGCTCATCCTCAGCGAATACCTGGCGGACTTGCTCGCTCGCGTCCGCGTCGTTCATCACGAGTTTCGGAATCGACTCCGTGGACTCCTGTCGGTCGGTCAGCCACTGGTCCTCATCGGAGACGACGAACTCGTAGTTGCCGACTTCGTCCGTCTGCTCGTGTTCAGTTTGGTCGTCGTGCGTTTCGTCTGTCGCGGGGCTCGCACCGGCGGCGACAACGCCACCAGCACCGATGGTCAACATCGCCGTGAGTGCGAGCGCGATCAGTTTGGTTCGCATTGTGTCTCTGGGTGGCTCGGAGCGCACCGTCGTGACCAGCGATCCCTGCCCGACTGGGCGGCGTTGCGGTCCCGCGTCGGTGTCCGAACCACGCCAGGTGGGCGTTATCTGAAAACCCACATAGAGGGGCGTTGAGTGGCCGTTCCGAACGGATCGGAACCGGTTCCAGCGACAGCGAAAACCAAACGTTACAGAAGCAAAACCATGTTTCCCATGCCGCGACGCTTTCGCTCGACGGCGTTTTTTGTCTCCAGACTGTCCAGCGTTCGGCTAACGGTCGCTTTCGAGAGGTCCGTTTGCTCGACAATATCGCTCTGTGCGATAACGCCGTCGGCATCAAGAATAATCTCGTAGATCTCCTGTTCGTTGTTGACGAGACGCTCGGCGGTCTCCTCCCATTCCTGTCGGCGCGCTTCGAGCAGTTCGTCGCTGGGTTCGAGAGAGTCGTCGCCGTCGTCACGGTCGGCCCTTTCGGCCGTCTGTGCTCCCGACGGCGGTTTCGCAGCGTATCGAGAATCAGGTGAAACACTCGTTAACAGGAATGATCCGCTTGCACCGAGCAGACACGAAGAGATGGCAATGATTGAGACATCACGGTACCGAAAATAGCCGCCCAATTCGGCCACTTCGGTCCCGTTCTCGCCGACCGAAACGACCACTGGTGAGGGATTGATGAGTTGCACTGCGAGCACGAGCGTCGACGCCAGAAAGACGACTGCCGTGAGGAAGTCCGTTCCGTGGAGGGCCCGCAAGTCCATGAGTGGAGTATCCGGAGACGGCCCCTAATGTGCGTCGGTTTCAGATCGGAGATTCGTCGTGAAAAGCGCTTGAAACTGCCGTGAAACGCATTTCATCGTATTTCATCGCAGGACTCATGTGGTCTTTCAGCGAACGTGTATCCGTGACCGACCGTACCCATCGTGTCCTCGCAGTGCTCGGTCTCGGCGTACTCGGCATCGCCTTAGCCTGGTCCGGAACCGCGCTGGGTATCGGAGATACGATCGCCGACGGCCGCGAAACTGGCAAAGTCGATATATCGGGCAGCAACGTGACCCTCGAGAGTGGGAACCAGCAAGTCGACATCGTTGAGAATATTACAGCGACGGACGCGGTCGCGGTCTCGACAAGTGATAGTCGGATAACAATCACAATAGACAATCGCGGTCCGTTGACTGCCGACGAGCAACAGCGTGCACGAGCGATCGCCAGTGAAAATGCGACCGTCGCCAGAACGATCGAAGAGACTGCGAATGTGACACTCGCCGTCGAGCCGATCAGGAAGGTGAACGCTGAGTCGAACATACAGTTCGAGACGACAGTCGAGGTGCCAAACAACAGCTCCGTAGAGTTCGACGACGGGTACACTATCGAAAGCGCCGAGAACGTCACGGTCCAGAGAAGTAAGAGTTCGGTCACCGTTGCCAGTAAACAGCCGAGCGCTTCGTACGTCGAAGACGAGGCAATCGTCAGAGTCCGTGACACGGCAACTGAAACTACGCGATATGCGGTAATTGTCGATCTCGAGAGTGAAACGGTCCTCGAAAGTATCAGCTGAGACGAACCGCGAGAATCGAGACTGTCGGTCACTCTGTCGTACGATTTCTGAGGTGGAAAAACCTAGACGAGAGTGCAGACAGAAAGAGCGTTACCGCGGATTCTGGTGGTTCGAGCAGTATTTCCTCTCCCACCATCGCGAGACTGCTTCGCTGTCTCGGACGACCCTGAGGCACTCGGCTGCCCCACCTGCGGAGACGACACAGGTCATTCAGTGACAGTAAACGACCCCGTCATCCCCGCCCCGCGGTGTGGATTGCAGTAGTACGTGTACTCGCCCGGCACGTCGAAGGTGTAGCGGTACGTGTACCCCTCGTCGAACGTGTCGTCGGGTGCACCGGGTGTCCCTGACCACTCTGCTTCAGTCGGTATCGAGTTCGGTGTGACGTTGTGATTGGCTCCGACCCAGCCCCACTCGACAGTGTCACCGGCGCTGATGGTAAACGAGTCCGGTGCAAACGAGAGTCCACCACCAGCACCGATCTCGACGGTCTGTGCCGCCGGGCTCGGAGTCGGTGTCGGTTCGGGGGTCGGTTCCGGCGTCGCAGTCGGCGTTTCCGGCGATGGTGTCTCAGTCGCGGTTGCTGATTGCGTCTCCGCTGGCGTCGCTGGTGTGTCGGTCGGTTCGGGGGTCGGCGAGAGCTGCGTGGTGTCAGTGTCGGGGCCAGTATCGGTGGGTGTCGCGTCGTCGCTCCCACCACAGCCGGCGACAGCGATAGTGAGGCCAGCGGTGAGCGACTGAAGCAGTCTGCGACGGTTCATACACCCGAGAAAGGGGAGAATACAGTTAGGTACTGGGGTCACTTCGCGTCAGACAGCCCCCGTGGCGTTTATGTTGCCCGACTCAAAAGAACGACCCATGGCAGAGATACTCGCGGAGAACCTCTCCGGGAAGGCCGTGATGGGTTCGGACGGAGCCGAACTCGGCATGCTGTACAACATTACGATGGACCTCGATTCGGGGCGCCTCGACGACCTCGTCATCACGCCTAACGACGACCGGGGCGTCCAGACGGATTTCGACACGGATCACGCCGGTCGCCTGCTCGTCCCCGTCGGGCGAGTCCAGGCCGTGAAAGACCACATGATTATCGAACGCTAACTTCGGATGTATATTCTCGACTCCTCAGCTTTTATCAACGAATATCACACCGACGAGCGTATCGCCACGATTCCGCTCGTTCGGGAGGAACTGGAAGACGAGAGTGCCTACCGCTTCGACGCCATGGAGGGGTCGGGGATGTACCTCCACATCCCCGACGAGGGAACCGTCGAGCGAATCGAGCGGGCCGCCCGCGAGACGGGCGATTTCGAGGAACTCTCTCGGACGGACATCCGCCTCATCGCCGCCGCGTTCGAACTCGACGGTCGTCTGGTGACCGACGACTACGCGATGCAAAACGTCGCGGAGAAACTGGAGGTTCCGGTCGAAGTCATCAATCAGGACGGCATCACCGAACAGCGCGAGTGGACCTTCCAGTGTCAGGGCTGCGGTCGCGAGTTCGACGAGAACCACGACCGCTGCCCCATCTGTGGCAGCGAACTCTCAAGGAAGAATCCCGCCTAGGCCGGGGCACCCTCGTCGACTTCGGCCATCCCGAGGTCGATGAGTTGGCGGAGCACTTCCTCTTCGGTCAGGTCGAACTCCCGTGCCAGCGTTTCGACCTCACGGGCAAGGTCGTCGTCACAGACGACCGTGTACCGAGTTGCCATACCATACGATGTGTCGACGCACGTACTTAAGCACACGTCAGACAACAGTCAGACAACAGCGTCGTCAGCGCCCGAACAGACCGATTTCCACTCATCCGGTCCCGACCATCCCGGTAACGCGGGCGTACATCGCGAAGAACGTGAGCGCGTTGTAGGTGCCGTGGATGAGAATCGGGATGACGAGGTTCTCCGATCGGGCGTAGCTGTAACCGAGCACCAGTGAGAGCACGAAGACGACAGACAGCGAGACGGCCATCTGAATCGGGTCCGGGCTGGCGTACTGGCCGAAGTGAATCGCCGCGAAGATAGCGCTGGCGGCGACGACTGCTCCGACCTTGCCGAGCGTGTCGTAGAGGTACTTCTGGACGAGACCCCGGTAGAGCAGTTCCTCGCTCGGAGCAATCGCGAGAAACGAGAGCGGGATGAGCAACAGGAGGAACTCGGGAGTGTCAGACTGGCGTGCCTGCTGTTCGACACCGCTCTCGACGGCAGGCAGTCCCAGTTCCGAGATGAGCGCCGTCAGGACGTTCAGTATCAGAATGAGGACCAGTAGCCCGGCGACAACCAGCCCGATCCCCCGGAGCGACGGGACGGAGAGGTCCAGCCACGAGCGGTCCACACCCAGCCACCGGAACATGGCGGCGACGAACGCGAACGTAGCGAGTGCGACGCCGACGGTCAACAGCGGGTAGGTGACGCTGAGCGCCGTCGTGTCGAGGATTGCCACGAACGGAAGGACGAGGAGATTGCCACCGACGATACTGACGAAAAAGCCCAGCCCACCGACAGCCGTCATCAGCGAAATCGCCTTCGTGACGGCGAACACCCGCCGGTCCGAGAGCGACAGCACCATCGCGGTGCCCATCCCGACGACGGGTATCGCACCAGCGGTCGCGAGCGGGAGTCCGGCAGGTTGCCGCCAGACGTTCAGTTCGCCAAAGAGCGTGAGAAGGTCGGCGCTCGCGACGATCAGCCCAGCGAGAATAGCGATAGCTCCGACTGCCCGTTCGGGCGCGTCGACACGGCGTGTGAGAACGAATACAACCAGCGCAAGCGCGGCAGCCCCTCGCCCAAGCGTGGCAAGCGGGAGCGACTGGACCGTCGCGTCGGTTCCAGTTCCGGGAACGAACAGTACGGCGAGTGTCAGCCCCGCCGCGACTGTCCCGATCGTCGGCGCAATCGGTCGGAGGGGGTCGGCCGGTCGCGCGGGCTCGCGACCGAGACCAGCGGAGTCATCTGCCATTACCGACGGTAGCGGCGGCAGAAACTAAAGTGACACCGTTCCGGGCGTCTCGGCGACAGAAGCGTCACTCGACGACGAGGCGTTCTTTCTCGGCGACAGCGTCGGCTTCCGGGAACTCCCCGTCGGCACCGAGCAGACCGCGCGCGGCGTTTTTCCCCCACTCGACGGCGGGCTGGTTGAACGTCTCGATGCCGTAGAGTTCTCCCGCGAGGACGCATGCGACTTCCATGGCGTAGAGCAGTTCTCCGATGCCGCGGGCATCGAGCCGGTCGAGTTCGATACGGACATTCGGCCGGCCGGCCGCAGCCAGGCTGGCCTCGGTCGCCTCGAACTCGGCGTCGAGCAACTCACCCAACCCCGTGCCACCGAGATACGCCAGATCCTCGACGTCGGTTTCGGGAATCTCGCGGTCGGTGCGCTCGCTCGCGCGGACGAGCGTGACCATCTTGTCGCGCGGGCCGGCGCGATACAGTTGCAGTTGGGAGTGCTGGTCGGTCGCACCGAGCGCGCGAGCTGGCGTCTGCCCGAGTCCGTCCTTGCCGAGGCTCTCGGCCCACAGCTGTGCGAACCACTCAGCGAAGGGTTCGAGCCGCTCGGCGTACGGCATCACGGCGTTGACCGACGCGCCGCGCTGGTCGAGTGCGTACGCGAGCGCGCCGTAGGCGTACGCGGGACAGTCGTACAGCGAATCGGAGAGTGAGTCCATCGCTGCCTGCCCACCGGAGAGAACTGCCTCGATGTCGTGACCCTGAATCGCCGCCGGCACGAGTCCGACCGCGGAGAGAGCCGAGAAGCGGCCGGGAACGCCGTCGGGCACGTCCAGCGCGGGCAGATCGTGTTCCTCGGCGAGCGCGCGGAGCGGCCCCGCCTCACCGGTCGTCACGATGGTCTGGTCAGTCCAGTCGACGCCCGCCGACTCCATCGCATCACGGACGACGAGGAAGTTCGAGAGGGTTTCTGCGGTGGTGCCAGAGCGCGAAACGGCGTTGACCGCCGTCGAGTCAAGCGGCAGGTCGTCGAGTACTTCGGCGACTGCCTCGGGGTCGACGTTGTCCAGCACGCGGTGTGTGGTGTCGCTTGGGCCGAGCGCGGTGGAGACGGTTGCCGCGCCGAGCGCGCTGCCGCCGATGCCGACGGTGAGGACGGCGTCGCTGTCGGCGAGCGGTTCGACAGCCGACTCGATGGCAGCAGCGTCGGTCCGCTCGGGGAGGTTCAGCGAGGCGTAGCCGAAATCGTCGTCGGCCATGCCGGCGGCGATGCGGTCGTGAGCGATGGCAACCCGGTCGTCGAGTACGTCGAGCGCGTCCGCGCCGACGCCGGGGTCGGCCACCGACGCGAGCGCGTTTCCGATATCTACCTGCATAGACGGGTGCTCGCCCCCATTTGGCATAGGTGTCACGACTGGCGGTGGGTGGTGTCAGCGAGTCCACTGGACCGGGACCGCGCCGTTTTTCCTCGCTGCGACGAAGGGTAAGGCAATGAGCGACGGAGAGGCAACCGCCAGTCCGGAGGCGGCAACGGAGACCGACCAAGCCGCCGACAGCGACGACGAGTACAGCGGTCTCTTCGGTGCCTTTCCGTACGCGTTCCGGCACAGCAAGTCGCGGCTGTTCAAGATTTATGCCGCCGTCGGCGGCCTCGCGGCCGCCTTTATCGCCCTGCAGTTTATCATCTCGCTACTGGTGGTCGTCAGCAACACGCTGGGCGCTGGCGGCGGCACGTTCACCTTCGCGCGGTCGTTCGTCATCGTCGTCGGCGCGCTGGTGCTGGCGCCAGTGCTCGCACCGATTCTGTACGTCGCCCGGCGTGCCCGCCTCCAAGCAGTCTCTCATGAGCGGTACGACTTCGTGATGGGACTGCTCGGGTTTGGCTTCCTCCTCGCGCTGTACGTCGGCATCGTCATCGCGATGCCCGAGAGTTTCGAGTTCGGCGACACAACCACGACCCGGCCCGAGCCGAGTGGACTGTTCGCACCCGTGATTCGGGTACTCTACGCCCTGCCGCAATTGGTTGGCATCCTCCCGCCGACACTCGTCGGCGTCAGTATTCCGCTGGTCGACCGCTACCTGCGGTAGAGCGGCGTCTTGTCGCTACCCGCGCTCAGTATCGGCCATCTGCTACGCCGGCGGTTTCGAGAGAGTCGAAACCGACAAGCGGTAACCGGGCATACGAGCGCCCATGACTGACGGAGCCAAAGAGGGAACCTTTCTCGTGACCGATGCCGACGACGGCGCGGCGGTCCTTCGGGACGTGACCGACGGACAGGTCCACACGCTCTCGGACAATCCTGGCATAAGCGAGGGCGAGATACTGGTCGCGACGGTGGCACCCGAACCACCGATGGAAGTCACGTGGACCGTCGAGGAACTGACCAGCCAGCGGACGGTCCCCGTCGAGGAGAGCCCGGAACCACCGACTAAACAGGCTCGTGAAATTGCGGCCGACCAGCCAGTCGGGGAGATGACCCGACAGGAGCGGGCCGGCGAGGGGGAACTGCACGTCATCACCGTCCCCGACGAACAGACCGAACAGGCGACGGCGGACGTTCTTGGGGACGAAGCAACGTTGACCCAAGCGGCGAAGCTGGGAGTCGACCGAGTGGAGGTGCGCGCGGCCGACGGCGTGGTGAGCGTCCGATATCTGCCGGACTGAGCGACGCCAGCACAACGGTTATTGTTTTCCCACCCAAAGTGGGAACATGGCCAAAGTGGACTCGAAGGGGCGAGTCGTCCTGCCACAGGACGTACGGGAGCGACTCGGAATCACCGTTGGGACCGAGGTCGAAATCCGCGAGGAAGACGGCAAGGCAGTGGTCGAACCGGAGGACGACCCAGCGGAGATACTCGACCGCATGGAGCGACTCGTCGACGAGGCTGCTTCGGAAGGCAAGGAGACGAAACCGCTGGACGACATCGAGCCGGTCGCGAGGAAACACCGGGATGCAGTCCGCCGCGGGGCACAGCGAGACAGCGATGAGTGACGCGGGTGGTCCCTATCTCTTCGACGTCGGCGTCATCGCGCTCGCCCACACGACAGCCCCGGTCCGCGACACGGCCCTCTCGTACGTTCGGGATGCCATCGCCGGGGAGATAGACGCGGTCGTTCCGTATCCCGCAGTGGTCGGGGCACACACCGTACTCACGACGTACTACGGCTACTCAAACGCCGACGCATCCCGACTGCTCGGGAACTTCATGGACGCAAAGCGGGTTCACTGGTATGACCGGATGCCCGAGGAAATCGTCCGTGGCGGATTCGACCGTGCAAGCGACGCGAACGTCGACGGCTGGGACGGGTACTACGCGCAGGTCGCCATTGAGGAAGGCGTGAATACGGTGGTGACTATCGACAACGATTTCGAGCAGTTCGACGACTTCGCGACCGAGATCATTCTCTCGCCAGCGGAGTTCGAACAGTTGACCGAGTTCCTCGACAATTGACCCGGATACCGCGACGCTAACGTACTATCGAGAGTACTACGGCGCCACGACCAGTCGTCAAAGGGAAGGCTTATTCCGGCCGCTCTCACACCACCGCGCATGGACTTCGAGGTATCGGACATCGATTACGAGCAGTACTCGAATCGCCAGCTCGCGATGGTGCCGCTGGCGATACTCGGCCTCGCACTGCTCGTTATCGCCGTCTGGTACGTTATGTTTGGCGTGCCGGTCGACCTCGGAATCGCTTTCACTGGCGGGACCGAGGTTCGCTTTACTGCGGACGACGACCTCTCTCAGGTTAGAGAGACGTTCAGCGGAACGGAATACGAATCCGTCCAGTCGGCGGCTGGCGGTGGAACGTACATCCTCACCACGCAGGCAGAGGACACCGCGAACATCGAGAGCACCGCCGAAGAATCAGGATACGAAATAGAGCAGGTACAACAGCGGTCGGCGACCTTCGGGACCAACTCCCAGCGGCAAGCACTGCTCGGACTGGTCGTCGCGTTCGCCGGGATGAGCGCGCTCGTGTTCGTTCTCTTCCGGACGTTCATCCCCTCGATCGCCGTTGTCGTCTCTGCGTTCTCGGATATCATGATTCCGGTCGCACTGATGAACGTCCTCGACATCCCGCTGACACTCGGGTCAGTGGCTGCACTGCTGATGCTCATCGGTTACTCGGTGGACTCCGATATCCTGTTGAACAACCACGTCCTGCGGCGGCGTGGCGGGTTCTACGAGAGCGCCTACCGAGCCATGCGGACCGGGATAACGATGACGCTCACGTCTATCTCGGCGATGATCGTGATGACGATCGTCGCGACCTTCTTCGGGATTCCACTGCTCCCGGAAATCGGGTTGATTCTCGTCTTCGGGCTGACTGCTGACCTGATGAACACCTACATGTTGAACATGAGCTTGCTTCGCTACTACAAGTACGAGGGAGTCGCGAAATGATCGGAGGTGAGTGGTGATGGAGATTCGAGAGAACTGGCGCATCGTCGCGCTGGTGATACTCATCGTCCTGAGCGGTATCGCGCTGTTCGCACCGACGGGTGACGCCGGTGACGCAGCGACCGACAACAACAGCAGCATTGGAAACGGCACGCAGGTCAGCAACGACGACGGGATAACGAATCTGCAGTTCGGACTCGAACTCTCCGGCGGGACGCGACTCCGGGCGCAACTTGTCGGGCTGACGGCCGAGAACGTCGGCATCGCCAACAACCAGACTGACGACCGGGCCATCCGACAGACCGTCTCGGACGAACTCGGCGTCGATGCCATCGACGTGAACATCCGCCAGGAGTCGAACACCATCGAAGTGTTCGACGACAACGTCACGCAACAGGAGTTCGCGGACGCACTCGGTGAAGCAGGACTCGACGTATCCACAAACCAGATTCGTGACGGCGTGACGAGTTCGACGTTCGACACCGCTGAGAACGTCCTCGACAGGCGAATCAACCAGGGCGGACTGACTGGTGGCGATGCCTCGACCGTACAGGCGGCGACCGGAGAGGACTTCCTGGTCATCGAAGTGCCGGGAGCGACCCGGTCTGAAGTGAAGGACCTCATCGGCGAGCCGGGTCGGGTCGAGGTCGTCGCGGGCTTCCCCGTCCAGACCGAGAACGGCACCGAGTACCGGAACGTCTCGGTGCTGACTCAGGGTGATTTCACCGGAATCTCGCCGGTGCGAGAGAGCCAGGAGGGACGACCCTCTGTCGGCGTCACGATGACCGAGGACGCCGCCGGGAACTTCCAGCAGGTGATGGTCGAGAACGGCTTCACCAACGAGGGGATCGGGAACTGCCGATGGCGGCAGTCCCCTGAAGACCCCGGCTGGTGTCTCTACACCGTCGTCGACGGCGAACGGCAGTCCGCAGCGACGATGACACAGGACCTCGCGACGACACTGGAGAACCGCGAGGAGTTCATCAACCGCCCGCAGTTCAGCATCACCACGAACAATCTCTCCGACGCTCAGGAGATCAAACTCAACCTCGAATCCGGTGCACTGCCGACCGAACTCGACATCCAGTCTGAGCTGTATCTGGCACCGAGCCTCGCACAGCAGTTCAAGCCCCTCGCACTCCTGACCGGCCTCATCGCCTGGCTGGTCGTCAGCGGCGTCATCTTCTACCGCTACCGGGAGGCACGCGTCGCCATCCCGATGTTGCTGACCGCCGGCGCTGAGGTGTTCATCCTGCTCGGCTTCGCCTCGGCGATCGGCTTGGCGCTGAACCTCTCACACATCGCCGGCCTCATCGCGGTCATTGGGACGGGGGTGGACGATCTCGTCATCATCGCCGACGAAATATTGCAAAGCGGGGAGGTGGCGACCGGGCGGGTGTTCCAGAACCGCTTCCGGAAGGCGTTCTGGGTCATCGGCGCGGCCGCGGCGACGACCATCATCGCCATGAGTCCGCTCGCAGTCCTCTCGCTGGGCGAACTCCAGGGCTTTGCCATCGTCACCATCGTCGGTGTCCTCATCGGCGTGCTCGTCACCCGGCCCGCCTACGGTGACGTGCTCCGGAACCTCCTCCTCGAGGAAGAGAAGTAGTCGACCGTCGCTGTTTTTTGAGAAAAGTGTCCGATACTACTCTGCGAGCAACTCTGTAACCGTCCCCTCGACAGTCCGGGTCGGTTCCCACCCCAACTGTTCGCGGGCGCGCGACCAGTCGACGTCGAAATTACTGACCAGCGTCTCGTTACCGCGCGGGTTCTCGACGATGTCGACCGGTGGCCGCTGACCCTGCTGTTCGCTGGCCACGGCGGCGACGAGTTCGGCCATCGCCTCAACGCTCGGGTCCTCGTCGGTCGCAATCTCGTACTTTTCGACGCCGGTTTCCTCGGCCGCAACCTGTTCGACCAGTCGTTCTGTGCTCCGGACGAACGCCCGGGCCACGTCGACGACGTGGACGAAATTTCGGGACTGGGTCCCGGGTTCGTACACCGTGAGCGTCTCGCCGGCGCGTGCCCGACCGACGAAGAAGTTGATCACCGTTCCCTTCGAGATGCGCTGACCGTCGACGGTGTGGTGGCCGTAGAGGTTCGAGATCATGAACTGGTGGGCCGGGAACGAGCCGTCGGCGAAGGTTTCGATGCTGCGCTCGCTGAGGTACTTGGTGCGCCCGTACCAGTTCATCGGGTCGCGCGGATGGTCGACGGTGATCGGGAACGACTGGGGGTCGCCCAGCACGGCCATCGAGAACGGGAACGCGAGGGCTGTCCCGGTCTTCCGGCAGAACCAGGCGACGTTGTCGGTGCCATGGACGTTGACTTCGTAGGCCAGGTCGGCCCGCTCCTCGCAGTCGTCGACGCCGGAGATGGCCGCGAGGTGCAGCACCACGTCGGCACCGGCGAGTGCGTCCTCCAGTCGGTCGCGATTCCGAATATCGACGTGCTGGACATCGACATCGCCGATAGTGCGGACGTCACCGAGATAGAAGTTGTCGAGCGCGGTCACCTCCCAGTCGGGATGGACCTCCTGTAGTTCTGCGACGACGCGACTGCCGATGTAGCCCGCTGCGCCGGTGACGGCAATGTGGGGCGACGATGTTGCTGGTGTGTCAGTCATGGATTTGGCTTCTGAATCGCTGTGCCAGGTCGCGAACGCCCTCGCGGAGCGTCCACGCCGGGTCGAAATCGGTCTCGCCCAGGCGGTCAAAATTGACGTGATAGGACGGCCCGGGGTGTTCGTCTTCGAGATACGTGATGTCCACGTCGCCGACCTCTTCGCGGACGATAGCCGCAACGTCTGCGACGCGGTAGTTCTCGTCGGTGTTCCCGACGTTGTAGACGGTCTGGGACCACGCGTCGGGATTGCAGGCGGCGTCGGCGTAGGCACGAGCGGCGTCCTCGACGTGAATGAACGGCCGCCAGTTCGAGCCGTCACCGTAGACGGTCAGCGCTCGACCGGTGAGCGCCCGGAACACGAAGTAATTGACGACCAGATTGAACCGGACGCCCGGCGAGTAGCCGTAGTTCGTGCTCATCCGGAGCGCGGTTCCGGTCATCTCGCCGTCCGCACAGTACTCCGAGAGCAGCGACTCGGCTTGGAGTTTCGTCTCGGCGTAGGGGTTGATCGGGTCGGGGTCGACCGTCTCGTCGATGTCGGTACTCGTCGCCCGCCCGTAGACGTTACACGAGGAGGCGAAGACGACGTGCTCGACGCCGAGTTTGCTCGCGGCCTTCAGGACGTTCTCCGTGCCGTCGAGGTTGATAGCGAAGGTCTCCTCGCGGCGGTCGTGGGTACTCGCCGCGCCGGTAATCGCGGCGAGGTGGACCACGGTATCGACGTCTCGCATCACGCTCTCGACATCACCGTACTCGCGAACGTCGCCGCGGTGGAACTCGATGGAGCCGTCGAGTTGCCCGAAGAAGACGCGGGGCGACCCCGACGATAGGTTGTCGAGTGCGACGATACGGTCGACGTCGTCGCGGTCACGCAACTGTGCGACGAGTTCGCTCCCGATGTAGCCACAGACACCGGTGACGAGAACGTTCATCGCCTCACTCCTCGTCGTCTTCGAGCACGCCCGGGAGGAAGCGGTCCTCGTGGGCCTCGATGACGTCCGCGTAGCGGGTCAGCGACGCGAGCACGTCGTCCATCGCCGCCTCGAACGACTGCGCCTGCCCGCCGATGACTTCGTGGTAGCGGTCGTTCTCGATTTCCATCTTGTGGGTCTCGTCCTCGTCGCGGGGGTTCTCGAAGTGCTCGACGGCCACGTCGAGGTCGTAGGCGTCGCCGGCCTCTGCGATGGTTTCGGCGACTTCGACGATGCTGATAGCGCGGGTAACCTGGTTGTAGACCGTGAGGTCATCCGGACGCTCGTCGGCGTCAGTCAGCGCAATCTGAGCCAGTCCTTCGACGGCGTCTTCGAGCGAGATGAACGGTTTGCGCTGTTCGCCCTTCCCGTAGACGGTGACAGGGTAGCCTGCGACGGCCTGGGCACAGAAGCGGTGGGCGACCGTCCCGAAGTAGTAGTCGAAGTCGAATCGGGTCTTCAGCCGGTCGTCCTGGCGGGTTTCCTCGGTTTCGGTGCCGTAGGTGATTGCCGTCCGCACGTCCGAAACGGGGATGCCGAACTGGGTGTTGGCCAGGCGCATGTTCTGGGCGTCGAAACCCTTCGTGGCGTGATACCAGCTGCCGCCGATGTTGGGGAAGGGCACCTCGTCCCGGTCGCCGTCGTTTTCCATGACTGCGCCGCCTTCGGGAATCGGGAACTCGGGTGCGCCGTAGACGCCGGTCGTCGTCGTCTCGATGAAGTGGGTGTCGGTGAGGTCGTGGTCGTCGAGTCCCCACAGCAGGTTCCGAGTGGCCTGGAGGTTGTTGTGCTGGGTGTAGTTGGCCCGCTCACCGTTGATTTGCGAGTAGGGTGCGGACGGTTGGGCCGCAGTATGGACGATTACCGACGGTTCGTGGACCGTCAGGAGTTCGTCGACGAAGGATTTCTCGGTGAGGTCACCCTCGGCAAAGGAGAGGTTTCGAATCCCGAGTGTCTCCTCGGCCGCGTCGATTCGCTCCTCGATGCTGGCGACGGGAATCGCGCTCACAGAGCCAACTTCTTCGACCCACTCGCGGCGGGCGAAGTTGTCGACGGCGAGCACTCGTTCGTCTGTCCGGTCGGCGATGCGCAGGGCGGTCGGCCAGCCGATGTAGCCGTCGCCGCCTGTGACGAGTATCGTCATGGTTACTCATATTCTGAGTAACTGCCCTCGAATAAATATCTTGTCGTCACGACGAAGCCGTGGCTAGCCACGCTGAGACACGACAGCCAGACCACCTCAAAAGTCAGAAAGCGAGGCCTGATTTGCGGCCGCCAGCACGTCCTGACTCGTTTGCCAGGAACTGCGCGCACACGCCGGCAGACAGTCGTTATCGGCGACGAACTCCCGGAGAAAATCCCGTGTTGCCGGGTCGCTCGGATAGCCACTCCCCACGTCGCCGTACTCGGCACTGAGACGGGCGACGTGGGCGTCGCGGGTTACCTTGGCGACGATCGAGGACGCGCCCACGATGGGGTACGTTTCGTCTGCGCCGTGTTCTGCACGCAAATCCACGTCCGCGGAGACGCCGTCGCCGACGTTCTGTTCGAACCGGACGGCGTTGGTATCACCAGCGTCGACGTACGCCTCGTCGCCATCTCTGGCGACGCCAGCGAGCGCCTCGACGTGGGCGGCGACGGTCAGGGCGTTCATGTCGGTCTCGGGGTCGTCGATACGCTCGACAGGAATCTCCGCGACGGCAACGGCGTCAGCTACGTCGTGGATAGCCAGCGCAAGTTCCTCGCGGCGTGCCGGTTGGATGTCCTTGGAGTCGCCGACACCGTCGGGCAGGCGCTCGGGGTTGGCACGCACCGCCGCGGCGAACATCGACCCCAGTACGGGTCCCTTCCCCGCCTCGTCGACGCCGAGTTGCATAGCTATCCGGTTCGTCCCCCGGCAAAAAACGATTGTGCTTGGTCGTCTGACGACTGTCAGTCGTCAGCAATCTCCGGCTCCTCGAACTCCGGCGTCTCGATTTTCGGCGTCTCCATCTCCGGCAGGTCCATCTCCTCTGCTGGCTCGTCTTCCGCGTCGTCTTCTGCCAGTTCTTTCCAGCGGACGGACTCGAATTCACGGAAGTGACACATTGGGACTTACCAGCCCGTGTTATGTGCTACCACGACAAGTGAGTTTCGCCGAGTGGTGTTGTCTCACTCGTCAGCACTGGTCTCACCCTCGGATGGTTCCAGTGGGAGTCGGCTCACACCGAGAGCATCGTAGTCTCGTTCACTCGACAATACGCGCTCATGGCCCTGGGAGACAATTCCCGCGTGCAGTGCGTCGAACGGGGTGAGATCGTTCTCCTCCAGAAACGCCGCTGCAGCGAGGACAGCCTCTTCGTGAGTTTGTGGCTGAATTGGGACGAGTTCAAGAAGATTCGTCACTGCCCGTGCCGGTTCGGTAGCGTATTCGCTCTCATCTCGGTCGTATAACGCAACCAGTAGTTCGGCGTACGATAGAATCGATGTGTGGATGTTGTCGTGGTCTGCGAGGGCCTGTTCGGCTTCAGCGGCCAACCAGTCGTCGTCTTTGAGCAGTGCAAAGAGAAAATCGGTTTCGACGTACACACCTCATTCACCACGTTGTGTTATCTCGTCGGCAACCTCACGGCTAATCGACGCACGCGCGTCATCTTTCAGTTCGTCGACGGTCCTGTTCTGGAACGCATCGCCGACCGCATCCCGCGCACCTTCGAGTGGGTCGTCGTCGACAGGAAACAGGGCAACGTGTGTGGGAAGTTCGACAATCCGATACTCCTCCCCGAACTGTTCACGGACATCTTTCGGGAGATAAATACGCCCCCGTTCGTCTGTGGATTTGGACATTCGTATATCACACTCGGGCGTGAAGATGCTAATATTTTCCCGTGAATTGAGAAAGAATACCCTGAATCTGACCACAGCAGAAGGTTTCTATCCGAGCAGATTACGCGTCCCGGAAAAAGTCCTCGTCAGCGAAGGGTTCCGCTTCGCCTTCCACGTCCAGCACGTCCAGTGCGGTGACTTCGGCACCGACACCCAGCAGGCCGGCGAGACTGGGTTCGGTCCGGCCCTCGTCGCTGCTGACCAGTTCCTTCACGTAGAGGCCGCCCTCGCCGTGGACTTCGAGTTCGGCGGTATCACCGTCGACGGTCCCGTCGATACTGTAGACCTCTCGCGTGCGCGTCTTGCTCGCGCGCCGGTGGTCGACGCGTTGGGGCGTCTCCTGGTAGATAGTCGCCCCGTCGAGTTCGTCCAGTGCGGCGTCGAACGTCTCCTGGTCGACGGGTTCGTCGAGTGAAACGTCCATCCGGTACGTTTTGCTGGCGTCGTGTTCCTTGACGCGTTCGACCATCTCGTGAGTCGCCAGCCGGAGTCCCTCGACTTCGACCTTCCCGTCGGCGAAGTCGTTGATATCTGCCTGGAGCGGGTCGGTATCGATATCGCGGACGTGGGGGTCATCGACCTCGATAACGAAGGGGCGACCGGAGCCGAGCATCAGCGCGTCGACGTCCTCGCGGCCAGCGCCGTGGAAGGTGGCGCCAGAACCGTCCATCGCTTCTTCGACAACCGGTGCAGTCAGTTGCTCGACGCTCTCGTCGTAGCGATACCCCGTACCGTCACAGCCGTCGCAGAGTTCGTCGCGCTGGCGGCCGGTCCCGTTGCAGTCCCGGCAGGGCCACTTCGTCTGGGGGATGTCCCGCTTCAGCTTCCGGTAGCGGCCGTAGACGAACGCGGAGTTGACCTGCACCTCGACCTCGTCGGTCGTGAGGTCACAGTGGAGCATGATGTCAGGTCGGCCGAAGTCGACTTCGGTGTCGGTCAGCGCGCCGAACCGCTTACCGACCTCCCGGTTGAACTCCGATTTGAGGAGTTCGCCGGCATCTTCATCGAGTCCCGCCTCCTCGCGGAGGAGCAAGTCGTTTTCCTCGAGGAGCGGCGGCACGCGAGTGCCAACCTGGTAGGTCGAGAAGTCGTACCCTCGAACCGCAGCAGCGGCGTTTTCGGCCCACCAGTCGTAGCGGGCACACTCGCCTTCACAGACCCAGCACTCGTCGTCTGGGTCCTCGAACGGTTCGTCGTCTTCGAGTGCAACGGCAACGCGGAGGCTGTGGCCGCGGTCGGCGTTGGTCAGCCCGAAACTCCGGTCGGCGAAGAGACGGCCCAGACAGGCGTCACAGAGCGGTCCCGTGGCGAGTGCGTCACGGGCAGGCGAAAGCAGTGTCATTGTCGGGTCCACGGCGGGCCGGCGTAATTCCCTTTCGAACCGTTGGATGCAACACGACAACACCCGGTGTGGTTCGGGGAACGATTGTGATATAACTGAATTATACCAACCATTAATAGGCGCGGGAAAGACAGTACGGATATGCCATTCACAGACAACCTCGCGACCATCGGCGATCCGATCTGGGACGCCATTCTGGGCCATCCGATGGTCGAGCAGTTGGGCGCGGGAACGCTCGACGAGGAGCCATTCAAATACTGGGTCCGACAGGACTACGTCTACCTGGTCGAGTACGCCCGTATGTTCGCCTACGGCGGGGCGAACGCGCCCGATCTCGACCGGATGGGGACGTTCGCGGAGTTGCTGGAGTCGACGATCAACACCGAGATGGACCTCCACCGGGCGTACGCCGCGGACTTCGGCATCTCCGAGGCAGAACTCGAGGCGACCACGCCGTCGCCAACGACACAGGGATACACCGACTTTCTCGTTCGCACGGCGGCGACGGACACCTTCGGCGAGTTGGTTGCCGCGTTGCTCCCCTGTATGTGGGGGTTCAACGTCACCGGCAAGCGCCTCGCCGAACGGGGCATACCGGACCACGAGGGGTACGCCGAGTGGATCGAGATGTACGCCGGCGAGGAGTTTACCGAACTCGCGGAGTGGTGCAAGGACCTGATGGACGACGTGGCAGCGGACGCAACAGCAACAGAGAAAGAGCGCTACCGGGAGCGGTTCCGGACCTCCGCCCGGTACGAGTACCTGTTCTGGGACGCCGCCTGGAACCAGCAGGGGTGGCCAATATGAGCGGCGGCGGCGCAGGTACGGAAGCGGGAGACGTGCCAGACTCCTACGCGCTGTACGCGTCCGAACAGACAGAGGCGCGGTTTACCGACTGGGTCAGGGCACGCGCCGAGCCGTCGTGGACCGAGGCGACGGGTCATCGATTCACTGCAGAGCTCCGAGCGGATACACTTGGCGACGACGCGTTCCGCCAGTATCTGATTCAGGACTACGCGTTTCTCGAAACGCTGGTCGGAGTGTTCGGTCATGCCGTCGGTGACGCACCCACGATGGCGGCAAAATCGCGGCTCTCGGATTTTCTCGGCGTGCTGACTGCTGACGAGAACGACTACTTCGAGCGCTCGTTCGACGCGCTCGGGACCGACGAGGAGACCTACGCCGACCCCGACCTGACACCGACGACACGCGCCTTCGAGGACCTTCTCGTCCGCGCCGCAGGCGAGGGCGGGTACGCCGAGACGCTCGCAGTCCTCGTCCCCGCGGAGTGGATATACCTGTCGTGGGCGACACCCGAACCCAACCAGCGACCCGACCGGTTTTACCTCGCAGAGTGGGTCGACCTTCACGCGAACGAGGAGTTCGAGGAGTTCGTCGGGTGGCTCCGAGCAGAGCTGGACCGCGAAGGGGCGGCAGCGTCGTCGCGCCGGCAAGCACGACTGGAGCGACTCTTCGGCCGGACCGTCGAACTCGAAGTGGCGTTCTTCGATGCCGCGTACGACCCCGACACACCGCCGTCGGGAGGTGGTGAGACGTGGTAAGCACCGCCGTCGCGCTGGGGCTGACTGTCGTGACGCTCGTGGTGTTTACCGGCCTCGGCGTCTGGTACTCGCGGGGGTCGGTCCAGTCGGTCGAGGACCTCATCACGGCTCGCAATTCGGCGGGGAATGGACAGATGACGACGACGCTCGTCGCGTCCGTGATGGGCGTGTGGATACTCTTCGCCGCGCCGGAGGCAGGTGCCGCGTTCGGTATCGCCGCCGTCGTTGGCTACGCCATCGGCGAGGCTGCCCCGATGTTCGCGTACTCGAAGCTCGGCCCGCGTATTCGGGAACTCGTCCCCGACGGCCACTCGTTGACCGAGTACGCTCACGCCCGCTACGGCGACGCGATGTACGCGTTCGTCCTCCTCGTGAGCGCACTCTACATGTTCGTCTTCCTCGCGGCCGAACTGACCGGCATCGCGGGCGCGCTCTCGCTGGTCGCCGGCGTCCCCCAGTGGCAGACGGCCGTCCTCGTCGGGGGCTTCGTGTTGCTGTACACCGGCTACGGCGGCCTCCGGGCGAGCATCTTCACCGACACCATCCAGGCACTGCTCGTGCTCCCACTGCTCGCCGTTGCCTTCGCCGGTGCGGTCGTCGCACTCGGCGGCAGCGGCGCCATCCACGCCGGCATCACGGCCGCCAATCCCGCACTGCTCGACCCCGGCTTTGCCGCCGGCCTGCAGTTTGGCGTGGCGCTCGCCTTCGCCATCCTCGGTGCCGAACTCATCAACCAGACCTGGTGGCAGCGAATCTACGCCGGGAAAGACAGCGAGACGGTCCGTCGCGGCTTCCGGAACGCAACCGTCGCCAACAGTCTCATCGTGTTCGTCGCTGCCCTCTTCGGCATCGTCGCCGTCGGCCAGACCGAAGTCGTCACGGCGCTCGGTCCGGAGTACAACGCCGACATCTCCCTGTTCCTGCTACTGAACGCGGCGTTCCCCGAGTGGATCGTCCTCGCGGTCGTCCTGCTGGCGCTCTTGCTCGTGATGAGTTCCGTGGACACCCTGTTCAACGCGTTGTCGAGCATCGTCACCGCCGACCTGCCGCGCCTGCTCGCCGCCCCCGACGACCGCACGCTCCGACTGGGTGCCCGGACCCTGACCGTCGTCGTCGCTGTCGCCGCCATCTACGTCAGCCTCCGCGCACAGAGTGTCCTCAGGCTCTTTTTCCTGGCTGATTTGCTGGGTGCAGCCGTGGCCTTCCCGCTCGTCTACGGCCTCTACTCGCGGAGACTGACCGGCTCCGGCGCGCTCGCCAGTAGCGTCGTCGGGCTGGCCGTGGGACTGGCGTACTTTCCGGACTTTCGCGGCTCCATCACCGCAATCCCCGTTATCGGCGACCTGCTGCCGGCGGCCGACCCGCTCTATCTCACCTCCTTTGCGGGTGCCTTCCTCGTCTCGACTGCCCTGACGCTGCTCATCTCCTGGCTTTCGAACACCGAACAGGATCTCGATGCGCTCTCGGGGGAGACGAGTCGGCTGGACGACCCCGCCGTCGACGGCGGTTCGGAGGTGTCGGACTGATGGCGGCCATCGGACCGACCCTCTTCGGGCTCTTGTTGTGGGGCGGAATCGTCGGCGTGTTCCTCGTGTTCTGCTACGAGGTCTACATCGTCGTGCGCGAGGCGGGCTGGCTGGTCGGCAACGGGCCCTGAGGAGCGGCAGGCCCCGCCCTGAATTCCGAGCCACTCGCAGCGAGAATCCGACTGCTTTTCACGGCGGCCGCCGCTCTCCCGCACATGGTCGAGTGGCTGGTCGCCGCCGTCGTCGGGCTGGTGCAGGGATTGTTGGAGTGGATACCCGTCTCCAGCGAGGGCAGCGTCGCGCTCGCACTCACTGCACTCGATGCTGACCCCAGCGCGGCGACGCAGTTCGCGCTCTTTTTGCACGCCGGCACCGGCGTCGCCGCGACAGTGTACTACCGCGACGTCCTCGCCGAGGTCCTCGCCGACGTTCCCGCGTGGAACCCCAGCACTGCCTTCGACAGCGAGACGGCAGACCTCACCTTCTTCGCACTCGCGACGGCCGTCTCGGTGGTCGTCGGCTTCAGCGGGTATCTCGCACTGGAAGAACTGGTCTCGGCCGTCGCCGGCGGTGCCTTCGTCGCGCTCATCGGCGCGCTCCTGCTGGGAACGGGGGTTTTGATGCGCACGGCCGAATCACGTGCCCGCGCAACCCGCGGCCAGCCGGACCTGATAGACGCGGTGCTCGTCGGTGCGCTCCAGGGCGTCGCAGTACTGCCCGGCGTCTCCCGGTCGGGAACGACCGTTAGCGCGCTCCTGTTGCGCGGCCACGAAGGTGGAGACTCCCTCAGACTCTCTTTCGTGCTCTCAATTCCGGCCGCGTTCGGTGCGGGACTCCTCGTCGTACTGGACGACGGACTGCCCGCAATCGACCCGGCGACAGCGGCAGTCGCACTCGTGGTGAGTGGTGTCGTGGGCTATCTCACTGTGGACGCACTCACGCGCGTCGTCGAGCGGGTGGCGTTCTGGAAAGTCTGTGTCGGGTTCGGCGCGCTAGCAGTCATTGGTGGGGGGCTGCTAATTATCTGAGCAAACCCAATCAACAGTAAGCGCCCCATTCGGTGGCCCGCCCGTCGATTCGTCAGCACTTATGTACGTCGGCCGACTACCTCCGGACAACAACGGGCAATGAGCGAGGGAGAACAGAAGCTCGTCGACACCTCTGGCGATTACCGCTACGTCGTCAAGGACGGCCAGCGATTCGACGACAGCGACTGGCGGTCCTGTCGGGTTGTGCTGACGAGCAAGCGGATGGTACTGGCCACCAGCGGCGGCAAGCAGGCCATCCCACACTCCCGAATTCTGGTCCCCCACGGCGAGGACGATATCGTCCCAGATGGTGTCGATACGACGACTGCAACACCGCTACAGATCGGTGACAACGTCATCCTCATCGACGCACAGGGCGTCGGTGACTTCGAATCGGAGTACTGCCGGGCTGCGCTCCACGACGAGGTCATCCTGGTCAAACACCGGGCAGTGGTCGGCGGCGTCATCCAGGACGACGCATCCTGGTCGAAGTGTCGATTTCGCCTCGACGACGACACCGTCAACGTCGGCCTGCCTGGTGGGGAATCACTCACCTTCGGCATCGAGGACGTCGGCACTATCGACACCGAAACCCAGCAGGTGATGGGCGAGGGTCGCACTGTCGTCAAAGTCGAACACACCGACGCCGAGGACCGCTCGGTCGAGACGCACTTCTCCGGGATGGCGTGGCACTCCCGCGCACTGGAGTCGCTACTGGAGACGGTCATCGAAGACCGACAGGACGACGACTACGAACTCGACGAGATGGAGCGACAGGTGTTGATGGCGCTGTACTCGGGCGTCTCGCCATTCGAGATGTCTGACTTCGTCGGCATCGATGTCGACCAGGTCGAGGAGATTTATCAGACGTTGCTGGACGTGGGTGCCGTCGACGAAGTCCGCGTCCGGACCGAGGTGTCGCTGAACGCACAAGGGCGGAACATGGCCAGCGAAGCCATGAGCGAGGAGTGATTAAGTGGCAGCGAGCGCCGCAACACCCACAACGACTAATTGCACGAGTGGCAAACACTGGGCAACGGCGGTCATGAGCAACTCAGAGAAGAAGATCGAGGACACGCAGGGCAAGTACATGCGGGCCGTCAAGGGCGGCCACGACATCAACGACGCCAGCTGGCAGCAGTGTCGGGTCATCCTGACCAACCAGCGCATCGCACTCGTCGCCGACGGCAAGCTCACGATTCCGCTCGAAGACATCGACGAGATGGGCGAGCGCTACGACGTCAACCAGGCGGCCTCTACCGAGTCGAACTACTCGACGCTGTACGTCGGCGACGACATCATCCTGCTTGCGACGGCCGACCACGAGACGTTTCGCACGAACTTCTATCGGGCGATTCTCGACAACGCCGTCATCTACGTCCAGCATCCAGCAGTCAAAGGCGGCGTCGTCCAGAACGCCGAGTGGCAGCGTGGCCGGCTCAAGGTCAGCGAAGAAGCGGTGCGGATGGTCCTCGAAGACGGCCAGAAGTTTGCCATCGACCGCGACGACATCGGCGAACTCGGCATCGACGAGAAGGTCGTCGCCGACGAGGAACGCGCAGTCATCGAAGTCGAACACTCGATGGACGGCGCGAGCGTCGAGACACACCTCTCCGGACAGGAACACCACATCTCCGTTCTGAAACAACTCCTCGAAGAGGGTGCAGAGCGAAATCGCGCGAATCTGGACCTCGAACCGACCGAACGCCGCGTCATCATGGCGCTGTACTCGGGCGTCTCGCCGTTTGGCATCTCCGAGTTCGTCGGCATCGACGTCGAAAAAGTCGAGGAAATCTACGACCGACTCATCGAACTCGACGTTGTCGAAGTGGTCCGCGAGCGCAAGGAAGTCGCGCTGACCGCCCAGGGTCGGAAAGTCGCCGGTGAGGCGATGGGCGAGCGGTAGTGCGATTGGAAATTATTCCCCACCACCAATCGCGGCAACGCCGTGAAGAGATGGCACGTGGCCAGCTGACTACCGCGAGATGCTTCGAGTAGTTCTCGACGAGGTCTGGGGTAGTGCTCGGAATATTCCGCCAGTCAAAAGTATTATTCAGATGCAGCGGCAAAAACAATCATGAAAGAACCAGCAGACAACCTCAAAATCGATAGCAACGCTGGTGAGCGGCCGGATTTTGATTCGTTACGGCCACCAGAAGACCTTGTCCGTGGCGAACGGACACGCGACGACTTTTTTGATGCCGTCCTTCAGTTGGACGAACCGGCGACCGTCAGGGGAGTAGCCGACCTCGCTGGTCACGGCACTGACGCTGCCCGCGAGTACCTCGACTGGTTCGAGCGCATTGGTATTGTCGTGCAGACAGGAACCGAACCTGCGACATACCGGCTCAATCGAGAGTATCTCGCCTGGCGACGAAGTCAAGAAATTCGCGCACAGTTCGACACGAAAGAAATCGTCACCAGATTGGCCGAGCAGCGCGAGCGTGCACAGGAGCTTGCAGCCGAGTTTGACGGAGATTCCCCTGAGAAAGTGAGTCTCGCTGACTACGCTGACGAGGCGGATGTTCCAATCGAAGCGGCATGGGAGCGCCTCAGCGAGTGGCAAACGGTTCGTCGCCGCGTCGAACTGCTCGACCGAGCCGTTTCAGCTGCCGACGGATCGACTGCCGACCGCAGTCAGTCGTCGGTATGACAGGCGACGAAGCGTCCCCACTTGACGATTCGAGAGACACAGCGCCAGTCGATTTCGACCGCCTCGACCGGATCCGAGAGCGGTTAGGAAATGACGACCGTTTTGTCGACGTGACAGCGGACCCCGACTACGCGCCGAGTCGCCTCGTCCTCGACTACGACGAGGGGCTGTACCCACCAACGGTCGCAGAGGCCCGCCTCGAAATCGTCTGGTACGAGAATAACGACTTTTCGATCCACTACCACGAGCGCCAGCAGGAGGGGACCTTCGACCACCGTTGGGACCGCCATCCGTCGACACACAACGACAGAGAACACGTCCACCCTGGCCCCGACGCACCGACGCCCGGCTCGGACACGGAATTTCCAGCGGACTGGCGAGACGTGCTGGCAACTGTGTTGCGCGAAATCGAAGAGCGCCAACGCGCATTCTGGTCATAATGGGACGACAGGCAGCCCCGCGAACGTTGCGCGTCCCAGAACGTTAAAATTGTCTGCCTGCTATCACTCCGTATGAGCGTTCAGACTGCGGTCGTGCTGGCGGCCGGTGAAGGGACGCGTCTGCGCCCCCTGACGCGGAACCGTCCCAAGCCGATGTTGCCAGCGGCGAACCGCCCTATCCTCGAACACGTTCTCGACGCACTCGTCGACGCCGGAATGGCACGTATCGTCCTCGTCGTCGGCTACCGCCGCGAGCGCGTCCAGGAACACTTCGGCCCCTCCTATCGCTCGGTCCCCATCGACTACGTCGTCCAGCGCAAACAACTGGGCAGCGGTCACGCCCTCCTCCAGGCCCGCGAGACCGTCGACAGCCCGCATCTCGTCGTCAACGGCGACCGCATCATCGAGGCCGCCGCTGTCGAAGCGGTCGCAGACGCCTTCGAAAACGACACCGCGCCGGCCGCACTCGCTGTCCTCGAACGGCCCGACGCCAGTCGCTACGGCGCGGTCACTCTCCACGACCGCGATATCGCCAAAATCGTCGAGAAACCTGACGCCGACACTTACCGACTCATCAACGCTGGCATCTACGCGTTCGAACCGTCGATTTTCGACGCCATCGGGAAGACAGAACGCGAGGCTGGCGAACTCGCACTCACTGATACTATCGGCGACCTCGTCGTCGAAGAGCGCGTTCGTGGCGTCCGCATCGGCGGGCTCTGGGTCGACGCCACCTATCCGTGGGACCTCCTGCAGGTCGCCTCGGAAGTGCTCGCCCGAGGACGCATCAGCGAACCCGAACGCCGCGAGAGCGTCTGGGTCGACGCCAACGCCAGCGTCCACGAGGACGCGACGCTGCGCGGCCCAGTTGTTGTGGGCCCGGACTGCGAAGTCGCCCCCGGTGCAGTCATCGGCCCGAACGTCGCACTCGGCCGGAACGTGACCGTTGGGCCGAACGTCACCGCCGAGCGCACGGTGTTGGACGCCGATGCTCGTGTCGACGCCGGGTCGACGCTCCGTGATGCCGTCATCGGCCAGGACGTCCATCTGGGCGTAGCGACGACGATTCCGGGCGGGCCGAGCGACGTGCGCGTCAACAAGACGGTCTTCGAAGACCAGCGCCTCGGTGCCGTCGTCGCCGACCGCACCCGGGCTCGCGGCGACGTGAGCGTCGAACCCGGGACGCTCGTCGGCCCGAACGTCACGCTCGGAACCGGCGCACACGTCCGTGGGACTATTCCGGAAGGCGCGGAGGTGCTCCGATAATGTGTGGTATCATCGGCTGTGTCGGCCGCGATGGCGAGACGCTGGAGACGCTCGTCCACGGCCTCTCGAAACTGGAGTACCGGGGCTACGATTCGGCGGGCGTCGCGCTGACCGGCACCGGGCAGAACGTGGATATCACGAAGTGTGCCGGCGAAATCGACGAGCTGCGCGGTGCACTCGAAACGCACGCACCCGACGGTGAGGTCGGCGTCGGTCACACCCGCTGGAGTACGCACGGTCCGCCGACCGACGAGAACGCTCATCCACACCAGGACTGTACCGGCAACGTGGCCGTCGTCCACAACGGCATCATCGAGAACTACCAGACGCTGCGCGACGAACTCTCGACCAGCGGCCACACCTTCCGCAGCGACACCGACACCGAGGTCGTCCCCCATCTCATCGAGGACGCACTCGATTCGGGACTCGACCCCGAGGCCGCATTCCGGGACGCGCTCTCCCGCGTCGAGGGGAGCTTCGCGATTGCTGCGGTGCTGGCCGGCGAGGACACCATCTTCGCGGCGCGCCACGACTCGCCGCTCGTGCTTGGCCTCGATGAGGACGCCTATTATCTCGCCAGCGACGTGCCCGCATTCCGCGATTTCACCGACCGCGTCGTCTATCTGGCCGACGGCGAGTTCGCCAAGCTGGACCGCGAGGGCTGGACTGTCACCGACGGCGACGGTGAGGTGGTCGAGAAGACCGTCGACACCGTCGACTGGGACCCCGAGGACGCCGGCAAAAGTGGGTACGACCACTTCATGCTCAAGGAGATTCACGAGCAACCGCGGGCGCTTCGGCAGTGTCTGCGCGGCCGCGTCGACGAACTCGCCGGCGAAGTCGACATCGAGGACCTCGGCGACCTCTCGCCACCGGGCGTCCAGTTCGTCGCCTGTGGCACCTCCTATCACGCCGCGCTGTACGGTGCCCAGTTGTTCCAGCAGGCCGGCATTCCCGCTCAGGCATTTCTCGCCAGCGAGTACGCGAGTTCACCCCCGCCAATCGGCGACTCGCTCGTGATTGGGGTGACCCAGAGCGGCGAGACGGCCGATACGCTCTCGGCGTTGCGGGAGGCACACCGCCGCGGCGCGCGAACGATGGCCGTGACCAACACTGTGGGGTCGACCGCCGCCCGCGAGTGCGACCACGTCTTCTACATCCGCGCCGGTCCGGAAATCGGCGTCGCCGCGACGAAGACGTTCGCCTCCCAGCTGGCCGCGCTGAACCTGCTCGTGTTGGGGATGGCCGGTGGTAACGCACGCGACATCGTTCCCGCGTTGCGTGACCTGCCCGGTGACGTGCAGGCGTTGCTGGACGACTCCAATGCTGCTGCCGTCGCCGAGACTTACGAGGATTCGTCGGCGTACTTCTTCATCGGCCGGGGGTATCACTACCCGGTCGCACTGGAGGGGGCGCTGAAGATGAAAGAGATTAGCTACAAGCACGCTGAAGGGTTCGCTGCCGGGGAGTTGAAACACGGCCCGCTGGCGCTGGTAACTGCGGATACGCCGGTGTTCGCGATTGTGACCGGTGACGGGGAGTCCGCCCGGAAGACCATCGGGAACGTCAAGGAGGTGGAAGCGCGCGACGCGCCCGTCGTGGCTGTGACCGACGGTGCGTCAGACGTCGAGCGGTACGCCGACCAGGTGCTAGAGGTGCCAGAGACGCACCCGCGTGCAGCGAGCGTCTTGGCGAACGTCCAACTACAGCTGGTGTCCTATCACGTTGCGAATCGGCTGGGGCGGTCCATCGACAAGCCGCGTAATCTGGCCAAGAGTGTGACTGTGGAGTAGCAGACTGCTATTTTTCGTCGACAAACTTCCGTGTCAGTGCAGCGACTTCGGACCGGAAGATATCCATTTCGACGGTCGAGGTGCCGTGGTAGAGTTGTTTGTGCTCTTCACGGATGATGTCCTCTAGAACACGGTCGTAGAGCGTCTCGAACGTGACGGGTATCTCGTTGTCTTCGAGTTTGGCTGCACTCTTTTCGAAGCGGTGGTCGGTGGCGAACTTCGCGGCGAGATCTGTCGCTGAGGCGTTGACGGGAACGCTCTCGTCGGCCTCCTGGAACTCTGGGTGCAAGAGCTTCGCGCGCTGGTCGCGCTTGTTTCGGATGACGACGCCCTCCGCCGGCCCGTCGTACCACGCCGACCTGGGTATCTCGAATCGATCGGGGTCGAAATCCCGGGCAGGCAGTTCCCGCTCGATAGCGTTGACTGGTCGGAGGTTCAACCGTTCGAAAACCTGTGCAGCAACACCGGGGTCGAGGAATCCGCCAGTATTGTCCGACCAGACGTCGAATCCCAGAAATGAGGGCGTTCGGTCCCAGTCGTAGTCGATGGTGTGGCGGTGCATCGCCTCGCCGAAGAAGACGACATCCGCCACGCTATCGACGGCACCACGGAGTGCACCGCGGTCGAGAGTAGTCTGGACGTGCCGCACAGCGTGTTGATACGGCTCGGGGACAGCAGTTGGGTCGTCGTAGACAGTGTTCCAGTCGCCAAAGTGGAGGAGACCTGACTCCTGGAGCTGGAATCGGAAATTCGCGCCGTCGACTTTCTCCAGAACCCAGAGATGGCCCTCCTCGAAGAGGTCATCTGGTGCATTGGCGACGCGTGGAATGGACGGGAACGTCTTCATTCGAGCACCCGGGTGAATTCGCGAATCGTCCCGGCGACGCTCGTCCTGGTTTGTTCGTCAACCTGCGCGACGCGTTTCGTGATTTCCTGGTCAGGAAAGACATGCATCGACCACGGGCTGACGTAGCTGGGATACGTCTTCAGTTCGCCCTCGACGAGTATCTCTTCTGTGAGTGGAACAGCGGCCTCTCGTTCAGTGGATGTGATGACAGCGACAGTGTACCGGTCGCCGAAGAACGGCCGGTTCGCATTCGAGACGACGAGATACGGGCGGCACCCCGATTTGAACGTCGGTGGCGCGATGATGACGCTTCCCTGTGCGTATGCCATCCGTTCTTACGCGTTTTCGCCGAGGTCAGGAGCGTCTTCGACCCAGTCATCGTCGTCCCCATAGGCATCGTCACCGTACTCCTCCTCGATGGCAGCCAGACTCACGAGATTTCCCACGCGTGAGCCAGCAACGTCGTCAGCAATGGCCCAATACGAATCGACTTTCCGAACGAGCCCCCGCTCTTGCAGTCGTGAGAGCGTTTTGTGCACACTCGAATGGGGGACATCGGTCAGCTCTGCCAGTTCTCTGGGAGCAAAACCCATGTCTGGATGGTCGAAGAGAACCTTCAGTAGTTTGTGAGCATTCGTATCTGGCTCGACTATGGGCGTGCTGTCGTCGTCTGAATCGATGTGTATTGGCATATATTTCTCCGTTCTAGTCCGCGTATGTCAGGATTTGTCTTTGATCGTCAAAAGCGTTGTTCGCACCCGTCACTGCTTGGCTTCGAGTTCGTCGCGTGCAGTCTCGTACTGCTGCGACAAATAATCGACCGCTTCGTCGGTTCGTTCGTCGAGATAATCGACGTGGTCCTTGAACGGCTCACCGGTAAATCGGCCTCGGTGACGCAATCGACGTAGGCATCGAGTGCAGACTGGAACGTCTGTGCGTAGTGGTCATAGGCACCATCAACGAGGTTCATGTTCTCGGCGATACCTTCGGAGAGTCCGCGATAGACTGCGGCCGCCTGTTCGTACTTGTCGTTCTCACGATAGCGCTCGGCGAGATCGATGAGCTGAGAGAAGTCGATGGCACCAGTCACGACGGGGTACTCCTTGGTGTGCTGGTCGAAGAGACGGTCAACTTCCTGCCGGTACTCCTCGGGCGACACTCTTGGTTTGTCGCTAAACTCTGCGAGAAAGCGCTCGCGCATCTCCGGGTCGCGGATGAGTTCCTCGCGGACGAACGCGCGGAGATCCTCAGTCGAGATATCTGTCAGTAATTCCTCAATGTGCTCGTTCTCGTCGTCGGGCATCTCGTCGGCAACGGCGAGCAATACCGCGACGACGTGTTTACACTCGCCAGGGCTGCTGTACGGGCAGGTGCAGTGCGGGTCGAACTCGTCGCTGTCGAAGTGGAGGCTCGTCTCGTATAGCTCGGTGCCCTGCACGCGGGCCGTGACGGTATCGCCGAAACGGTCGAGTTGCTGGATGTGGCCCTCCTTGCGGTACGTTTGCCCGCGCTCGAAGACGGCATCGGTACAGAGGTTCCGGATTGTCGCTCTATCGAGAGCCATGGTTGGTTGTGAAATAGTGCCCCTGTGCACTTGGAGCAATTCATTGTCTTCTTTCAAGAGGTCGGCATCAGTTCGCAAGCGAGCCAGTCGGTCCTCATCGTCGAACATCTTGACGACACGGTTCTGCAGTGAGTCGAACGGATACTGTTCGTCTTCGTACGCCTGCTTGCGGGCGATAGCGAACTAGACAGAAAGTGTAGAACCCATAGTAGTTGTTTGATCATTCTCGAGAGTTTAATCAGCGGATTTGATAGATTTTACTTTGGAGTATCATACTTCAGAGTATGATTATACAGTATCCTATGGTAAGAATACTACGGCAGAGGTGCTTTATCAGCGTGCGCTGTTGTCTGACTCCTCAGACGCTGGCGGTTCCGGTGGTTCGAGAACTGCAACGAGATACCGATAGGTCGCCGATTCGGTACACTGCGCCCAGGAGACGCGGATACGCGTGCCGAGCGCAGCGAGGGCGAGACCAAGGAGACGCACACCCACGCCCGTTGGTGTGAGTGTGTTGGTCGTGAGCGACACGGTGAGTTCTGTCAGAAGTACAGTGAGTGTGACGATCGAGACCGTTCGAATCGGATGGTTCTGGAGGGGTTCGTGGGTGGTCTCGGTGAGCGAATGCGTGCAGGCAGTCTGCCACGCGCTGGTAAGTGGCGTGACGAGACGGTCGAAAAGTGCGAGGAGCGGGCCGACGGTGTAGGTCTTTCGCAGGTCGATGACGATGACCGCCGGGTCGGGTTTGGCCGTTAGCCAGCGGTACAGGAAGGAGTGTCGTGTCCAGTTGGAAAGGTGTGCACCGAGGGCTGCCAGTCCCGACGACTGTGCTGCTCGCTTCAGAAGCGTAGCGAGCGGTTGGAAGTGGGTCCAGATCCGCGAGTTGTCGGTCCACGCTGCCGAACGGAGCGTGTTCCAGACAGCGACGACAACAGACGTTTCGGTGACCGACCGATCGCTCATGTACGTGGGAGATGAGGGGGCATCCTAATGAGTGTCCCGAAACGGAGGATGGAAGACGAAACCGCTAGGATAGAGAGTAGATACTCAAAGTCAGTCTAGAATCTTACACAGATGGGTACGCCCTGAATGAGATGCTGTCGCAATCGGTGAGCAGTTTTACGAAACCAGTCTCGTCGCACCTGTTCTCACCAACCGTTGCATAGACCTCTTCGAAGCAGTGAATTAGTCGGAGAGTGACTCGATTTTCTGAACGATCTTCGCATAGACATCCGGCGCACAATACCACCCCTCGTCGATCATCGCATCGATCGCGGTCCGTGCTTCTTCGACGCTGATCGGACCGTCCTTTGCGAGTCGCAGGACGAGATACGTCGTACCCTGGGTTGTGATACCTTCGGTCGCGGCGACGTCACGCCCATACGTCTCGTCCATCACGGCCACCCCATCGTGCGCGTCGGCGCAGGCGAGAACGGCGACGTCAGCGGGACTGAGATTGCTATTTTGTTGCGACCGCGACAGCAGCGGGGGAATCTCGACCGACACGACATCGAACCGATCGGCGTCGCCGCTCCACTCGATACGGCGAGCTTTCTTTTGGAACGGAACGGCCATCTCACGGTTATCATCGAAGCATCGTTTGTGGCAATCGAGCGTTCCATCCAGTTTTACGTCGAGGAGAAAAACTACCACGTTCCCGGGCAACGCCACACTGAAGTCTACAAAGTCGGCGTTCGGGCAGGACTGTTCTCACAGGATATCGCAGATCGGCTTGAAGAGTTGTGGCTCGAAAACCGCTCCGAGTCGTATTATCGGACTGGCGTTGCAGGAGAGTATCGTGCCCGAACGATCAAGCAACTCGCCACCACGCTGCATCAGAAAATCGTCGCCGAAACGAGGACACGCAATTGCCTGTGTGACTGATCGTTTGTCTATCCCCTACGACGACCGTACGAGCGGCTCGTACCACTCCCGATTCGCCCGGTACCACTCGATGAACTCCTCGACACCCTCCCGAATCGTCCGCGTGGGCTCATACCCAAGCAACCCCCCAGCTTTCGAGCTATCCGCGTGGGTATGTTCAGCGTCGGCGTCGTGGCGCTCGGCAAACTCCAACTCCAAGTCGGGCGCAATCTGGTCACGAATCTCCTCGGCCAGCGTCAGAATCTCGATATTGTCCGTACTCCCGATGTTGAGCGCTTCTCCATCAGCCCCGTTCTCCGAAAGCAACGTCACGTTGGCCTCAACGACATCCTCGATAAACGTGAAATCCCGCGTCTGCGTGCCATCGCCATAGACCACCGGCGACTCGCCGTTGAGACACCGCGAGACAAAATTCGAGATGGCCATGTTCGGACGCATGCGCGGGCCGTACACTGTGAAGTAGCGCAACGCCACGACCGACATATCATACACTTCACTGTACGAACACGCGTACCGCTCAGCGGCGAGTTTCGAGGCACCGTAGGGACTGACCGGCGTCGTCGGATGCACCTCGTCGTAGGGCAGATACTCGGGTTTGCCATACACCGACGACGAAGAGGCCATGACAAACCGCTCGATACCGCTGTCACGGGCGGCATCCAGCAGGTTCAGCGTACCGTCGACGTTGACCTCGTCGTACTTGCGCGGATTCTGCACGCTCGGGCGCACGCCAGCCTGTGCGGCCTGGTGGTAGACGTACTCCACATCACCGACCAGTTTCTCGACGAGCTCAGCGTCTCGAACGTCACCCTCGACAAGCCGATATGAGCCATCGCCAGCGTCAGCTGCATCCCGACACACCTCGACAGTGTGGTCTTTGATTCGGATGTCGTAGAACGGGTCGAAGTTATCGAGGACGACGACGTCGTGGCCATCGCGGATGAATCGCTCGGCGAGGTGACCGCCGATAAAGCCCGCGCCGCCAGTGACGAGTATTCGCATTGGATATCCCGAGTCACGGGTCGGTAAAAAGTCTCCCGCGTTCGCTGTCCGCGGTCCAACGAGTTCACCAAACGTTAAGTATGCACGCGATAATATTATCGTGTGCAGAATGATCGACCGGGACACCGAGCGTGAGTGGCTCCAGTCACGCCTCAACGATGGCCAACAGCTGCTCGTCGTGTACGGCCGACGCCGGGTGGGAAAGACCACACTTGTGACAGACGTTCTCGACCGCGTGGAGATACCATCTGTCTACTACTTGTGTAACCAACGCGGCACCGAGACAAACGCACGCCAGTTCGCCGAGCGCTGTGCAACAACGCTCGATGACGTTCCACCCGCAGTTGACGACTTTCCAGATGCATTCAGATACCTCACTGGGCGCGTCGACGAACCGTTCGTCGTCGCCATCGACGAATTCTCGTATCTCGTCGAGGCAGACGAGACGGTTACATCCGTCTTCCAGACAGTCGTCGACGAAATCCTCGACGAAACAGAAATCTCGCTCGTCTTGCTTGGCTCGTCCATTTCGATGATGGAGGAAGGCGTCCTGAGCTACGAAAGTCCCCTTTATGGGCGCCGGACCGGCCAGTGGCGGCTCGAGCCGATGACACTCGGGCAGGCAGCAGCGTTCTTTCCCGAGTACGACCCGGAAGCGATGGTCCAGATGTACAGTGTCGTCGGGGGTATCCCTGCCTATCTCGAGCAGTTAGATCCCAAAGCGAACCTACTGACAAACGTTGAGCAACACGTCCTTTCGAAGGGCGCATTCCTGTACGAGGAACCGGAGTTTCTCCTTCGACAAGAACTCCGCGAGCCTGCAACGTACATGGCGATTCTTGAAGCGATCGCAAGCGGGGCGAGCCGTGTAACGGAAATTGCAAACGAAATCGACAAACAGGCGAGCAGCCTCTCCAGATACCTCACGAATCTCGAACGGCTCGCAATTATCGAGAAAGAGACGCCCGTCACAGATCCAGACGGACGAGGCGTTTACCGCTTGACCGACCAGTATCTCCGCTTCTGGTTTCGATACGTCTCACCGAATCGGGCGACGCTCGAACAGGGCCACACCACGCCCGTACGTGAAACAATCGCGGACACGTTCCCAACACACGTGAGCTGGACGTTCGAAGACGTGTGCCGACAAGCAGTGCGAACGCCCGCGTTTCCGGTCGAGTGTTCGCGCGTCGGACGCTGGTGGTACGACGATATGGAAGTCGATATCGCTGGCATCAACGAACAGACAGAGACATTGTTGCTCGGCGAGTACAAGTGGACAAGCGACAACGTCGGTACAGGATTGCTCTCGGAGCTTGAACGAGTCGAACCCGAGGTCCGATGGCGGAGCTCAGACCGCTCTGTTTCCTACGTGCTGTTCGCAAAGAGTGGCTTCAGTGACAAACTACGGGCACTTGCAGCCGAACGAAATGATCTCTCACTGTGGACCGTCGATGACGTTATAAGCCTGTTCAGAGAGCGATAATCGAATTGAACGTAAACTAACCTCACTCGGCAGACGCGTCAGCTTCGGGCGTATCGCCGTCTATCTCTTCGACACCACCCTCCAACAGCTCCTCGGCACGGTCCCGGTCTTCGGGATAGCCCACGTCGATACGCCATCCATCCATGCGAATGGCGTCGATGGTCCGTCCCGAATGAAGCAAGAGATCGATAGCGTCGCTGATCTCGTACTCCCCACGATTCGAGGGTTGAACGAGGTGACAGGCGTGGAAGATAGCAGGCGTAAACGTGTAGAAGCCGGTCATCACGAGATTCGACGGCGGGTCCTCGGGTTTCTCGACGACGTTCGTAATCTCGCCGTACTTGTTGGTGTCACAGACACCGTAGCGACTCGCCTCCTCCCAGGGAACCTCCTCGACGAGAAATGCCGCGTCCGCACGGTCTTCACGCTGGCGGTTGAGCACGTCCTGGAGATTCGTCTGGAAGATATTGTCCCCGAGCATCAACATGAAATCGTCGTCGATGTGCTCTTCGACGGTCAACAGCGCGTGGGCGAGACCACTTTGCTCGCGCTGGTGGGCGTAGGTAATCGGCACTCCATCGAACTCGTCGCCGTAGTACTCGATGATAGTCTCTTTCTTGTAGCCGACGACGGCGTAGAGTTCGTCGGCACCCAACTCCACCAGTTGCTCGAAACAGTGAGTCAGGATGGGTTTATCGGCCACCTCGACCATCCCCTTTGGCTTGTCTTCGGTCAGCGGGCGCAGCCGAGTACCTTCACCGGCAGCGAGAACAACTGCTTGCATATCACACCAATCGTCGGTCATCCGATAAAAACGCTTGGAGAATAAGCGACAATCGGTTCAGTTGAGGCTGCCTCACTCTAGCCCAAGACTCAATTTCAATGCATCGTCTACTTCGACCATGGTTGCCTTATCGAGGCACCCCGCAACCGAGTGGATCCGCTCGTTGATAGAGACAGTACGGATTTGATCAAGGCGAATCGACGAGTCTTTCTCGAATGGCGAACTAGACGCCTCAATCAATACTTCGAATGGGTATCCTCGGTAGGTCCCTGTCGCAGGCGCGACGATGGTCGTACTGGAGTTCTTGTTTCCAACATCGTTCTGTACGACCACCGCTGGGCGGGTCTTTTTTATTTCGTGTCCTTCCGCAGGGTCGAGGCGAACGATTACGACATCGCCGCGCTGGATTGTCGGGAGATCACTCATTCATCGAGGTCGTTCCACGCTTCGTCAGATGCCCCGTCCCACTCCTCAGCAAGCGTTGTAGCACTCTCTGACGCGTCGCGGTAGGCCGCTGCCAATTCATCCTCATCTGGGCGATCGTTCTCGACGTCAACAACTGCAATGGTGACGCGCTTGTTCGCATACTCCGTACCGAGATAGATACGGCCTCTGTCGTCGGTTTCGTTGGTCTGGAGTTCATCTGCGTCGATCTTCATATTACCCACTATTACCCACAGGAGAATAGATGTTACTTAGGTGCTGTCCTGGGACCACGACATTCCGTCTTCTCTCAGAGCTCAATCGGTTCGAGGTCCGCTTCCAGTTCCGCGACGTGGTCGTTGTACGCACCAACAAACTCTCGGAACTGTGGCGCGTACTCGCGGATGTCGGCCGCTGCAGGTGGCTGGTACTGCGAGAGGAGATAGAGTCCGTTCGAGCCACCCACGCGAAGGTACGACGCACGGTCGGCCTCCCACTTCAGTTCCCAGCGGTCGTCGGCGACACGCGTCGCGTACGACCCGTAATCGCCACCCTCGTAGCGGTGGAGTTCGGCAGCGATGCGGTCACAGACCTCTCGAACTTCACCGAGAATACGGTCGCGTTCGGCGACGATACCGTCGGTCGGGGCGACATCCGGAAACGACGTTGGAATATCGTCGTAGAGCCCATCCAGCGAGTCGACGTAGTCATTGAATCCGGCGACGAATGCGTCGTAATCGGCGAGTGCCTCGGCCAGCGGGCCTGGCTCGGGTGGTTGTTTCGTAGAGACAACGTACACTGCGTCACCTCGGGACGGGTCGAAGCGGAGATACTCCAGGTCGCCAGCCTCGTACTTGACCGTCCACTCGCCGCGGTCGGTCTCGACAGCCCGCTGGCCGTAGTCGCCACCTTCCAATCGGGCGAGCTGGTAGGCAATCTGGCCGGCGTGGTCGCGAACGGCAGCGACCCATTTGTCGCGCTCGTCTGCAATCGCGGTCGCGTCTGTCGGGTCTGCCGGTGGCCAGTCGGTCATGACAGTCCCAGTGAGACGCGTATTGCACTATCAATCTTCGTCATCAGCAACTCGAGCACCCGTACATGCATATTGGATAGTCAGTCACGGGTATCAACAGTGTGGATTTATACTGGCCACGCAGGGAGCGATGGCTGCTCGTCCTCCCAGCGAATCGAATCTAACGCTGACGGCAATTGTTTGAGTCGATCCTCAAGCACGGAGAGTGGGTGTGCATCGAAAAATTCAGCCTCATACCGGTCGACTGGTACATCCTTGTAATCGAGCTGAATGTGACAGGGTCCAAGGTCTGGATGGTCGGCATCCTGATGAAATCCAAGCATGAGATTCCGGTCCGGTTCGATCCAGTTGATCCGATAGTATTCGTTGTCCACACCAGCCGGATACCAGAAGCGCACCTCCAATCGCGCCCGCTCGACAGGAAAAGAGTTGGCCAAGTATGCCGGCGAATCGACATCTGCAATCACGTATCGAGGCCGTCGACGAGACGGTCGATAGCGCACGTCTTCACAGCCGGCTTGATTTATCAATCTGTCGTGAACGTCTCTAAGGAGTGTCCGTTGGGTGTAGCGGTCACGACCAGCAAGAAAGATCATGAGTGGCTGAAAGACAGATTAACTTGGGGCGCGGTCGGCCGCGTCCGTCATATGCTCGCGTGCCGATTCAACATCGGAGTACAGTTCCAGCGCGTGTTTGATGAGTTTGCGGTCTTCCTCGTTCTCGCGCCAGAATGCGATTACGTCGCGTCGTTCACGAATATCAGCACTCGAAAGATCACCGTCGGCAAGCGTCTGTTCGAGTTCTTCCCACGTCGCGACCTCGTATGTCTCCTGCCACTCCTCGATTTCGTCGGTAATCGCCGCTAGTTCGTTTCGAAGCTCCTCACGCGTATTCGCCTCGATGAGCGTCCGGATTTCGTCGAAGAGCAGACGAGTATAATCTGGCTGATAGAGCGTCGTCTCACCGGCTTCGACCCGTCGGAGTTGACCTTGAGCGACGAGGTCCTGGAGTTCCTCGTTCGTCGTGCTCCACGCTGCATTTGCCTGTTCGCTAATCCAGTTGATCGAGCGAGGCTCACGAATCGTTTCGGCGACCGAGCGGATGCGCTCGCGTGCGCTCATCGTCTCGGCCCACGTCTCGATGCCGTCCCGCGAGGACTCGGACATACTGTTCACCTCTATCGTCATCTTTTGTCCCGAGTTCGCATATATGTTTGTGTATTCTCAATTAATCAAGAAATAATTGCGGAGCCGACTGCACAGGTTGTGCTACCCTTACAAAAGATATATTGGGGTAGCACAACATATATTATTTGGACCGCGGTATCTGGGCGTCAGCATCGCTACCGTCCGGACCAACCACCACAACAAAAGTCAACAATGGAAGCTGAACCACCACCGGAGTACGATGACGTGAACGAGGCGGTCGTCGAGGAGTGGAAGCAGGACACCACTACGAGAGAACGCATTCGAACGGTCGTCCAGCGTATTCACGAACCAACGTCAGCAGTTGCCATCGCAGAGCGTGCGCGAGCGAGCGAGCCTGTCGTCCGCGATACCCTCGCTGATCTCGCCGATATCGGCCTCGTGGAAACCCAAGAGACGGGACGAGGAATGCTCTACAAGCGCAACGACCAGATGTACATTTACAGGCAGGTTGTCGAACTCCAGAACCAGTACGACGAGGCTGACCTCGTCGCACAATTGCAAGACCTCAAAGACACGGTCAACACACTCAGAGACAAATACGATGTGGAGTCGCCGACGGAACTCGCCCAAGAGTTGGAGCCAGACGATACCGAGGGCTGGGACGACCACACGACGTGGCAAACTGCCCAGAAAAACCTCTACCTGGCGAAGGCCGCACTCAGCTTCTACGATGCCCAGCGGGTTGTCGTCTGATAAATGGCTGGCTTACTGGGCGATACGGGGCCAATCGATTACGAGGCACTCGAAGCGATACGTGATATCTTCCTCGCTACTGAGCCGCTGGTCGACCATCACAGTCTCGACGGCCGACTCGACCCACGGCCCGAACTGAGCGTGACTGTCGAGGCTGGCTTTGGGTCCAGTCCCAAGGGACGTTTCGACATCGTCTGGAGCGAAAAGAACTGCTACCACTTCCATTACACCGAAGACGACGGCATCGAATTTCGCTTCGACCGCCATCCTGAACCCAACGCACCGTCGAAGCACTTCCACGAACCGCCAGATGCAACCTCCCGTGTCCCCTCTTGCATCGAGGTCGAACCACTGGAACTGGTCACACGGGCGGTACTGAAATGCTGGCGGACAGCGCTGAGCCAGGACGACCCATCGAAGCTCAATGCAGCATCAAATCCGCCGTGAATTATCGCCCCGTGAATCGAGAAACGGTGTACGCACGGAGACCGAATCCTCAAGTCCCATGCAGGAGTACCCGGTTCCAATGAACGTGAGCATCGTCGGCAGCGGCTACGTCGGCACGACGGTCGCAGCCTGTCTCGCCGACAGCGGTCACGACGTCGTCAACGTCGACATCGACGAAGACGTGGTACAGTCGCTCAACGACGGCGAGGCACCGATTCACGAACCCGGACTCGACGAACTCGTCGCCGAACACGGCGGCGACACACTCCAGGCGACGACCGATTACGACGCAATCCTCGACACCGACGTGACCTTCCTCGCGCTGCCGACGCCGAGCAACGACGACGGCAGTATCGACCTCGCAGCGATGAAAGCAGGCGCGCGCTCGGTGGGGGAGACGCTGGCCGAAAAAGACGACTACCACCTCATCGTCGTCAAAAGCACCGTCATCCCGGGCACCAACGAGGACGTACTCGCGCCCATTATCGCAGACGCATCCGGTGGTGTCGAGGGCGAAGACTTCGACGTTGCCTCGAATCCCGAATTCCTCCGCGAGGGAACTGCTGTCGCGGACTTCCAGAATCCCGATAAACTCGTCTTCGGGGCGACCAGCGACCGGGCATTCGAGCGCCTTCGCGACGTGTACGACCCCGTCGTGGACAACGACGTGCCAGTCGTCGAGACAGGTCGCCGCGAGGCCGAGATGATAAAGTACGCCAACAACGCCTTCCTCGCGGCGAAAGTGAGCCTCATCAACGACATCGGGAACATCTGCAAGGAGTACGACGTCGACGCCTACGAGGTGGCCGACGCCATCGGCCTCGACGACCGTATCGGCGCGAAGTTCCTCCGGAGTGGGGTTGGCTTCGGAGGCAGTTGTTTTCCAAAGGACGTGTCTGCAATCGTCTCTGCAGCACACGCTGCCGACTATACGCCAGAGATGCTCGAAGCGACGCTCGACATCAACGAGATTCAGCCTCAGCGACTCCTCGGCCTCCTCGATACGCACGTCGACGTCTCCGGTGAGCGCGTCGCCGTCCTCGGTCTCTCGTTCAAACCCGGCACCGACGACATCCGGAACTCGCGGGCAATCCCAGTCATCGAGGGATTACAAGAGCGTGGTGCAAGCGTGGTCGCGTACGACCCCGTTGCAGTCGACGAAATGCGCGAGCGGTTTCCAGACGTTGCGTACGCCGACAGTGCTGCTGACGCGCTCACGGACGCACACGGTGCAGTCGTCGTCACCGACTGGGATGAGTTTGCCACACTCGATAGCGAGTTCAATGCGATGACGGAACCAGTCGTCGTCGACGGCCGGCACGTCATCGAACGCCGCGATGGGATTACCTACGAAGGGCTGACGTGGTAACGGCTGCGACGGCGTGACCGTGACTAGTCGCGGAGGGTCACAACAAAGTCCCCAAGTACCTGCCAGATTTGTCGCACGACGATTTTCAGGTCGAACCAGAACGACTGGCGTCGGATGTACTCCACGTCGTAGCGGAGTTTCTCCTGTGGATCGTGGCCGGTCGCGTCGTTAATCTGTGCCAGTCCAGTGAGGCCGGGTTTGACGAACCAGCGACTCCGCCACTCGTCGGCCCCGCGCTCCATGTCCACGTCCAGTTCAGGCCGCTCGGGTCTGGGACCGACGACGCTCATGTCACCGACGAGAATCGACCACAGTTGCGGAATCTCGTCGAGGTGCGTCCGCCGGATGAACCGGCCGACGCGAGTCACTCGCGGGTCGCGTTCGCCCTTGTCCTCCTCAGAGAGTTTCGCCCCCGACTTTGCCTCCGCGTCGGGAATCATACTGCGGAATTTGAAGACGGTGAACGTCTCCCCGAACTCGGCAGTTCGGTCCTGACTGTACAGCACCGGACCTGGACTGTCCAGTTTGATTGCAGCGGCAAGCACAGCAATCACCGGCGAGAGTATCAGCAATCCCAGGCCGGCAAACGCCACGTCGAACGTCCGTTTGACGACGTAGTTCTGCCAGTCCCACGGCTCCAGGTCCACTTCGACGAGGTCACCGCCCCCGACACCGGCGGTGAGAACGTCCTCGGCGTGGTCGCGGTGGACCATCGCCGTCACACCGTGTTCGGCACACGCGTCGAGCGTGCCGAAAAACTCCGCGCGGTCGGTTTCGGCGAAGGCGAGCAGTGCCGTGTCGATGTCGTGTTTCACGAACACCTCGTCGAGTCGCGAGAGTCCGCCGAGACTCTGGAGTGTGTCGAGTCGCGATTCGACCGTCCCGCCGTCGGACATCTCCACTCGCTCGGCCGGTGGTTCAGCCCCCACAGCGAACGAAGAGGGCGGCGAGACGTAGCCCAGAATCGGAATATTGGTCGCCGAGAGAATGTCAGCCATCGCCTCTGGGTCGTCGCCGACGATGACTCCTCGGCTCGTCGCCTGCGGCCGACGTCGGATTGCCACCGTGTAGATCGGGAGGACAACCAGCAAGAACGCGGTCGTCAGCATGAGCGTCGCCCGCGGCAGCCGATAGGAGTAGTTGAAATACCCAAGTGCTGCGAGGCCGATCATCGACAAGATCAGACGCTTCTGCGTGAGCAAAATCGTGTCGAGAATCCGCCGCGGGCGCGGTTTGAACACCGGCCACAGCGCCGCCAGCGTGACGGCCAGCGTCGTCAGAATCGTCCAGACGAGCGTACCGTTCGAGAGGACGGTGGGAGCCGGCCGACCGAAGTACGGAACCAGGGCGAAGGCGTTCTGAATGCCCGGGTAGTTGATCACCGTGACGGCCACCGCAGTCAGGACGGCAGTGCCGCAGACGCTCGCGACGCGGTACCGCCATCCCGATGCCATTCACTCGGTTAGTTATCGACAGATGATATAAGGCCTACGGGACCGTCATGCGTCCGTCAGACGAGGTGATCGACACCCACTGCGAGAGCAGTCAACGCTCAGCAGCCACCCGAGTCCCGTTCATTACGGCGTCCTCCGACACGTCGACCGTCCACGTCTGGTTGTCCGCGGTCAGTTCGTATGCGCCGGGATAGGCAACGTCGACAGTAAACTCACCGCTCGCGTTCGTCTGGACCTGTCGCTCGTAGGTGAACGCTGCGCCCGGAATGTCGACGTCCGTTTCGAGCGAGACGGTCGTATTCGCTGGGGCAGATCCATCGAGTGTCGCGCCGGGGACGACGAGGAACGCCTTCCGGTCACCGCTGTCAGTGGCGTAGATGGCCCGATACCGGGAGAGTCCCTCGACGTTCTCGTAGCGACTCCCGAAGTTGTCGTGGAGGCGGACACCCATCGCCGGACTGTCCACCGGGAACGACTCGGTCACGAGGAACCGGACACGGCCGTCGACCGTCGCGGCAGCTGCGTCGGGGTCCTCCTGGGCGATGAAATTACGGTAGTTCGACTGAGAGTACGCATACGACCGCGACTGGCCGTTCACGAAGTAGTTGTAGACGCGATTTCGGCCCCAGTCGCTGAAGACGTAGCTCTCTGATTCGGACTCCCAGCCACGGTCGTCGGCGTACTCCGCGATCCACGCGGCCGTCTCGTAGGTGCTGTCGTCGATAGCGGTCTGTTGCATCTTCACGCCCGACTGGACGACGCTCAGGCCAGTGACCAGGAGGAACAACAGGAACACAGAGACGACAGTCGAGGCATCCGGTCGGTCCGGCCACCAGTCAGTCAGGTCAGTGCCGCTGACGGGTGCCGGTAGCGCCGCGAGGTCGACCCATGCGGCGATTCGGACGAATCCGTACCCAGCGAACAGCGCGGTAAAGGCCGAGAGTTCGCCGGTAAAACGCACCTGAAACAGCGCGAGCGCGAAGAAATACCAGCCGTAGACGACGGGAACGAGCCACTCGTCGTCGCGTCGAGTGAGTCTGACAGTCGCCCAGCCCAGCGCGGGAACGGCGATAAGGAGGATGAACCCAAAGAGGAGCAAAAATCCGAAGGTGTCAGTGCTAAACAGCGACTGGACTTCCGCGATGTTGTCGCTGCGGAGGATCGTGTCGATACCACCCTGGAGTTCACTCCAGATGTCGGGGAGAAACACGACGACGGCAACGATGGTTCCGACGCCAGCGACGAGTTCGAGAGCCGCAAGTTCGCGGACGCTCCGATCGAGTCGAGCGGCGGCCTCACCGACCGCAACGACGGCGGCGCTCCCGACGAACAGCAGGGCGGGCACGGCAGCGACGGTCGTCGAGTGCCAGTCAACTGTCGTGTGAACGGCAAACGCGAGGACGGCAGCCAGCCCAAGGCCGGCCAGCAGCGGCGCATTCGAAACGAGTGGCTGGCGGTCGTCCCGAACGTCGAGGAGAACACCGAAAGCGACGACAGCAGCGACGGGCACGACCAGCAGCGGGCCGTTGTCCCACGCCAGCACCTGCCCGGCGACGCCGATACCGAGTCCGACCGCGGCGAGCCAGCGACCGAGGTCAGTGTTGTCCCGTTCGCCCGTCAGCAGCAGGACCAGTGCGAACGCGGTCAGGGTGAGCCAGACGAAATCGAAGGCGTGGTGGTCAGCGTAACCGAGTCCCGTCCGCAACGCGTGGCCGGGCGTGAACGCGAGCATCAGCACTGACGCCAGCGCGACGCGCCGGTCGGCACTCACCCGGAGCGCGAGCGCGTAGAGCAACGGGCCGGCGACGAGTGCGGCGAGCACGGGGTAGAGGGCGAGTGCGAGCCCGCTGTCACCTCCCAGTATTCCGGACAGCCACGTCAGCGCAGCCACGAGAAACGGTTCCCCACCGGCAATGCCTTCGGGAACCTCGCCGAGCGGGAGTGCGCCGATGGTCCCGTCGGCGAGGGTCTGCTCAACCCAGTAGCGGTAGTAGTAGGGGTCGTTTCCCGAGAGGACGACGTAGCCATCGCGGAAAACGGCCCCGAAGGGAAACAAGCGGACGACAACCAGCACGCCGAGGACGGCCGCGAGCAGCCCAGCCCCGCGACTATCGATACTCGGCAGTGACAGCGAGATGTCGCGGTCGGTCGTCTCCTCTGCAGGTTCGGGCTGGGATTCGCCGTCGAGCGCGGCGCGGACGGCATCGGGATTGGCGAGTCGATACTCGCCGTCGACTTTCTCGACGACACCTTCCGAGACGAGCTGGCCGAAGGTCCCCGAGTCGATGGGAACGTCGTCGAACGTCCACGTCTCCCGTGTGGCGTCGACGTCCTGCACGTCTTCGAGTGCGGCTTCGAAGTCGGGTCTGTCCGCGAGAAGTTCCTCGACCCGACGACCGTCGGTCATGTCTACTGGGTTTTCCGACTGGCTGATAAAGCCATCGGGGTCGAGTTATCGGGAAGGTCACTCCTCGGCGTGCCCCGACAGTGTTGCGTCCGCATTCCCATTTCTGCGCCGGTCGACAGCGAAGACGAGTAGACTCACCGTGATTGCAACGACTGGAACCAGCGGGTCGGATGTAACGTACAGACTCGGGGTCGGCGGTCGGTAGCTGGGGAGCACCGGGAAGAGCCACTGGCTGGCGCTGCCGTCGGCCCAGACGCGGAGCCCGTCGAGTGCAACGTGTCCGAAGCCACCGACGAGAAGGAGGCTATAGACGCGACGCCACCACCGTCGCTCGAACAGCAGCGTGATCGCCCCAGAGAGCAGCAAAACGCCACCGAGCGTACTCGTGACGCTGTACGTGAACGGAATGCCGAGGGTTGCACTGACAGCGTCTGCGTCGAGGAGAATGTCGACTTTCTGTAAGTCGGGGATGCATGCCCCACCCATCCCGACGACGACCCAGCGCCGGTCCAGCCAGTCGACCCACCAGCCAGCGACGGTCAAGAGGACGTACGCCACCAGGACGTGTGTCAGCAAATCAGCCATCGCGGGCCTCCAGCGAGTATGTCCCCCAGTCGATTCGCCAGTACCGGAAGAAGACAAGCAAGAAGAGAATCACTGCAACGACAGAGATGCCGTATTTGAAGAGTAGTGAGCTACCGGCGGGGTTGACGACGGCGACGCGCTCGGCGTCGATAGTCTGGTCCGGTCCGAGCGTCCCGTACACCTGAACAGTGCCACCGGACTGCACCGACGCGTCGAAATTGTGGACAGTCATCTGAAAGCTCCCCTCGTCGTACTCGACCCGAATCTGAGCCGTATCCCCACGAACCGCTTCGACAGTGCCGAACACCAAGGTCTCCTCGCCGGCGTGGTCGTCGGACGCCGCCCCGAGCGCGTCGGCAGTGGGATAGGGCCAGCGGTCCTCCTCGGTGGCATCTGCGTACACGCCCAGTCCAGCCGTTGCCAGCAACAGGAGTCCAACCAGCGCGAACCGTCGCCAGCGGGTCACGTCCGGCGGTGACACCACCGGCCCGAATAGACGTTTCGGTCTACCGAGTGTCGGAGAACATAAATCCAGTCTCGACTACCATCCGATATGCGCCAGTTTCTCGTCGTCGGCCACGACGCCCCGACGACGGCCGACTTCTCGCTCGACGACCTCCCCGGTGCCGGCCGACTCGATGCGCTCTGTCGCTGTGTCACCAGCGCACTCCTGCTCTCACACGACATCCGCAAGGACGTTCGGGTCCGCCTCGTCCTCAACGACCAGTTCACCGTCATGTTCGACGGGAGCACGTTGCAGGGCCTCAACCCCGACGAACGGTCGACGGCCGCGCTCGTCCGGACGGCACTCGACGAGCGCGAGGAGGCCATCGGTCACATCCCCGTCGAGACCTCACCCGGTGTCTCACTCGTCCGGAAGGGATTCGAGGCGACACTCGACGACGCCGAAAGGGATGGAACCGTCGTCCAACTCCACGGCGAGGGGACGCCTGCAATCGAAACGGAGCCACCGGCAGACCCGGTTTTCGTCCTCTCGGACCACCGGAATTTTACCGAGGAAGAGACCTCGTTTCTCAACGATGTGGCCGACAAGCGGGTGAGTCTCGGGCCGCGGCGACTCCACGGAAACCAGGCCATCACCGTCGCACACAACTGGCTGGATACCGACGGCTTTGCGCACTACTGAGTAGCCGGCAGATGGACCAGTGACCAGAGGACAACCGATATATGCCACAGATGGGATTTTATGGCCATGGGACTATTTGGGCGGCTCAAACGGGGGCTGGCACTGACGAAAGACAGTATCATCGTACTACGGCACAATCCGACACTGATGACGTTCCCGCTGGTTGCGGGTGCGAGCGGCATCGTCTTTCTCGCACTCCTGCTCGGGGGCGCGTACGGAATGGTCGACACAATCGAAGGCAACGAGACCGTCGGCTACGTCGTCCTCTTCGTCGCGTACCTGGTGACGACGTTCATCTCATCGTTTTTCACCGCGGGACTGGTCTACGAGACGCGACAGGCCTTCGACGGGAAGCCAACCAACTTCCGACGCGGACTAAACGCTGCCTGGGGTGTCAAGGGGAAACTGCTCGTCTGGTCGGTCATCGCCGCGACCATCGGCGTCGTCATCAGGGCCATCGAATCGTCGGATAGTCGCGTCGCACGCATCTTCGCGTGGGTGTTCAGCGCTGCGTGGTCGATTCTCACCTTCTTCGTCGTTCCCGTGGCCGTCCTCGAACCCGACGAGAGTGTCCGGAGCATGTTCACGACGAGCGGTCGGACCTTCCGACAGACGTGGGGAGAGAGTGCCATCGGGATGATTGGCCCGGGACTGATTGCCTTCGCCGTCTTCGCTGTCGGCGCTGTCGCTGCGTTTGGTATTTTCACTGGAACCGGAAGCGTCCTCGTCGCCGGGGCTATCGTCGGTCTCTTCCTGGTTGTTGCCATCCTCCTCTCGGCGACCATCAAGGGCATCATCAAGACCTCGCTGTACGTCTACGCGACGGAAGGCAAACGACCGAGCGAGTTCGGCGACACCGACTTCCAGTCGCTCAATTCGTGACCGGTCCATCGATTCGCAACCGTTAAATCCGACGGCGGATTCATTTCGTATGCGGGCTGATGGGGTAGCTTGGTATCCTCGGAGCATCGGGTGCTTTGGACCTCGGTTCAAATCCGGGTCAGCCCACTTTTCCAGCGACTACGGCGAGTTAGTACCGCTCGAATCGTCGGTCGAAAACGACCAGCATGGTGTCCGCGGGGCGCGGTACTGTCGACTGTCGGGCCTGCTCGAGGCCGAATCACGTTCTCAGCTAGGTTCAGAAACGCACAGTTGAGAATTGCCAACGACAGTTTCGAGTTGTCGACAAACGCTCCGCATACGACACAGTTTTTAATTGTCCGACGGTGTTTGGGTTCATGGAGTGGACGCCAACCGCAACTCCCGGAATGTTGAACGCGTGCGACTGTGGGAGTGACGCGGTCGAAGTACGACCGGACGGGCTCGTGAAACTGTATCGCTGTGCGGACTGTGAGTCGATTCTGGGCGACATCACGATGGGACACGAGCCGTAGTCACGGGCTTTTCGACGGCAGGGTTCGTCCGTGTTCACGGCCCTTTTTATGACGCCCGACGAAAGTACAGACGATGTCAGACCTCCCGTGGGAGACCCTGTCGAGTGACGTTGCCTACTCCTGTGACGGATTCGACATCGTCAACGAGGAGGTGCGACTCCCCGACGGCGAGGTCACCGAGTTCGACTACCTCTCTGAGTCCGAGAGCGTCGTCATCCTCCCGTTTACGCCCTACGGCAAAGTCGTCGTCATCGACGAGTGGCGACAGGCTGTCGACCGACTCAATCGCGGGCTTCCCGCGGGGAGCATCGAAGACGGCGAAGACCCCGACGACGCCGCGCGGCGGGAACTCCGCGAAGAGACGGGTTACGAACCGGAGACGCTCACCCATATGACGACGATGGAACCCGCGAACGGCTTTTCCGATGCCGTCTTTCACTACTACATCGCCCGGAACTGCGAGGAGACGGCAGAACAAGACCTGGACGACAACGAGAGCATCAGCGTCGAGACGGTAACGCTGGACGCCCTCGTCGAATCCGCACGGAGCGGCGAACTCCGCGACGGCCGCACTGCCTTCGCCGTCGTCTACTACGCGCTCTTCGAGATATCGTCGGGCCTGCCATCGTGGTAGGAGTCACAGCAGAACGCAATCCTTACCGCCCGCGCTCACAGAGAGCAGTCAAATGTCCGGGGTCTTCGAGGTACGCGAGTACGACGCGGCCGGTCGTCGCGGCGAATTGACGGTCCCCAGAGCCGACGTAACCGTCGAGACGCCGGCGCTCTTGCCGGTCGTCAATCCGCACGTCCAAACGGTTCCGCCAAGCCAGCTCGAATCGGAGTTCGGCGCTGAGATTCTCATCACGAACAGCTACGTCCTCCACGGGAGCGAGGACCTCCGCGAACCAGCGCTCGAGCAGGGACTCCACGACCTGCTCGGCTTTTCGGGTGCGATCATGACTGACTCCGGGTCGTTCCAGCTCGCTGAGTACGGCGAGATTACGGTGACAACCGAGGAGATTCTACAGTTCCAGCACGCCATCGGCTCCGATATCGGCACGCCAGTCGACATCCCCACACCGCCGGACGTGAGCCATGAACAGGCCAGCGAAGAACTCGCGACCACCCAGGAACGACTGGAACTGGCCGAGACCGTCGACACTGGTGAAATGCTCGTCACCGCACCGGTCCAGGGGTCGACGCATCCGGACCTCCGCGAGCGCGCGGGACGCGAGGCTGCCAGTACCTCGCTGGACGTGTTCCCCATCGGAGCAGTCGTCCCGCTGATGAACGAGTATCGCTTCGACGACCTCGTCGACGTGGTGACGGCTGCAAAGCGGGGGCTGGGTGAGGCCGCGCCGGTCCACCTCTTTGGTGCGGGCCACCCCATGATGTTCGCGCTCGCGGTCGCGCTGGGCTGTGACCTCTTCGACTCGGCGGCGTACGCGCTCTACGCCCGCGACGGCCGCTATCTGACCGTCCGCGGGACCGAACATCTCGAAGACCTCGACTACTTCCCCTGCTCGTGTCCGGTCTGTACCGACCACACCCCGGCAGACCTCCGGGATCTGGACGACGAGCGAGAGTGCCAGCGACTCCTCGCCGAGCACAACCTGTACGTCTCCTTCGAGGAGATGCGGACCGTCCGGCAGGCGATTCGGCGGGGCAACCTACTCGAACTCGTCGAGATGCGTGCTCGCGGTCACCCGACGATGCTCGACGGCTATCGGACGCTGCTCGATTACGCCGACCAGTTAGAGCGGACTGACCCCGTCTCGAAGGACGCCTTCTTCTATCTCTCCTCGGAGAGCGCCCGTCGACCCGAAGTACTACGCCATCACCAGCGACTCTCCCGACTCGACCCCGACGGCGAGATACTGCTGACGGAGGGCAATCACAGCGACGCCTACGACGACTCGTGGCGACTGCTTCCACCCTTTGGTCCGGTGCCGCGAGAACTGGCCGACGCGTATCCACTCGCTGGGGAACTACCCGAGCGGGTCGACGTGCAGTCCTACGAGGCGGCCGCCGAGGGCGTCCGGCGACTGGCCGCAGACAGCGACGCCGAGCTGACTGTGTTCCACCGCGACTGGCCCGAGACGGCACTGGACGCGCTGCCGGCCGACGTGACAGTCGAAGTTCTAGGTAGCGACCAGTAAGTCCCACACAGTACCGGAGACAGAGTTAATCTATCAGAGCCTAAATTGTGGCATGTTATGTCACAACAAATCGAGAGCGAACTCCACGTCAACGAGTACACACTCGGACTGGTCGGCCCCGAGCAGGAGTGGGCCGGGACAGTCGCAGACGGCGGCACGGTGAAAACACACACGCCGCCAGCCTGCTGGGGACCGATGATTACCCCGAAGTTCCGTGGCGGCCACGAGGTGACCAAACCAATCGCCGTCGAGGGGGCAGAGGTCGGCGACGCCATCGCAATCAAGATACGCGATATCGAAGTGACGAGTATCGCCACCAGCACCGGGTCGATGGACGAGCGCGAGGAGGCGTTCGGCGACGACCCCTTCGTCGACCACGTCTGTCCCGAGTGCGGAACCGAGTGGCCAGAGAGCGTCGTCGAGGGGACTGGTGAGGACTCGATTCGGTGTGCGGAGTGTGGCGCAAACGCCTCGTCGTTTGGTTTCGAGTACGGCATCACGACGGTCTTCGACGACGACCACGAAGTCGGCATCACCGTCGACGAGGAGGCGGCACACGACCTCGCCGAGCGTGCCGACGAGGCCATCGCGCTCCCGGAAAACTCGCGACAGCACCCCATCCTGCTGTACGAACCAGACGAGATGCCCGGGACACTCGGCCATCTCCGACCCTTCATCGGCAACATCGGGACGACACCGCCGATCGAGATGCCCGATTCGCACAACGCCGGTGATTTCGGCCAGTTCCTCATCGGTGCCGACCACGACTGGGGACTCGACAGCGAGGAGGAACTCGAAGCCCGCACGGACGGCCACATGGACGTCAACGCGGTCCGCGAGGGAGCGGTTCTCATCTGCCCGGTCAAAGTCGACGGCGGCGGCATCTACGTCGGCGACATGCACGCGAATCAGGGCGACGGCGAACTCGCCTTGCACACGACCGACGTGAGCGGCCACGCCGAGTTCGAGGTGGAACTCATCAAGGACCTCGACATCGGCGGCCCAATCCTGCTCCCAAACGCGGAGGATTTGCCCCACATCAGCACACCCTACACCGACGACGAAGTAGAGAAGGGCCAGGCACTTGGCGCGGAGTACGGCGTCGACGTCGAGACCGACATGGGTCCCATCCAGGTCATCGGCAGCGGCGCGACGGCCAACGACGCCACCGAGAACGCCTTTGACCGCGCCGGCGACCTGCTGGATATGAGCGAAGGCGAGGTGCGCACCCGCTGTACGTTCACCGGCGGTGTCGAAATCGGCCGGCTCCCCGGCGTCGTCCAACTGGACATGCTCGCGCCGATGGACCGCCTCGAAGAACAGGGACTCGCCCACCTCGTCCGCGAGCAGTACGATCTCTAGGCTGCGACCGGGGAGTTATCCCCCGCGCATCGCCGGGTGGACGCTGAGGCTGGCGTCGGCCGGACAGTCGTCGTCGGCGTCGACGCTTTCACCGTCCACCGCCACGCGAACGCCAGACTGGAGGGTTTCGTTCTCGAAGAGGTGGCGCTCGGCGCGTGGATAGGCATCGACCAACGCCGACAGTGCCTCCCCGACAGTTCCACCGTCGAAGTCGACCGTGACCGTCTTCTCGCCGGTCGCACCGCGGAGGGGGCCGTATACCGTGACTTCCATGGTCGCCTCTTCGTCGCCGGAGACAAGAGCGTTGTCGCCACAAAAGCCAAGATAATTACTCGCGCACCCCCCACCGACTGCCATGACCGACTACTTCGAGGTCCACGACCGGGACGGGGCCGCCCGCATCGGGGAACTCCGCCTCGCCGAGTCGCTCCGGACCCCCGCCGTCGTGGACGACGTCCTCGTCGACGCCGGGAGTCGCTGGCCCGAAGCCCGCGAACTGCCCGAGGGCGACGACTCGGTGCTGACGGTGCTGCCCCACCGCGCGATTCCGGGTGGCACACCTGACGATGTCGCCGAAGCCTTCGCCACCGACTACCCCGACGTAGACTATCCCAGCGCGGCCGTCGTGACGCCCGACGCTGCGGCCGACACCACCGACGCCAATCCCGACGCCTACGTGCTCTCGAACGCCCAGCAAATCGCCGGCCACGCTCGCGCGTTCGTCGACACGATCGTCCGCACGCGCGAGGCCGTACCACACGACACCGCCCTCTATCTACCGGGCGTCGCGACGCCGGCCAACGTCGCCACGCTCGCGTACGCCGGCGTCGACCTCGTCGACACCGACCGCGCCGTCGTGAAAGGCAGCCAGGGCAAGTACCTCACGACCGACGGCGAGCAGTTTCTCGAAGACTTAGACGAACTCCCCTGTGCCTGCCCGGCCTGCCAGCAACCGATCGAGGCGTTCGACCGCGCGGACTGCGAGCAACACAACGAGAACGCACTCCGGGCGACACTTGGGACCGTCCGACAGCGCATCCGGCGGGGCCGACTCCGGGACTACATCGAGGGGCAGGCCCGGCACGAACAGTGGCTCACTGCCGTCTTCCGGCGTCTCGACCAGCAGTACAGCTACGTCGAGCAGCGCACGCCAGTCATTCGCCGGGCAGAGATTACGGCGGCCACCGAGGACACGATGCGCCGCGTCGAGATTCAGCGCTTCGCCCAGCGCGTCACCGAGCGCTACCGGTGTCGCTTCGACAATCCGCTGGTCATCGTCCCCTGCTCGGCCGCGAAACCCTACAGCGAGTCCCAGAGCCACGGCCAGTACCACGACGCGGTGCAGTTCCGCGGCCACACGCTCTCGATGACCTCTCCGATCGGTGTGGTCCCCCAGGAACTCGAACTCACCTACCCGGCCCAGCACTACGATTCGGTCGTGACCGGCCACTGGTCGGCCACCGAAAAAGAGTTCGTCGCCGACGTACTGGAAGCGTATCTCCGGCGCAACGACTATCCACGAGTTATCGCACACGTTCCCGGCGAGGGATATCGGGAGATCTGCGAGCGCGTCGAGGCGTCGCTCGGACTGGACTTCGAGTACACCGTCGAGGACCACCCGACGACCACCGATTCGCTGGCGAACCTCGCCGCGACGCTCTCGGACGAACTGAAGTACGGGAAACGCGAGCGCCAGCACAACACCGTTCGCGCTATCGCCGATTATCAGTTCGGCGAGAGAGCCGGCGACGCCCTCTTCGACGACCTGCGGGTGGGGAGTCGCTACCCCAAACTCCGGGCGCTCGACAGCGACGGCGAGCAACTGGCGGCGCTGGTCCCCCAGTATGGCGTCCTCTCGCTGACACTCGCGGGCGCTCGCCGCTGGGTCGAGAGCGATGCGCCGACGAAGCGGGTCGAAATCGACAACTTCGTTCCGCACGGCTCGGTGCTCGCGCCGGGCGTCGTCGACGCCAGCGGCGACATTCGCGTCGGCGACGAGGTCGTCATCGAGGGGCCGCAGGCCTTTGCTATCGGCCGCGCAAAGATGTCCGGTCCCGAGATGGTCGACAGCACGCGCGGGATTGCGAGTTCCGTTCGACACGTCGAAGAAACATGAGTTGACGCTGGGAGCTGCTTTGACCAAGATTGTCGTGGCGACGAAAGAACCAAGCCGGAGTAACTGGTATCGTCGAAGGATACATGTCAGAAGAAGATGCACAGTCAGAAACAGGAGAGGTTACCAGAGTCGAATTCGCGTTCGACGACGGGCCCTATCCGTTCGTCTCCGCATCCGAAACGCTGGGATGTACGTTCGAACTCGCGGAGATGATACCCCACGGGAATGGTCGCTATGCCGAGTTTTTCAACGTGAGTGGGACTGACTCAGAGCGCGTCCTCGCTGCCAGTACGTCTCACGAGGCCGTCGAAGCGACACTGCTCAACGAGTCCGAGAACGGAGGTCTCTTCGAATTTATCGTCGGGGACCACTGTCCAGCGGCGACACTCGCAGAAGACGGGGCGCTCCCGCGTGAGGTTCACTCCGAAGACGGCGACGGACGTATCGTCGCCGAAGTCCCGCCGCAGTACGACACCACCGCGATTATTGACGAGTTTCTCGACGAGAATCCCGACGGCGAACTCGTCTGTAAACGGGAACAGGAGTCGTTCACGCCGATTTTCTCCGAGTCGACGCTCCAGCAGATGCTCCACGCACACCTCACCGACAGACAACGCGAAGTTCTCCAGGCTGCCTTCGATGCTGGTTACTACGAGTGGCCACGGGAGTGTACCGGTGAAGAGATTGCCGCAGAACTCGAAATTAGCTCGGCGACGCTCTCCGAACACATCCACGCCGCCGAGCGGAACCTGCTCGCTGCCCTGATCAGTGAGCAGTGAGCGAGAGTCAGAGCTCGCAGTTTGCAGACGGCGAAACGACCGTTCGGCCATCCCCGTGGACAGTCACGTCACAGCCTTCGAACCGAAACGAAACACGACAAGTCGACGCCTCCTGTCCCGAATCGCAAAGCTGGTTCAGGACATCGGGGTCGATAACGTCATAGAGGGGCTTCAGACCCACGAGTGAGCGATTGGTGACGGCAGCAACTGCTTTGAGTACGCTCGCAGTCGGCGATTCGCTGTTAGTCCAGTTGACGACGTGTTGTTCCGATTCCCCGTGCATTTCGTCTGTGAGCGAACTGTTTTCGTGTGCCATAGCGTGCCACCTGTTGAATAAATGGAACGAGACACCCGACCGGCTTAGTCGAATTCCCTACACATCGAGGGTCGACGCGTCGAACGACTCACCGAGAGCTCGACGTGCCTCCTAGCCGCCCAACGAAGCGGCTATACGCCCGCGGCCGCTTTCACCCGTCAATGAGCAAACCCAGTCCCGATGTCTACGAGCAGGGAAAGGGGATGGACGCCCACAACCAGGCGATGCGGGAGATTCGCTCCCGGAAAGACGAAACCTACGACCCCCGAGAGCCGACCCGCGTCTGGCTCGACGAGGACAACACCCCTGACGGCGTCTACGACTCCCTGACCATCATTCTGAACACCGGCGGCTGTCGCTGGGCCCGCGCCGGCGGCTGTACGATGTGTGGCTACGTCGCCGAGTCCGTCGAAGGCGGCTCCGTCAGCCACGAGGACCTCATGGCCCAGATCGACGTCTGTCTCGACTACGAGGCCGACCAGCGGGAGGCCTCGGGTAGCGCGAGTAGCGCGGAGCGAAGCTCCGCGGACCATTCGAGCGGGCGAAGCCCGCGAGAAGACGGGGAGGAACGACCCGCGAGCCACGAGGCAGAGAACGCCGAGGAACCCGCTGGCCTCATCAAAATCTACACCTCCGGTTCGTTTCTCGACGAGCGGGAAGTCCCGGCCGAGACCCGCCAGGCAATCGCCGAGACGTTCGGCGACCGCGACCGCATCGTCGTCGAATCGCTCCCCGACTTCGTCTCAGAGGAGAAAATCGAGGACTTCACCGAGCAGGGGCTGAATACCGACATCGCGGTCGGGCTGGAGACGGCGACCGATCGAGTTCGCCGCGACTGCGTGAACAAGTACTTCGAGTTCTCGGAGTTCGAGCGCGCGGCCGCCGACGCACGCGATGCCGGCGCTGGCATCAAGGCCTACCTCCTGATGAAACCGCCCTTCCTCTCGGAAGCAGAGGCGCTCGAAGACATGAAGCGCTCGGTGCGAAAGTGCGCCGCCGTCGACGGCTGTCACACCGTCTCGATGAACCCCTGTAACGTCCAGCGACACACGATGGTCGAGGACCTCTTCCACGGCGACGGCTACCGCCCGCCGTGGCTCTGGAGCGTCGCGAGCGTGCTCGAAGACACTGCAAATGAGGACATCATCGTCGTCTCGGACCCCGTCGGCCACGGCAGCGACCGCGGCGCGCACAACTGCGGGGACTGTGACGACCGCGTCCAGCGTGCGATCAAGGACTTCGACCTGCGCCAAGACCCATCTGTCTTCGAGCAGGTGTCCTGCGAGTGCGAACGAACACACGAATTCGTCCTCGAACGCGAGCGGAGTTACTCGATGCCGCTGGCGCGATAACAGCAAAATGTGTCGTGGGAACGGTTTCCAACCAGCTGCCGTCATCCACTTTCACTTTCACTCCGGTAGGCCGGGGTATTAGTGACCCCCGGTCGTACAGATGAGTAGGGCTGGGAGCCCACGTCGCCGCTTACACGCCCGGCGACACCTGTCACACGCTCCACGCCCTCGTTCCCTATCCTATTCCCCACGAACGGCGAGTAGCTACCGCTGGAGTTTCGAGGGCCACCTTCCGAGTCGACCGGCGCTCCCGGTGACGACGCGGTCGGAGTTGAAGACGTACACCGCGAGGCCGATGGCCGCCACCGCGAACACCGCTTCGTACGCGATACCCAGATAGACAAAGAGTGGGTCGCCAAACATCAACTGCTTGGGGGCGATAACCGGGTGGGTAAACGGTATCGCAAAGAGCAGTGCCTGAAGCGGCAGGGAGAGTGTCGAGAAGTCGGTGAACATCGTCGCGAACGCGGGGCCGATAGCCAGAATCGACAGCGGGAACAAGAGAATCTGTGCGCCCTGTCGGTCGCCGGCGAAGATACCGAGCACGAGCGCCAGCGCGAGTGCGCCGACGACGGCGAAGAAGATTGCCACGCCGACGATAGCGTAATCGACGAGGCCGAGCGCGAACACCTCGGGGAGACTGCTTCCCTGTCCGCCGGTGATTCCGGACTGGTACTCACGGAGCGCAACGGTCATCACCCCCGCGGCGAGCAGTCCGATAGCGGCGCTCCCGACCAGTTTCGCCGCGACGATAGTCCGGCGCTTGACCGGCATTGTCAACAGGGTTTCGAGCGTCTTGTTCTCCTTTTCCATCCCCATCGAATTGATGACCATCTGGCCGGAGAAGATGATGACCAGCATGATAATGACCGGAATAAAGATGAACTGCGAGGTGAACGCGCCGCCGAGCACGCCCGGGGATTGATTGATTCGCGTCCCCTTCACGTCGGTCGTGTACGAGGTTTCGACCGGCGCGAGTTGCTGGGGCGATGCTCCCGTCGCGTTTATCGTAATCTGGGTTTCTGCAGTTTGGAGGACGTTCTCTACCTGCCCAGTCGAGGCGATGCCGCCCAGACTCACCGTATCGACGACCGTGTACAGTTGCACCTGGCTGGTGGCGTTCCCGGATTCGATTCGCTCGGTGAAGTCCTCCGGTATCACGATGAGCGCTGTGCCGCCCTGGTCGACTGTCTCGTTGAGTGCCACGTCGGGGTTCTCGCCGTCACCCCGGTAAACCACCTCGCCGCTCTCGTTGAACGTCGCTTCTACAAGATCGCCATACGTGCCATCGTCGTTGTTGACAATGCCAACCTCGGGCGGTTCAGATGCCGCATCGTCGATACCGCCAAATCCCTGTCCGAGCGCGACGAAGATGATTGGGACGAACAGGATAGGCAGGATGTACTGCGGGCGGAGCAGTTCGCGCATCTCCTTCCAGACGAGTCTGAAGAACGTGTTCATGCTGTGGCCTCCAGGAACGCGTCTTCGAGATTCTCGGTCCCGTACTCGCCCACCAGTTCCGCGGGCGTGCCCACGTCGACGATCTGCCCCTCGTTTATCAGTCCGACGCGGTCACAGAGATACTCGACTTCCAGCATGTTGTGCGACGAGAGGATGACACTCCGGGACGCGCCGGGGTACTCCTTGATCGTGTCCCGAATTTGGCGGGCGTTGCGCACGTCGAGTCCCGACGTCGGTTCGTCGAGAATCGCCAGTTCGGGTTCAGTCATCAGCCCGGCAGCCAGCAGGAGTTTCCGGGTCATCCCCTTGCTGTACTCGCTGGTCTTGCTATCGATACGGTCACCCAGGTCTGCGATCTCGATGCCTACCTCGACCATCGACGCCGGACGGTCCGTATAGAAGGAGGCAATGAAATCCAGATACTTGCGGCCGGAGAAGTTCTCGTACGCACCGGCCTCCTCCGGGACGTACCGGAGCGCAGCGCGGGCGTCGTTGGCTCGCTGTGCAACGTCTGCACCGCAGACGGTGACACTCCCCTCGTCGGCGCTCAGCAGCGTCGACATGATGCGGAGCGTGGTCGACTTGCCGGCCCCGTTCGGGCCAACCAGACCGAATATCTCGCCGCGCTGTACCTCAAACGTGACGCCGTCGAGCGCCTGCACGTCACCGTAGCGTTTGGTGAGTCCGTCGACGACAACTGCGGGGTTTGCCATTCGTATCGCAGTCTGTGCAGGCAGTTCGCTTAAAAATGGTCGCGCGTTTTCGGATTCAGCAAACGCGAGTCGTTAGCTCTCGAATCCACGGAGGACGGCCTGTCCGTCGGTCGCACTCACGTCGGGGACCGTGACGCGCTCTGGGTGGGGCATCAACACGGCGACGTGGTCGTGTTCGCCCAGCACGCCCGCGATGTTGTGCTTCGAGCCGTTCGGATTTGCGTCGTCGGTGGGCTCGCCCGACTCGTCACAGTACCGGAAGAGCACGCGGTCATCGATTTCTAGCCCTTCGAGTTCCTCGTCGTCGATTTCGAAGCGTCCCTCGCCGTGTGCGATGGGGAACTGGACGACCTCGCCCTCGTCGTAGCCGCGTGTGAAGGGCGTGTCGGCGTTTTCGACGCGCAGGTGGACGTATTCGCACTGGAAGCGGGCGCTCCGATTGGTCGTAAACGCGCCGGGTGTGAGTGTGGACTCACAGCCAATCTGTGCGCCGTTGCAGATACCGAGAACCGGCGTTCCGTCTTCGGCGGCGTCACGGACCTCGGCCATGATAGGCGAGTTGGCAGCCATCGCGCCGGCACGGAGATAGTCACCATAAGAGAACCCGCCGGGAATAACGATGCCAGTGGCGTCGGCAGGCAGGCCGTCCTCGTGCCAGACGAGTTGCGCGTCGATGCCGAGGTGCTCCAGCGCCAGAATCGTGTCGCGGTCGCAGTTGGAGCCGCCAAACTGGATGACAGAGACCGTCATTGCTCCTCGACGCTGACCTCGTAGTCGTGGATAGTCGGGTTGGCAAGCAGGCGCTCGGTCATCTCTTCAGCGCGCTCGTGGGCGCTGTCGGCGCTCTCGGCGTCGAGGTCGAGCTCGAACAGGTCGGCCGAGCGCAGATCCTCGAGTTCGAACCCGAGACGTTCGAGCGAGCGCTGTGTCGTCTCGGCTTCGGGGTCGAGCACCCCGTGTTTGAGCCGAACCGTGACAGTGGCAGTGTAGGCAGTCATCGGTCGAGACACGGACGCCGCGAGCGAAAACGCTTGTGGTTGTCGGCCGTGATTGACCCGCGAGACAGCCCGACCGACCCGGCGACAGGGTGATACTCTCGGGCGATTTGAATCTGGCTACCCCCATCAGCGCTCATTTTCTGGGTAACCCCTGGTTGCCAATTGCCTGTCGATTCTGCGTCTCGGTGTGTCACCCAGGCGCCGTTGCGAATCGATATAATTGTTACGGCCGTTCGCTCCGCTTCTCCTCGAGTCGCGGACAGCCGTGGACGAGTCGGTCTGGAATGTCCGAAACGTGGTCGAACAACGACCGAAAGACGACGGCGGCCTCGTCGAAATTGGGGCCGCGCTCGACACAGAGTGGGTCCTCCGACCACTCGACGTAGTCACCGGCAGCCAGAACGGGCAGGTGCGAATGGAACAGTTCGACGGACAGTTCCTCGGGGTCTCTCAGCGCGTAGGGTGGATTCGCGGCCTCCGGAAGCAAGAGACACCGGTCCGATGGTGCCTCCAGCAACGAGACAATTATTTGCCGACGAGGTTCGGCCGCCAGCGCATTGAACACCTGGTTCCAACCGTCGATTATTCGTTCGGAACAGTCGTGTTTTTTCATTGTCATTGAGGGGCCGTTTCACCGGCGGGGAAATAAATCTTAACTTACATATCTATCGTGAGTTTTACTACCGAACACCACACAGTCCCCTGTGTGAACGGACCGCGATACAGAGCACTCACTGCAGTTGCAGTGAGCGGTGGCGCGTTCGCGCTGTTGGGCATCGTTACGGGGTTGCTACCCAATTCGCTCTACGTTCGGATGGTCCCTCGAACGGGGCTCGACTACCTCTTTTTGGCGCTAACGGCCGCGTTTCTCGGAGCGTACACGTATCAGCGGACGCCCAGCCAGGGAAACGACGACAAAACAGCTACTGCGGGTGCAGTCCTGGGGTTTCTGGCCTTCGGGTGTCCAACCTGTAACGCCATCCTCCTCGCCCTGTTCAGTAGTTCCGCGCTGATGACGTATCTCGACCCGATACGGCCACTGCTGGGCGCGGTGAGTGTCGTCCTGTTTGCCGGCCTGTTGTACGTCCGATCCGGGCGGGCGTGTACGACGTGTGCCGGCGACCAGTCAGTCGACGGATAGTACATCGGTAGAGACAGCGTGGCTACTGGTCAGTGGGGTTTCTGTCGAGTTCCGCTCATTTTTCGGAGGGCGTGCGGAACACTAAAACAACTCGCTGTTATCGGTGTGGCGTGTGTCCCTCCCAAGAGATACCCTCCTGTTCAGTATCGTGGTGATGCTGTGGGCAGTTCAAATTGAAGCCCGTGGATACGGTAGCTCAGATACAATTGTCCTTACCTCATTAGTAATCGGGGTAATCGGACTTGTTGGAAGTTTTCTGTCGTCGCTGAGTTCTGCCAGTCAAAGTCCTGAGTCCGACCCCACCGAGTGATATGCGCGCTTATTCTACCAACTGATTCACTGACCGACAGCGTGAAATCAATCCTTGGTGGCGATTCTATGACACGCTCACTGCATCCTATGAATTTATAACAGGAGCACGAACACCGGGTAGGAGGCAGAAACCGCCAGCGATGGGGTCAAAACCCACATCGTAGCGATACGTTTTGCCGCCGCTGGATTAAAGAGACTTCTTTTGTCGAGATCAGCTGGCCCCTCTGCGCCGACATCCGGTACGTCTGGTATCTCCTCTGGCCTCTCTGGCGGTTCTTCGTGCCTAGCAAGATCTCCAATAGTTGGACCAACGGGTACCTCTTCGGCGCGTGAGGTAACTAACGCTCCTGTTGCCATTTCGACATCAGAACGCTCGGGCGTCGGCGTTACTAATTCTGAAAGTGCCGCTGACCGACTTGCCCGGCCCCACCCGAGCCCAATGATCGTAGATGTCGTACTGACAGCGAGACTTGCAGGAATTCCCAAAAAAGAGAGGATTGTGATGACTGTACCACCGACTATGGAGACAATCAGCGAAGCGAGAATCGGTAGCTCTGTAATATCATCTCCAACTGTCTCCAGCGTACGACGAGCGATAGTGAAACTTCCCAAACCGAAGGCAAACACCGCGAGCAAAACCCCCTGATTGACCGTAAGTGATCCCCCTTCGCCGACGAGGGGAGCCACAGCGTTCGCGGCGTTCGACGCCCCTGCCGAGAACGCCATATAGCATGCAATGACGACCACCAAGAGTGATCCGACTACGTCTTGCGGAGATGCGTTCTGATTCACAGACGGGCGTGGAATTGTCCCCGAGCGGTCAAATTGAATGAAGTGGAGGTTAAACTTCGTAAACGCGACGTAGCGGTCAAGATACGGGTAGATGTAGCGCCCAACTCCGACTCCAATACCAAAGCACAACAGCGGGGCGACGATCCACGCTGAGAGAATAACGAACATAAGCGCCTGATTGAGCGTACCTGATGCGAGCCCCAGTCCAACGATGGCTCCAACAGCTGTCATTGAGGTTGACGCTGGAACGCCGTAGAGATTCGAAATAAGCAGTGCCAGTCCAGTAAAAAACAGGACAACCACGCTTGCAACAGGCGTGAACTGGGTTGCTGGCACGATACTACTGCTCATTGTGGCAATGACGTTTCGACCAACGGTCCACGCACCGAGGAAGCCGAACCCGACAAACAGGGCCCCCGCTGTCGTCTTCCGAACGAGGCGTGAACCGACCGCCGGACCGAATGCCACGCCCGTTGACGATCCACCGATATTGAACCCAACAAATACGGCGACAACAATACCGACGATAGTCAGCAGTGACACCATCTTCCCGTATATGTGGCAACGTCACGTGGTTCCCGAATATAATTTCCGGACTGATTCGTCTTGAAGAGCTCCGCAGATAGTGATTGTTGTGTATCACCCATATTCGCCTATTTTTTGCGTTCAAACCCGTTCCCGGCAATGAATACAGCCTCACTACTCTGGCCGGTTTTATATCTGAGTTGAAGTTGTGAAAGGCAGAAGGTGCATATCATCACTGAATTACCTGAGACGGAAGTCGAACCGAGTTGACAGAGAGCGATAGAATTCGTCGGCATTCCGGTAACGGTGCTCGAGGCACAGCTCTCCGTTAGCCTCAGTCGGAGCCACTCACCGAGCGGCGATTACAGGGACGGGCGAGTTGCGGAACACTTTCTGGGCGACGTTGCCGACGACCAGTCGATCGGCCACCGAGCCGCCGTGGCTCCCAATTATGACCGCATCGAAGTCGTCGGCTCTGTTCAGAATCGCCCGTGCTGGATGTCCCAGTTGAACCTCGGTGGTGATCTCGGCATCGTACTTGGCGGCGAGATTCCGAGCGCCATCGAATACCTCCTGTGCGCGCTCCTGGGCGGCCTCTTCGAGATCTTCCTCGAGAGCGAGTGCGGTGGCTACCCCTCCCATCGCTGACGGTCCGCCCACAACATGCAAGACGGTAATCTCCGCGTCAGGATGGTTATCGAGGACGTACTCAAGGGCCCGCTGCGCCATTTCGGAGTCGTCCATTGGAACGAGGACTCGTGAGATCATATGATAGCTACGGCCAGGGCGTGAATAAAACGGCGGGTCGCTTGCTTCGGATCAGGGGACACATATTGGCACTATCTGCTGCACTCATTCTCTGTATCTTGCACACAATTTCTCAATATGTGTACGCATTCGTCACTCTCGCCGTCGCTAATAACATGAATCACAGGTTTCATCGAAGAGGCCACGCGATATTTGATAATACCTGTCGTGTCTCGACGGTTCTCAGGAGTCTCAGACCTCGGATTCTCCGGCTACGCTGGCCGCAGACGTGTACTCTGGCAAGTGCTACAATCCTGTGTTCAGCGCGGCAGCGATCCCGTCCGCCCACGCAAGAAGGTCCTCGTCGCCACCGAACCAGGTCGCACACTGTAACCCGACCGGGAGCCCGGCATCCGTCTTCCCGGCGGGGAGTGACACGGTCGGGAGGCCGGCGTGCGTCCACGGCAGATTCATCACCGGGTCGCCGGTCGTGTCGATTCCTGCAGGCGCAGGTCCCGGAGCCGAGGGCGAAATCCAGATATCGACGCCGTGTTTTTCCATCGCCGTTTCGAGGGCCGTACGAAGCGCTTCGCGACCGCGCCGACCGCGCGCAATCTCGCCAGCCGTCACCTCCCGTCCCCGCTCGACGAGTTCGCGGGTCGCGTCGGCGTATCGGTCGGCGTACTCGCTGAACCACTCCTCGTGAACCATCGCCATCTCCGCGGCCACGAGCTGTTCGTGGCGCTCGTTGACTGCCGCGACGTTCTCCAGAACTGGCACGCGTTCGATATCGTATCCGGCACTGGCCAGTCGGTCGACGTGGTCCTCGAACGCCGCTTGCCCGGTGTCACTGGCCTGGTCGAGATACGGCCCCGCGGGAACACCGAGTGTCGGCCGGTCACGTGGTGTCGGCAGCGTTCGCCACTCCTCACAGAGCACGTCGGCTGCGAGGTGAGCGCCCGCAACGTCCTGCGTGAAGTAGCCGACAGTGTCGACCGACGGCGACGACGGGATGACACCGTCAGTCGGGATGCGTCCGTAACTCGGTTTGACGCCAACCACCCCACAGAAGGCGGCCGGGCGACTGATCGAACCGATCGTCTGCGTGCCGAGTGCAAGCGGGCAGAGACCGGCAGCGACCGCCGCGGCTGACCCGCTGCTCGACCCGCCGGGCGTGTGCTGCGTGTCGTGTGGGTTCCGCGTCGGTCCCGGCTCGAAGTACGCAAACTCCGCTGTCACTGTCTTTCCGAGCACCACCGCGCCGGCGTCTGCGAGCCGGGACACGGCCGGTCCCTGCGGCCCCGAAAGCACCTCCGCCGGGAGGTCGGACCCCGCTCTGGTTGCCAGCCCGTCGACGTGAAAGATGTCCTTCACACCCACCGGCACACCGTACAGCGGCGGCCGCGGCGCTGGCGTGGACTGTCGGTTCGCCACCTCGGCTGCCCGTTTGCGAACGCGCGTCCATCGGTCGGATTCCGACACAAACGCGTGTATCTCCGGTTCGACCGTCGCCGCGCTGGATTCCTGTCGGTCGGCGTATTCGACGGGGTCGGTCCGACCACGCCGCAAATCGTCGACAGCGGCCGCCAGTGGCGTGTCGTGCAGCACAACTGGCTCGTGGTTACAGCGGCCCGCTAATGACTGTACCGGCAATCCGACGCGCCTCAATCGTCGTCGGCCGCCTGCTCCAAGTCTTTGAACGTCGACATCGAGTCGGGGAGATCCTGCAGTGACCGGTCCGTCCACGTGTACGGGACGTACGATTCGTCGTCGACGTCCTGGTCGAGCAGGTCGTTGACTCCCGCTCGCACGTCGTCTTCGTACAGCGGGACAAGCTGGTTCCCCTTGATATCGATACGCTCTCGAACACCGCGAATCTGGTTGCGCGGAATCAGCGGCTCGGGGTGTTTGTGCGTGTTGACGTGGCGTCTATCGGAGTCGGAGTAGCCGGTGTAGGACTGTCGGCCCACCCCATCCGGAGTGTGTCCTCCATCCCGCTGGTGATGAAAATCCCCACGTCGACCTTGCTCTCGCGCTCGACGAGGCGGTTCAACATCGCCGTGCCGGAGTACACCGTCGACACGAGATTGAGGAACCCTTTCTCGACGCTCGGATTCCAGTCTTCGAGGGCGTCCTGTGAGGACTTGATGAACCCTCGCGACTCGTCGTCCGGCGTCGTCTTTGCCTTCCCAACCGTGAACTCGCCGTTCGAGTCCATGAGGACGGTGTCTGTCATCGTCCCGCCAGCATCGATTGACAGTATCTCTGCGTTGTGGTGCTCTGAGGGATTATCTTCTGAACTTGCCATCAACAGATTTGGTTAAACCAGTGTGAGTTAATCGTTACCACGAACCAGGATAAACCGAATTGACGGCCTGGAACGCGGTGGAAACATATGTATAATATTTAAAAACACACGACCGACCACCGCCGGGAACCCAGGACCGCCTTTCCGATGAATGTGTGCAAGTCTCAATAGCTTTTCCCCCAGTGACTATCTGTATATCCACAAACAGCGGATACAATACGACACATACACTCTATCTCACTCGAGCGATACGTGGTGTTCACACGCTACCGGCAGCAGATATACGTTTGACCAAAATACTTAATATAACACGGCTGTTTAGTGTTCTATGTGAAGCGAAAGACAACACTCGTCGAACCTTGGACCGAATACGTGCGGTATCGGTCACCGAAACGTGAGCCCCTCGGCGGAGGTGAGCACACAGACGCTCGGTAACACAGCGTCCACACTGAACCCAGCCTGTGCCTGACGTCCTCAGTCGCTCGTCCGTTTGCGCGTTATTCTGAGTTACTCGTTTTCCAGTTCCGTTTCGCCCCCGAGACTACCGCGTCCAGACACCACGTGCTCACTCGCGTGCGTTCGAGCCCATTCGCCGAACGACGTCGACCAGTTGGCCGAGGCCTGCTCGAACGTCGTCCTCTCTGAGCGCACTCAGGAGCCCGAACAGTCCGACCGGCTCCGGATCTTCGTCGGCCCGAAACGCGCCGAGGCCGGCGTCGACAGCGTCAACCACTTCGGGGCTGCCGACGGTCGCTCCCAGTGCCAGCGCGTGGCCAAGCCCCTGTCCCATCTCGTAGGGATCGACGTCGGATGTTTCGTGAGCGTCGGCAAAGCCTGCCAGCACCATCCGAACGTCGGCAATCGGGCTCCGCGCGTCGGAAGCCGCCGCCTGCAGTTCGGGGACCAGTTCCTCTAAGAGGCCGTGACTCGCCTCTAGTAGGTCGAGCAGTTCGATAAACGTCTCGGTGTTTTCGCCGAGTTTGCGGAGCAGTACCAGCGTCTCCTCGCGTTCGAGTGCCAGCCTGAGTTCGGCCATCGGGTGGCGGGCGTCCGACGCTGCTGCCTGTAGCTCCGGCGCCAGGTCTTCCGCGAGACTCTTGCTCGCTGCGGCGAACTCGAGCAGTTCGGCGAGGTCGTCGGCGTTGTGGCCGACGACTTCGAGCAGGTGGCGTGTCTCCTCCCGTTCGAGCGCGAGACGCAGGTCGGCGAGTGGCTCTCGGATGTCTGTTGCTGCCTCACGGGCCTCCGGCGCGAGGTCGTCACCGAGCTGTTTGGCGACGACAATCAGCTCGACGAGCTCACGGAGGTCGTCGGCGTTGGCCTCTACTGACGCCACCAGCGCGCGCGTCTCCGGGTCGAGGTCAGCAACAGCCGGGCTGTCGGTCGGCGTGTCGTCTGTTTCGGACATGTCAGGGCACCGGATCGTAGCCGCGCATCCACATGTTCCAGTACATCGGCGGGATGACGTTGACGTCGAGCACCCAGTTCGAGCGCGTCTCGACGGGCGCTGCAATCGGGTCTTCGTAGTCGAACTCGGCGATCATCGCCTTCCCCTCTTCTGTGAGCAGCGGACACGCAGTGTACCCGTCGTACTCCGCCGTGAGTGGTCGCCCCTCTAGCGCCGCTTCGAGGTTGTTCACCAGCACGTGGACTTGCTTGCGCACGGCCGAGGCCGTCCGCGATGTCGGCAGGTTCGCGTTGTCCCCGATCGCAAACACGTCGTCGTAGTCGTCGTGCTGGAGCGTGTGCTTGTCGACAGTGACGTATTCGCTGTCGCCGGTCAGCGGCGAGTGTTCGACCAGTGCCTCGCGGCCGTACTGTGGGGGGACGGGTGCGTAGAGGTCGTACTCGACTTCTCGCCCGTCACTCGCGATGACGCGGTTCTCTCCGTAGGCGATTTCGGAGACCTCGAACTCCGGCAGGAACTCGATGTTCCGCTCGGCCCAGATCTCCTCGACTTTGCCGTTGTAGTGGGCCTTCGGCGACGGTGGTGTCCCGAACGGCGTCGGTGCCGGTTTGCCGACTGCGATATCCACGTCGTCCCGGATACCGATATCCCGGAAGTAGTCGTCCGCGAGCATCGCCATCTTCAGTGGCGCACCGCCGCACTTGATCGGCGTCTCGGGGACGGTGACGAAGAACTGCCCACCGTCGAAGTTCTTGATGGCGTCCCGGAGACCGACTGCGGCGTCGTAGTGATAGAACGGGTAGACAGAATCTGTCTGTTCCCACGCCTCTTTCATCCCCGGGACCGCCTCCGGGGCGAGCCGGTTCCCGAGTGCAGTTACCAGGTAGTCGTACTCCAGTGGCTCGGCGTCGGTCGACACCGTTCCAGCGTCCGGGTCGATGCCCTCGACGCGCGCCTGCACGAACTCGACATCCGTTCTGAGCAACGACTCTACCGGCCGGTGTTGGGCCTCCGCCTCCATGTGCCCGAACGGGATGAGGTAGTACGAGGGCTGGTAATGGTGGTCGGGACTCTCGTCGACGACCGTTATCTCGATGTCCCGGTCGAGTTTCCGGTCGAGCATGTTCGCTGCCATCGTCCCGCCTGTGCCTGCGCCGAGAACGAGTATCTGTGTTGGCCTCATAATATTGTATTAAAAATACAATATACAAAAAACTTCAGGTCTTGCTATCGCCGCACGGGCGGTTGCTGCTGTCGGAGTGTCGTCGCTGAGTGTCCGCGATTCCGAGCTATATCCGGATGGATAAAAATTCTGGTATACTTCTCTAAAGCTGCTGAAGGGCGGTTTTGTAGCGATGCCTTGGTCTGGCAGTCACGGTATCGAACCGCCGCTGACGGTACCTGACTACTCGCCGCGTGGGGATCGATCGCTCCCAGAATGTGAGATTTGCCGAAAGTAATATTGTGGTAGAAATAAAATTCCACGTTGACTACGATGGTCTCTGAAGAACAATCCTTCCAGCTAGGACTCGGTAACTCGTTCCCCGAATTGACGGTACAAAGTTCACAGGGCGAGTTGACACTCCCCGACGCGTACGACGGAGAGTGGTTCATTCTCTTCAGCCACCCCGGTGACTTCACACCCGTTTGCACGACGGAGTTCGTCGCGTTCCAGCAGCGGATGGACGAGTTCGAGGAACTCGGCGTCAACCTCGTCGGTCTCTCGGTCGACCGCGTTCACTCTCACATCAAGTGGATCGAGTGGATCGAAGACGAGCTGGACGTCTCCATCGAGTTCCCCATCATCGCCGACGAGAGCGGCCGCGTGGCGAGCAAATTGGGGATGGTCCACCCCGAGATGGGGTCCAGTACCGTTCGGACGGTGTACGTCGTTGATCCCGAGGGGACCGTCCGGCAACTCCTCCAGTACCCGATGGAGATCGGCCGGAACATCGACGAGATTCTCCGCTCGGTTCGCGCCCTCCAGACGTCCGACGAACACGACGTCGCCGTCCCGGGTGACTGGCCGGACAACGAACTGTTCGGCGACCAGGTACTGTCAAAGCCCCCGTCGGACGTCGAGACCGCACAGGCCCGACTCGACAGTGCCGACGGCGACTGTCACGACTGGTGGTTCTGCCTCCAGGACGCGCCGTAGCCGAGCAGGAACCGGATACCTCGACGACTCACTCGGGCGGTAGCGATTCTTCGCTGCGTCTCAACCCGACGTACTGCTTGACGAGTTCGGCCTCGGCCATCCGGAGGCGATACGAGAGCGTCGACCGGGGAACGTCGAGGTCAGCAGCGAGTTCTTCGAGTGTCACGCCTCGCGGACGCTCGTAGTACCCCTGTCGTACCGCTTCGCGGAGTGCCCGTTCCTGTGACCCGGAGACCTCAGCAGCGAGCACGCCGGTCCCCTCCCACTCGATGGCGTCGCCGATGTGACCCAGTTCGAATCGGACCTCCTCGCGGAGGGCGGCAGAGATCTGGTCGTACAGCACGCCGACGCGGTCGTCGGAGGGCATCAGTATCCGCCACGACTCGACCCCGTCGTGGTAGTGGACCTCAGAGAGCGTCCCGCGACCGAGCCGTGAGCAGACGATGGTCTGTATCGTCTCACAGTCGCTGTCGCCCTCCACGAACAGATACAGCGACCGATGGCCCGTGGTCGTCTCGAGCGGGAACGACGTGCACGTGCCACAGCAGTCAGCCGAGGCGACGCTGGCCGGCCCGTGGGCGTGGTCTCCGAACACTGCCTCGAGCTCGTTTGTCACCGCCGGGCGCCCCATGAGCCGGAGCAATCGGAGATACGACCCGCTCCCGGTACAGATGTCCAGTGCTGACGCCGACACGTCGGGATTGTCGTGGAACAGGTCCATGACGGGGTCGTTGCCAGCCTCGTAGTGAAGTCTGAACGTAAACTCCCGGAGGCGGGCGCTGGACTCAGACGACATCGGCCCGTGGACACTGCGCGTTGATCGCCCACTGTCTGTGCCGACGGGAAAGCGGGACGCTCACGGCCCCGCCTCCCGCCCCTGGGCGACCGGAGCACCGACCGTGTTGCCCCACTCGACCCACGACCCGTAGTAGTGGCGGACGGAGTCGAATCCCAGGAGTTCGTGCAGCGCCACCCACGTCAGCGCCGACCGCTCGCCGATGCGGCAGTATACCACGATATCGTCGTTGCGGTCGATCCCGTGGTCGGTGAATACGTTCCGGATCTCGGTGAGCGGCCTGAACCGCCCGTTTGACTGCATCACGCGACTCCAGGGCACGTTGATGGCACCGGGGATGTGACCACCGCGCTGGACACCCTCGTTCCAGCCCGGCGGGGAGAGTATCTCGCCACGGAACTCTGCGGGGGCACGGACGTCTATCAGTTGCTCGCCGTCGTCCATCGCGGCGAGAACTCCTTCGCGGTCGACACGAATCGACGATGCGGTTTCCTCGACGGTGTAGGTCCGGGTCGAGACGCTCGGAACGCGCTCGGTCAGTTCCCGCCCGCTCGCGGCCCAGTAGTCGCGGCCGCCGTCGAGCAGTCGGATATCGGGGTGTCCGTAGTAGGCCAACAGCCAGTACGCGTAGGCGGCAAACCAGTTTTGCGTATCGCCATAGAGGACGACCGTCGAGTCGCGGGTCACTCCCAGCGAGCCGAGCAACTGTTCGAACGCTGCTGGCGACGGGACATCGAATACTGTGGTATCCCGCAGGTCCGCCTGCCAGTCGAGGGTGACGGCGCCGTCGATGTGCCCTTCTTGGTAGGTGTCTGGGTAGGCGTTGACCTCGACGAGTTGGTACTCGTCGTCGTCACGCTCGAATGCCGAACGTCGCCGCTCGACCCACTCGGGCGAGACGACGGTGTCTACGTCAGCGGGTTCCATTGGCTCTCCATTGGGTTGCTGTCGTTATCTATCCTGGGTCGTGTTTTGTGGCTCACAGTGTGTCCCGGGCTCGACGGGGAACGGCAGACTAGCCACCGATCGCCTCCCAGTTCCGGTAGAGTCCGATCCCGAACGCCGCGAGGATAGCGCCGACTGCAGTCTGGCGGGCGACCGTCCCAAACTCGCCGGCACCGATGGCGACGACGCCACGGACGGCGATAATGCCTGTCACCAGCACGACGAGTCCGAGTACCAGGTGCCTGGTCTCCATACGCGATACTACGGTCACGCCTCGAAAACCGTTCGCTTGGCATAGGCCAACTCGTCTGTCGCTCTCCTGGTCGTGGTTGGTCGCCACAACAGCTCATCCCGACGGTCGCTCGGCGTGGCCTGTCGCGATTGGCTCTTGCCAACTCAACTGCTAACGTCGTCTGCCTGTTAGTCGGACTGTATGTCCCCATCGAAACTGGTCGCGCGGATTCGGACAAGAGATGTCGACTGCCGGTTCTGTGCTGGCGCGGCTGTCGTTTTCGCGGTCGCAGTCGCTGCCATCGCGTACGGACTGACACAACAGGACATGGTCACGGCGCTTGGCGCACTGCTGTTGGTGCCCGCCGCGGCCCTGCTCGCCGCCATCGGACTCTCCGGTGACCGCGAGCGCAGTCGGACGCTCTGATCAGAGCCGGGCCTGAATGAGCTTGTCGACGTTGTACAGTAACACGGCGACCGAGAGCAGTGTCGTCGCGAGGTAGACGACCAGTTGCGGCGGTCCACTGGTCGCGCCGCCGAGTGCCGCGCCGGCGAACCCGACCAGCATTATCTCACCCCACGTGAGCAGAATCCGTGACAGCAACTGCGTCGACGCCTGACCGTCCGTGTCTTCGCTCGGTTCGACCGTGTCAGACTGGTTATCGAGTGGCACCGTCAGTACCCCTCCGTCGGTTCTGCTGGGCCGCTGAACGCCGAGTACAGGACGACGAAGTACATCGCGATGAGCGGCAATAGCACCACTGCACCGACTGTCATGAGATTCAGCGGGAGCGTCGAGACGATTGCCTCGCGCACTGTCAGCCCGCTCGCAGGGTCTATCGTCGGATATATCAGGAGCGCGACGACAGCCGTGAGGCCGTACGTCAGCCCCGCACTCGCTGCGAGCGCGAGCAGGTCGCGCCCTCGCCTGAGCCACCGGACGTACCCGCCGGCCAGAACGAGCGTCACCACGACCAACCCGAGGACCGGGATGCCAGTCAGCGTCGGCCGCAGCCGCGGCGTGGTCACACCGAGTGTCAGCAACACCACGACGACTGCGCCGAGGTAGGCGACGACCGCGGCTTCGCCGTACCGGCGGAGCTCGGTCCGGAGCTCCCCTCGTGTCTTGAGGCGCAAAAATGCGACACCGGAGACGACAGTCAGCGCGACGACGGTCACGCCCACGAGTGTGCCGACGACGGTGAGCGACCGGGTCGCACCGACGAGCCAGTTGCCGACGAAAAGCCCCAGGAGCAACGGCGCTCCGATGCTTCCGGCGACGAAGGCACGGCCCCACCAGCGCTGCCAGGCGTCGTCGTGGCGCTGTTCGTACATCTCGGGGGCGAGCCCGCGGAGGATGAGCGCCCCCAACACCCCGAACAACAGCAGGTAGTGACGGCTGAACAACGTCGCGTAGGCAGCCGGGTAGGCGGCAAACAGCGCCCCGCCGAAGACGACGAGCCACACTTCGTTGCCGTCCCAGAACGGCCCGATGGCCGCGAGAATCGTCTCGCGGTCGCGCTCGTCGTCACGGGTCGCAAACACCGCGCCGGCACCGAAATCGAACCCGTCCAGGAACAGGAAGGTCCCGAGCATGGCGAACAGCAGGCCGAACCACAGCTCTGGCAACGGCAGCCCCAACAGCGGGCCCGAGGTGAGCCAGCCGAGCTCAGTCATCGGTGGTCACCTCTCCCGACGGGGTCTCACGCTCGCGCTCGGGCACGTCGACGGTTTCGAGCTCGTCGCTGCCCGGCGGCCCGGCTCTGATGATCCGGACGACGACGTAGCTGTACAGTCCCAGCAACGCCGCGTAGACGATGACGAAACCGGCGAGTGTCACCGTCGCCTCCGTGCCAGTCAACCCGGGTGAGACGCCTTCGCTGGTTTTCATCACCCCCTGGATGACCCACGGCTGGCGACCGACCTCGGTCACGATCCAGCCGACTTCGACAGCGACGATGCCAAGCACCGTCGACCCCATGAGCGCCTTGTGCAGCAGGTCGTCTTCGAACAGCTGGCCGCGCCACCAGCGGTAGCCACCCCAGAACGCGAGCAGGATGAACCAAAAGCCCAGGCCGACCATCGCCCGGAACGCCCAGAAGACGATGGCGACGGGGGGCGCTTCCGACTCGAACGAGTTTAAGCCGCGTATCTCCGCTGTCGGGTCACCCCCGCTCGCGAGCCACGACGCACCGCCGGGAATTCCCAGTCCGAACAGTTCCTTCGCGCGCGGGTCCGTGATATCTCCGAGGTCGGTCGGCACTGCAATCAGGTACTCCGGCACGTACGATTCGGTCTCCCAGACGGCCTCCATCGCGGCGAACTTCTGGGGCTGTGTCTCGGCGACGTGTCGGCCGTACATGTCGCCGTGCAGCACCTGCAGCGGTGCGGTGATGATGAGTGCGACGAGCGCGATCTTCAGCGTCGTCTCCCAGAACGACACATGCTCGACCTGGTACCCCCAGACGTGGTGACGGAACACGTAGTAGGCGGCGATACCGGCCATGAACAGCGCGACGGACTCGACGGCCGCGTTCTGCATGTGGATGTACATGTAGCCAAACCGCGGGTTCAGGTACGCCGCGACCGGGTCAGTCAGGTGGACGACCGTCTGTCCACCCTCGGTCACGAGTTCGTACCCGCGTGGCGTCTGCATCCACGAGTTCGCGATGAGAATCCAGACCGCTGACAGCCACGTCCCGACGCCCACGGCTACCGCGGACACCATATAGAGGACGTTCCCGACCCGGTCGCGGCCGAAGACGAACACGCCCAGGAAGGTCGCCTCGAGCATGAACGCCATCATTCCTTCGATGGCCAGCGGACCACCGAACAGTTCGCCGGCGGCCGTCGAGAAGGCCGCGAAGTTCGTCCCGAACTCGAACTCGAGGACGATGCCTGTCACGGTTCCGACAACGAAGCTGATGGCGAAGATCTTCGTCCAGAACCGTCGCAACTGCTCGTAGACTGCCTTTTCGGTTCGGATGTCCTTCCAGGTGAAGTAGATGAGAAAGGGCGCGAGCCCCATACTCATCACCGGGAAGATGATGTGGACGATGGTCGTGACTGCGAACTGGAATCGGCTGGCGATAACTGGGTCTAACATGGGTTGTGCGCTGGCTGGGGGACTACTGATTGCGCGATACGCAGGTCGTCTCTAGCTGCGTCTCGTGAGTAAACGTTGAGTTGGCGCAGGCCAAACTGGTGCTCGGCCGCTGATTTCCCACTCGATAACTGCACGAGGGGACGCCTTCGTGACCCTCGGCACGATGCGGTACCACCGGCGGCCAGCCGAGCGGGCGAGTGCCGACTTGTCGCACGCTCTGTTCGGACCGCCCGTACTTTTCTGTGCAGTCAGAGCTCGTCGAAATACCGGCCGTGGAAGCCGAACGGCTCCGCGTGCGGCAGCGTCGCCCGCGCCAGCAGTTCGAGCGTCGCCGCGTCGAAGACCAGCAACACTGTCCGGTCGCGCTCGCTGTCGAGTGCCGTCGCCAGCACGACGCCGTCGTCTTCGGACTCGGCGTCCGGCCGCCGGACGGGAATCGGCTCCTCGATGTAGACGCCCCGCTCCCACCACTCGCGGGCAGTCCCGTTCTGACAGTCGACTTTGACCAGCCCGTTCGCTCCCTCGCGGTCGGTCGCCTGGCCGTACGCGTAGCGGTGTTCCCGGCCGACGACCGTGCGGGCGACGCGAGGGAGTTCCATCCCGCCGTCGTACAGGCGCGACCGCTCGACGCTTCCGTCGGGAGAGATGCGGTACCGTGTCAGGGCGGCGTCGGGGACGGCGGGAAAGCCACCGTCGAGGTCGGCCAGCGACATCGCTCCGACGATGCTCGCATCGGGGAACTCAATCAGGTCGAGAATCACGTGTTCGTCGTCGGCGTAGGCGTTGACGTGGTGGAAGGTGAAGGCGGCATCGACGAGAGGGTCGGCGACGAGATTGCCGGTATCGCGGTCGACGACGAGGATGCGCGTCCGCTGGTCTGGTCGCCAGTCCAGCAGGTCGGTCACGCCTTCGTTCCACGGAGCCAGCGCACGCCAGACCGAGAGCACCAGCGGCGACTCCACGAGGATGACGTGTGAATCGGTGACGCTGCAGTCGTGGATGTACGCCGGTCCGCGAGCGTCGATAGACGCAATGACTTCGCGTCGTCGACTCCCTCGCGACACACGATAGACGTGATACTGCGGGGAGAGGCCGAACTCGGTGGTGAAGCCGACCCATTCCTCGTGGTTGGGGTCGTCGACGAGGTGGGCCGCAGTGATGTGTTCGGGCAGGTTGTCGGCGAAGCTGAAATCCCCGCGCGTCTCCAGTGTCTCGGGGTCGAACGCCACGCGGCGGGGGGCCTCGGTGAGCGCGACGTACTCGCCGTCGAAGCGGGCGACGTGGACGTTCGCGTTGTCGGTCGGCGTCGGCGGGCCGAGCGAGCGGACCCACGCAAGCACTCGTCGCCAGCCGCCGCCGTCGGTGCCGAACTGCCCGGAGAGGTTCCCAGACTGCGCGTCGGCGTAGGCTTCGGTCCGGAGAAACCGGTTCGTGTAGCTGACCGTGCCGTCCTCGAAACTGTACCGCCGGAGCATCGCCAGCCCGTCGAACCAGTGGTTGACCCGCTCGTCCCCGCTCTCGAAGCGGCCGGGGCCGTTCCGGATGAGCGTTCCAGACAGCCACGCCGGGACTGTCCCTTCGACCGGCGCTGTCTCGTCGCTCACTTCGGTCCGCAAGGAGTGAAATCCGGGGCTGTGAGTCTCGGTCACAGACTACAATGCGGGCCGCGCGGGCATGAATCCTCGTCCACGGGCTTAACCGGCCGCAGTGCTAACACCGTGTATGACCGAGTCCGACACCGCGGGGAGCATTACGGTGTACTCCGATTACGTCTGTCCGTTCTGTTATCTCGGCCGGGAGTCTCTCCGGCGGTATCAGGACGACCGCGACGACGACCTCGATATCGATTGGCACCCGTTCGACTTGCGGGCCGGTAAGCGCAACCCCGACGACAGCATCGACCACTCCGTCGACGACGGCAAAGACGAAGACTACTACGAACAGGCAAAAGAGAACGTCCGTCGCCTCCAGGAGAAGTACGGCGTCGAGATGGACCTCGACATCGCACGAGATGTGGACTCTCTCCCCGCACAGATCGTCTCCTATCACGTCAAGCAGACCCACGACTACGACGAGTGGCTCGCGCTCGACGAAGCGCTGTTCGCGGCGCTCTGGCAGGACGGTCGCGACATCGGCGACGCGGCAGTGCTCCGGGACGTTGCCGAGGACGTTGGAATCGACTCCGATGTCGTCGAGACGGCGCTGGCCGACGACCGTCTCCGCGCGGACGTACACGACCTGTTCGACCGGGCGCGCCGCGAAGGCGTCACCGGCGTCCCAACGTTCGCCTACGACGGCTACGCCGCCCGCGGTGCCGTCCCGCCGGAACAGTTAGAACGGCTGGTCGAGGGTGTCTAGACTCTCAATCAGCCAGCGGGAGCGTCACCGTAAACACGGCTCCGTCCGGGTCGTTGTCGGTGACGGTGACGGTACCTCCGTACTCTGAAACGAGCGTCTGGACGAGGTAGAGACCGATCCCCGTCCCCTCGCTTTCCAGCCCTGTCTCTCCTTTGGCAAAGATATCGTCTTTCTGACCGTCGGGGATGCCAGGACCGTTGTCCCCGACCTCGACGGCGATCTCCGTATCACGCTCCGTGACTGAGACCGTCACTTCCGCCAAATCCTTGTCGTTGTGCTGGATGGCGTTTTTCAGCAGATTCCGGAACACCGAGTCGAGCATGTCGTTTGCCAGCACCGGGACGGCCGGAATCGAGCCGTCAACGGTGATTGCCGCGTCGGGGTAGGTCGTCCGGACCTCGTCGAGTTCCGTCTCCAGCGTGGACCGAAGGTTCACCCGGTCGTGGCTGTCGGTCGTCGTCAACATCACGTCGGCCATCTCGCGGGCAGTCTCGGTCAGTTCGACCGCGTGGTCGGCGCTCTCGCGCAGGGTTTCGACGTGTTCCTGGCCCACGTCGTCGACGTGGTCGGCGAGCAGTTCCGCGTAGGCGGTCACCAACTGGAGATCGTTCCGGATGTCGTGGCGAACCACTTGATTCAGTACCTCGAGGTTGTCCCGCTGTTCCCGCAATCGCTCCTCGTACTCGACGCGCTCGGTGACATCGAACGCGCTCTCGACCATCTGGACGACGGTACCGTCGCTGTCGAACAGCGGGGCGGCGTGTAGTTCGTGAATGCGCTCGTCGCCATTCTCGTCGTAGTGGGTGTGCTCGACTGTTGTGGGTTCGCCGGTTGCGGTCACGTCCTGCAGCGGGCACGGCCACGTGATGCCGTCTCCCTCGTGACACGGCACATCTCGCTGGTGTGTAACTTCATAACAGGTCTCCCCCTCCTGGGCGGAAGCCAGGGAGTTTGCCTGCTGGACGGTGTAGTCCTCGACGTCGAGCACGTACAGCGGGTGCGGGACGGCCTCGATGACGTCGGTAACGAGGTCGTCGCTCCGGTCGACGTGGCTGTGGAACTGTCCGTGGGTCCGGACGAACTCACCGTTCTCGTCATATTCTACCCGACTGTCGTACGAGACGGTGACCGAACTGCCGTCCGAACGGACCAGTTCCAGTTCGACGTCGGAGACGCGGCCCTCGGATTCGAGCGTCTGAAAACTGGCCTCGAACTGATCGGTCGAGGCGGCTGTCAGTACCGTCCCGAACCACTCACCCTCGACATCGGTTCTCTCGAATCCTGTCGCGTCCAGCCAGGCCTCGTTGACGGATTGAATCTCGGCGTCGCCGTTCAACGACTGGTACGGGTACGGGAGAAACTCCCCGCCTGCCGCGTCGGAACCAGCAGACCCCACATCTGCGTCGTCGCTGTCTCGTGACCTGCCCATACCGTTCTCTATGGACGTGAGTGATTAACTGGTGTCGATTCGTCACCCTGGCCTGTCGGGTCACTCGACGCTGATGTCGCCGTCTCCGGTGACTGTTACGTCGTGGCCTTCGACGTCGAAGGTCAGGTCGCCGCTCCCACCGTCGAGGACCGCACGGAGTTCTTCGAGGTCGACGTACGTCTCAACGTCGCCGATGTCCGCTTCGGTCAGGTCCGTTGCGCCGGTGACGGCGTCGGTGATGGCCGTCTGTGCCGGTGTCGGACTGACCCACTCCTCGTCACCCACCCCAGTCATGATGTACACCTCACCGTCCTCGGAACTCATACGCCGAGACGTACTCCAGCATCCTATATAATGTCAGCGAGCAGTTTCAGAATCTGAAATAACCGCTCTTCCGAGTCCGAACCCATTGATAGCTCTTGTGGCCGAATACGGCCGGGCACCGACGAGACCTGTCGGGAACTTGTCCAGAAGTGTTACTCGGGTGTAAGGAGGGCGCGCTCGACGAGTGAGTCGAGCCCACGGCGGAGGCGTTCGGACGCTGCCTGGCTTGAGACGTCCAGTTCGTCGGCGAGCTCTGCGAGCGATGCCTCTCGGGGGACGTCGAAGTAGTCTCGCTCGCTGGCGAGGAGGAGAATTTCGCGCTGTGCTTCGCTGATATCGTACCGTTCGGCTCGCGATATCGTCTCCTGCTGGTAGAGTGACTGCACGGACAGGTCGGCGGACTGCATCCTGTGTCGGAAAGAACCGAACGAATCACGGTCAGGAAATCGCATCGCCATCTCCCAGTGGTCCGGTCGGCGCGTCCCCGAAATGAAGATTCCGCCCGTTTCGACGGCGGCGTCGTATATCTCAGTCCCCGGATACCGCTCGGCGTATGTCACGTCGTACTGGGTGCCGTAGTCCGTGTCGACCACCTGCGTCGCCCGCTCGACCGTCCGGTCGGCTTCGAGACTCGCCTCGAACGGTGCAGTGTCGTCGCTGTCGAGCAGACAGACCGTCCGGAACGGGACCGCGTCAGTCGCATCGAGTTGTTCGATGGTCACTTTCCCGACGGCTCCATCACGGAGCGCTGTCCGGAGAAGCGGGGACTCGAATTGGAACTCGACTATCATTTTCCAGGGGTGACGGCTTCGGTTTGATATGTGTCTCGGAAAGTTCGGATCGCGTGTGCAACGGGCTAGTCCGTTCTGCGGGCATAGTTGGAGGTGAAATACCGGACAGAGTTTGTCAGAGGCACGGTCCGGGTTACTCTCCCCCCAAACTAGCCAGTCACACAATCGCGTTGTATGCATAAAGAATTGCTGCCTGAATATTCAAGCAACCGCCGTCCAATCCCGTCGTTGATGCGGTCAATCGATGTGTTCGCCCTGGTAGGCTCCTTCGTAGGTGCCTTCGTGGGCAGCATCTGCGAGAACGAGCTGGGCGATGCGGGCACCTGGTTCAAGTTCGACTGGATGATAGACTTCCAGCAGTCCCTCACCTCGTCCTTCGTAGCCGGCGTCCCACACCGCTGTATCGAGCATACAGGAGTTTCGTAACAGCGACGAGCGCGGGTAGAGAAAGCCGACGTGGTCGTCTGGGATGACGACCCGTTCGTCGTACCGAACCACGTAACCACCGGGGTCCAGGTGGAACAGCCCCTCGTCTGTGTCGAGTTCCCGGCGCTCACCGACGGTCTTGTCGCCGCGTTCGATACGACCGGTCCCGACCTGTTCGAAGACGGTATCGAGGGTGAGGTCGACGCCGTTTGGCTGTACCTGATTCTCCCGTAATTCGCCGAGGTGACTGGCGACGAACCGCCCGCTTTTGAACATGGGCGACTCGACGGTACCGGCTGAAAAAAACCGTCCGGTCGCGGTCGGCCCAGAAGGTGGGATACCCTGTCAGCCTGGGACCGCGAATATTGCTAGCCCCGGCTGGGCGAACAACATGATTTATGTCTACGGATGGTCCACCCTAGAATGCTATGGGACAGACACTTACCGAACAGATTCTCGATGACCACCTTGTCGAGGGCGAGCTGACGCCCGGCGAGGAAATCGGCATCGAGATCGACCAGGTTCTCACACAGGACACTACTGGAACACTGGTCTGGCTGCAGTTCGAGGCGCTCGGTCTCGACGAAGTCCAGACCGAACTCGCAGCGCAGTACTGCGACCACCAGACCTACCAGTTCGACTTCAAGAACACGGACGACCACCGCTTCCTGCGTTCTGCGGCCGGCACCTTCGGTGCTTACTTCTCTCGGCCCGGTAACGGTATCTGCCACAACGTGCACAAGGAGAACTTCGCCGCACCCGGCAAGACGCTCCTTGGCTCTGACTCGCACACGCCGACGCCCGGCGGCATGGGCGAACTCGCAATCGGTTCCGGTGGCCTCGACGTGGCCGTCGCGATGGGTGGCGGCGCCTACTACGTCGAGATGCCGGAAGTCACCGAAGTGCGCCTCGAGGGCGAACTGCCCGAGTGGGCCACTGCGAAAGACGTCATCCTCGAGATGCTCCGTCGTCTCTCCGTCAAGGGCGGCGTCGGCAAGATCTTCGAGTACACCGGCCCCGGTGTCGAGACCCTCTCCGTTCCGGAGCGGACCACCATTACCAACATGGGGACGGAACTCGGCGCGACCTCTTCGATCTTCCCGACCGACGAGAACACGAAAGACTACCTCTCGAAACTCGGTCGCGAAGACGAGTACGTCGAGCTCCAGCCCGACGACGACGCCGAGTACGCCGAGCAGATCACTATCGACCTCTCGGAGATCGAGCCGCTCATCGCGTGCCCGAGCATGCCCGACAAGGTCGTCCCCGTCCGCGAAGTCGCTGGCGAGGACGTCGAACAGGTCATGATCGGCTCCTGTACGAACGGTGGCTACCCGGACATCCTCCCTGCTGCGAAGATGCTGGAAGGCCGCGAAGTCGACATGAAGACCGAGATGATCATCGCACCCGCCTCCAAGCAGGCCTCCGAGATTCTCGCCCGCCAGGGCTGGACGGCCGAGCTGATGGCTGCCGGTGTGAACTTCTCCGAAGCGACCTGCGGTGCCTGTATCGGTATCGGCCACGTGCCCGGTTCCGATTCGGTCAGCCTCCGGACGTTCAACCGGAACTTCGAGGGTCGCTCCGGCATCGAGGACGACAACGTCTATCTCTGCTCGCCGGAAGTCGCCACCGCGGCGGCCATCAAAGGCGAAATCGTCGACCCGCGTGACCTCGCCGACGAACTCGGCGACCTCGAGGACCCCGGCTTCGAACTCCCCGACAAGTTCGACGGGTCGAAGACCGACATTATCGAGCCCGAAGAGGCCGTCGACGACGAACTCGTCAAAGGCCCCAACATCGGCGACGTGCCGCTGAAGGACCCCCTCGACGCCCACCTCGAAGGCGAGACCCTCCTCAAGATGGAGGACAACATCACGACCGACCACATCATCCCTGCGACCCAGGACATCCTGATGTACCGGTCGAACATCCCGAAACTGTCCGAGTTCACGCTCTCGCGCGTCGACGACACGTTCGCACAGCGTGCCCTCGACAGTGACGGTGGCTTCCTCGTTGCCGGCGAGAACTACGGTCAGGGTTCCTCGCGTGAACACGCGGCCCTGTGCCCGATGTACCTCGGTATCGAGGGCGTCCTCGCACAGAGCTTCGCCCGCATCCACAAGGCGAACCTGTTCAACTTCGGTCTCCTGCCGCTGGAAATCGACGAGGACACCTACGAGAAGATCGATCAGGGCGACGACATCGAAATCGTCGACGACGTCGCCGAGGCCGTTCGCTCGGGCCAGGAAGAGTTCACCATCCGCGTGAACGACGACTGGGAAGCGACGGGCCACCTCGACGCCTCCGAACGTGAGCGCGAAATCCTCGCCGACGGCGGGAAGCTCACCCACGTCAAACAGCAGCACGACGAGGGCGGCGCGGCACCCGCAGACGACTAGCGAGATTCGAGCGACGCGAGAATCTCGGTCTCGCGAGCGGGGAACGACGTGACCCGCGAGCCCCACACCAACTTTCTCCGTTTTTTCGATCGCCAGTGACGACGTCGCTCACTCCCGCCAGTCACGCATGACCGTGCCGAAGCCGGTCGCGCCAACGACGAAGGACACGAGTCCCCCGATACCGGTCAGCGTCAGGCCGCCGTTGATGAGTGCACCCACGACCAGTGGCTTGAGCCAGCCGTCCTCGCTGCCGACCAGTCGCTCGCCGATCGCGAGAAAGCCGACGACCGCACCGACCGCCCAGATGAGCCCAACCAGGATGGCGAGCAGGATCGCGACGGGAATCCCGATGAGGGTGACCGCCAGGAGGACAATCAGCACGATGAGCGCGACGAGCACAATCAGGCCGTAGATGAACGACCCCACGATGTCGTTGTCGACGCGGTCGACCAGCCGTTCGGTGTAGCCCGGGACGAGTGCGATCATGATCGCACCGATCAGCAGTGTCGAGAGGAAGGCACCGAACGCGCTGCCCCCCAGCCCGACACCAGGGTCGACTTCGGGTGCACGCGAGATACCAGGTTGCAACACCGCTCCTGCCTCGAGAAGGGTCATGAGAGCTGTCATGCTCGCTTACACTCTGTCGATGGGTAAAAACGACGGTGGTGATTATGCCGCATTGATTAGTAAGTACTCACCCAGTTTTATTAGCCTCGAACACGTTGGGGGACGTACGATGATGCACTCACACACGCATGTCCCCGCTATCGCTGCCCCAGTCTCGATGCTCGTACTGGTCGTCGGACTGACAGTGACGGCTGCGGACCTCCCGATGGCGTGGCTCGTCTGGCCACTTGGGTACGGCGTTGTCCTCCCGCTGGCTATCGGGTACGCGACCCGCGAGTCCGAACAGGGCGACGAGGAGACGGATCAACTGGCAGAACTGCAGGACCGCTACGCTGCCGGCGAAGTCAGCGAAGCGGAGTTCGAAGCAGAACTGGAGTCGGTGCTGTCGACGGAGGACGACCAGCGGTGAGTCTCGTAGAGCACTTCGAACGGGTCGTCAACCGTATCCGTCAGTTGGTCGCGGGGAGTCACGCCGTGGACGACCGTCGTGGGCGTGTCCATGCTGACCGCGACGACGTGGTCGTCTTTCTCATCGGAATGCGTATCAACGCCTTCTGGAAGCTCCACCGCTGGCTCCCGGTGTTTCTGGTCGCACCGCGGATGGTCCGGGAACTCCGTCGCGAAGCGGACTCGGGACTGCTTGGCAGCTGGACGTTTCTTTCCCCGCCCCGTGGCGTCGGATTCGTCCAGTACTGGGACTCCTTCGAGGACCTGCGGAGATACGCTCGCGACAGCGATCACATTCACCTCGAGGCGTGGGCGGAGTACAACGAGAACGCGTCGGATGAGGCGGTGGGTCTCTGGCACGAAACCTACCGTATCGCTGACTGCGAGACGGTATACAACCACATGCCACCGCGAGGCCTGGGCGCAGCGAACGGAAGCAAACTGGTGTCCGCGACCGGGCGGGACGAGTCGGCAGCAGGTCGTCTCGACGGCACGGATGACCCTCATCCAACGGTAACAGCGGCTGACCCCGAGTCGACAGCGTAACGCTGAAGCGAGTGACCACTCACGCAGTGATATGGCCGATATCGCACCGGAGACGCGCGCCGAGATCGCGGCTGCCGTTCGGTCTGCCCTCGCTCAGCACGGGTACGAGCGACTGACGACCGCGAAAATCGCCGCCGAGTACGAGAAAAGCGAGGCCGGCCTCTACTACTACTACGACACGAAAGACGAGATGATCGCAGCGTTCCTCGACGAGACCGCTGGCAGCCTCGGCGGGCGACTGGCGACCGTCGACGGCGGTCCCGAACAGCGGCTTCGGGAGGCGTGTACGCATCTCTTCGTCGACCCCGGTGATGAGGCGGCCGGCGTCCACGTCGCCATCATGGAACTGCTCTCGCACGCGCCGTACAACGACACGCTCCGCGAGCCGCTGCTCGCACTCGAATCCGCGACGCTCGACCTCCTGACGGATATCGTTCGCGAGGGAGTCGAGGAGGGAGTGTTCCGCAATGTCGACCCGGGTGCGACTGCCGCCTTGCTGCTCGCTGCTGCCGACGGTTCCACGGGGTTCTACGTCGCTCTCGAGATGGATGTCGGGGCAGATATCCACGCTGGCGTCTCTGCGTATATCGACACACTGCTCGCCGAGTAGCTGACAAGACTTTTGACCGCGTGGTTGCTACCATTCCGCTGTGAACCGACGTACGTTTCTCGCTTCGATGGGTGCGGGGGTTGGCGCTGGTCTGGCCGGCTGCGCCGGCGGCGAATCCGACACCCCGTCGGGTGACGATGGCTCTTCCTCGACCGATACTGCTCCTTTCGAGCATCCGGGGACGCTGTCGACGACGTTTGCCACCAACGGCGAGTATCCGCCCGACGAGAATCCCGAAGATGGCCGACCGCCTGCCTTCGAGGATCGACCGTCGAGTGCGGACGCCGACACCGACTCCTTCGAGACGCTCGATGTCAACGGTGAGGCGGTCGGCCTCGCCCCCATCGACGTTGTCGAGCAGTGGTACCGCCGCGGTACCACTCGGTTCGTCGACGCGCGCGGTCTCGAACAGTACGAACGGGCGCACGTCTACGGCGCCGTACTCTCACCGGCGCAGCGTGACTCTGTCGGTGGTGGTATCGATGGATGGCCATCCGACGACCGGGTCGTGACCTACTGCGGGTGCCCGCACCACCTCTCCTCGATTCGCGCTGCCGGACTCAAGAAGGCGGGATTTACCGACGTTTACGCTCTCGATGAGGGGTTCGTCGGGAGGGAGGGCAGTTGGTCCGACAGTGGCTATCCGATGGCCGGGACCGCCTTCGTCGCGGATAGCCAGGCCAGCGTCCAGCAGTGGACGATCTCCGGCTCCGTCGACAGCCAGTACGCCGGCGAGTACGTCTGGGCGACTGTCGACCGGCAGTACGAAGCCGCACCCGTTCAGTCGGATGGCTCCTATCAGCTGCACCTGCAGTTCACCGGTATCTCGGCCGAGACGACCGTCGAGGTGACGACGCCGGCGGAGTCGGTTGCCCGACCGCTCGGCGAACTCGGCTCGCGCGTCTGAGCGAGGAATTTTGTTTCGGGAAGCCGACCACCGGGCATGGACCAGCGCGTTTTCGACCACGCCGAAACGTTAGTCGACTGGAGCGCACGTATCGAGAGCGGTGACGACGTCGTCGTCCGCGTCGGTGAAGGCGCACACGACCTGGGCGTCGCAGTCGCCGAGAAACTTGGCGAGTGCGGCGCGAATCTGCTCGCCTGCTACGACAGCGACGAACTGACCCGTGCCTATCTTCGTGCCCACGGGGGTAATTTCGAGTCAGATCCTGCCTACGAACTCGAGATGTACGAGCGAGCAGACAGCGTCCTCTCGCTTCGCGGGACGCGAAACACGAGTGCGACCGCGGACGTGCCAGACGAGAATCAGCAGGCGTACGCGAAAGCTCGCGAGGAGATTCGGGAGGCTCGCCTCGACACAGACTGGGTGTCAACAGTGCATCCGACGCGAGCGATGGCTCAGCAGGCCGGGATGAGCGTCGAAGCCTACCGTGAGTTCGTCTACGACGCCATCCTCCGTGACTGGGAGTCACTCGCCGACGAGATGGCCCAGCTAAAGACCATTCTCGACGCGGGCAGCGAGGTTCGCATCCGCAAAGAGAACGACGTGACGGACCTCACACTGTTCATTGACGGCCGGACGGCGGTCAACTCCACGGCCAGTGTCGCCGACGACTCGCACAACCTCCCCAGCGGCGAGGTGTTCACTGCACCTTACGACACCGCCGGGCAGGTGGTCTTCGACGTACCGATGACGATTCAGGGCCAGCGGGTCAAGGACGTTCGACTCGTGTTCAAGGACGGCGTCGTCGTCGACTGGGAGGCCGGCACTGGCGGCGACGTTATCGAATCGATTCTCGAAACTGACGGTGGGGCGAAGCTACTCGGTGAACTCGGCGTCGGGATGAACCGCGGCATCGACCGACCAACTGGGCAGATACTCTTCGACGAGAAGATGGCCGGTACCGTCCACCTGGCACTCGGGCGGGCCTACGACGCCTGCCTACCCGAGGGCGAGAGTGGCAACGACAGCGCCGTCCACGTCGACCTCATCACGGAGATGCGAACCGAGGGGACAACCATCGAGGTCGACGGTGAGGTGATTCAGCGGGACGGCGTGTTCCGGTGGGAGAGCGAGAGATGAGCCGCGAGGACGGCGAGGGATGACCGGAGACGACACCGAATCAGGACTGACCGATGACCCATCGCTCGAAGAACGCCGTCTCCAGGCGAAACTCGACGCCGGAACAATCACCGAAGACGAGTACGCCCGTTTGACAGCGCTGCGCTTTGGCAACGACCCGGCGGCCTTCTCGTTTGCCGACGCTGCGGCGTTCTACGGCTTGACAGAGGACGAACTCCGCGAGGAGATGGCGTGGCTGAGTGGTGGCGGGCGGTCCTGATGCTAGCTCTGTATTCTATATCTGTCTATTAACACCCGTATAGTGGTCATAGCGACGCTTTTGCGGTGAGCGTCGAACGGTGAATGTGGGGCAATGGACTACGACGCCATCATTTTCGACAACGACGGTGTACTGGTGACGCCGACAGACCGGCGGCTGTGGCACCGAGCGAGCCAACTCGCCTTCCACGACCTTGGAGTCGCCGACGTTGTCGACGCTCATCTCGACCGACTGGATGGCTACAGTTTGTCCACTCTCGTCCGAATCTGTGAGCGCTACGGCGTCAACAGCGGTTCGTTCTGGCAGCGCCGCGAGGCCCACGCCGCTCGTGCCCAGCGCCACCACATCCGGACTGGCCGCAAGCACACCTACGACGACGTCGATGTCCTGCGGAATCTCGACCACGCGGTTGGTATCGTCAGCAACAACCAACAGGAGACGATCGACTTTCTCGTCGACCACTTCGGCTTCGACGAGGCCGTCGAGACACAGTACGGCCGGGAACCGTCACTCGACGGACTCGCACGGATGAAGCCCAACTCCCACTACTTGCACCGGGCGATCCGCGACCTCGATGCGACGAACCCGCTCTACGTCGGCGATAGCGGTGTCGATATGGCCGCGGCTGCCGACCTCGGTATCGACTCTGCATTTATTCGACGACCACACCGGCATGGATACGCCCCCCGGCCGGCTGCAACCTACGAAATCACGTCTCTGGCCGACCTTCTCACCATCTGCCGGCCCGCTGTTGCGTGAGCGGACACCTCGTAGTGAGTGTCTCCCGTTACTGCGACCGGCGTTGCTGGGGCTACACTCGGTCCTGAAAGTCGCTGGTCAACTCGAACACTTCCTGTCGACGCTCGCCGTGCATCATGTAGTGGTCAACGCCGGCCAGTTCGACGTACTCGCTGTCCGGGTGGGTGAGCCGGTCGAAACACGCGAGCGACCCCTGTCGGTCGGCAATCTGGTCTTCGCTGCCGTAGAAGACCATCGTCGGCACGTCGATGTCGGCTGGGTCCCAGACCGGGTCGCCGGCCGTCGAATCTGCCCAGTCGGCGATACCGCCGGCTTGCACCTTGAACCGGTCGTCGTCGATACCCTGGTTGGACTCGACCTGTGACTTCCAGATTGCCTCGAACACGTGGTCGGGGTGGCCCGAGCGCGCGCGGACCGTTTCGCGGTCCTGCTCGAACCAGCCCACGTCGTAGTCGTCGATACCGAGCGCGTCGAGTGCAATCTGGAAGTCGTACGCCGGCTTGTACACCGGGGCGCAGTGAACCAGCGAGTCGACGGGCGCGTCCGCGCGCGCGAGATAGTGACCACAGGTGTGTGACCCCCACGAGACGCCGACGAGGTGAACGGTATCGAACTCCTCGCCGAGCCAGTCCACGACCGTGCCGATATCGTCTGCGGCCTGTGTGGCGCGGTTCGGCGGCCCGTTGGCTTCGGGTGGCTCGTCCATCTCCGGGAGTTGGTCGCTGTCGCCGTAGCCCCGCTGGTCCATGGCGAAGGCTGCCCGCCCCCGCTCAGATGCGCCGTGAACCCAGGAGTACGAGGTGTCGTCCTCGACGGGCGTGACGAAGAGCCCGCGAGCGTTCGTGATGATACCGTGGACGAACAGGACCGCTTCGTCTGCGTCGTCAGGTGACCGCTCCCAGACGTTGAGCATCGCGCCGTCCGGTGTCGTCACGTCGTTCTGCGTGAGGTTCATGGATGGTTCTCGCCTGCCAGTTGCAAATATCGCAAGGGTGATACTCGAACGTCGACCCTGTTTGTGGTCCTGCCCCACGTTTTTGCCGTTGGATTTCAGACACAAACATATGGACTACACCCCGTTCGTCGAAGGAATCGTCCACGAACCGACACAGACCGAGGGTCGCGGCCTCGATTTGACCGTCGCCGAGGTGTACGAGATAGCTGAGCCTGGCCGGGTCGACTTCGGTGGTGGTGAGCTCGAACCGGCGGAGACGACACCGGCCGCGAGCGAGAAGCGGAATCCGGACGACGACTACGAGTGGTGGAATCTCGACGCCGGGCAGTATCTCCTCGCGTACAACGAGTCCGTCTCGGAGGCAGCGATGACGTTCACGCTCCAGACCCGGAACGAACTGCTCGTTCGGGGAGCGTTCCACCCGACGCTCGATGTCACTGAACTGCCCCGTGTTCCACTCTCTGTCGGCGGGGCGGGCATCCGACTCAAAGAAAATGCACGGGTGTCGACGATTGTGGCCGCGGAATCTGTGTGACTCTCGGCGCTCCTTACTCGGGGTCGCCGGGCCACGGAATGTCCGACCAGACGACGATAGCTGCGAGGACGTAGGCACCGGCAGCGATGAACAGGAGTGTCCCGCTCCACTGCCAGCCCGTCGAGCCGTCGAAGTCGGTCAGGAGTGCAACGGTGAAACCGATGACCAGAAAGAACAGGTACGTTGTTACGAGGTGTCGCCAGAGGTTGCCCCAGGGCGGGGCGTGGAGGGCATCACGCATGCTGATTGCTGCAGTAGCCCGGCCAATAGGCGTTGGGGTCGTGACGAGTGGAAACAGGTGGGCTTTTTAGGCCAGACCGGTTTCAGGTGGACAATGGCAGAATTCACCGTCGCCGTCTCCAACCCGGAGGACGGCATGACGTACCAGGTAGATGTTTCGGACCAAGACGCAAACCGCTTCATCGGCAAGGAAATCGGCGAGGACGTCGACGGCAGCGCCGTCGGTCTCTCGGGATACACCCTCGAAATCACCGGTGGCTCGGACGACGCCGGTCGGCCGATGCGCGAAGACGTGCTCGGACCGGACCTGAAGAACGTCCTGCTGAAGGGCGGCACCGGCTACAAGCCACAGACCGACGGCGAGCGCAAGCGCGTGACCGTCCGCGGACGCGAGGTCAGCGACAACACGCGCCAGATTAACGCGAAAATCACCGCCAGTGGCGACGAATCGGTTGCGGACCTGCTCGCCGAGGAGTGAGCGACCGCGTCCCCTCCGACCACGAAACGGTCACCACGCACCGAACCCACCGCAAGCAGGTGGGGCGCACCGGCCGCCCGCGCCTCCCGCTCCCCGACGCGCTCGACGTGGCTGCCGGGGACACAATCCGCCTCTCGTTCGGTGGTGACACGTACCACGCGCAGGTGGTCGACTCGTTCGACGGCGGCCTGGAGGTCCGCGGCGCGTTCGTCAACGCTCGTCTGGCCAGGACCGAGGACGACGGGGAGAATCTCCTGCAGTCGTGGGTCGACGACGCCGGACTCTCCGTCGGCGACCCGGTCGAACTTGATGTGGTGACGGCGGGCTACCAGTTCGGACTCCGTCGGCCTGGTGAGCGAGTCGTCTATCGGGCACTCGACCCACCATCCTCGTCGCTGGCGGATATCGCTCGCGACCTCGACGGGTGAGTGCGAGTCGGCCTCGAACGCCGTTCTCTGAACTGATACTCGCACGAAACGCTCAATATCCGGCCGACTGTATCATCCCGTAACGCCACCCCATGTCGGAATCAGTGATTGCGGATTTCGTCGCCAAGTTCAATTCCGAGAGCACGGCCAGGGGTGAACCCGTCAAGGGGCGAGTGCTGCTGAGTCAGAAGCGACTCGTCCTCGCGGCCAACGACGAAGAGAAGGCGACGATTCCGCTCGCCTCGATTTTCGACATCGCCGTCGGGCAGGTGCCCGAGGACCTGGGGAACTTCTTCGACTCGACGGTGACCATCGCCTTCGAACATGAGGACCACCGCCACGTCGCCGCCGTCGAGGCCGGCGAGGAGAAGATAGACAAGTTCTCGACGGTCCTGTTCAAGGCGGTGCTGAACGGCACTGAGATGACTGTCAAACATCCGGCACGGCTCGGTGGTCGCGTCACCGACGCCGAGTACAGGCCCGCCAAACTCTTCCTGCAGCCACGCACCGTCCGGTTCAAAAGCAGCGACGGGCCAATCGATATCGGACTGTCGACGATTACCGGCTTCGACCGCTCCTCGCGGAAGATCGGCGGTGCGAAACGCCCCGTTCTCGAAGTCCGGCATATGTACCAGGGGCAGTCGACCATGACGATGGCGGCCACCGACTCCCCGCGAAAGATGTCGATTCTCGGTCGCTACCTCCGTCTGGAGTACTCTGACCTGATGGCGGAACTCCGCGACATGGAAATCTCCGGCGACGAAAAAGAGGTTCTCGTCGCGCTGTACTCCGGAGCTGGACAGGAGAGGCTCTCGCTTGCCAACGTCGTGGGCAAGGATTCCTCGCAGGTGACCATGCTGCTCAACCAACTCGAAGACGACGGGCTCGTCGTCGACTCCAACAGCGGCACCAAACTCACGCCGAAAGGGCGTGTCGTCGTCAGCAACCACCTCGAAGACGTCAACGCATAGTCTCTTCATCCACTGGTACAGACTCACCTCGTGGCCCTGGCGGGAGAGAAAAGACAAAGCGGCTGGATACCGTTCGTCGTCGTATGGGAACTGAGACTACTGTTCGCGTCGAGGATGTCATGTCGACGCCACTGGAGACCATCTCGTCAGATGCGAGTATCACAGACGCCGCACAGAAGATGCGAGAACACGACATCAACGGGCTGTTCATCCCGGGAAGCTCGGCGGGAATCATCACCACGACTGACGTGGTCGATGTCGTCGCCGATGAGGAGTCGCCTTCGGACGTTCGTGTGGGCGACGTGATGACGGCTCCGGTCGAGCGAGTCACCAAGACGCTTGACCTGACTGAGGTCGCCTCGATGATGACCAACTTCGGCATCAAACACCTCCCTGTCATCGACGAACACGGTGACTACGTCGGGATGGTCACGTCGACCGACCTCACGACCGAACTCGCCTGAAACTGGTGGCGAGCAATTGGAAGGTGACGTCAAAAGCGGCCGAATCGGTCATCTTTTCGGGACCTCGACTAACGCCAACAGTGTCCGCTACTCGCGGGTCGCTTCGCTTCCCGCTCGTTTGTAGTGGCCCTCGTCGCCCTGCTCCTCGGGCCACTCATTCCTCATCCATCGCCTCACTCGCAATATGCCGCCCCCGCGCTTTCAACTGCACTTCCCGACGGACTCGCCGCTCTTCGAGAATCCCCTGTTCGACGAGGCCGTCGAAGATGTCCTCGACGGTGTCGACATCCATCCCGACGAACTCCGGTATCTGGAACGGTGAAACGCCCGAGTACAGCGCCATCAGCACCTCGCTTTCCCGGTCGGAAAGCTCCGCATCTGTGGTGTTTTTCTGCTCGCCTTTCCGGAGTAGCGAGGCCAGCACCATCACGTGCTGTGGGTTGCCGGAGATGTGCGTCTCGAGGGCAGTCCCCTCGCCATCGGTATGTTCGACTTCGATGAGCGGGCGCTCGTCACCCTTGATGGTTCCCTCGTTCTGGTCGACGGTCCCCACGTCGTCGATTTCTATCTCGACGAACTGCCCCGTTGCGATTGCCAGGTCGACCTCGCCCTCGTCGATTTTCAGCCGACCTTTCTCCCAGCCGGTATCCTGGACGACGCCACCCTCGACGGCAGGGTGTTTGGCGAGAATTACCTGCTGGTCGAGAATCGCTCGATAGAGTGTCTGCTCGAACTTCTCGTGGTTCTTCGGCGAGAGCAGCGTCACGTCACCGCCCATCTGCAGGGAGATATAACTTGACACCTGTGCGAGCGGCTGGTTGGCGTCCTGTCGGCCTTTGATAGTTCGAATCTTCGATAACGGAATCGTTCGCTTGCCCTCGTTGCTCACGAGGACGATGCGCTTGGTCGAGAGGAGAATCCGACCACCAATCCACTCGATGTCCGGGACTTTCCGGCCGTCCTTGACGACCTGTGCGAACTTGCCCCGCTGGTCCGCGAGTTTCTGTTCTCCCTCGCTCATTTCTCTCGCCAGTGCTGTGCTACCGTTGGAGTCGCCCCAGTATTAACAATTTGGCTCTCTGACTGCCGTCTCCTGCTACGGACTCGCGTTGTGGCCGCCGAGTTTCGACAGCGCCGAGAACGCTTTCTTGCGGACCTGTTCGTCCTCGGTATCGTCGAGCAGTTTCTCCAGTCGCTGGCCGGTCTGTTTGTCGCCTACCTTGCCGAGTGTGAACACGGCGTGGCCCCGGGCGTTGCTCTCTGCATCTGGGTCTTCGGCAATCTCGAGCAGTTTCCGCTCGACGTGGTTGCCGCCGATCTCGGCGAGACTCGTCGCGGCGAACTGCTGGGTCATCTGTCCGCCCTCCGCCAGTGCGTCGACGAGCGCCTCGATTGCGTCGTGGTTCCCCTGGTCGTCCATCACCCGCCCGAGCAGCCACGCGGTGTTTCGCCGCTGGGCAGCCTGTGTGCTCTCGCGGAGAATCTCGACGAGGGGCTCGACGACGGTTGCATCGTCGGTTTCGGACAACTGTTCGACGACCGTCTCCCGGATTTCGTGGCTCTTCTCGGTCGGCACGTTCGAGAGCAGTTCGATGAGCGAGAAGACTGCCGTCCGGCGAACTGTCGACGTGTCGTCACCGAGGGCGTTGATAAGCGGGTCGACCGGACGGTCGTTGTCGAAGTTGCCAAAGGCGGAGACCGCAATTCGGCGGACGCGTTCGTCATCGTCGTCGTAGAGGGAAAGCAGCGCCTGTAGCGCCTGCCGGTTGCTGATGCGACCGAGCGCCTCGGCGGCCTCCCGGCGGACGCCGGCTTTCGGGTCGGTCAGGAGCGACTCCAGCGGGTTGGTCGCGCGCGGGTCGCTAATCTGTCCCGTGGCACGCGCCGCACGGGCGCGGACCCGTGGGTCGCTGTCGTCGAACACCGCCGTGAGCTTCGGGACGGCGTCGGACTCGTCGAGTTCACCCAGCGCGTTCGCTGCGGCCATCCGGAGTTCGGGTATCTCGGCGTCCAGTGCGCGAACGAACGCTTTCGCCTTCACCCAGTCTGCGGCGTCGTCGTCGAGGTCGACGTTCGCCATCGTCGTCATCAACTTCTCGAGGGCATCCTGTCCCTGTTCGTCGAGTGCGTCGATGGTGGCAGCGACAACGGCGTCAGTGTCGTCGTCGCTCGCGGTCTGTACGAGCGCGTTGATGATGTCGTCGCGGTCGTCGTGTTCTTCGAGTCGCCCGAGCGCTTCAGCAGCGCGGCGGCGGACCTCCGCGTTGTCCGAGCGCTTGAGAAGACCGATGAGCTTCTGAGCGTCGCCCGAACGCTCGTACTGGTAGAGAGACATTATTGGCGGTACGACGGGCGAGCAATTATGTTCGTTGGTCAGCCCGGTTCAGGCACGCTGGTAGATGCGCTGTTGTTTGTGAACCGGGTCGAAGCTGTCCCGACACTCCGCGGGGAGTGTCTCGGTCATCCCGATCATCAGATAGCCGTCCTCGCGGAGTGACCCGCGAATCGTCTGGAAGATCGGCGTCTTGAACTCGGCGTCGATGTAGATGAGGAGGTTGCGACAGAGGACGAGGTCGAAGTCCCGCTTTGGGTCCCCCCGAATCAGGTCGTGTTGTTCGAAGGTGACCATCTCTTTGACCCGGTCGCGAACGGCAAACTGGTCGTCGTCCTGTTCGATGTACCGCGAGTAGTCCTCGAGTGGTGCCAGTTCCTCGGCGATATCTGTCGTCTGCGAGGTCTCGTAGACGCCCGCTCGGGCCTCTTCGAGGATGTCGGCGTTGATATCGGTGCCGGTAATCTCTATCCGCCGGTCGGTAATCTCGTCGTCGTCCATCGCGAGCATCGCAATCGAGTACGGTTCTCGGCCGTCGGCAGACGGTGCCGACCAGACGCGGACCCGGCGGTTGTTCGCCGTCAGGTCGCGCAACACCAGGCGAAGCTTCTCCCACGCCTCGGGATTGCGGAAGAAGCCGGTGACGTTGATCGAGAGCGAGTCGAGCAACGCCTCCTGCTCTTCGTCGTCGCGTTCGAGGAGTCGCTGGTACGACCGGTAGTCGTCGACGTCTGTCCGCCGCATCCGGGCGGTGATACGGCGGTCGAGGTAGGCGTCGTTGTAAAAGCCGGTCTCGAAGTCCATGTTGTCCTCGACGTATTCGAGGAGGGTCGTGAACGCGCGGTCCTCTTGCCGGCTCATAGGGTCACCACGTCGAGGATGTGGACGATGTTTCCGTCGCCAAGCACTGCGGTCCCGGAGAGGCCGGGCGTCCCGCTGAGAATCCCCTCAAGCGGTTTCACGACGACTTCTTCCTGCGCGTTGACCGAATCGCACTTCAGCGCGACCTGTCGCTCGGATTCGCGGATGCGGACGAGCATGCCGTCGCCGGCCTCCTCGACTTCTTCGAGTTCGACGCCTTCGCCGCCGTCGGTGGCCGTCGCCCGGCCGGGAACGTTGAACGCTTCTCCGAGGTCGATGACCGGATAGATCTCGTCGTTGTGTTTGATGACTTGCTGGTCGTTTATTTTCTTCATATCCTCGGTCCGGGTGATCTCGTCGACGTTCTTGATGGGGATGCCGTACTCCTCGTCGCCCACCTCGACGAACAGCACCTTGACGATAGCCATCGTCACTGGGAGGCGAAGCGACACCGTCGTTCCCTCGCCGGGCGTCGAATCTACGTTGACAGAGCCGTCCAGTTGCGTGACGGTGTCGTGGACGACGTCCATCCCGACGCCCCGGCCGCTGGTGTCTGTCACCTCGTCGGCCGTCGAGAAACCCGGATGGAAGACGAGGTCGTAGATGGCCGAGTTGTCCATCGTCTCCAGTTCTTCGGGCGAGCGCACGTCTTTCTCGATGGCCTTCTTTTTGATTGCATCCACGTCTAACCCTGCCCCGTCGTCGACGACTTGGATGATGACGTGGTCTCGCTCGCGGGACGCCCGGAGCGTGACCTGTCCCTCGCGGGGCTTACCCTTCTGTTCGCGCTCCTCGGGTGGTTCGATACCGTGGTCCAGCGAGTTGCGGATGATGTGCATCAACGGGTCCGAGATCTCGGTCAGGATGGTCCGGTCGAGTTCGATGTCTTCGCCCTCGATTTCGAAATCGACCTCCTTGCCGAGTTCCCGCGAGAGGTCCCGCACCATGCGGGGGAACTTCCCGACGACCTTCTTGAGCGGGATGAGCCGCATGTCCATGACCGTGTTCTGGAGGTTCGCGGTAATCTTGTCCAGTTCGTTTAACGTCTCGCCTGCCGAATCGAGGTCGTCCTGTTCGACGGCCCGCCGGAGCTTGATGCGGCTGGTCACCAGTTGCTCGACCAGCCCGTGTAGGTCGTCGAGCTGGTCGACGTCCACCCGAACGGATTTGATTTCGTCGACGGAGTGGTCGCTTTCCCCGTCACTGTCGGTTCCACTGGTCGACGCAGCGTCACCCGCCGCTCCATCGTCCTGCACCTTGTCGGTCACGTCGGTGACCGTCGCTGTCTCTACTTTCCCGACAGATTCCATTTCCGCGTCCACGCGTCCGAGATCGTCGGCGTCGATGAAGAGACCGAACGTGTCGTCGTAGTCTCCGTCTTCGATGTCAGCCCGACTGGGGTTACTGTCGAGGATCTCGAACAGCTCTTCGATGCCCTCCATGGCGAACATCGCGTCGACACCCGGCATGTCCGTCTCGCCCACATCGACTTCCACGTGAACGACTTTGTCCGCAACGTCGCCGAGATCGATGGCAACGTCGTCCGGATCGATATCGACGCTCCCGCTGGACTGGTCGTTACTGCTACTTGCACTGCTCCCACTTTCGGTAGCGGCACTGCCGGCGGCGGCCTCGACACCGTCGTCGAGGACTGCCCGGAGTTGCGTGACCATCTCGTCGGTGTCGGTCTCTGGCTCGCCGTCCGATTCGATTTCGCCGACGATGACTTCGATCTGGTCGACGCCGGCGAAAATGAGGTCCATCACGTCGGGTGTGACCTCCATCTCGCCCTGGCGCATCTCGTCGAGCAGGTCCTCCATCGCGTGGGCGAGATTCGAGGCGGCCTCGAACCCCATCGCACCGAAGTTCCCCTTCAGCGTGTGGGCCGTCCGGAAAATCTGGTCCATCGCCTCCTGGTCGCTGGGGTCCGATTCCAGGTCCAGCAACGAGTTGTTCAGTTTCGTAATCTCTTCTTCACTTTCGCGGATGAATGCGTCGAGATACTGGTCGTCCATGTTAGTTCACCTCCGCTTTCGCGGTGTTCAAAATCCCGTTCGGGATGTCGTCGATCGGGAGCACGTCGTCGACGTACCCTGTCTCGATAGCTCGCTTTGGCATCCCGAAGACGGCTGATGTCTCCTCGTCCTGCGCAATAGTCCGTCCGCCGACGGCTTTGATCGCCTTGATGCCGGCAGCTCCGTCTTCTCCCATCCCGGTGAGAATGACACCGAACAGCGGGTCCGTGATGACCTCTGCCGCGCTGTTCATCGTCATGTCGACGGCTGGCCGGACGCTGTTGACCGGCGGGTCCTCGGTCAGCTTCACTCGGAGGCGACCGCTCCGGTAGTTCGAGACGATCATGTGCTTACCACCGGGCGCGACCAGCGCTTCCCCACCGCCGATTCGGTCGCCATGGCTTGCTTCACGCACGTCGTAGTCGCTCCGCGAGTCGATGCGTTTTGCGAACCGCTCCGTGAACCCGTCTGGCATGTGCTGGACGATGAGGACCCGAAAGTCCGCCTCCAGCGGCAGCTCCGAGAGGACGCGTTCGACCATCTTCGGACCGCCCGTCGACGAGCCGATCAGCAGTGTCGGGTTCTCGACGTACGTTCGTGTCGAGGATGTCGGTGCGCTGGTCTGTTTCTCGGACCCGGTCGCAGCCGTCGCATCGACTTCTGCGACGGAGGTGACCATCTCGACGAGCTGGTCTTCCAGCCGGGACATCTCCATAGACACCTCTCCGCCGGGTTTCGTGAAGAAGTCGACTGCCCCCTTGTCGAGGGCTTCGAAGGTTACGTCGGCGTTCTCGTCGGTGTGGGCAGACAGCATCAGGACCGGCGTCGGGTTCTCAGACATGATGCGATCGACCGCTTCGATACCGTTCATTTCCGGCATCTCGACGTCCATCGTCACTACGTCCGGGCTGAGGTCGGCGACAGTTTCGACGGCGTCGCGACCGTTCTTGGCCTGCCCGACGACATCGATACCTCCATCCTCGAGGATATCGGAAATAACACTCCGCATGAAATGCGAGTCGTCGGCGACAACTGCGCGCGGTCGGACTCCTGCCATCACGCGCTCACCTGCCCGACCGAGCGCGCTCGCCCACGGTACAGAATCCACTCCATTCTCAGTCCGTACTCCGGCTACGACTCGCATAAATACACCGCCTCCGTAATCAAATGTGATAGCACGGAGGGCAGATTTAAGTCCCTCTACTGGTTCCCATCGACCAACGGCAGCCGGTGCCGTCCCAGGGTTCGTCCCGATTCCAGTGCAACCATGTCAACGACAGCATCCACCAGTGGACAGGTACTCGAGTTCGAACTCGGCGACGAGACGTACTGTGTGAGCATCGACTACGTGACGGAAATCGTCGACATCGGCGACCTCACAAAGGTACCGAACTCTCCAGCACACGTCGAGGGGGTGATGGACCTCCGTGGCCGAACGACGTCCATCATCAATCCGAAAGTCGTGTTCAACATCGCCGACGACGGCGCAGAACAGCGAATAATCGTCTACGACCCGGAAATCGTCGAAGACCAGGGCGCTGCGGGCTGGCTCGTCGACGAGGTTGACCAGGTCGTCCAGATCGACGAGGCGGACGTAGACACTTCACCGGCTAAAGACGACGATGCTATCCATGGCGTCGTCAAACGCGGCGACGGCGATTTCGTCATCTGGGTCGACCCCAAATCTGTCCACGGCACGTCGTAGTATGGGCAAGGTTTTTCAATCGGCCGCGACACCATCTTCCAATCACCTTCCTGAATAAGAATTATGATAGAATTGACAAAGACCGGAATCGACGGACTCGACGATATCCTCAACGGTGGCATCGTGCGAAACTCGACGACACTCATCAGTGGAAACCCGGGTGCCGGCAAGAGTCTGCTCGGCCTCCAGTACATCTACAACGGAGTCGAGATGTTCGACGAGAGGGGTATCTATCTCTCCTTCGAGGAAAACGAGTCAGACCTCGCAGAGGCAGCCGAGTCTATCGGTTTCGAGAACTGGGACCGGTACGTCAAAGAGGGGAAAATCAACGTCTACGACAAGCAAGTTCTCCTCCGAGAGAACGATTTCAGCAGCGCACTGGAGATTCTGCTCGACGACCTCGACGACGACCGGTACGAACGGCTGGTGCTGGATTCGCTCACGATGTTCCAGCTGTTCTTCGAGAGCGAGCGAGAGAAACGAACGTATCTGCTGAAGTTCACCGACATACTGCGGGAGAATAACCTCACGACTCTGATGACGAACGAGCAGGGAACGGTCTTTCCGGAGACAGATATCGGACTGGAGAACTTCCTCACTGACGGGAACATTTTCTTGCTCCAGACGCCGACCGATTCCGGTGTCAACCGGTACGTCTGGGTTGCCAAGATGCGCAAGCAAAACATCGATACTGACATCTTCCCGATGGAAATCTCCGACGGCGGTATCAACGTTCACCAGAACGCCAGTGCGTTCTCGATGATGAGCGAAGAAGAGTCACCAATCTGATTGTTAGCCTGGTTATTCTGTACGAAAATAGGCTTTTTACTGCCTGAAATTGCTTCTGTCTATATTCTTGCGAAATCTTCGATTCGTATCAATATAGTTTCAAGCAGCTCATTTCAGCACACGATAGTTTTATGGTTTGGGTGATTCATAATTTGATAACCGATGGCTTCAGCGGAATTACTCCAGACATTGGGGAATAAATACAGCGCTGAGATTCTCGATGCGACCGACGAACCCCGGTCGGCGCAAGAGCTCAGTGACGAACTGGAGATTCCGATTGCCACGTGCTACCGACGGATCGACGAACTGACAGAACACAACTTGCTGGAGCTACACGACAACATTCTCTCCGACGACCGCCGACGAATCAAGGTGTACCGGCGGAACGTCGATGCGATTCGCGTCGAGTTCGACGAGGAAGAACTCGCCGTCGACGTCGAGGAGCGGTCGGAAGTCACCAACAAACTCGACGAGGCCTGGCGGACACTTTCGGAAGGATAATTTTCTGTTTGAGGGGGCTCTAAGTGTGAGTATCACCGTTTAATCCGTAGATTATCAGGTGCGATATTTTCGTGAGTGGATTTAAGAGCGGGTGTCTGCAACAGAGAGGTAGTGCCCGACATAGTCGAACTCCTCTATGCGCTTTCGACGCTGGTCTTCGTCGTCGCCGGCCTGACGATGGTCGGCATGGCGATCCGCGCGTACGTTCAGACATCTCGGAAAGCCATGCTCCATCTCTCGCTCGGCTTTTCGCTCGCGGTCGCGGGCGCGGCCGCGACGATGATTAGTGCGTTCCTGCTCGGGTTCGACGGGGCGTACATCGAGTCGCTGCTGCTGGTCAACAGCGGCTTTACGACGTTTGGCTTCCTGTTCGTGATGTACAGTCTCGTCACCTACGAGTAGGACTGGCGGAACTCTCGGTCGCGCGTTGTATGATTATGAGTGTCCAACGAGAACACGACCACGCTGATCGGGCTCAGTCGGGAATCGGGACGCTCATCATTCTTATTGCTGCAATTTTGGTCGCGACGATGGCCGCTGGCGTCTTCTTCGACGTTGCCGGGCTGCTTCAGGGCGAAACCGCAAGCACGAGCGAGGGCGTCTCACAGCAGTTCGACGGTCGTCTCGAAATCGTCTCTGTGTCAGGCGAAGTGTCCGACGACACAGTCGACCGGGTAAACGTCACTGTGAAACTGTCCTCTGATAGTGGCACAGCCGATCTCAGCGCTGCGACGATCCAGTGGATCGGGCCGGCAGGTGTCGAGACGCTCACCTGGGACGGGCAAAATACCACCGGCTCAACCTTCGGGATAACCGTGTTTGGTCGGCCGGACACTGTTCTCGATGCCGGGACGGACCGGGCGACGTTCACTATCGACCCGGAAACCTTCGGTTCAGCGCTCGAACCCGGAGATACCGTGACGATTACAATCGGAACCGACTCCGAACTCGTCTATCGTCTACGGGTACCACGGTCGCTGGAAGGGAAGTCGACGGTCGGATTATGAAGATGTAATGCCTGACTGTCATTCACTATCGGTTTCGGTGCGTACGAACTCTCTACTGGAGAGTATCAACGCTGAAATCGTCTTTTTCACTCGTTGAAATTCTGTATACCGGTCGAAAACTCGTTTTCACAGACGATAATCTCGGGGTCATTCTTATTACCGTCGGATAGTGACCTTCCAAGTAAGTCTGCGGCAGACACTGCCCAGGCGAGATAAACCATGGAACTGAAAATGCCACACAAACGAGAGAAGGGCCAGGTCGGTATCGGGACGCTCATCGTGTTCATCGCGATGGTCCTGGTCGCCGCGATCGCCGCGGGCGTCCTCATCAACACGGCTGGATTCCTCCAGAGTTCGGCCGAAGAATCGGGTACTGGTGCGAGTGACCAGACGACGAATCGCGTCTCCGTCGCCGGTAGCGTGACGGGGACAGTTTCAGGCGACAGCATTTCGGAGGTTGATATTAATGTCAAACGCGTATCTGGTGCCAGCGATATTGACCTTGAGGACGCAACGGTTCAGATAGTTGCACCTGATGGTACGGCGACCGTTGATATGACTCAATCCCCCGAAACTGGTAGCAACGATGTCATAGAGATTACTGCCACAAAAGACGACGACGACAGTCTTGATAACAGTGTGTTGAACGATGACACTGATGTTGCCAACATTGAACTTAGCTTAGACGGGACCGGTACTGGTGATGGTATCTCTCTCGAGGATGATCTCTCGCTCGAAACCGGTCAGTCCGCGACGCTGACGCTTACGACGGACGCAGGTGGCGAGACTGAAATCCAAATCACGGCTCCTGACACCTTCCAGCAGACGAGCGTTACCCTCTCGCCGTAACGGCACTCTCTTTCCTTTTGTTTTATTTCGCCGACCAGCGTCAGCGCCGCGTCTGACATCGCCGACGGAATTATACCGCTCTACGACAGAGTACAGCGTATGTCCGACGGGCCCGACGACGTCGACATGGGCGATGGTGGAGACCCAGATGAGGGTCCGATTCTCTCTCCCGAGGAACTCGACATCGCCGACGACGAACACGTCACGAAACTCGACGAGGGTCGATTCGTCGTCTCGCCCGACGCCCGCGAACAGCAGACACCGGGCCACTCACAGCAACAGCCGGCGAAAAACCAGTCGCAATCGCGGTCCCAACCTAGTCCCCAGCAACAACCGGAGCCGCAATCCCAGCCTGCTCCCTCGCAGAACTCCCCTCAACCGTCGAAAAAAGACGATATATCGCGAGAGGAGGTCCACGAGTGGCTCCGCCAGAGTTTCGCTAACGGCGGGTCCCGGTACGGGTTCGACGTGACGGCTATCTTCGACGGCTCTGTCAGCCAGCGCCGAATGGCCTCGAACGACGTCGTCACGATTTTCGAGAGCCTCATTCTGTGGTACGCCCAGCAAATAGACAACGACACGCCTGTCGAGGAAGTGCTCGGCATCTTACTCATGGAATCGAACGTCCCGGTTCGCTATCCTTCGGAGAGTCTGACGAATCTCGTCAAGTCGACGGGACTCGGACCCGACGACACGATTGCCGACTTGCTCGCTGCTGTTGACGAAGACAACGGAGTCGAACTGTGAGACGCGCCGCAGCTAACGATGAGTGAGGGAGATTCCGTTTCGGTTCCTCAGATTGCTGTCGCCCTTATTCTCGTGGGGATGCTCCTCTCGGGACCGGTGGGTGGTGTCGAACTGGTCGGTGATCGGCCGTCGCTCGACGACGGCACAGCATCGGTGACTGTCGTCGAACCGACTGCGGAGACGATTCAGGTTACCGAGGGTCGATTCGGCACGAACGTCTCCTACGTTCGCATTCCGGACCTAATCATCGACGTAACCCGCGTCGACGGGCAACCACGGGTCCTCTATCAGGTGACGATTCCCGAACTGAACATTCGGATGCAAAACGACAAACTCGTTCGGTCGACCGGTCGTCTTCGTGTTCCGATTAGCGACCACACCGTCTCGAAAGGGACGGCACTCGACGGGACGGAGGCACATCTCGTCGTCCGCGTCCAGAGTTACGCTGGGGGACAGGTCGTGATGAACAGGACTGTCGAGGTGCGTCGTGGATGAGCGTGATGCCGAGATGAGTGATAGTACGGAGTCGTCTCGGGACGGCGCGGGAGAATCGGTGACGACCGACCGCGTTGCTTCCGTTCAGGAGCGTGCGTCGTCGATTGTCCAGAGTGTCGGTCGGGTGGCGTTCGGTGACCGACTCGGCCTGACGCTCTTCCTGGGGGCAGTGCTCTGGTGTGGTGCACTGTGGCGCGTCGGTATCTTCATTCAGGATACGGTGACGGTCGCGAACGCGCTGGCCAACGTCGCAGACGGTCATCTCGCCATTCTCGAGAGTCCGTATGCCTTGACACTCGGCGAACAGCCGGGACTCGTCGAAGTCGACGGCCAGGCGTACGGCCGAAACTACGGCCACGTCTTGCTCGCGCTCCCGCTCCTGTGGCTGCTCGAAGCGGGGTCTGCGCTCGTTGCGCCGAAGCTCCTGCTCGCCGGTGCGTGGAGTCTCGGACTGGTCGCGTTCGCCGGACAGGTCGGACGACTCACGGGTCGCGAACAGATTGCGGCAGTCGGGAGTGTCGGTGCACTGCTCGTGTTCGTCGGGAATGTGCTGTCCGTGACGGCGCTCCCGGAAGGCGTGCTGGCGCTGGTCGCGCTCCAGTTGAGTACGATATTCGCCGCGGCGTTCGTCGCCGTCGTACTCTATCGCCTCATCGGACGATTCCACGGCGACCGAATGGGTGTCGTCGCCGGGGTAGCGGTAGTGGTGGCGACACCGGTGGGGTTCTGGGCGACGATTCCGAAACGGCACGTCGTCACCGCCGCGGCCGCCGTCGTCGCGCTGTATTGTTTTGCCGTCAGTCGGGATCGGACCGACCGCCGCGGTACTCTCTCTCGTGCGTGCTCCTACGGCGTGCTCGGATTGCTGACAACGGTCCACCCGTTCGAGGCGTTCTTTCTGTTTGCCGTTCTCGCGCCAGTCGACCTGGTGACTGCACCGGAGAACTCGCTTCGATCACTCCTGCTGGTCGGTCTCCTGTTTGCGATTTCGATGCTTCCGTTCGTTACGCTGAACACGCTTATTTCCGGAAATCCGCTGGAGTCGCCGAGAATCATCAGCGGCGCCGGGTCCGGACTCGAAACATCGCTATCTCCGGACGGCGGTGGAGACGGCGGAGGCAGCGGTGGGACCCAAACACCGGCTGACGACGGCGGAACACGAACACCTGTTCCAGAAGGTGAAACACAGATGCCGGCCGGCAGCGATGGGAACGGTAGTAGCGACGGTGGGAGTGGTGTCGATGGAACACCCGGGACTGACACTGGCGGTAACGGTCCGTTGAGCGGTCTCGTGGCGACGTTTGTGTCTCTCCTCGCGTTCGCAGGGAGTCTCGTCGGCTTCGTCGGCGATTGGATTGGAGAGAGTCTCGACGTTCTCGGGCAGCACGAACGGTTGTATCACATCTTCGTCCGGGGTGGAAGCATTCCCAGTCTCACGAACAGCGTGAACAACGCCGAGGCAATCGAACTCACACTGCTCGAATCGTTCCCGTTGGCTGCGGCGCTCATCTGGCTACCTGTCGCCGTAATTCGGGGACTCCGCGAACGGGTCGTCGGGGCGGGAATCACGACAACCCGCCGCCAGACAGACCTCCTGGCGGCTGGCTTCGCTATCGTTTTTGCACTCATCTACCTGCCGAAACTGCCGTTACACAGCCAGATTACGGTTCGCTACATCTTGCCGGTGATGCCGTTACTGCTCTACGGGGTGGCGCGGTGTTCGTTCGTTCACCGGGCCGTCGCTGACAGTCCCGGTTGGTTGCTCGGGAGTTACCTCATAACTGTCTTCGTCGGTGGCGCAGTGCTGACGGCGACACTGGCGCTGGCGGACCCGGCAATCGGTGAGGCGATGCAACTGCACGCGCTGGTCGGCCTGGGCGCGGCACTTGTAGCAGTCGTCGTCGTGAGTACGTGGCCGCTGCACGACGATATTCGGGTCGTTGCTGTCGGGCTGGCACTCCCTGCTGGGGTGACGACCGTGTTTTTACTCCTTGCGAAAATCGAGTACTTCAGCTACCGGGTGCCCTCGGACGACAATCCGGCCGTGTTTGTCCTGGATGTTGTTCGTGTATTGTCAGAACTGCTTCCGGTAATTCCCGCGTGATTTTCTGTCAGGCGGCGCACCATCGAGTATCAGCGCCGATAATCAACGGGACAGGTTTATTTAGCTTTTGACGGTACTCTGTGGTGAGCAGATATGGCAGACGTACTGATAGCCGACGACTCCGAGTTCATGCGGAACCTCCTCCGGGAAATTCTCGAAGAAGACCATACGATTGTCGGAGAGGTGGAAAACGGCGTCGAAGCCGTCGAAGTGTTCAAAGAGAAACAGCCGGACCTGGTGATGATGGACATCGTGATGCCGATCCGGGACGGTATCGAGGCGACTGACGAAATCAAAAACGCCGCACCGAACGCGAACGTCATCATGTGCACCAGCGTGGGGCAAGAAGAGAAGATGAAAGAGGCCGTCAAGGCCGGGGCTGATGGGTACATCACCAAACCGTTCCAGAAACCGAGCGTGATAGAGGCGATCCAGGACGTCGTCCCGTCCTAACGATGAAGGTAGACGTCCAGTCGCTCGGCACGTTCAACCAGCTCGCTCACGAAGGAGCCGAACAGGCCACCCGGTCGATGGCCCAGATGACGGGCATCGACGCCGAGGTCGACGTGACGAAGATTTCGCTCGTCGACCGGGCCGACATCGGCGAAGAGCTCGGTGACAGCGAGTTCGTCGGCGTGCAGTTCGGCTTCGAGGGTGCACTCAGCGGTGAGACGGTGCTGGTATTCGACGACGAGAGCACCGACGAAATCGTGAACTCGTTGATGCCTGGTGCTGCCGACGACCCGGCGATGGCCCAGTCCAGCGTCGAGGAGATCGGCAACATCATGATGAGTGGCTTCATCGACGGCTGGGCGGACTATCTCGGTGCGACCATCGAACACACGCCGCCGGAGTACATCGAGCGGTCCGGTTCCAGCGTGCTTCCGGCGGCACCGGAGGCCAGTGAGAACGACCAGATATTCGTCTTCCGGAGCGAAATCGAGTGGCTCGACCAGTCCGTCAACTTCTACATCTACATGCTGCCCGAGTACGGGCCGATGGCGGAGATGCTGGCCGACCACGTCGCCACCGGCGAGGATGCGATTCCGATCGAGAAACTGGAAGCGTTCAACCGGATGACCCGGAGGGGAACCGAGAAGGCTGCGGAAAACGTCGAGATGATGTCCGGTATCTCGACCGAGGCCGAGGTCACCCAGATCTCCTTTGCACCGATCGAGGACGTGCCAAAGCAGGTGGGCAACGACACGTATGTCGGCACGGTGGTGGAGTTTACGGGGACTCCCAGTGGCTATTTACTTGTCCTGTTCGACGAAACGTCTGCAATCAACGTCGCGGAAGCGCTGATGCCGGTGGAATCAGAGGCTGAGGGGCTGACTGACCAGCACAAGGCGGCTATCGAGGAACTGGGCAACATCATGACCAGCGGGTTCGTCGACGGCTGGGCGAACGTCCTCCAGCAGTCGGTCGAGCACACGCCGCCGCGACTGGTCCACGACATGGGGCAGGCGATCATCGACCCGCTGGCAGCCCAGCTCGGACAACACCAGCGCCACGCGTTCATCATCGATTCGACGATGAAAACCGATGAGGTGGATTTCGAGAGTTCGATTCACGCGTTGCCCAACGAGGAAGAGTTGCGCAAGGCGCTCGACGAGTTGCTGGTCGAGCGAGCCGAGGAGACGGACGCCGATGTGGAACAGATATTCTAGCAATGAAAGTTTACGACGGTAGCAGCCAGACCGAGCAGTCACAGGACGCCGACCCCGAACGGGTGAAGGTCGGTATCGCGGAGTACGACGTAACGGCGGACGGTGCAGTGCTGACAACCAGCGGTCTCGGGTCGTGTATCGGGCTCGCGCTGTACGACCCCGAGACAGGTACTGCGGGGCTGGTCCACGTGATGCTCCCATCTGCCGACGATATGGAGGACGGTAACGATGCGAAGTTCGCAGATACCGGCACTGACCTCCTCGTCGAGAAGATGGAAGCGGCGGGTGCGAACATCACTCGCCTCGAAGCCAAGATCGCCGGCGGGAGCGATATGCTCGACTTCTCGGAATCGGGGTCGGGAATCGGCGACAGGAACATCGCTCAGGTCCGCGAGACGCTCGACGACTACGGGATTCCCATCGTCGGAGAGGACGTCGGCGGAGACCACGGCCGGTCGCTCCGTCTGGAAGCGGAGACCGGTGACCTCGTCGTCAAGAGTGCCAACTCCGAGAACACTCGTCTGTGACTGTGTGAGGCCGGTTTGACTGTGGGGCTGCTGCGCTCCCGTCAGACGCGTGGCAGACATTGTTACCAACTGTGATACGTCCGACGCTGTTCTCTGGAAACGAGTTCTGAAATAAACGTCCGACACTATTTTACAAGAATAAAAAGCATAAGATAATGTTTATTTCCCTCTTTCGAACCGTATATTATCAGATGTGATAGAATAGACGGTACATTCAAGAGTGCAAGTACCTTGCTCACGCGTAATGAGTAGTGCCGCGTTCGCCCAGCCGTTACAGTCCGTCGCACTGGAAGTGACGGATGCTGTGTGGCTGTTCGTCTTGCTCACTGGCGGACTCGTCGGCATGAGTATCCGGAATATGCTGGAGGGTATCGTCGGTGACGAAAACGAAGACGAAGCCAACGGCGACGACGGCGGGGACGACGACCTGGGTGGCGGCGGTGGGTTGATGGCAGACGACGGCGACGGCGGTGACGATGACTTGGGCGGACTCGGTGGACTGGACGACGGTGGCGACGATCTGGGCGGGTTCGGCGACGACGAGTTCGGCGAGATGGACGACGGCGGCGGTGGCGGCAACGTCGACGAACTCGAACACCGACTGGACGAACTGGAAAACGAAGTCGGGAGCCTCTCGTCGACTGTCAACACCGTGCGCAACGAGAACGAGCAGATATCGGAGAGCGTCGGGGAAGTCGAGGAGAACGTCCGGAAACTGCTCGATATCTACGAGATGGTGACCCGCGGGGTCAACCCGTTTGCCGACGACATCGACGCCGGAATGGGCGGCGGTGGAATGGATGGCGGCGACGGTTCGTTCGGGCTGTTCGGTGACGACAATGACGGTGGCGACGACGAGGACCTCGACGAGGAGATTGCCGAAGCAGACGCGGAGGGATTCTTCGATGAGGATCTCGTCGAGGACGACGGTGGCATGGAGGCAGACGGGGACATGGGCGACGTGTTCGGCGATGAAATGGGCGGCGGTGACGACATGGAGATGGACGACGGCGGCGACTTTGAGGATAGCTTCGACGACGACTTCGATGACGATTTCGACGACGGCATGGACGATATGGCTGGTGACGACACGGACGACGACAGCGAGGACAGCGGCGGCGGAACCTCGTTTGCCGACCTCAAAGACGAGTACGAGTCCGGCGACGCAGACTGGGCTGACGAAGACGAGGACGACGCTGAGGAATCGGACGAGGAGATGGCGGTGGACGGAGAGATGGACGACGCGTTCGATGAGGGCGAGGACGACTCGACGGACGAGTTCGGTGACGACGAACTCTTCGACGAAGTCATCGACGGAGACGACGAGGAGTCGGAGATGGCCGTCGCCGAGGAGACGACCGAACCAGAATCAGAGCCGACCACGGCAGAGCCTGAGTCGGAACCAGAGACGGATCCGGAACCGACGACTACAAACACTGAATCGGCATCAGAGACCGACACTGACCAGTCCTCCGGCGAGGGCAAACCGTACCTGTCGGCGCTCCCGGAAGGGTACGCGTCGGACCTCATCGTCGTCGAGTGGCTGGAGTTCCTCGTCGAGGAGGCGGGCGTCCGCGAGACGGCACAGGCAATCGACTACTACGAGACCATCGACTGGGTCAACGAAGCGGTCGCGGACGACCTTCAGGAGTATTTGCGCGGCTTCGACGGCGGCGGCACCGGGACGCTGACCATCGACCACCACACGCAGAGTCTCAAATACATCAGCCAGCTCAACGGCGAATCAGCCGCCTTTGGCATGATGGGAGGTGGTGCCGATGGGCTTCAGCGTTAGTGGGGCCGCGGCAATCATCTTCGCCACTATGTTCGTCACCTTCGGCATGTGGTTTACCGCCTCTGCCAACAGTTTCGAGTCGGTCTCCGACGCCGAGACTGACAAGAGCGATAGAGCTCTTGAGGCGCAGAACACGGCGATTTCGATTGCAAACGTGACCTACAACAACACGTCTGCGGAGTTGACCGTGGTGGTGACCAACACCGGCGCTGCACAGTTGTCGGTCGAGACGACCGACCTGCTCGTCGACGGGCAGTACCAGCGTGGCTGGGAAGGCAGCGCGACCGTCGCGGGCACGGACACGCGTCTGTGGCTCGCCGGTGAGCAACTCACTATCACGGTGGCGACGCAGGCAGAACCCGGACGGGTGAAAATCGTCACCGAGAACGGCGTCTCGGCGGCGACGACGGAGGTGACGCTGGCATGAGCGTCGGAGGAGGTGTCTGAGATGGGATTCGGAACCAGCGGGAGCGCGTTCATCGTCTTCGCGGCGCTGTTTCTCGCCGTGAGTTCCCTCTATACGGCGACGGCGAACTCGACTGAGGAAATTCGGGACGCACAGGACGCCCGGGACGAGCACCACCGGACAATCCTTGGTACCCAGGTCGACGTGACCAACGCGACGTACAACACCTCGTCGTCGAATTTCACGCTTCGGGTCACCAACACCGGCGAGTCGACGTTGTCGACCGACCGTGTCGACGCGGTCGTCGACGGATCGTATCTCGATAGCAGCGACTTCGAGCGCGTGGCTGTCGACGGCCGGGAATCCGGCGTCTGGCGGCCGGGCGAACAACTCGTCCTGACAGACGGTGACTCTGTGGCTGCCCTGTCGGACACGCCCGAGCGCGTGAAGTTCGTCTCCGGACCGGGCATCGCCGACACCCACGGTGTGACGGAGGTGAGCGCCTGATGGCGAGTGTCTCGATCTCGCACATGATACTGTTCATCGCGAGTATGCTCATCGCGGCGAGCGTCGCGGGCGTGTTCACTACCAGCGTCGACCGGCTCAGCGGGGCTATCGACGACCAGGGACTGCAGGTGAGCGACGACGTCCGGACCGACGTCGAGGTTATCAGCGACAATGGAACCGGCGCGTGCGTCTACAACTGCGACGGCAACGGCAACCTCACGCTGCTGGTGAAAAACACCGGCTCCCGGCAGCTATCTGCCCAACCCGACCAGATCGACGTGCTGATAGACGGGCAGTTCACGCCGGCCAGCGACAAGACCGTCACGGTGCTCGGGGAGAGCGATACCTGGGACCGCGGGGCGGTCGTCCGCGTCAACGTCTCTGCGCCGGGGCTGTCTTCGGGTGACCACCGGGCGAAGGTCATCGTCAACGGCGACGAGGAGGTGTTCGAATTCCGCACATGAGTATTGCAAGTAACGACCTGTTCTCCATCGGACTGGACGAGCGGGACAGACTGAACAAGGAACTCGGTGGCGGCCTGCCACCGGGGAGTATCGTCCTCGTGGAAGGAGACTACGGTGCTGGCAAATCCGCGATTAGCCAGCGGTTCACCTACGGACTCTGCGAGGAGGGCAACACCGTCACGATGTTGTCGACCGAACTGACCGTCGGGAGTTTCTTAGAACAGATGAACTCCCTGGATTACGACATGGTCGACCACATGTTAGACGAGAACGTGCTCTTTTTGCACGCCGACATCGGGGACTCGAAGAGTGCCTTTTCCGACGACAGCGGCGAGGAGGAACGAAAGGACCTGCTCAAGCGTCTGATGGAGGCTGAGGTGATGTGGGAGTCGGACATCGTCATCATCGACACGTTCGACGCCATCCTCCGGAACGACCCCAAATTCGAGGCGCTGGTCAGGGAAAACGAGGAGCGCCAGGCCGCACTGGAGATCATCTCGTTTTTCCGGGATGTCATCTCTCAGGGAAAGGTCGTGGTCCTCACCGTCGACCCGACGACCCTCGAAGAGGAAGCCATCGGCCCGTTCCGGTCGATCGCGGACGTCTTCCTCGAACTCGAGATGGTCGAGGTCGGGAACGACGTCCGCCGGCAGATCAGCGTGATGCGGTTTGCCGGGATGGGCGAACAGGTGGGTGACACCATCGGATACTCGGTGCGTTCTGGCACTGGTATCGTCATCGAGAGCCGCAGTGTCGCATAAAATCTACCCATGACTGAACACGGAAGCGCAAAACCGTCGGACGAACTCAGACAACACGCAGCCAGACGACCGCACCTCCGGGAACACCTCAAGAAGTTCAAACAGATTACCGGCGAGTTCCCGAAGTTCATCGAGGAGGCCGACGACGACTACGAGACCGACCGTCCGAACGTCCTCTACCCGGTCGGTGGCCCCATCTACACCCACATCTACGGCGACATCGGCCAGGACATGAAGTACTACGCCATCGAGCCGGAGCTGGGTGAAGAAGAGCGCCCCGTGTTCGACAAGGTCCGAAACCGCCTGCTCGAACGCAGCGTCACCAAGGAAGCCCCCGAAAACGAGGCCCAGTACGACGACCGAATCGAGGAACTCCTCCAGGAGACCACCCGCGTCAAGAACCGCGAAACCAGCGACAGCGGTGTCCTGACGCGCCTCTCGAAGATTACCGACGTTGGCAAGGTCGAACTCAACCAGGAGACCTACGAGAACATCCGCTACCGGCTGAACCGCGACATCGTCGGGCTCGGCCCGCTGGAACCGGTCATGCGGGACCCGGCAAACGAGGACATCCACGTCATCGGCCGGGACCAGTGTTTCGTCGACCACTCGGTGTACTCGATGCTCGAGACGACCGTCGAGTGGGAGTCGAAGGAGTCGTTCGACCAGTGGCTCAAGAACATGGGCGAACGTATCGGCGACCCCGTCTCGGACTCGGACCCTATCGTCGACTCCACGCTCCCGGACGGCTCGCGCCTGAATCTCATCTACTCCGATGACGTGTCCATTCAGGGCCCCTCGCTGACCATCCGTCAGGGCGAGGATATCCCTCTCTCCATCTTCCAGATTACGAAGTGGAACACGCTCAGCCCGGAGCTGTCGGCGTACCTCTGGCTGTGTCTGGAGAACGAACAGACGGTGTTCGTCGTCGGGGAGACGGCGTCGGGGAAGACGACGACGCTGAATTCGATTATGGCCTTCATCCCGCGGGACTCGAAGATTTACACCGCGGAGGACACCGCGGAGGTCGTCCCGCCGCACGACACCTGGCAGCAACTCCTGACGCGCGAAGGTGAAAGCGAGGACACCTCTATCGACATGTTCGACCTGGTTGCTGCGGCACTGCGGTCTCGCCCCGACTACATCATCGTGGGTGAGGTCCGTGGCGAGGAGGGCCGGATGGCGTTCCAGGCAGCCCAGACCGGCCACCCGGTCATGCTGACCTTCCACGCTAGCGACATCGTCTCGATGATCCAGCGTTTTACCGGCGAACCAATCAACGTCCCCGAGACGTTCATGGACGTGGCCGACGTGGCACTGTTCCAGAACCGGGTCAAACAGGGCGATCAGGTGCTTCGCCGGGTCACCTCCGTCCAGGAAATCGAGGGGTACTCGAAGGAGATGGACGGTGTCGTCACCCGCCAGTCGTTCTACTGGGACCCCGTCGAAGACGAGATCGTCTTCCAGGGGATGAACAACTCCTACGTGCTCGAAGAGCAGATCGCGACGCTGCTCGGTTACGAGGACACCCGTGACATCTACGACGACCTGCAGTTCCGGGCGCGCATCATCGAGCGCGCGATTCAGGAGGGTATCCTCGGCTACTACGAAGTCAACGAACTGATCGCGGACTACCAGCGAGACGGCGTCGAGGGGCTCCCCTTCGACATCCACCGACGAGACTGATGGCCACCGAAGAGGGCGGACTGAATCTGACGGTTTCCGAGACGATCCAGTCACTACTGGAGTCGTATCGCCGGATGCAGATGCCGATTCAGCAGTACCTCAGTTTCATTCTCATTCCCTCTGGCGCGTTTTTCGTGGTGACCATCGTCGCTGCTCTCCTGATCGACCTGCCGATGTCGATTCGCGCACCGATTCCACTGCTGGGGTTGCTCGCGTTCGGCGCGGCGCTGTTCTATCCGAAAATCCTGCTCTCCCAGCGCAAGCGCCAACTCAACAATCGCTTTCACCTACTGGTCACGCACATGACCGTGCTGGCGACGACGAACATCGACCGGATGGAGGTGTTCCGGAAGCTCGCGCGCGAGGAGGAGTACGGCGAACTCGCAAACGAGATGCACCGCGTCGTCCAGCTGGTCGACACCTGGAACCAGAGCCTCGACGACGCGCTTCGCCGTCGTGCGAAGGAGGTCCCCAGCGACGCAGTGTCGGATTTCTTCGACCGCCTCGCGTACACGCTCGGTGCCGGGCAGTCGCTCAAGGATTACCTCATCACCGAACAGGAACAGATCATCCAGGAGTACTCGACGGTCTACGAGTCCTCGCTGGACAGTCTGGAGGTGATGAAGGACCTCTACCTGTCGATGGTGCTGTCGATGACGTTCGCGCTGGTGTTTGCGGTCGTGTTGCCGATCTTGACCGGGACGAACCCGACGCTGACGGTCAGTGCCGTCATCGTCATGTACATTTTCGTTCAGTCGGGGTTTTTCCTCGCGATTCGGTCGATGGCCCCCTACGACCCGCTGTGGTACCACCCGCCGGAGAAGTCCTCACCGACCGACGAACGCGCTCAGAAGAGCTTTGCCGCCGGCGTCGGCCTCTCGCTGGTCTTGCTGTTCGTCTCCTTTGGCGGCATGTTCGGCTTCAGCCCGGTCGCACTCGGTGATATCGTCCCGTTCGTTTCGGAACCACTGCCGCTCCCGATGTACGCGGCGATTCCGATAACGCCGCTGTTGATTCCCGGTCTCGTCATGCGACAGGAAGAGGAGAAAGTCAAGGCACGCGACGGGGAGTTCCCGAGCTTTATCCGGGCGCTCGGTGCCACGGAGGGGGTCAAACAGTCGACGACCTCGATGGTTCTCAAAACGCTCCGAAAGAAGGATTTCGGGGTGCTGACCGACAACATCAACGGCCTCTACAAGCGGCTCAATATGCGCATCGAGACATCCGAGGCCTGGCGATACTTCACCGCCGAGTGTCGGTCCTATCTGATCCAGACGTTCTCAGAGATGTACCTCGTGGGCCGCGAGATGGGTGGTTCGCCGAAGGTACTCGGCGAACTCATCGCCGAGAACATGAACGAGGTGCTGCAGCTTCGCCAGCAGCGCAAGCAGGCGACGACAACGCTCGTCGGGCTGCTGTACGGGATTACGGCGGCGTCGACCTTTGCCTTCTTCATCGGGCTGGAGGTTGTCAATATTCTCGCGAATATGAGCCTGGACTTAGAGACCAGTTCCAACTTCGACGTGGGGACGCTCATCAACACCGGCGTCTACGACATCCCGCTCATCGAGTTCCTGCTGATAATCATCATCATGTTCGGCGCGATGCTCTCGGCGCTGATGATTCGGACCATCGACGGCGGGCACAAGATGAACACGTACCTGCACTTCGTCATGCTGACCTGGATCGGGTCGCTGACCGCGCTCGCGACGAAGTGGCTCGTCAACGTCTTCCTCTCCATCTAGAACGCGGCGTTTTTCCCTGCCGCTCTCGTCTCCGTCAGTAATGACTGAGAGCGACCGTGCGGCGTTTCTGGCCGGTGACCGGCCCGAGGACGTGTTCATCTACCTTGACGAGGCAGCCGTCTCGAACCCCGAGGCGCTGGAGGCACACGGCGAACGCGTCGACGGTGGTATCGTTCTCGTCCTCGCTGGCGAGAAGGCTCGAAGCGTCTTCCAGCAGGCCGCGGGTATCGACCCGATGGCGTTCGCCAAGGAAGCGATGGGCACCGAGGGAACCATCGACGCCGACTGTACCGGTGGCACCTGTCCGGCAGGCGACGGTGACGACCACGAAGCACGCTTCGTCTTTGCGTTCGCGGAAGAACAGAACGAGGAGGTGGGAGACCTCTACGCCGAAGGCGACGTCATCCACGGATACGTCTCCTGTGCGTGTGGCAGGGCCTACTCGGATAAGTGGGTCGTCGGCCAGCGCTAGTCCCGCGACTGGACGAGGTAGATGTCGTAGGGAACGCGCGTGGCGACGTTCGACCCGATAGAGCCGACGGGTGCGGCGATAGAGCCGACGTTCTCGCTGCCGAGAAAGACCACATCAGCGTCGATATCCGTCGCGATGTCACGCAAGCGTGTCGCGATGTTCCCGGCACTGATGTACGATCGGACGCTCTCGCACCGAAACTCGGCGTCCAGTGCGATTTCGGCGACCTGCGATCGCAGCGTATCCCGGACTGCTTCGATTTCGAACGTCTCGTTGCTGTCGAGCCATCCCCGTTCGAGCGCGTACTCGCGGTCTTTCGGGATGATTGTGGCGACGACGATCTCGGCCCCCGTTCCAGTCGCGAGTGAGTCTGCTCGTTTTAGTGCAGCCACGGCCAGTTCTGTCCCATCGAATGGCACGAAGAATTTCATCGGTACCCCCATACGGGGAAGTTGGGAGCTAAAACAAATAAACTCTCGTAGCGTTCCCGCGTACTGAGACCGGTTTAGCGCCGGCCGGTTACCCGCGATTGGGTGTGTGAGGGAAACACCGACTCGACGCGCTCGCGGCCGTATTCGTCTGCGAGGAGCGCTCGGAGTTCTGTCTCGTAGTCGCCTTTCGAGACTGTCTCGCTCGGCCCCGTCTCGATGTCGAGGTGCGCCTCGGCGAGTGTGTCAATAGCGCTTCGGCCGACGCCGGCCAGCGGTGCGAGGTGGGCGACACTGTGTCGGTCCTCGATACTCTGTGCCAGCGGCCGCTCGACGGTCGGGACGCGGTCGTCTCGACGCGTCCCGTCGGCGATGGCGTCAAAATCTGTCGCGGCTGCACGTTCGAGTGCGTGCTCGTGGACCTGCTGGATGCCGTTGCGGGGATACCCGTCCATCACAATCTGTTCGACGGCGTCGGTTGCGACGGACGGCGCTAGGTCGAGTCGCTCTGACGGGAATCCGACGGCATCGGCGGCCGCGCGTGCGTGTTCGTAGTCGTCGGTCACCCCGAAGGTTCCACACAGAAGGGTTACGTCCGCGACCGGTTCGAGCAGGAGTGCGGCGAGCGTCGAGTCTTTACCGCCGCTGTACAGCAATCCGACTTCCACGCTCACCGCCGACGGATGTCGAAGCTTTTGGAGTCCGGCGTGAGTTCCTGCAGCAGTTCTTTCATCTTTTCCTCGTCGATTTTGCCCTGGATACGGCCGCTCTGGGCGAGTGCGACGATCTGCTGTTCGATTTTCTCACCGTGTTCGGGTTTGGACATCTTGACGGAGTTGAGCCGTTTGCGCGCCCCGTCGGTGAGGCTCTTGCGGAGGACCGCCTTCTTCTGGGCCTCGGCCTGCTGGCGCTGGGCTTCCATTGCCTCTCCGTCCTGTCCTTCTGCCTGTTCTTTGAGCTGCTCTCGCTTCTTTTTGCGAAGCTCTTCGAGTTCTTCCTCGCTGGGTTCGCCACTCATACCTACGCATTGTCTACTCGCGTGCAAAACGATTACGGAGAATGGGGTGGCAGTCTCGTTCTCTGGACTCACGGTTGACCCCCGGCGAAGGAGTCATTATTTGTCCGTGAGAGGGCGTGGTATGGGCAACGATGAGCGGACGAATCCTCCGGCGGACGCTGTCTCTGAGGAGTCGGTCCCGCTGGACACGATTCCGCTGCACTCGACGAACCTGCTTACCGTGGTCGATGCGGACGGAATCATCCAGTACGAAAGCCCTTCGATTGAGCGCCTGTACGGCTACGACCAGGACGCGCTAGTGGGCGAACAGGTTGCCGAGTACTTCCACCCCGACGACCGCAAAGCGGTTCGCGACGCGTTCCAGACCGTCGTCTCTCGTTCCGACGACACAGTCGAATCCGTCGAGTACAGACACGAACAGGCGGATGGAACCTATCGGTGGGTCGAATCTACCGCCTCGTCGGATCCGACGCCGGAGGGACACTACGTCGTCAACACGCGGGATATCTCGGACCGGAAAGAGCGCGAGCGAGAACTGGAACGCACGAACGAGCGTCTCGACGCGTTCGCCAGCGTCGTCAGCCACGACCTCCGGAACCCGCTGAACGTCGCCATGCTCCACCTCGACCTGGCGATGGAGGACTGTGACAGCGACCACCTCACTGATGTCGTGCAGGCTCACGAGCGGATGCAGACACTCATCGAGGACCTCCTGACCGTCTCTCGGGATGGGAATCTGGTCACCGAGACGGATCGAGTCGAACTCGCATCCCTCAGTAACGGCTGCTGGCAAACGGTTTCGACGGGGACAGCCTCGCTCGCGATTGAAATCGACCGGAAGCTTGAGGCCGACCGCTCTCGCCTGCGACAACTCCTCGAGAACCTCATGCGGAACGCTGTCGAACACGGTGGAGAGGACGTGACGGTTACGATAGGCGCTCTTGAGGAGCGGGAGGGATTCTACGTCGCCGATGACGGTCCTGGCGTTGACGAAGCGAACCGCGAACGGGTGTTCGAAAGCGGATACTCGACCAACCGGGACGGGACTGGTTTCGGACTGGCTATCGTGAGTGACATCGCAGACGCACACGGCTGGGAGATATCGATGACGGAAAGCAGCACGGGCGGCGTGCGAATCGAACTCGCTGGCGTCGAATTCAACTGACTCGTCTCCTGAGCGGTGTCTCTGATACTCGTCGAAAAAACGTGAGTTTACGCGTAGCGTTCGAGCGCCGGGTCGTCGAGCGATTCGAGGACTTCACCGGCGGTGTCGTCGAGGAGGCTGCGACCCTCGGCGGAGATGACGCGGCCCTCGCCGTCTGCGGTTTCGACGTAGCCGGCCTCTTCGAGTTGCTGGAGCGCGGTTCGGATGATGTTGCCGGAGCCTTCGGACTGCTGGCGCGGGCGAACGCGGTAGCGGTTCGTGCCCTGCTTTGCGTTGCCGTACTCGGTCTGGAGGCTGCCGACGCCGACGGGTTCGTTGGTCGCGACTTTCCGGAGAAGACTGGCTGCACGGCGGACCCAGAAGTCGTCCTGTTCGGGCGGGAGCTCGCGGTCCACGCCGGTTTTGGTGAATTCGAGCCACTCGGGTTCGTCGATAGCTGCTTCCTCGGCGAGCTTCTCGGCGACCGCCTCGATGAGGTCCTCAGCGGGCGCGTCGTAGAGTGTCGTCATTGGAGTCTCTTTCCCTTTGCCGTCATTTAAGCGCGTCGTCTTCCACCCGCCGCTGTCACCGGTGTTGTGCCCCGATAACCGCTGCCACACCACCGCCGACGAGTGTGGGGAGCCAGTACGTCGCACCGCGGTGGACCAGCACGGCGGCGGTGGCGACGGAGGCCGAGACGCCGGCGGTCGGCGTGAGGAGCGCGATAAACACCGTCTCGATGCCACCGAGGCCGCCAGGGAGTGGGGTCACGCCGGCAATCGACCCGACCGGAACGACGAACAGCGTCGCGGCGAAGGGGACGGCGTACCCCAACGCGTACAGTGAAAGCCAGAGCGACGTGGAGAGAGCGACCCAGCCCACTGCCGAAAAGGTCATCGCAGTAACGAGCGTCCGCCGATCCCGACCGACGCGACCGACGGCCTCGAAGAATCCACCCACACGGCGTTGGATATCGGCCCGGCCGGGTGGCGCTCGGCCGGGAACGAAACGGAAAACGAGACCGAGAATCGGGGTGACGACCCGGACCAGCGTCGACTCGACGCGGCGCTGGTTTCGCCAGCCGAGCGTGGCCACGGCGAAGATAACGGCGACGAGGACGACGGCACCGGCGGCTGCGACGAACACGTCCTGGGTCAACCTGGCCGCGCCGGCGACGACGTAGACGAATCCGACGATAGCACAGGAAATCGATGGGACGAAATGAAGCGTGTCGACGCTGGCAATCGCGGCCAGGGCGGACTCGTACTCGCTGTCGGCGACCGAGGAGATGAGCATCGCACTCACCGGCTCACCGCCGGCCTGTCCGAACGGCGTGACGTTGTTCGAGAACACTGCCGCGGCGAAGACGAGGATGGCTTTCGGGGCGGAGATGGGCGTGCCGATAGCTTTCAGGACCGTCCAGAGTGCGAGCCCCCACGCCGAGAGCCAGATGGTTGCGACCAGGAGCACACCGAGGAGAACCAGTCGGTCGGCCTGTTGGAGGGCGCCGAGGATTCCGTCGATGCCGATGACCCAGACGACGACAGCGAGGACCACAAGCGCAGCCAGAAAGCCGACGAGCGTCGAGAGACGGTCGCCGTTCATGACCACACCGTTGGTCGAGAGTGGCTTGAAGCCACCGGTCGGGCGGATGACCGACGTTTTTACGACGCCGTCCGAATCGGGAGTATGGACGAACGGGCTGCGCTGGACCGACTCGCCGACCGACTCTCACACGCGGGCGACGATGCTGCCGTCGTCGACGGACTACTCTTGACGACGGACATGCTCCACGACCGGACGGACTTTCCCGAGGGGACGACCCGATATACCGCGGGCTGGCGGGCCGTCGGCGCGTCGCTCTCTGACGTGGCCGCGATGGGCGGTGACCCAGTCGCGGCGGTCGCCGTCTATGGTGCCCCTACCTTCGAGTACGACGAAATCGCGGCCTTCGTCGACGGCGCGTGTGACGTGTGCGACGCTGTCGACAGCCAGTACGTGGGCGGTGACCTCGACGGTCACGAGGAGTTCACCGTTTCCTCGACAGTCGTCGGCCGCGCCGAAAAGCCGGTGTTGCGGTCCGGTGCCACGCCCGGCGACGCGGTCTGTGTGACCGGGACGCTCGGTCGGAGCGGTGCTGCACTGCGTCTGTTCCGGGATGGCGATATCGAGCGGGCCAACAACCTGTTCCGGTTCGAGCCGCGAATCGAGGCCGGGCGGACACTCGCCGGTGAGGCGACGGCGATGATGGACTCCAGTGACGGTCTCGCGCGGTCGCTCCACCAACTCGCAGAGGCCAGCGACTGTGGATTCGCTATCGAGTCGCCGCTACCAATCGACGAGGTAGTCGACGAGGTGACCAGCGACGCCGCCGAGCGGCGAGAACTTGGCGTGTTCTTCGGCGAAGATTTCGAACTGGTCTGTACGGTGCCAGAATCGCGGTTCGACACGGTGCGTTCGTCGCTGTCCGTGTCGTTGGCTCGTATCGGAACAGTCACGGAGTCAGGTGTGACACTCGATGGGAGTCCACTGTCCGACAGCGGGTACACGCACGGGAAGTAAGGAGTGGTTGACTTCCTCAAGGACCGATTACTTCCACTGGAACCGGCGTGAAACAGAGCGCGCCGAGGACCAGCGTCAGCACCCCGACGGCGATTCGGTTCCGGTCGAGGGAGTCGTCGACGACGGGAGTCGCCGGGCCGGCGTAGGCGAGACCGGCGGTGAACAGTCCCCACATCGCCCAGATGCCGACCGAGTCGAGCCCGCCGCGGACGAAGTAGAGATAGCCAGCCAGCGCGAAGAGCGCGCCGGGAACGGCAGCGGCCAACGTCTCCTGTCGGTGGCCGGCGATGGCGCGGACGATGTGGCCGCCGTCGAGTTGGCCGACCGGGAGGAGGTTCAACACGGTGACGAGCATCCCGACCCAGCCGGCGAAGACGACGGGGTGAACCAGGCCGGCTTCGAGTTTCGCTGCCGTCCCGCTCTCTTCGGCTAACAGCCACAGCAGCGGCGGGTTGTGAAAGACGACGCGCGCCCCCTGACCGCTGCTGGCGGCCGCCTCCTGAATCGGGAGCGGGTCGAGCTGGAGGCCGACGAGCGTCACGACGGCCGTCGCGACGAGCCCCGCCAGCGGTCCGGCCGCACCGATGTCGAAGAGCGCTTTCCGGTCGGGCATGCGCTCGCGCATGCGAATAACCGCACCCATCGACCCGACGAAGAGAGGCAGTGGGATGAAGTAGGGAAGAGAGGCGTCCACGTCGTGATAGCGACTCATCGCGTAGTGACCGAACTCGTGGACGCCGAGGACGCCCATGATCGCCGCCGAGAACGGCCAGGCTTCCAGCGCACTGAGTGGCTGCTCGAACACCGGGAGCTGGTACCAGTAGAACGCACCCGCAAACAGCGTCGAAGCGACGGTAAGCACGAACAAAAGGACGTTCCGCCACGGTATTCCATCACTGGTTGCCCTGGGTTCGGCGACGAGCGCATACGCGTCTGGCGGAACCGTACCGTCGTACTCTCGCTGGAGACGAATCTCGTAGCCCTGCTCGCGAAACAGCGGCCAGACCTCGCGCTCGAGCGTCCCCAGGTCGACGGTGGGATGACCGACGTACACCACTGTCTCGCCGTCGGTCTCGACGTCGACAACGGTGAAAACGCGAGCGAGGTCACCTGTGGTCGGCCGGGCGACCGACTCGTCGCGCTCGCTCATCGAACGGACGTACACTTCGCGTGCGCATAAAAAACTCGGCTGGCGCGCGAGTAGGGGGATTCTGGACGGCTAGTGGCAGTCTACGGTCCGCGACCGATCAGGCCGACTCGACGCGCCAGGTCGTCGCGCTCGTGTACGACCACTTTTCGATTTCGAGTTCTGCGGCGGAGTCTTTCAGCTTGACCATCAATGCCCCGATCTCCTTCGGTGACAGTCCGACCTCGTCGGCGATGAACTTGCTTTTGAAGTACATCTCGCCGTCCGATGCCTTCCGTGCCAGGAAGCTCTTGAGGCGCTCTTCTTTCGAACGGTCGTCGGTAGAGGGCTGTTGTGTGGCGCTCATGTCTGCCTCACTTCTTCGTACTGCCCATACCTGCATATAAAGGCGGGAACCTTTGGGTTCGTTCGACAGGATTCAGCCGATTCCACGGTTAAACGACATTTTATAACGGTACGAATGGCGTTTAGATGTTTTATCGAAGTCCCTGAAGTTGTATCGCCCATCTCGAATCTGATTTAATTACGACTTCTCTAGAGAGGAAAATACCACTCTCTGGCCGCAAAATAAGGATATTATTGCCTATTGCGTCTGACGTTAATCGGACCGCTGATAGGTTCTGTGGGGAGTCTGGTGACGGCTTGGCAACCCTTAAGACGGCATCGCGGTTACGCCGAGCCAATGAAAGTCGTCGTCTCCATCGGTGGGAGCGTACTCGTCCCGGAGGTCGAGAGCGACCGGGTCGCAGCCTACGCATCTGTGCTGGAGGATATCGTCGCCGACGGACACGAACTCGCAGTCGTCGTCGGTGGCGGGCCGGCGGCACGCGAGTACATCGCGGCCGGCCGCGACCTCGGCGCGAACGAAATTGAACTCGACCAGCTCGGCATCGCGGTCACGCGACTGAACGCCCGGCTACTCATCGCCGCGCTGGACGACCAGGCGGCACCGACACCGCCCGAAGACCACGAAACCGCTCGCGAGGCACTTCGCCGGGGTGACCTGCCGGTTATGGGCGGAACAGAAGCCGGTCACACCACCGACGCCGTCGGCACTGCGCTGGCCGAGTACACCGACGCGGACCTGCTCGTCTACGCGACGAGCGTATCCGGCGTCTACGACGCCGACCCCAACGAGGACCCCGCCGCGACCAAGTACGACGAGATGACTGCCGGCGAACTCGTTTCGCTGGTCGGCGACCTCGACGTCGACGCCGGCAGCAACGCACCGGTCGACCTGCTGGCGGCAAAGCTCCTCCAGCGAGCGGACCTGAACGCCGCGGTCGTCGACGGAACCGACCCCGAAGCCGTCCGGCAGGCTATGGATGGTGACCACGACGGTACGACCATCGTCTCCGAATCATGACCGACGACGCTCCCGACACCACGTTCGACGAGGACCCCTACGCGGTGCTCGACGGGACCAACCGCGCCTTCTGGGCCGACTCGGTCGCCGACGCGGTCGAGGCGCGCGACCCCGAGGAACCAATCGTCGTCAAGGGCGGTGTCTCCCCGTCTGGCGTCCCGCACATCGGTCACTTCAACGAGATTCTTCGGGGCTACTTTGTCGCCGAAGCGCTCCGCGACCGCGGCCACGAGGTTCGGCAGGTGTTCACTGCCGATGACAAAGATGCACTCCGGAAGATACCACGGACGCTCGCCGACCTTGACGGGAACGTCGTCGGCCTCGGTGAGGTCGATGCGGGCGCACTTGGACGGAATCTCGGAAAACCCTACACGTCGATTCCGGACCCCTTCGGCTGCTGTGATTCCTACGGCGCACACTTTACGACCCTGCTCGAACGCCACGCCGAGAGCGTCGGCGTCCCCATCGATTTCGTCTCGAACACGGAACTCTACGAATCCGGTGAGTTCGACCCGGTCGTTCGCCACGTCCTCGAACACGCGGACGACGCTCGCGAGGTACTCTCGCAGTACCAGAACAAGGTTGACGACGAGTACGTTCCGTTCGTCCCTCAGTGCGCTGCGTGTGGGATTCTCACCGAGGGCGTCACCGATATCGACCTCGACGCCGGCACCGTCTCGTACGTCTGTACCGACCGGGAGGCCGGCGACGACACCATCGAGGGGTGTGGTCATGAGGGGACCGCAACATTCAGCGAGGGGAAACTCCCCTGGCGCTTCGAGTGGCCCGGCCAGTGGCAGATTCTCGGCGTCGACTTCGAACCCTTCGGGAAGGACCACGCCGAGGGCTCCTGGCCCAGCGGCGTCGACATCGCGCGCAACGTCCTCGGTATCACCCCGCCCGTGCCGATGGTCTACGAGTGGTTCACGCTCGACGGCGATGCGCTCTCCTCCTCGTCGGGGAACATCGTCACCGTCGACGAAGTGCTGGAACTGCTCGAACCCGAGGTCTTCCGCTATTTCTTCGCGAAGGCACCGCTGAAACAGCGCGACTTCAGCATCGAGAGTCTCGACCAGCTCGTCGACGAGTTCGACCGGTTCGAGGCTACCTACTTCGGCGAAACCGACACCGACGACGAGGAGCGCGAACGGGCCGACCGAGCCTACCCGATGGTCGTCGACGAGCCGCGCGAAGAGCGCATCCGTATCCCCTACACGTTCGCCGCCGTGCTGGGGATGACTGACGACACCGACCTGCGCGAGGAAATCGCTCGCAGAGAGGGGCACATCCCCGACGACGCACCCGAGTGGGCCGTCGAAGGAGCGCTCGCTCGCGTCGAGCGCGCCCGCGAGTGGGCACGCCGGACTGGCAACGAGTTCGACTACGAACTCAAGCGGTCCGACATGCCGGCGGTGGAGTTCGACGCAGACACTGCCGCCGCGCTCGATGACCTCGCGGACTTCGTCGAAGCCGGCCACGACGGCGAGGCAATCCAGGGCGAAATCTACGAGACGGCAAAGCGCCACGACATCGAGATTGGCGACTTCTTTTCGGCCGGCTACCAGCTGTTCTTCGACGACGAGGAGGGGCCGAAGCTCGGTCCGTTCCTCGCCAAACTCGACCGCGACTTTGTCGTCGCCCGGTTGCGCCGCGAGCGGTGACCACGGGCGCTGTCCGGAACCAAACGCTCTTTGGCGACTGTCCCCTCCCCCGGTGTAATGGCAAACACCTGGCTGTGGGTGCTCGCCGGCATCGCTATCTACACGCTCGTCGTGATGTCGCTGCGAGCACGTGGTGTCCTCCCCGACTCCGTGCGCGTCTCCGGCCCGCTCGTGACGCTGCACACGACGTACGGACGCAAGCTCCTCGATAAACTCTCCCGCCCGCGGCGCTTCTGGCGCGCGTGGTCGAACATCGGCGTCGGCATGTCGCTGGTCGTGATGGTCGGCTTCGGTGCCGTCATCTTCGCCTCGGCCATCTTCATCGGTCTCCGACCAGAACAGGCCGCTCAGTCGCCGATAAGAAATCCGCAGAACGCGCTTGTCATCCCCGGTGTCAACGAGTTTCTCCCGCTGTCGGCCGCCCCCGAGATCGTCACCGGTCTCCTGCTCGGCCTCGTCGTCCACGAGGGCGGCCACGGCCTGCTCTGTCGGGTCGAAGACATCGACATCGATTCGCTGGGACTGGTCTTTTTCGCGTTCATCCCCATCGGTGCCTTCGTCGAACCCGACGAGGAGAGTCGCGCGAACGCGGACCGCGGTGCACAGACCAGAATGTTCGCTGCCGGCGTCACCAACAACTTCGCACTGACTGCAATCGTCTTCGTTCTTCTCTTCGGTCCCGTCGCCGGGTCGATTGCCGTCGCACCCGGCGCTGCCGTCGGTGACACGTTCCCCGGTTCCGCTGCCGCCGAAGCGGGTATCGGTCACGGTGACCGCATCACCGCACTCAACGGCACCACTGTCGACAATCAAACCGAACTCGACCGCGAACTCTCTCGTCTCGGTGGGACTGTCGCTGTCACCGTCAACGGCGAGGAAACGGTGACTGTCGAGCGCTATCCCGTCATCACCAGAGTCGTCGAGGGACAGTACTCGAACATCACGTTCGACGGCGACACGCTGCCACGGGTTGAGTCAGTCAACGGCACCGCCGTTTCGAGTGAGGGGGCGTTCCGCGAGGCTGTCACCGCCCGTGAAATCGTCTCCCTGGAGACTGACCGCGGCGACGAGACGCTGCCTGTCGGCGCGTTCGTCGCACAGGTGCAACCCGGGAACGCACTTGCCGCTGAAGGCGCACCCCAGAATACGTCACTCATCGTCACCGACATCGGCGGCCAGCGTGTCGTCAACGCGTCCGCACTCGGTGACGTCCTCGACGGGTACGAACCGGGTGACGAGGTGACCGTTACCGCCTACGTCGACGGGGAACGAGAGACCTACACCGTCACGCTGGGCGAGCAGGACGGCGAGGCCCACCTCGGCGTCGAACTTCGAGCGGGGTACTCGGGAATGGTCGTCGACGACTTCGGTATCGACACCTACCCCGCAGCGACGTTCCTGTCGTTCCTCAGCGGTGGGCCCGGTGGACTCGAGGGGCTCTTCGTGAGTATCTCGGGTATCCTGTTTATGCCCTTCCTGGCTGCCTTTTCGCCGGAAATCAGCTACAACTTCGCCGGCTTCACCGGCGAGATCGTTAACTTCTACACCGTCGGCGGCCCGCTCGGATTCCTCGGCGGGGGGCTCGTCTTCCTGCTCGCGAACGTCCTGTTCTGGACTGGATGGATTAATTTCAACCTCGCCGTGTTCAACTGTATCCCGGCATTCCCGCTGGACGGCGGGCACATCCTCCGGACGAGTACCGAGGCTATCGTCTCGCGGCTCCCCGTCTCGAACCGCCAGTCGCTAGCCTCGACGATTACGATGGGAATCACGGTGACGATGCTCATCGCCCTGCTGGCGACGATTCTCGGGCCGGCGTTGCTCTCCTGAGCCGTCCTATCGTGATTATTTTATGAACTGAATAACTAGAACTGTTCAATGGTCGAAGACGGCGACGATGCGAGGGCAGTGACGCCGGTAATTGGAAATATTCTGCTGGTCGCCGTGGTCGTGGTGCTCGCTGTTGCACTCGTTCTCCTCTCTCTGACGTTTCTCGAAGAAACGGGGGCACCGACGGCCGAAGCGTCGTTCGACTACGAGCAGACCCCGGCCGGCCTGCGGATGACTCCCGAGGCCCTCGGGACTGACATAGCCGTCAAACTGAACGGCAAGCAGGTCACGACGTTCAGCGCCGATAGCGCCGGGGAGTCTGTGCTGTTACCGACTGCGCCCGGCGACAGCATCACAGTCGTCTCCCAGGACGGTGACCGCTCCGTACTCGTGAACAAGCAGGTCGACGGTCGGTCGGAGGTCGGGAATTTCATCGCCTACTATACCTTCGACAGCGACAGCGGGGATACACTCAAAGACCGGTCGGGAAACGGCAACGACGGCAATATTCAGGGTGATCCGATCTGGCGAGGCAGTTCTCTCGACTTCGATGGTAGTAACGACTACGTAACTGTGGACAGTCTCGATGCCGAGACGTCCGTTTCTGAATTCACTGTCGCAGTCGCGTACCGCCCTGATTCGGCCGACCATCAAGAACTAATCGAACATATCGATACGGAGGACGGGACGAACCTGGTTCTCGAACTGAAAAGTGGTTCCGATGGGACCTACGATATTGCTTATACGGTTGACGATAACGGTGGGCAGCAGAACGGTGAAATATTTGCCAGGGGATACGACCGTGGCGAGCGACACGTCGTCGTTGGGACGTACGACAGTGACTCGTACGAACTGTACGTCGACGGCAACGAAGCGGCGAACGCCAGCAATCCACCCCGTGAAATCAGTCTCGGAGACCTCACGGTCGCGTCTGATGCCGAGACGAGTCTAGACCAGCACTTCGACGGCGACATCTACGAAATCAGGCTCTACTACGAGGCGTTCGACCAGCAGGAAGTCGAGGTCGTGACGAACGCGATGTCTTGACGAAATGGCAAGCTTCCTTAGCGCTCCGGCACAACCTTCGTCTATGCCAGACCGACGCGACCCGCCGCCGACCGACGAGGGTTGGTACACGCTGCACGACTTCCGGACGATTGACTGGGGTGCCTGGCGTGAGGCCACCGAACGCGAGCGTCAGCGCGCTCTCGAGGACGGAATCGAGTTCTTCCAGTCGGCACTCGCCGTCGAGGACGCCGACGAGGGCGCTTCCGCCCTCTACTCGATTCTCGGCCACAAGGCGGACCTCCTCGTGCTTCACCTCCGGCCGTCGACGGCCGACACCGGCGCGCTCGAACGCCGCTTCGAGCAGACGGAGTTCGCCCGCTTTACCGAGCGGACGACCTCTTTCGTCTCGGTCACCGAAGCGTCGGGCTACTCCGAACGCGCGCGCGACTACTTTACGGGCGACTTAGACGAGGACTCGGGACTGTACAACTACATCCAGACGCGGCTGAAACCGTCGGTACCGGACGCGACACACGTCTGCTTCTATCCGATGGACAAGCGCCGCCAGCCCGAGCAAAACTGGTACGACCTCCCCTTCGACGAGCGGGCCGAGCACATGGACGCCCACGGCGATATCGGCCGCGATTACGGCGGGAAGGTCCAGCAGATGATTACCGGCGCAATTGCGATGGACAACTGGGAGTGGGGCGTCACGCTCTGGGGCGACGACCTCACCGACATGAAAGACCTGCTCTACGAGATGCGCTTTGACCCCTCGACCTCGCAGTACGCCGACTTCGGCTCCTTCTACGTCGGCCGCCGCTTCCCGCCGGCGGACCTGCCTGCGCTTCTCTCTGGCGATCCGGTCCCGAGCGAGGGCACAGACGGCGCGACCGAGACGGGTCCGGTCCACCCGGCCGACGCGGATGCGGGACACGGTGACGAGACACACGCTCACGACCACGACGACGAGGCGCACGTCCACGCCGAGACAGACGCTGACGGGCACAGCGACCGCGGACACGGCGATGCAGAGTCACGGGGCGGTGCCCACCCCGGTAGTTCAGCCGAGGGTGACCACCCCCACGACGGCGGCGTCGAAGAGACCGAACGCGAAGACGTACAGAGTCTCCTGGCCAGCCTCGGCTTCCACGCTGGCGAGGACTACGACACTGGCGACTACGGACTGGTGCTGTACTCCGACGCCGAGACGCAGGAACTCGCTTCCGAACTCGACGGGCTCCGAAGCAACTTCGAGCACTACGACTCCCACGTCGCGTCGGCGGTACGCGCCCACGGTGGCCGCGCAGCCGTCGTCAGCATCTGGGACAACGAGGGGGCTGCCGACACCGCCCACGGCTTCCTGACCGACCTCCCGGGTATCTCCGAGACGGTTCGCGGGCCGCTCGACGGTAGCGGCGAGACGGCGACCGAGGCGGCCGACGACGAGGACGGGTCCGAGAGCATCCGCGAGGAACTGGCCGACCTCGACATCTACGCTGGCCAGCCCCACGGCGAGGACATCTACGCGCTGGTGCTGTACTCGGAGGCTGACCGCGACGCACTCGTCGCGGAAGTCGAGGACCTCTCGGACGGCTTCGACCGCTACGACACCCACGGCGGGACGAAAGTTTACGAAGATCCTGACAGCGAGCGAAACGCCGTCGTCAGCCTCTGGGAGACCGAAGACGCTGCCGACACAGCCAGTGACTACCTCTCGGATCTGCCCGGCGTGGTCGGCTGGGCCGGCGAAGGCGAGGGCTTCGGTACGATGGGGATGTTCTACACCGTCAAACCCGAACACCGAGCGGACTTCGTCGAGAAGTTCGATGTCGTCGGCGGGGTACTCGAAGGTATGGACGGCCACCGCGAGACGTCGCTGCTGGCCAACGTCGACGACGAGAACGACATGTTCATCGCCAGCCAGTGGGACTCGAAGGAGGACGCAATGGCCTTCTTCCGCTCCGATGACTTCTCCGACACTGTCGACTGGGGCCGGGACATCCTCGCCGACAAACCGCGGCACGTCTTCCTCGCCTGAGCTGCTACTCCCGCCGCGGGCCGTTTACATGTGCTCTTCTTCGAGTGCCCAGCCGAGCGCCCGTTTGTAGTACGTGAACATCTGGCGCACACTCTCGTGTTTCATCTCTTCGGAGTCGAGTTGCTCCTTCAGAAACTCGTACTGCTCGCGGATTTCTTCTTCGTCGCGCATACTGTCACTCACGGGCGCAGTGGGGATATGTTTGGGGACCGTCCGAACACACCCGTCTATTCGTTACCCGCCGAACTCCTCGGTCAGCGCCGGCACGACATCAAAGAGGTCGTCGACGATTCCGTAGTCGGCGATGTCGAAGATAGGCGCGGAGGGGTCGTCGTTGATCGCGATGATGATTTCGGAGCCTTTCATCCCGGCGACGTGCTGGACTGCTCCGGAGATACCGATCGCGATGTATATGTCGGGGGAGACGACCTTGCCGGACTGGCCGACCTGCCGGTCCTTGGGGAGCCAGTCGTTGTCGACGATCGGCCGGGAGGCAGAGACGGTGGCACCCAGCGCGTCGGCCAGGTCGTGGATGATGTCGAGGTTCTCCTCTTCCTCAATACCTCGGCCGACGGAGACGAGCACGTCGGCGTCGGTGATGTCCACGTCGCCAGCGCCGACTTCCTGGAAGCCGGTGACGGTCGAGCGAACCGCGCTCTCGTCGATGTCGGCATCGAAGGCGGAAATTTCGGCCTCACCGGTCCCCTCGGAAGCGGGCCACTCGCCGCCCCGGATAGTGAGGACTGCGCGGTCGCCAGCCACCTCGATGGTGCTCTCCGCTTTCCCGCCGTAGAGTTCGCGAGTGACCGTCAGTCCGTCGTCGACATCGAAACCGACGGCGTCGGTCACGAGCGGGTAGTCGAGTCGCTGGGCGAGCGCGGGGACGTAGTCGAGGCTGTTGACCGAGTTGGGCGCGAGCACGTACGTCGGGTCGACGCTGTCAACCAGTTGTTCGACGGCCTGGACGTACACGTCGTGGTTGAACTCCTCGCCGTGGTCGACGGTGTGGATTGCGTCGACGTCGTCGCGGTTCAGCTTATCGGCGTAGGCGTCGACGTCACCGCTGACGACCGCGACGTGGAGGTCGCCATCAGTCGCGTCGGCGAGTATGCGGCCGGCGGTCAGCAGTTCGTAGCTCACGTCACGGAGTTCGCCGCGTCGGTGTTCGGCGACGGCGAGAACGCTCATGCGTCCACCCCCTTCTCTTCGAGAAGCTCAGCCAGTTGTCCGGCCGTCTCTTCGGCGCTTCCCTCGAACAGCGTTGCCTCGCCCTCGGTTTCGGGTTCGTACAGCGACGAGAGCGTCAGCGGGAGGTCCCCGACTTCGACGCCCACATCGTCGAGCGTCTTGACGTCCAGTGGCTTGCTCTGGGCCTGTCGAATCCCACGGAGGCTGGCGTAGCGGGGATCGTTGATACCGGTCTGGATCGTCAGGACCGCGGGTAGTTCGACGTCGGTCAGTTCCTCGATACCGCCCTCGAGTTCGCGGTGGACGCTGGCCGTGCCGTCTTCGAGGTCGAGCATGTTGACGACGGCGGCCCACTCGTAGTCCAGTTCCGACGCGAGCGTGACGCCGGTCGCACCGAACGAGTAGTCCGCGGACTGGACGCCGGTGAGGACGAGGTCTGGCTCTTCTTCGCGCGCGACGGCAGCGATGAGCGCTGCTTTCGTTGCGGGGTCGAGTACTGTCGCCTCTGCAAGCGAGTCGTCCCAGACGCGAACAGCGCGGTCTGCACCCTTCGCGAGGGCCTGCCGGATGACTTCTTCCGTTCGCTCCGGGCCGACCGTGACGGTGACGACTTCCACGTCGTCGGAGGCTTCGCTAATCTGGACCGCTTCTTCGACGGCGTAGTTGTCCCACTCGTTCAAGTCGTAGGTGAGATACCGCTCGTCGATAGCTGTCCCGGCGATCTCGAAGTCGTCGTCGACGTCGACGGCTTCGGAGACTGTAACGAGAATCTTCATACAGTCGAGCATGCGACCCCAATCCCGATAAACGTTTTCAGGTGTGTGGAAACTAGTCAACCGTTTACTAGTTCGGTGACGACGCTGTCACTCTTCGAAGTCGGTGATGTCTTGGTCGGGGAACGAGATGAGATTCTCCCGACCGATGCGGAGTTTGTTTATCTCACCCGCTTCTTCCATCGAGGAGAGTAACTGCGACACCTTCGCGTTCGACCAGTTCGTCTCCTTGACGATGTTTGCCTGTTTCATCCGCCCGCCGTTCTGCTCGAGCAGGCGCTCGACGCGTTCCTCATCGCTGAGCAACTCCTCGTCGATGGCGTCGCTCTCGCTCCCGTCGTCGCTCTCGGCGACTGGTTCTTCAGTCGTGGATTCGCCGGCCGCTGGCGTCGCCGGCGCGGCCGGTCCGCCGTCGGATGAGTCCGTTGGCGGTTCGCTTCCGCCACCGGGCGCGTCGAGAATGTCGCCGTCTCGGACGAGCAGGTAGCCGACGAGGCCAGCACCGAGCATTGCCAGCCCGAGCCACAGGAACGAACTGGTGTTGTTCCCATCAGGTGGGGGCGCAGTCGTCCCGGTCGTCACACCCGGCGTCGTCGTTCCCGGGTCGATATCGCCGGTCTGCTCGAACGTGGCACTGAGTGTGGTGTCCGTGAAATCGCGGGGCCCGGTCCACTGGATCGTCCCGTTCCGGAGTGTCACGGAGACCGAGGCATCGAAAAAGCGGTACCCCTCCGGTGGGATGATGATGAGTTGCTGGTCCGCCGAGAGCCCGTCGAGCCACCGCGGACTGGTCGCGAACACGTCGTCGACGTGGAACGTGTCCGATTCTATCCGTCCGAAGTCCGTCCAGGTGAACGAAATCGAGAGCTGCCCCGTGCCATTCGTCGCCGTCCCAGTCCGTGAACTCTCCCGTGTGATGTCCGTGATAGTCATCTCCCGATTCGTCGACTCACTGGCCAGCTGGCTCGCACGCTGGTAGGCCGCCAGTCCGAGGTCGTCGGTCTGTCCGTCTTCGAAATCGCTCGCTACGTCGTCGAACGCTTCGGTTTCGTTTCGCGAACTGAGAGTGAACGTTTTGGTTATCGTCCACCGAGCGTCCCCATCTTGCTGGAGATCGACGACCATCGTCTGTGACGCTGACAGTTCCCCGGTAGTCTGGGATTGTTTGTCTGTCGGCCCGGTCGAGGCCATCCCGGGGACGACTGCCACTGCACTCAGCACTACGAGGCTGAGAACGAGCAACGCACGCGGCCCCGAGACCATATCATCGTGTGCTTCGCCTGACGGCAAAACCCTTTCCATCCGGCAATAAAACGTTAAAATCGCTCGTAAACCGTCTCGGCGTCACTGAACCGCTCGTTCACCAGTCGAAGAAGGGACTAATTTTTGTAGGCGGGGTTGGTATAGGGAGGGTAGATGTCTCGGACGTTCCTGCTACTCGGGCTCGTCGCCCTCGCGGTTGCTGTTCTCAGCGTCGGTGCCGCTGGTCACCCGCCACCACCAGCTCTCGACGACGATACGTCACCGGCGCTCCTCGGTGAGCAGCCAACGCGCGTCGTCAACGTGGCGAATACCACGAACTACCTGTTCCCCGATACGAATCCCGACCGTCAGGAGTACGTCCGCGCAAGCGTTGACGTCGGGAGTGCCGTCGACACCAGCGCGACCCAACTAGAGGGGGCCCACCGGACCGAGACGTTCGACAGGCGGCTCGCGAGCCAGTCGGACGACGCCGACAGAAAACTCGCCGTCGTCGAACAAACCGTCGCCGACGCGGAGGCGCGGATGGCGCGACTCAACGCCACGCAGGAATCGCTCTATCGGTCGTACAACGACGGCACCCTCTCCCGACAGCAGTTCCTCCGACAGCTCGTGCAGCTGGAGGTCCGGGCGACCGAGTACCAGCGGTATCTCGACCGGGTCGAAGCCAGCGCGGAGTCCGAGTTCGGGAACTCGCTTCCAGTCTCGCTCGAGAATCGGTTCTCGAGACTCCAATCTAACGTCGCTACGCTTCCGGCCCCACTCAGCCAGCGTGTCCGCGAGTCGGTGGTCGGCAACGCCGAGCCGCTGGTCGTCTACACCGAGGGAGCCGACGATGCGCTCGTCCTCGCGACTGTCGACGGACCGACGTTCCGCCGACAGGCCACGCTGTTGAGCGAGCATCAGCCCGGCGCGCCCGACCAGTTCGAGGAGGGCGACCAGCAGGCCATCGCGCAGGTCGTCGAACGCACAACCGAACTGTACCCGTGGGCGTACTCGAACGACCAGCAGTTCTCCCGGCGCATCGAATCCGCCGGACCGACGACCAGTATCTACCGTATCGAAGCAGACCACCCGCAGGGCAGTCTGTCGTCGTATCTCAGCGGCTCGACGACCAACGCCTTTCACGAGATACAGACGCTCGACCCGACCGAGATTCCGGTTTACAGGACTGTGTCCAACGAGACTGCCGACCTCAACCTGACGGTCACCACGACGACAGAATCCGGACCGATGCGGGTCAACCTGTCCACGCCGGGCGGGATCACGCAAAACGGGACGGTGCTGGTCGACGGCCAGCCCGTCGGGACGACGGGTGACGACGGTCGTCTCTGGACTGTCCGTCCCTCCGGGTCGTTCACGCTGACGGCTGCCAGTGAGAACGGCACCGAGGTCTCACTCAGGCGAACACAGTTTATCCGGTCGGGATAGGGTTTCTACTCGTCTGAGACCTGTGCAATCGTCGTAATCGCGCGCGGACTCCCGGGCCGCGCTTGCTGGATGTGGTGTTCGAACTCGGTGTAGCCGGCTTCGGTGAACATCCGGTCGGCTTCTTCCTCGTCGTAGAACAGCATGATGGCGTCGGCCATCTTCTGAAAGACGGTGTTGTTGGGGTAGTCGGGTCCGACGACGAGAACCTGTCCGCTGGGTTTCGTCACGCGCCGGAGTTCCCGGAGCGCGGTGACGGGGTTCGGCCAGTACTCGATCGAACCGGAGGACCAGACGACGTCGAAGGTGTCGTCGGCGAAGGGGAGCCGTTCGGCGTCCCCGCGGTGGAACCGGACCGGGCCGCGTTTGCCGAACTTCGCGTACGCCTTCTCTAGCTGGTGGGCACTCTGGTCGAGGCCGTATACGTTGTCAGTCTCGGTCAGCAGTGCTTCGGTCGCGAACCCGGTGCCACAGCCCACGTCGAGGACGTGGTCGTCGGGCCCGATGTCGAGCATCCCGATTGCCTCGTCGCGCATCTGCTCGTTCCAGATGAAGGGGTTGATGCGGTCGTAGACCTTCGAGAGGTACTTGTAGAACGTCCGGGCACGTGACTTGTTTTCAAGGACGCCCATCGACCCGAGTTTGGGCCCTCACCGTGATAATACCCCGGATTTCGGCCACAGAGCCGCGGCAGGGTTCGCCTCGCCGGGGAAGACTGCCCTCTCTTCGGGGGAGCGGGGCGTTCCCACACGCACGAGGAGGCTTCGCAACTATGAAATAGGCGTTCGTGGTACATCCGGACGATTGAGGAATGCCAGAGACACAGGTACTCGAGCGCATCAAGGACGCCGAGCGTGAGGCCGAGGAAATCGTTGCCGAAGCCGAACAGGAGGCCGACGAGCGCATCCAGGAGGCCCGCGACGAGGCCGACCGGATTCGCGAGGAAGCCCGCGAAGAGGCCGAGGCAGCGGCCACCGAGCGTCTCGACGATGCCAACGCCGACATCGAGGAAGAGCGAGAGGAAATCCTCGCGGAGGGCCGAACAGAGCGCGAGAGCCTCGAAACGGCCGCCGAGGAGCGCGTCGACGACGTGACTGACTACGTGATAGACCTGTTCGAGGAGGCGGTACATGCTCAGACCTGAACGGATGAGCCGCGTCTCGGTGACCGGGTCCAAACGCGTCATCGACGATGTCATCGAGACGGTGCACGGCCTCCGACTGCTCCACGTCACGGAGTACGACGGTTCGTGGGAGGGCTTCGAGCCCGGCAACCCACAGAAGGGTGCCGACGAGGCATCCGGAAAGCTCGTGACGGTTCGCGCGCTGAAGTCCACGCTCGGAGTCACCGAGGAGGACGCCGGTCCGAGCAATCAGATCGTCACCGGCGAGGCTCTCGAGGAACAACTCGAAGAGATTCGCCAGGAGGTCAACGAACTCGACGACCGACGTGACGAGCTCCGCGGTGACCTCCGCGCTGTCGAGGAACAGATCGACACGATGGAGCCGTTCGTCGATCTCGGCATCGACCTCGACTTGCTCCGGGGCTACGACTCGCTCACGGTGCGGGTCGGTCAGGGTGACGCCGAGACGGTCTCCGGTGCACTCGTCGAGAGCGATATCGACACGTTCGAGGTGTTCTCCGAAGCCGGCACCGTCGCCGTCTTCGCACACACCGACGAGGACGCTCTCCAGGACGTACTCGTCAACGCGAACTTCACCGCAATCGACGTTCCTGAAGGCGACGGCGACCCGTCGGAGTATCTCGGAGAACTCCGTCACCGGAAACAGCAACTCGAATCGAAGCTCACCACCATCGAGGACGAACTCGAAGAGATGCGCCTCGATGTCGGTGGCTTCCTGCTCGCGGCCGAGGAGGAACTGACCATCGAGGTGCAAAAGCGGGAGGCACCACTCACCTACGCGACGACAGCGAACGCCTTCGTCGCAGAGGGATGGATTCCCTCCGAACAGGTCCCCGAGTTCGAGAGCGCACTCCACGACGCGGTCGGCGACCACGTCGAGATTGCGGAACTCGAACGGGCCGAGTACGACGACGACGGTCACGTCGTCGACCACGAACAGATCGAACAGGGCGGCGAGCCCGGAAGTCAGCCGACTGCCGCGGACGGCGGCGACGAAGACGTGACTGCTGATGGTGAGCAGAACGCTCGCGCAGATGGTGGAACGGTCACCATGGGTGCAGACGACCCGCCGGTCGTGCAGGACAATCCCGGCAGCGTCAAACCCTTCGAGGCGCTGGTCGAGGTCATCAACCGACCGAAGTACTCGGAACTCGACCCGACGCTTATCTTCTTCCTGACGTTCCCGGCCTTCTTCGGGTTCATGATCGGCGACCTCGGATACGGGATTCTCTATATGGGGCTTGGCTACTGGCTCATTCGCTCCTTCGACAGCAACATCGTGAAGAGTCTCGGTGGCGTCGGGGTGTGGGCCGGTGGCTTCACGGCCATCTTCGGTGTCCTGTACGGCGAGTTCTTCGGGCTCCACCAGCTCGGCGAAATCGTCTGGGGCGGCAACCCGCCGATTCACAAGGGACTCCAGCCTCACTACGTCTACTACGCCTACGCGTGGCTGCTGGTTAGCGCAATCGCTGGCGTTCTCCACCTGGTCGTGGGACGCATCTTCGATTTCGTCAACAACCTTCACCACGGCGTCGGGACCGCGCTCCTCGAGAGCGGCTCGTGGATACTGATGACGGTCAGCCTGTGGGTGTGGGTCTTCACCCGCACTGCCACGGCCGCGAAGCCTGACTTCATGTGGGAAGTGTTTGCCACCGCGGGCGCGGCGAACCCGGTAACCGGCGAGACCATCGAGGCTGTTGCCCTGCCGCTTGGCTTTACCGGCTTCGAGCGCGTTGGCCTGTTTACCATCCCGCTGGGCGGATTCGACCTCGTGGTCGACCCCGCACTGCTCGGGACCTTCCTCGGGCTGGCGCTCATCATCGTCGCCGAGGGTGGCATCGGCCTCATTGAGTCCATCACCGAGACGTTCGGACACGTCATCTCCTACACGCGGATTGCGGCAGTCCTGCTGGCGAAAGCCGGCATGGCACTGGCCGTGAACCTGCTCGTGTTCGGTGCGACCTTGCACAACGGGGAGTTCCACTTCATCTTCTTCATGGATGAAGCACCGAACCCCAACGAGGTCGTCTTCAGCGGACTCGTCAACGGGGAGGGTGCGGCCGCGCTCATCGGCGGCGTCATCGCCGGCGTGCTCGTCCTCGTGCTCGGTCACCTGCTGGTGCTCGTTCTGGGGATTACCTCGGCGGGCCTGCAGGCAGTGCGCCTGGAGTACGTCGAGTTCTTCGGGAAGTTCTACGAGGGCGGCGGCAAGGCCTACATGCCGTTCGGCCACGACCGCGAGTACACGAGCGACTGAGAACTTCTCTGGGCGGTTTTCACCCAGAGCCGACGTGTTTTGCGTGTCTGTTTTCTATATTTTACCTACGTGGGTAGTAAAATCTCAGTTCCCTTGCGGGCGAGGTCTGGTATCAGTTGTCATCCGCCTTCGAGAGGACCGCTAAACCGTCTAAAACGCCTTCTGACGAAGCAGTTTGGGAAGTTTTATGACTATGGTGGGGCGACATACGCCTGTTCGAAACCAGAACCTGAGGACTACAAAATTATGAGTGCACTCGCAACTACGTTGAGCGTCGTACTGGCTAACGCAACTGAAGGAGCAGTCTCTGCAGCACCCGCAATCCCCGCGACGGCTGCGGCGGCACTGGCAGTCGGGCTGGCTGCACTCGGAGCCGGCTACGCAGAGCGTGGCATCGGTTCCGCAGCAGTCGGAGCAACAGCGGAGGACGGAGACATGTTCGGTCGGGGCCTGATTCTCACGGTCCTTCCGGAGACGCTTGTCATCCTGGCACTGGTCGTCGTGTTCCTCACGCTGTAAGCGCCCCCTTTCTCGAATATCATTCATGAGCCTCGATACAGTCGTAGAGGACATCCGAGACGAAGCGCGCGCGCGTGCGGAGGAGATACGCGCCGAGGCCGATTCGGAGGCCGAAGAGATACTCGCGGAGGCGAAAGCCGACGCAGAGCAGATTCGCGAAGACCACGAACAGGAAGTCGAGCGCGAAATAGAACAGAAGCGCGAACAGGCCCTCTCCAGCGCGAAACTGGAGGCAAAGCAAAGCCGTCTGGAAGCGCGGCGCGATATCCTCCAGGATGTCCGTGCCGAGGTCGAGACGGCGATTGCGGAACTCGAAGACGGTCGTGAAGAGCTGACTCGGGCGTTGCTCGACGACGCCGCGACGGAGTTCGACGACGACGCGACGGTTCGCGTGTACGGTCGCGCCGCCGACGAGGAGCTGCTGGAGTCGATCCTCGACGAGTACGACGGCTTCGAGTACGCCGACGCGTACGACTGCCTCGGTGGCGTCGTCGCAGAGAGCGAACAATCCCGAGTTCGCGTCAAAAACACCTTCGACTCCGTGCTGGAGGAGGTGTGGGAGGACAACCTCCGCGAAATCAGCGAACGGCTGTTCGAAGACCAATGAACACGCTTACCGACCAGAACCAGGGCGCAAGCAACTACGAGTACGTTATCGCTCGTGTCCGGTCACGTCGTGCGTCGCTGTTCGACGACGACGACTACCGGAAGCTCGTCCGCATGGGGACGAGCGAGATCGCTCGCTTCATGGAGGAAACCGAGTACGAGACCGAGATGAACGCGCTCGGCTCTCGCTACTCGGGTGTCGACCTCGTCGAGTACGCGCTCAACCGGAATCTGGCGAAACACTTTGACGACTTGCTGGAGTGGTGTGATGGTCGGTTGTACGACCTCGTCGCACGATACCTCCGGAAGTTCGACGCGTGGAACGTCAAGACAGTCATCCGTGGGCTCTACTCCGGAGCCGACCGCGAGGACATCGAAGACGATCTTATCCGTGCCGGTGAGTTCTCCGACAGCCAACTCGACCAGTTGCTGGCAGCCGAGTCCATCGACGACGCTGTCGGGGTGCTCTCGGGGACGATGTTCGAAGACGAACTCACAGCGGCACTGGAAGACTACGAAGACACCGGCACGCTGGTCGCACTGGAAAACGCAGCCGACCGTGCGTTCTACGAGACGCTGCTGTCGGGGATGCCGGACACCGTCGAGAGCGACTCGCCGACCGGCCTTTATCTCGAATTCCTCCGTGGAGAGGTCGACTTCCGGAACCTCCGGAACGCACTCCGGATCGCCCGGAGTGGCGCAGACATCGACCCCGCGGAGTACTTCATCACTGGCGGTCGGCTGTTCGACGCCGCGGAGATGAACCAGCTCGTCGGCAACCTCGACCAGCTGGTCGAGCACATTCGCCAGAGCGTGTACGGTGACGAACTGGACGACGCGCTCAACCAACTGGCCGACGCGGACGCCCTCATCGAGTTCGAGCACGCACTCGATGCGGCGCTCCTGGAGTATGCAGACCGGCTGGCAAACCGGTACCCGATGTCGGTCTGTTCGGTCCTCTCGTATGTCCTCGCAAAGGAGCGCGAGGTCGACAACATCCGCGCCATCGCGCGTGGTCGAGAGGCCGGACTCGAGCCAGACGAAATCGAACAGGAACTGGTGATGCTATGAGTCAGGAAATCGCAGTTATCGGGTCTCCGGATTTCACCACCGGATTCAGACTCGCCGGCGTCCGCAAGTTCGCCGAAATTCCGGATGACGAGAAAGACGTCGAACTCGACGACGCGGTCGAGGAGATGCTGACGGACGACGATGTCGGTATCGTCGTGATGCACGACGACGACCTGGACCACCTCTCGCGTGGTGTGCGCCAGGACGTCGAGACGAGCGTCGAACCAGTGCTGGTGGCACTGGGTGGCGGTACGGGAAGCAGCGGCCTGCGAGAGCAGATCAAACGAGCCATCGGAATCGACCTGATGGAGGAAGACTAAATGAGTCAAGCAACAGAGTCTGACGTCCGTGAAGACGGCGTCATCGAAAGCGTAAGTGGCCCCGTCGTGACCGCGAAGGATCTCGACGCGCGGATGAACGACGTTGTGTACGTCGGTCACGAGGGCCTGATGGGCGAAGTTATCGAAATCGAAGGGAACCTGACCACAATTCAGGTGTACGAGGAGACCTCCGGTGTCTCCCCGGGCGAACCCGTCGAGTCGACGGGAGCGCCCCTCTCCGTCGACCTCGGTCCGGGCATGCTGGACTCCATCTACGACGGCGTCCAGCGACCGCTGGACGTGCTCGAAGAGAAGATGGGTTCGGCGTTCCTCGACCGCGGTGTCGACGCGCCGGGTATCGACCTGGAGAAGACCTGGGAGTTCACTCCCGAGGTCGAGGAAGGCGACGAGGTCGAAGCAGGCGACGTCGTCGGTATCGTCCCCGAGACGGCGAGTATCGACCACAAAGTGATGGTCCCGCCGGATTACGAGGGCGGCGAAGTCGTCGCCGTCGAGTCGGGGAATTTCAACGTCGAGGAGACGGTCGTCGAACTCGACAACGGCGAAGAGATTCAGATGCGCCAGGAGTGGCCGGTCCGTGAGGCCCGTCCGACCGTCGACAAGGAGACGCCGACGGAGCCGCTCACGTCCGGACAGCGCATCCTCGACGGCCTGTTCCCGCTCGCGAAGGGTGGGACGGCCGCGATTCCCGGTCCGTTCGGGTCGGGCAAGACCGTCGCACAGCAGTCCCTGGCGAAGTTCGCGGACGCGGACATCGTCGTCTACATCGGCTGCGGCGAGCGTGGCAACGAGATGACGGAGGTCATCGACGACTTCCCGGACCTGCCGGACCCACAGACCGGGAACGCGCTGATGGCCCGGACCTGCCTCATCGCCAACACGTCGAACATGCCCGTCGCAGCACGCGAATCCTGCGTGTACACGGGGATCACCATCGCGGAGTTCTACCGCGACATGGGGTACGACGTGGCGCTGATGGCCGACTCCACCTCACGGTGGGCAGAGGCCATGCGTGAAATCTCCTCCCGACTCGAAGAGATGCCCGGTGAGGAGGGGTACCCGGCCTACCTGGCCGCCCGTCTCAGCGAGTTCTACGAGCGAGCCGGCTACTTCGAGAACATCAACGGTACCGAGGGCTCCGTGAGCGTCATCGGCGCTGTCTCGCCGCCCGGCGGGGACTTCTCCGAGCCGGTGACCCAGAACACGCTGCGTATCGTCAAGACGTTCTGGGCGCTGGACGCGGACCTCGCAGAACGGCGTCACTTCCCGGCGATCAACTGGGACGAATCCTACTCGCTGTACCGGGAACAGCTGGATCCGTGGTTCACGGAGAACGTCGCCGACGACTGGCCCGAACAGCGCCAGTGGGCGATCGACACCCTCGACGAAGAGGGTGAACTGCAGGAGATTGTCCAGCTCGTCGGGAAGGACGCGCTGCCGGAAGACCAGCAGCTCACGCTGGAAGTCGCCCGTTTCCTCAAGGAAGCGTGGCTCCAGCAGAACGCGCTGCACGACGTCGACCGGTACTGTCCGCCCGAGAAGACCTACGAGATTCTTGGCGCAATCAAGACGTTCAACGACGAGGCCTTCGACGCGCTGGACGCCGGTGTCCCGGTCGAAGAAATCACCGACATCGACGCACTCCCGCGCCTGAACCGTATCGGCACCACGCCGGACGACGAGGCCGAGGCGTTCGTCGAGGACCTCGAAGCGGACATCACAGAACAGCTCCGCGCACTCTACTAACAATGAAAGAATACCAAACCATCACGGAAATCAGCGGACCGCTGGTCTTCGCAGAGGTCGACGAGCCGGTCGGGTACGACGAGATCGTCGAAATCGAGACCGCCGACGGCGAGGTTCGCCGCGGACAGGTACTCGACACCTCGAGCGGGACCGTCGCAATCCAGACCTTCGAGGGAACCGGCGGCATCGACCGCAACTCGTCGGTGCGCTTCCTCGGCGAAACCATGAAGATGCCCGTCACTGAGGACCTCCTCGGTCGCGTCCTCGACGGGTCGGGCAACCCCATCGACGGCGGCCCGGACATCGTGCCGGACGAACGCCGGGACATCGTCGGCGAGGCGATTAACCCCTACTCCCGGGAGTATCCCGAGGAGTTCATCCAGACCGGCGTTTCGGCCATCGACGGCATGAACACGCTGGTTCGCGGCCAGAAGCTCCCGATTTTCTCGGGTTCGGGACTCCCGCACAACGACCTCGCACTCCAGATTGCGCGCCAGGCGACGGTGCCAGAGGAAAAAGAAGGCGAGGGTGAGGAATCCGAGTTCGCAGTCATCTTCGGCGCGATGGGAATCACCGCCGAAGAGGCAAACGAGTTCATGGACGACTTCGAGCGCACCGGCGCACTCGAACGCTCCGTCGTCTTCATGAACCTCGCAGACGACCCGGCAGTCGAGCGAACGGTCACGCCGCGACTCGCGCTGACGACCGCCGAGTATCTCGCCTTCGACAAGGGGTATCACGTGCTGGTCATCCTGACGGACATGACCAACTACTGTGAGGCCCTGCGTGAAATCGGTGCCGCGCGTGAGGAGGTCCCGGGCCGCCGTGGCTACCCCGGATACATGTACACTGACCTCGCACAGCTCTACGAACGCGCCGGCCGTATCAAGGGCCAGGAGGGGTCTGTCACGCAGATTCCCATCCTGACGATGCCCAGCGACGACATCACGCACCCGATTCCGGACCTGACCGGTTACATCACTGAGGGGCAGATTCTCATCGACCGTGACCTGAACAGTCAGGGCGTCGAACCGCCGGTCAACGTGTTGCCGAGCCTTTCGCGGCTGATGGACGACGGTATCGGCGAGGGTCTGACCCGTGGCGACCACGGTGGCGTCTCCGACCAGATTTACGCTGCCTACGCAGAGGGTGAGGACCTGCGCGACCTCGTGAACATTGTCGGTCGTGAAGCGCTCTCCGAGCGTGACAACAAGTATCTCGACTTCGCGGACCGCTTCGAAGACGAGTTCGTCGAACAGGGGTACGATACCAATCGCTCCATCGAGGAGACGCTCTCGATCGGCTGGGACCTCCTCTCGATGCTCCCCCGCGAAGAACTCAACCGTGTCGACGAGGAGAACATCGAGAAGTACTACACCGAAGACGAGGAAGCTGTCGAAGCGAACGCATAACCTGTCTGTTACTCTTCGTTTCTTTCGTCCGTTCAGTCGTCCGTCAGTGCCGGAACCCAAAATATAGGGTATGTAGCTTAGACTTGTCGTTTCCCTAGCACATCACGTATGGTATCAGCTAGCGAAATCAGCGGACTGGTCGAAGCGTCGCTGTGGGTCGGCACAGTGGGGATGTTCGTCGGGATGGTGTACTTCATCGCGAAGGGTTGGGGAGAGAAAAACGAGCGGATGCAGGAGTTTTTCATCGTGACGATTTTCATCGCCGCGATAGCGTTCGTGAACTATCTGGCGATGGCGCTGGGGTACGGTGTCACAGAGGTCATGGTCGACGGCGAGGCGAAGGTCATCTACTGGGCCAGATACACCGACTGGTTCTTCACGACACCACTGTTGTTGCTCGACCTCGGGTTGCTCGCGGGCGCGACACGGAACGAACTGGCGACGCTGGTCGGGCTCGACGCCGCGATGATCGGTACTGGTGTGCTCGCGACGCTGACCGGTGACGGTGCCGGCTCGATCGGTGCCCTCGGAGCGGGTGCCCAGCGTCTCATCTGGTGGGGCGTCTCGACGGCGTTCATGCTGGTGTTGCTGTACCTGCTGTTCGGGAGTCTCACCGACAAGGCCGAAAAGTTGGGCGGCAAAGCGACTTCGAAGTTCAAGACGCTCCGAAACCTCATCGTCGTGATCTGGGCAATCTACCCGGTGTGGTGGCTCATCGGGACTGAAGGACTCAGTGTCCTCCCGGGCCTCGGTATCGAAACCGCCGGGTTCGCGGTGCTGGACCTGACGGCGAAGATCGGATTCGGGATCATCCTGCTGTCCAGCCGCGAAGCGCTGGACCAGGCGACGACCGGTGCGACCGCCGAAGCCGCCGACTAACCGCATCGATTACAACCATCGCGGTTTTCGTACAACTACACCCGGGAGTCCATGCTTTCACAAGTCACGTATCTCCAGTTCCTCGCCGTGTTCGTCGGGCTCCCACTCTCGGTGCTCGCAGTCGGGAGCGTCGTCTCCCGTCGGCCCGGACGCGCACCGCTTCGGATTCAGGCCGGTGGAATCGCACTGTTGGTCGGTCTCGCGCTCGTGTACACGACGCCGTGGGATAACTACCTCATCGCACGCGGCGTCTGGTGGTACGGTGACGGCGTGGTGTCGATGCGCATCTGGCAGATGCCGCTCGGTGAGTATCTGTTCGTCGCCGTCCAGTCGGTGCTCGTCGGCGTCTGGACGTTCCGGCTCGACGGTCCCGTCGACGCTACCGTTGGTCACACCTGGCGTGACCGACTGCTCGGTGTCAGTGCAGGCGCGGGTGTCGCTCTCGCCGGCCTGGCCCTGGTACTCGGTCCGGCGGCGACGTTTTACATGGGCGCGATTTTCGTCTGGGCCGGGCCGGTCCTGGCGCTGCAGTGGGGCGTGGGCTGGCGCTATCTCCTCGCAGTCCGGCGTCGCCTCGCCGTGATGGTCGCCGTCCCGGTGGTCTACCTGTCAAGTATCGACAGAGTCGCCATCGAGTGGGGGCTGTGGACGATTTCGCCGACGTACTCGACGGGGCTGACGGTCGGCGGCTTGCCACTCGAAGAAGGCGTTTTCTTTCTGGTCACGTCACTGTTCGTCGCGCAGGCGCTCGTCTTGCTTCGGTGGGTGATCGCACGATGGGGCTAGACACTGTCGCCGACCAGACCGCACGGGCGGCGCTGGGAAAGGCCGCTGCACTCCTGGGGTGGTTTCCGCTCGCTGCGCTGGTGCCGCTGTCCTTGCTCGTCGGCGAGTTGCCGGCGACAGTCCGGTACTTCCCGCTCGTTGCGAGTGTCGTCGTGTTCGGAATGCCCCACGGAGCCGTCGATTACGTCGCGTTGCCGCGAGCGCGTACTGGCCGTGTCGACCTCCGCGGCATCTTCGACGTGTCCGTGTTGTATCTCGTCGCCGGCGGGGCCTACCTGGCGCTGTGGTTTCTGGTGCCGGCCCTCGCGGCGGCGCTTTTCATCGTCCTGACCTGGTTCCACTGGGGACAGGGTGACCTCTACGCGCTGCGGGATCTCTTCAGGACTGACCACATCGACGACTTTCCCCAGCAAGCGCTGACCGTCGTCGTCCGTGGCGGGCTGCCGATGCTCGTTCCGTTGCTCGGTTTCCCAGCTACCTACCGGGCGGTCGTCGACACCTTCGTCGCTCCGTTCGGCGGATCGGCAACGGGGTGGTGGCTGTTCGAACCCCGAGCGCGGCTGGTATTCGCGGGTATCTTTGGGACTATTACTATCATCGCGCTCGCGCGCGGGTTCGCACGCGCGCGGGACCGCCGCCGCTGGCGACTCGATGCCGCCGAAACCACCTTTCTGTGGGTGTACTTTATGCTGGTGCCACCGATTCTGGCGGTGGGGACGTACTTCTGTCTGTGGCACTCCGTGCGCCACATCGCGCGGGTTGTCCTGCTGGACGAGCGGTCGGTCGACGACCTCGCGGGCTGGCGCTGGCTCCCGCCGCTCGGCCGGTTTGCACTCGAAGCGGCTGTCCCGACGGCACTCGCGCTCGGTTTCGTCGGAGTGCTGTGGTGGGGGACCGGTGGGACCGTCGAGACGCTGGCCGGCGCGACCGGCCTGTATCTGGTCGGTATCGCTGTGCTCACGCTGCCACATACGGTTGTCGTGACGGCCCTCGATCGGCATCAGGGCATCTGGACCTGGCCCGGGAGGTGACGCGCTCACGAAACCCCCGAGGTTACGGTTCTACAGGTGGTACTGCTGGCAATGCCTGCAGACGACATCGTGCTGTTGAGTGCTCGCAACTCCTTTCTTGTTCTCATTCTGCTGTTGCTCGGTATCAGCACCTACCAGTTCTACACGATTCAGGGGGTTACGACGCCGGTCGCGGCGATGTGGGTGACGGCAGCGGGCGTGTTCTACCTCTCGAAGTGGTATTACAAGCGAAACGGTGCCGCCGAGACTGAAAAGGATTAACTGAGTGGCTCTGGTACTGTCGGCCAATGGCTAAGGACGTCAAGCCCACTCGGAAGAACTTGATGCAGATCGAGGACCGCATCGAGCTCTCCGAGCGGGGCCACGATACGCTGGAAAAAAAGCGCGACGGGCTCATCATGGAGTTCATGGACATCCTGGATCAGGCCCAGGACGTTCGGTCGGACCTCGACGACAGCTACGACCGCGCCCAGCGAGCTATCGACATGGCGCGTGCGATGGACGGCGACGTGGCCGTCCGTGGGGCCGCCGCCGCACTCAAGGAGCACCCCGAACTGACGACGCAGTCGAAAAACATCATGGGTGTGGTCGTCCCGCAAATCGAGTCCTCGAAAGTCCGGAAGGACCTCGACGAGCGCGGCTACGGTGTGCTCGGGACTAGCGCTCGTATCGACGAGGCCGCAGACGCCTACGAAGAACTCCTGGAGAACATCATTCTCGCTGCCGAAGTCGAGACGGCGATGAAGAAGATGCTCGAAGAAATCGAGACGACAAAGCGCCGCGTCAACGCACTGGAGTTCACACTCCTGCCCGACCTCAAGGACAACCAGGAGTACATCGAGCAGAAACTCGAAGAGCAGGAACGCGAGGAGATCTTCCGCATGAAGAAGATCAAGGCCAAGAAAGAAGCGGAAGAGCGCGCCGAGCGCGAGGCCGAAAAAGAGGACGAGGCCGAAGAGCCCGTTCCTGCCGACGACTGACCCGTTCTTTTTCTCGCTGGCTGCGCACAGTTCAGTATGGACTGTCCCGACTGTGGGAGCGAGACGCTCTCCGTTGCCGTCCCCGAGCAGTATCGTGAATCGCTTCCGGGCGAGGAGATCGGCGTTGCACTCTGTACGCACTGCCTGGCGATGCATCCGACCGACCAGCAACTGTCGGAGACACCGGACTTCCAGCAGATCAGTGACGCACTCCCGTCGAACCGCGAGGCAGCGTTGCCGATGGTGTTGCTCGTCGGCCTGCTCCCGAATCTGGCGCTCTACCGAGCGGAAATTAGCGACCTGCTCGGCGCGGTCGAACGCGCTGGGACGGACCCGCTGCTGGTACTCGACCGACTGGCACACGACCCCTCTCTCGACCCCGCGACTGACCTCGCCGGTCGTCGCCGGCAACTCGAACAACTCATCTAATATCCCATACCTGTTTGGTACAACCCATACATGTGTTTCTGTTGAATCATTATTTGCGACATCAGTACTGATGTCGTGTGACGCATTCCGCGAGGCGTCGTCGTCAGTTCGAGTCTCACCCACAGGTGACCCTCTCCCCCCTCACCCCCTCCGGTTTTTGGCTCACTTCGACCGACGGAGCGTCAGCTGTCGGTCACTGTGAAACACGCTGGTCGAACGGCAGCTAGATGCCGGTCGAGTAGCGGAGTAGCCCGGCGACGCCACCGAAGGCGTTGAGCAACTGTTCGCCCTTCTCGAAGTCCGTCGAGACGAACATCGTCTCGGTCCCGCGCTGGTTCGCGATTTCCATCAGGTGGTCGATGGCGTCCTCGCGCTCGCCCTCCTCGACTTCCTCGCCACACCGCGAACAGGTGTGTGTCGGTGTCGTCGCGTTCCGGTCGACGAGTTCGCGTTCGTCGTGACCCTGGCTACACTCGTAGGTAACGACATCCTGGCGGAGGTCCTCGCTGATAAGCAGGCGGTCGACGGCCCCCATCACGAGATTCTCGCGGGTCTGCTCGAAGCCGTAGGTGGCCTGGTTCCCGTCGTGGAGTTCCTCGAAGAACTCCTCCATGACCTGCTTGTCTTCGAGCATCTCGTGTTCGGCCAGCACCTCGCTGGCAGCGTCCACGAGGTCGTGCAGTCCCGACTCGTCGGTGTAGGCCACGTCGAACTTCCCGAGCACCATGTCCTGGAGTTCGTGGTGGAGATAATCACCGTCGAGGAACTCGTCTTTGGTCGGTGAGGGACCGCCGACGAGGATACCGTCCATGTCGTGGCGTTCGGGGACGAACAGCTCGTTTGCCATCCCGGCGACTTCCTGATAGAAGTTATCGATAGCTTCGAGTCGCAGGCGGGCGAACCGCTGTGCGGACTGGCCACCTTTGCGCTGTTTGCCGGGCACCAGCGAGGAGGCGGATTTGACGGGGTCGACGCGCTTGCCGCGCAGCCACCCGACGTTCGCTTCCCGCCGGTCCAGCACGACGAGGCCGAAAAGGCCCTTGTCGGCCAGCATCTCCTCTAACGGTTCGGTCAGAAACTCCGAATCGCAGTGGTAGCGAAACGACTCGACGGGCTGGGGCGGACTCTCCAGGACCCGCGTAATCATATCGGTCTGGCCGCCTCCGGCGTCGATAGCGCCCGAGAAGAGGACCATCCCGTTCTCCGGTGGGTTGTTCCCGTAGTACTTCAGGCGGTCCTTGATACTCTTGAGTGCGTCCTGGACGTTTGTTCGGGTGTCCTTGGACTTGATGTTGCTCGCTTCGGAGTGTTCCTGCGTGACGTGGGCGACGACGTCGCTAATCATACGCTCTTCCGGGACGTAGATCGTCACTAGCTGGGTCCCGGACCCGCGGTAATCCTTGAGTTCCTCGATTACCTTCCGGAACTCGTATTTTTGTTTGTCCGTCTGCTCGGCGTCGGACTCGCTCATCACCCATATTTGGCGAGAGCCGTGTAAGTAACTGTTGACCTCTGGAAACCCTGTGGCCCGCTCTCACTGTGAAACACGCCGCAGAGTGGTTCGGGCGAACGACGGACGGGTTTATAGTACTCCCCGTTGTTGGACCTATACAACAAACGATGGCGGGGTACGTCTGTACTATCGCGGGCGGGAAAGGCGGCGTCGGGAAGACGACGACGGCGGTCAATATCGGGGCTGCCCTCGAAGCGAACGGCTACGACACGGTGGTGGTCGATGCCGACCTCGGGATGGCCAACCTCGGCGCGATGCTCGGGATCGAGTACGACAGCAGCCTTCACGAGATTCTCGCCGGGAACGCGACCGTTAGCGAGGGACTGACCGACGCCCAGGGCGGCGTGACGATTATCCCGGGCGAACAGAGCCTCGAAGCCTTCGCCGAGGCCGACCCCGCGAAGCTTCGGAAAGTCATCAAGACGCTGCGCAACGCCTACGACGTCGTGCTCGTCGACACCGGTGCGGGGCTCTCACACGAGACGACGGTCCCGCTCGGTCTCGCCGACGGCATCCTGCTGGTGACGACGCCCGACGACGTGGCCGTCGCAGACACCGTCAAGACGGCTGAGCTGGCCGGCCGCGTCGACGGCGAAATCATCGGCGGCCTGGTCTGCCGGGTCACCCGCAACACCGACGTGGAGGGCATCGCCGAGCAGTTCGAGTTCCCGACGCTCGGTGTCATCCCGGTCGATCTCGAGGCGACGGAGAACGAACCGCTCGTCCTCAACGCTCCCGACAGCGAGGCTGCAGAAGCCTACCGACAGCTCACCGCTGTGCTGGAGGGCGTGTTCTTCGAGAGCGTCCCCGCCGGTGACGCCGATATCGTGTTCGACGAGGAGTGGTTCGTCGACGAAGAAGAAGACGTCGAAGAGGAGAGTTCAGGCGGCCGGTTCGGATTCTTCGGCTGAGGCTCTGTTTGAATACGCTCGGATAGTGATTCAGATGGCGTGCTGAGTAGAGAGAGTATATTGGGTACTAGATCCGATATTCGTGACTAGTCGTTTGCACAGTGATCGAGTTCGAGACAGAGCCACTCAGCGATCTCTATCGCGAGTCGGCGGTGGGCTTCTGGAGTCGAAATCTGTGCGGGTTGGCCGCCGCGCTGGCCGCTGTACCAGCCGGCCTGTGAGTGGTTCATGCCCTCGATACGACTGACTGTGTGGTCCGGCGGAAGGTTCTCGCGGTTGGCCGCGAATCGATCGTGATCAAGCACCGCGTCTCGCGTGCCGACAACGGCTATCGTCGGCGTCTCCCCGACTGGCCGGTCACAGTACGAGCCGACGAGGACGACCCCCTCGACTGTGTCGTCGTTATTTCCGGCGTACCGACACGCCATCGCACCGCCAAGGGAGTGACCACCGACTACCCATCGGGAGACCTGCGATTCGCCTTCGATGACTGCATCTGCTCGCCCCTGGGAGAAGACCGCGAGGTTCACGCGCATCTTTGGGATCACGACCGTGACGTTCGCGCGCTCGGCGATCCGAGCCGCTGTCGGAAGATACGCGTCAGGTGCAACCCGTCCGCCCGGGTAGAAGACGAGTCCCAGGCGCTCAATGTCGGGGTCGGCGTCCGACACGACGTACCCGCCGTAGGCCTCAGTCACGGTGACGTTCGCGTCCGCTCGAACAGACTCTCGAACGTCGTCGGGTGCGTGGTGGGCGAAGACGCCGAAGTACGCATAAAACCCGACTCCGGCGAGGATAGTGACAACGGCGACAACCGCGAGAGCTCGGATCGCGACGCGCCGTAGCGACCGCTCCACGACCCACTGGTGGATGTCGTTCCGAGACGGGGCGTTCATACCGTGAGTCCACGCCGGGCCACAGTATCAGTTTATTGTCGTCGCGGAGTGAGACACTGGGACACCAGAATCCATCTGCTGATAGTCAACGCGACCTCGGCTGATTACATCGACTCTGGCGCTTCGACGCCGAGTGTGTCGAGCGCGTTCGCAATCGTCGTCCGCGCTGCAGCGACGAGTGCCAGTCGTGCCGCCCGCGTTTCTTCTTCGGCGTCGAGAACGGGACACTCCCGGTAGAAGGCGTTGAACGCCTCGGCGAAGTCGCGGGTGTACGTGGCGACGACGTGGGGCTTGAGTTCGTCTGCGGCCTCCTCGATGACCGCGGGCAGGCGTGCGATGGTCCGGAGTAGGTCCTCTGCTTCGGGTTCGACGAGCGCGTCGGCGTCGACGGCATCACCGCTCGGTACGTCGTGGCCCGCCGCACTTGCCTCGTCGAGGATCCCGCAGGCGCGCGCGTGGACGTACTGGACGTAGGGGGCAGACTGGGCCTCGAAGTCGAGGGCGCGCTCCCACTCGAAGGTGATCCCCTTGGTCGGTTGTTTGGAGACGATGTCGTAGCGGACGGCCCCGATGCCGACCTGGTGGGCGATGCGTTCGACGTCGTCCTCGTCGAGTTCGTCGTTGCGGATGCGCTCGCCGATGCGGTCTTCGACTTCCTGGCGCGCCCGCGAGATGGCCTCGTCGAGCAGGTCGTCCAGGTCGATGCCGGTCCCCTCACGTGTACTCATGCCGCCTTCGGGGAGGTTCACCCACGAGTAGTGGACCGTCGAGAGGTGGTCCGTGTCGTGTCCGAGCTGCTCCAGCGTGGCTTTTAGCTGGTCGGCCTGGAGCTTGTGGTCCTCACCGAGGACGGTGACTGCCTCGTCGTAGTTCTCGAACTTCCACTCGTGGTGGGCGAGGTCACGCGTCGTATACAGCGAGGTGTCGTCCGCACGCAGGAAGACGAGGTTCTTCTCGATGTCCTCGAAGGTGAGTTGCCAGGCGTCCTCCTCGTACACTGCGCCGTCGAGTTCTTTCAGCCGTGAGACGACGTCGTCGGTCGACCCGTCCCGCATGAAGCGGGTCTCCTTGACGAACTCGTCGAACTCGGCGGGGAGCCGTTCGAGCGTCTCGCGCATCCCGCCGAGAACGGTGTCGACGACCTCGCTGACACGCTCGTAAGTTTCCTCGTCGCCCGCTTCGAGCCCCTGGAGGATGGCCTGAATCTCGTCTTCGGCGTCCTCGACGCGGTCGGGGTCTGCCTCTTCGAGGAAGCTGTTTCCCTTCCGGTAGTAGCGGACCATCTCGTACTCGGGGGACTCTCGCTCTGGCTCCGGGAGGTCGGATTCGTCGAACGTTTCGTAGGCCCAGGTGAAGACGGCGATCTGGCGGCCGGCGTCGTTGACGTAGTAGTGGCGTTCCACGTCGTAGCCGGCGTACTTGAGGACGCGGGCGACGGCGTCGCCGATGATGGGGTTGCGGGCGCGCCCGACGTGAACGGGACCGGTCGGGTTGGCGCTGGTGTGTTCGACGACGACGCTCGTCTCGCGGTCCGGGAGGTGGCCGTAGTCGTCGGTCTGTGCGCTGTCGAGCGTGTCCACGAAGTAGCGAGCACTCGGCAGGAAGTTCACGTACGGTCCCTGGGTCTGGATGCTGTCGATGTAGGTCAACACGTCGGCGTCGATGGCGTCTGCCACCTCACCGGCAACCTGCGGTGGCGGTGCGCCGGCCTCGCCGGCGAGCCGATAGGCCACGCTCGACGCCAGCACGGCGTCGACGTCGGCCGGTGGCTCTTCGATGCCGAGGTCGTCGGTCGGAAAGTCGAGGGCCGTGAGGGCGTCTTCCAGGGCGTCCTCGACCTCCGCGCGCATCGTGAGGAACATACCGTTCCTTTCAAACCGTCCGGTATAGGGGTAACGGGTTCGGGCGAGCAGTTAATTTTCCTGTCACGCTTCCGACTCACCTCTCAGCGTATCGAACCGTCACGGCGGGACCCTATCGCGGTTGTTGGGCCGACACTGACTCTTTCAGATTCAGTATCGACTCTCCTGCTTCGAGTATGCGCAATCCGTCCTCGACGGTGTACGCCGTTCCTTCGAGGGTAATTGGATAGATACCGGCGATCTCGCCTTCATCACGGGCGACGAGCGAGACGACCGGTAGCGTCAGGGAGTCGCCCTGTCCAGGCATCGCGCCGGGGTGTTCTTCGATGAACGGTTCCAGCGAGAAGCCGTCCCGTTCAGCTAACTCGACGAGTTCACAGACCACGTCGGGACAGCCACCGCTGAGCGGACCGGCGCTGTGGGGTGGACAGACGCGCGGACTCCACCAGACGACTTCTACATCGACGACACCATCGTTTTCTAGTATCGCCAGGCGGTCGAGCACTTCCTGCTGGCGCTCCTGGACTTCCGCTGGTGTGAACGGCCGAAGACAGACCTGTAGCTGGAGTGGATTCATAAGAACTAGACGCTCTCTCAGAGCATAACTGTATCTGCAGTATTCCTACCTCCCAGTCTCGGTCGGCATCCACCCGGTCACGGTCCATTCAACGCTTTTACTGACCGCATGGGTGTTCGAGGGTGGGGGCAACTATATTTCTGCCAACCGAATCGTGAACGAGTCGTAACCGGGTGGACAGCAGCGGGTTTTTGCCGCTGGGTATCCCACTTCACTGCAATGAGTGAATCGGACGGGGGTCCAAAACAGGTCGACGACCCGGCCTACCACAGCGAGAACCACACGGCCGCCCAGACCTGCGGGTGGACGAAGAACGCGCTCCGCGGTGAGGGGAAGTGTTACAAGAACATCTTCTACGGCATCGAGTCCCACCGCTGTATCCAGATGACGCCCGTCGTCAAATGCAACGAGCGGTGTGTCTTCTGCTGGCGAGACCACCAGGGCCACGCCTACGAACTGGGCGATGTCGAGTGGGACGACCCATCGGCCGTCGTCGACGCCTCGCTCGAACTCCAAACGAAACTGCTCTCGGGATTCGGCGGGAACGACCAGGTCCCACGCGAACGCTTCGAGGAGGCACTGGAGCCGCGCCACGTCGCTATCTCGCTAGATGGCGAACCGACGCTGTATCCCTATCTGCCGGAACTCATCGAGGAGTTCCACGACCGCGACATCACCACCTTCCTCGTGTCGAACGGGACGCAACCCGACGTGCTCGAGAAGTGCGACCCCACCCAGCTGTACGTCTCCGTGGACGCACCCGACCGCAAGACCTTCGATTCGACGGTCAAGGCTGTCGAGGACGACGCCTGGGACCGACTCATCGACACGCTGGACGTACTCGCGGGGAAATCGGACACGCGGACGGTCATCCGGTCGACGCTGGTCAACGGCCACAACATGCACCATCCCGAGTGGTACGCGGCGATGTGCGACCGCGCCGACGCGGATTTCGTCGAGCTGAAAGCGTACATGCACGTCGGGCACTCACGGGGGCGACTGGACCGGGATTCGATGCCAGACCACGAGGAGGTCCGGGCCTTCGCTGAGGAGATGCAGCAGTACCTCCCCGAGCACGACGAACTCAAAGAGGTCGAACCCTCTCGCGTGGCGATGCTGGCTCGCGACCAGGAGACGTGGGTCCCGAAACTCGAGAAATCGAGCGAGTTCTGGGAGCGCGACCCGGTGGCGGAGTACTGAACCACTCTCTGTGGTCTGGTCGACCACCGTTTAGGCGGCTGCTACCGTATTTTAACGGCAATGAACATTTACCAATCGCTCTCTTTTGGTAGACGTGAGCATGGCCCACGGTTCGACCTCCGATAGAATCGAGGTGAACGGACGAGATGGTCGCTGACAGCATCCATATTCTCTTCGCGTTAGCGCTCGTCGCTGGTCTCCTCCGGACACGCCAGCCCACACCGTATCTCGTCGCCGCGCTTGCAGCCACGGTTCCTGACATCGACACATTCGTGTTGAGTCCGCTTCGCTACCGGGATATCTTGACGAGTGCCTTCTGGGCCCACCGTGGAATCACGCATTCGCTCACCGCGCTGGTGATGGTCGTCGTTGCCGCGTGGACCATCGGGCAGGAACTCCCTGCAGCCATCGCCTACAGCTCTCACCTCCTCGCTGACACCGCGACGGGCAGTACCATGCTTCTCGCCCCGTTCTCGTCGGAAGCGTACGGGCTACACTTCAGCTGGCTGCTCGGGAACGTCGTCGTCGGTCTGTTCTCTATCGTCCTGCTCGTTGGCTGGGTGCTCGTCTTGACCCTGAGCGACCCCCAAGAACGTACAGCCCCCGGCCCCCTCACAGCGGCCTACAGCCGCCTCCTCGACACGGTCCGAGACTGGTGACGCCGCCACGAGAGTGGCGCTGATACCGCCCGATTATCAGTATCTGGAATTGAATATCTGAAAACATTTATCGCAGATACAATCAAACCAACTGATAAGCGAGGCAGACCGATGGCTCACAGGGCAGGCACACTCCGGTCTCGCTTGCTGGGCGAGGACCGACCGACGAAACAGCGGATGGTCGAGGCGCTAGAGTCGCGTCTCGAAGAGACGGAGGCGGTCGAGTACCAACTGACCAGCAGCGGGAGTCTGACTCACGAAGGAACGGACGGCGACACGTACGAGAAAGGCGGCGGTGACGGGGGGCTGTTGCTCGCAGTGACCGACCGCAAACTCGTGTTCGTCATCGACACTCGCTCGGGACTGGAAACGGCAGACGTGCCCTACACCGACCTCAAGGACATCACCGCTGACAGCGGAATCTTGCGAACGACGCTCTCGGTGCGCGTCTGGGGACGGGGAACGTACTCGTTTCGCCCCGCGCAGCGCGACAGGGCAGAACAGGTTGCCGAGTTCGCCACGAACGGGAGTCACGCCTGGCAGCGCGTCGTCGCCGCGCTCCAGGACGCCCGACAGCACATCTCGACCATCGAGACGTACGTTCACGAGGGTCGGATGGACGACGCACGGGATGCCGAGAAGTCTGCCGAATCGAACCTGCGAACGGCCGAGACGCGCATCGGTGACGCCCGCCAAACGTTTCAGACGCCGCTCGAAGAGCGCTCCGAGCGCGTCGAGACCGAACTGGCTCGCACCTGGATGGAAGCCCGGTTCGAACGCGGCCAGGAGTTGCTCGAAGAGACGACTGTTCGTCCGACGACCGGCCAGTACGACGACGCGGCCGCGACGTTCTTGCGCACCCGCGAGCACTTCGAGCGCGCGCTGTCTATCGCCATCGAGGACGGCTTCGCGCTCGACAGCGAGATACAATCCGCCCTCTCGGACCTGCGGGACCGACTCCAGACGCTGCAATCGCAGCCGCTCGACCTGGCCGAGCGGTCCCTGGAGGCTGCGCAGACTGCCGACTCGCCGGAACGTGCCGTGGTCGCCTGGGAGGACACACTCACTCACTATCGCGAGGCGCTGGCTGCCGGGTGGGGGATGGCCGTCGATTTCGACGGGGAGACAGACGCGCTCCGGATGCAACTCGAGTGGGTCGTCGCCAACGTCGTACGCGAGCGCTGCCGACTGGCGGACCGTCTCGAAACCGAGGCCGACGCCCACTGCGATGCCGGAAATGCTCGGCAGGCGCGTGACCACTACCAGGGGGCGGCAGCACAGGTGGCGATGGCCCGTCGGCTCGCGACTCAGTACCAGGCGGGCGACGCCGATACACTCGCGGCCCGTCTCGACGACCTTCGGGAGAAGATAGCGGACTGATTTTTTGTCCCTTCGATGGTCATCACCAACGTTTTGCCTGCCGCTGCCCTTCCCAAACACATGAGTGACCTGACTGCAACGATACACACGTCCGAAGGCGATATCGAGGTCGAACTGTTCGACGAGCGCGCACCGACCACTGTCGAGAACTTCGTCGGCCTCGCGGAAGGCGCCGACGACTACGAGAACACCGAGGTCGGACTGGGAACCGGCGCGTGGGAGGACCCCGAGAGCGGCGAGAAACGCGTCGACCCGCTGTACGACGGCGTCGAGTTCCACCGCGTCATCGAGGACTTCATGATTCAGACCGGTGATCCCACCGGGACAGGTCGGGGCGGCCCCGGCTACCAGTTCGACGACGAGTTCCACGACGAACTGACTCACGACGGGCCCGGCATCTTGAGCATGGCAAACTCCGGTCCCAACACCAACGGCTCGCAGTTTTTCATCACACTCGACGCGCAGCCACACCTGGACGGCAAACACGCCGTCTTCGGTGAAGTGACCGACGGGATGGACGTCGTCGAAGCAATCGGCAACGCCAGCACGGACATGCACGATGCGCCGACGACGCCGATCACCATCGAGTCGGTCGAGGTTCACGACTAACACAGTCGAAGCCGAGCCACCCGAGCTCGCCGAAGTTGGCGACTCAGGCCCGTTCTAGCTGCTCGCTTTCGTCGACGAGTTCGTCGAGAACCGTCTCTGCCTTCTCGTCGTAGCCAGTCACACGCGGCGGTACCGCTCGGACGTGCCTAGGCGTTCAATCGAATGGATTCGCGAAAAACCCTGACTGTCGGCGGAGCCGGTTGTGTCGACCGACAGCGACAAACACGCTCGGAGAGTACTCCTGCTATGGACGCCGACGACGGGCCAATCGACCCCACGGAGATTGGCGAGCGGGACGCGCCCCCGGTCGACGAGAAGCCCTACAAGATTCTCTTCGAGGCCAACAAGTGCATCGGCGCTGGTAAGTGCGCGGAAGTGTCCGAGAACTGGGAGCTGGACCTCTCGACGGCTATTGCACAGCCGAATACGTACTTTCTGTCGGCAGATGAACTCGACGAGAACGTCCGCGCAGCGGAAGTCTGTCCGGCGAAAAAAGACCGCGGGGTCATCCACGTCATCGACCGGGAGACTGGCGAGGAGATAGCGCCCGACCCCGACGGTGACGGCACCGTTTCCGTCGACTGGTGACTACTCCTGTAATCAATCGGGACGGACGCGGACTGTTGTTGTGTCGGACAATCCCTTCTCGGCAGCGCCGTCGACGTTGAGGTCGACGCTGAGAGTGTACTCGCCGGGGTCGACGGGTTCCCACTCCGACGCTGTCACTTGAATCAGCTGTCGCCAGTTTCGGGTGAACCGCTTTCGCTCGTTGCGATCGAAGCTGAAGTACCGCTTCTCGTCGGGCGGGTGCTCGTAAACGCGTGACGCCTCCGGGAGTCCGTCGATTGCCCAGGTCCACAGCACCGGCGAGCGGGCCGGGATCGTCACCGGGAACGGCATCGTGTTCTCGATTTCGACGGCGAACGGGACTGGACTGCCGGCGTCGTACTCCGTTTCTGGCGTCGAGAGTGTCACGCTGAGCGCCCGGAACTGGAGCCACTGCGGAATGAGTAGCCGACTCACGAGGCCGCTCGGGACGGTTCGCATCGCCTCCGGGTCCGTCGTCTGGTCGCGCTTGTTCGGTTTGTGTGGGTCGTCGTTGTCACGACGAACCGCCGGTGAGTCGTAGATCCGTCGCACTGGGTACTGCTACCACGTCCGGGACAAAAACTCCTCGCCTCCGTGGGGTCGGTGTCTCCTCGTTTCGAATCAGTCGTCGGCGTCTGCCGCCGACAGTGATCCGTTCTCACCGAGTGACCCATCCTGATATCGGGGGTCGTAGAGGTGACAGGCAGCACGGCCGTTTTCCAGCTCCCGAAGCTCCGGCTCGTGGATCTCACAGGGCGTGACGAACACCTCCGACAGTTCGTCTGCGGCTGCCGCTGCATCTTCGACGACGACGGTTTCCAGTGCCCCTTCCAGAATCCGTTCTGCATCCGGGTCCGACAGCGTCTGCGGAACGCCGTACTCCTCGCGGATGGCATCAGCAATTGCGGCCGTGTCGTCGCTCTCGGCGTTCGACCGAGCCACTGCCAGATCGATGTCACCGCTCATAATTCTGTTCCGAAGCGAGAGGAGCGCACGCCACTCTGCCTGCTCGAAGCTGTACGCTTCTGGTGGGATAACCTGTGGACACCGCGTGTGGAACTTGCATCCCGACGGCGGATTAATCGGCGACGGGACGGTCCCCTCCAGCAGCGTTCGGTCGCCTTCCCACATCGGGTCCGGTTCTGGAATCGCCGAGAGCAACGCCTCGGTGTAGGGGTGCTGGGGCGGTGCGAACAGTTCTTCCGGGGTTCCTGTCTCGACGATTTCCCCGAGGTACATCACGGCGATGCGGTCGGCGATGTGCTCGATGACAGAGATGTCGTGGGCGATAAACAGGTAGGACAGCCCCAGATCGTCCTGAAGCTCTTTCAGCAGGTTGAGAATCTGGGCCTGCACGGAGACGTCGAGTGCCGACACCGGTTCGTCACAGACGATGAAGTCGGGTTCGACGGCGAGTGCCCGCGCGATACCGATGCGCTGGCGCTGCCCGCCCGAGAACTCGTGGGGGTACCGATTCGCGTGGCTGGCGCTCAACCCGACCCGTTCGAGCAACTCCTTGATTCGCTGGTCGCGGGTCTGTCCCTCCGCGAGGCCGTGGATGTCCAGCGCCTCGCCGATGATGTCGTTAATTGTCAGGCGCGGGTTCAGGCTCGAAAAGGGGTTCTGGAAGATAATCTGGATGTCCTGGCGCAGGTCGCGCAACTCGCTGTCGCCGTACTGGGTGATATCCTCGCCACGGTAGTACACCGTCCCGTCGGTCGGCTCCTCTAACTGGAGCAGCGTCCGGCCAACGGTGCTTTTTCCACAGCCGCTCTCGCCGACCAGTCCGAGTGTCTCCCCTTCCCTGATTTCGAGGTCGATACCGTCGACCGCTTTGACCCAGTTTTGCCCACCGAGCAAGCGGTCGAGAAACCCTTCGTTCGTCGGGAAGTACTTCGTCAGGTTCTCGGCCCGGACGAGTGGTTCTGTGCTACTCATTCGAGTCACGCTCCCTGTCTTCGGCGGGTATTACGCCTGTTCTGTCCGTGTTTTCACGCGGCGGTTCCGCCGCTCCGGAGACGACGACTTCGTAGTCCAGTTCGTTGTCCAGGTCGCCGGTGTAGGCGAGACAGGCGGCCGACTGCTCGTCGTGGCGCGAGACGTCGGCTGGCTGTCCCGTGGCGGTGTCGACCAGTTCGGGTTCGTTGCGCGCACAGACATCTTCGGCGTAGGGACAGCGCGGGTGGAAGTTACACCCCGGCGGCATCTCAATGAGGTCCGGCATCCGGCCTGGAATCGTCTGGAGCGTCTCGCGGTCGTCACCGATTCGGGGAATCGAACTCATCAACCCGACGGTGTAGGGGTGCTGTGGGTTGTAGTAGAGGTCTTCGACCGGTGCTATCTCGACGGGATGACCGGCGTACAGCACCATCACGCGGTCGCAAAATTCAGCGATGACGCCCAGGTCGTGGGTGATCAGCTGGATTGCCGTGTCGAACTTGTCGGAGACCTCGTCGAGCAACTCGAGAATCTGTGCCTCGATGGTCACGTCCAGCGCCGTCGTCGGTTCGTCACAGATGAGCAGGTCGGGGTTACAGGCCAGTGCGATGGCGATGACGACCCGCTGTTGCATCCCGCCGGAGAACTCGTGGGGGTAATCGGAGTATCGCTCTGTGGGGTCCGGAATGCCCACGTCGGCGAGCGTCTCGATAGTGCGCTCTCTGGCCTCGGCGTCGTTCATATCGAGGTGGTGTCGGACGACCTCCGAAATCTGCTCGCCGATGGTGTAGGCGGGGTTGAGCGCTGTTTCAGCGTCCTGGAATATCATCGCTATCTCGTTACCCCGGAGCTGGCGCATCTCTGTACTGTTGAGTTCGAGGATATTCTGTCCCTTGAACCGAATCTCGCCGCTCTCTATCTCGCCGACGTCCTCGTCGATGAGTCGCATGAGCGCGAGACTCGCGACGCTCTTGCCGGCCCCGCTCTCGCCGACGATTCCGAACTGCTCGCCCGCTTCGACCTCGTAGGACAGGTCGTTGGTCGCCTTCACGACGCCGTCCTCGGTATAGAAGCGGACGTTGAGGTTCTCGACTTCGAGCAGCGCCATTTACCGCATCCCTCCTTCGGTCTGCTCTGTCTTCCCCTGTGGATCGAACGCGTCTCGGACGCCGTCACCGACGAGATTGATCGCCATCACGAACAGGAAGATGGCAAAGCCGGGGAAGAAGGTGATCCACCACTCACCCCGGCCGAGTGAGTCCCGCCCGACGTTGAGCATCGTCCCCCACTCGGCGCTGCCCGGCGAGAGACCGAGGCCGATGAAGCCGAGCGCGGCGGCAGCGAGGACCTGCGACCCGACGCTGAGCGTCGCCTGGACGATGACCGGTGCCATCGCATTGGGGACGATGTGTCTGCCGATGATAGAGCGGTCCCGCGCACCCAGCGCTTTCGCGGCGAGAACGTACTCGTTTTCCTTGATGCTCAGGATTTCACCGCGGATGATGCGGGCATACGAGAGCCAGCCGACGAGGACCAGCGCTGCGACCATCTCCCAGTAGCCCCGGCCCACGACCGCGATGATTGCGATGGCGAGGACGATGAAGGGGAACGCGTACAGCATGTCCACGACGCGCATGATGACCTCGTCGACGATACCGCCGTAGTAGCCGGAAATCGCCCCGAGCGGGACGCCGATGAACAACGCGAGGCTGACGGCGATAAAGCCGATCGAGAGACTGAACCGGCCGCCGTAGAGGACCCGGGAGAAGATGTCCCGGCCGGCCCAGTCAGTCCCGAACCAGTACTCGCTCGACGGTGCCTGTCTCGTATCGAGCAGGTTCTGCCCTGCCGGGTCGGTGACGAGTGAAATCGGCTGAATCGTCTGTCCTGCCAGCACCGGGAACTCGGATGGTAGCTGTATCGGGCGTGCGAACACTGCGGCGACCACCATGACGACGATGGTGAGACAGCCAAGCAGTGCGAGTCGGTTCTGTTTGAAGCGACGCCAGGCGTAGTAGAGGCGCCCTTTCCCCTCCCCGGACTCCATCGACGGCTCCCAGGTGGAGAGTGGATCGCGCTGCTCTACGTCCGACGCGTCGAAACCTTCGATTGTGATTCGTCCGCGTTCCTGTGACATAGTCAGTATCGTATCCGTGGGTCGAGATATGCGTAGACGATATCGGCGATCAGATTCATCACCAGCACCGAGACGCCGATGATGAGAACGAGGGCCTGGATGACCGGGAAGTCACGTTGGCCGACCCGGTCGACGAGTAGTCGCCCGATGCCCGGGTAAGAGAAGACGATTTCGACGACGACGGCACCGCTGATGAGGAAGGCAATCTGTAGCGCCGTCACCGTGACAACCGAAATAAGCGAGTTCTTGAGGACGTGTTTGCGAATGACCGTCCGCTCGGGCAGTCCCTTCGCCCGTGCCATCGTCACGTACTCCTTGTTGAGTTCCTCGACCATCGACGAGCGCATCAGCCGCATCAGCAGTGCCGTCGATGCGGTCCCGAGCGCGATTGCTGGGAGGATGGTGTACACGATCATCTGGACGCTCAACAGCCCCTCCGCCGTCGGTGGCAGCACGGGAAACATCTGGAGCGTGCTCGCGAACACGAGAATGAGAATCAACCCGAGCCAGAAGTTCGGCATGGCGATGCCGAACAGCGCGAAGACGCGACTCGCCTCGTCGATTTTCGTCCCCTCGTAGTAGGCGGCAACGATACCCGTCGGAATGGCGGTCACCAGCGCGACCCCGAGCGCCATTCCGCCCATCAACAGCGTGTACGGCAGTCGGTCAGTGATTTCCTGTGCGACTGGCCGTTCGGTGATGATCGACTGGCCGAAATCCAACTGGGCGGCGTTGGTAATCCAGTCGACGTACTGGACGTATATGGGGTCGTTCAGTCCGTACTCGGCCCGCAACGCCTCCTTCTGCTCCGGGCTGATATCGCTGAACGCCGTGATGTAATCGATGGGGTCGCCGGGTATCAGGTGGACCATAAAGAAGGTGATGACGGTGACACCCAGCAGTACCGGGATCATCACGAGCAAGCGCTTGATGACGTACCGTTGGAGACTCATTTCGAATCTGTGGCTGTGCTACGACTATGGGCGATATGAAACCTGGCCGAGGTACGGTCGATAGACACCGACGTATCGGAGACTCGCGTTCGGATAGGGTCGCCAGTTGGCGACGCCGTCGGTACGGACCACGTCGTACTGGTCGCTGGTCCACATGAATGCAGCGGGAACCTCCTGTGCGAGGAGTTCCGAGAGGTTCTGGTAGACCTGTTTGCGGGCGTCGGGGTCGGAGGTCTGACGCCCCTCTTCGATGAGCCGGTCGACCTCGTCGTTCTCGTAGCGCGTCCAGTTGAATCCGTCCGGGACCTGGTTCGTACTCTCGAAGACCTGGGCGACGTGGCCGTCGGGGTCCGACCCACCAGTCCAGCCGATACCGACGATGTCCTGGCTCTCTGCGGCTTCGCCACCGATGAGGAACGGGACGAGCGCGTCGAACGGTCGGATGTCGAGACTGGCGTCGAAATACTCCGTGTCGTCGAGCGTCTGCTGGATGACCTCCATCCACCGCTCGCGGGTCCGATTCTCGTTCGTAATCAGACTGACTTCGAAGGGCTTCTCGATATCTTCCTCTTCGAATGCCTCGTCGAGCAGTTGTCTCGCCGCTTCGGGGTCCTCGCCGACGTACTCGTCAAGCAGCATCTGCTCGAACTCCTCGTCGTACATCTCGCCCAGTCCCGGGCTAATGGGTCCGGCCTGTTCGACTGCGTATCCGCTCCACACCGCTTCGATGACGTCCGAAACCGGGATGAGTCGCGTGATTCCACGTCGGAACTTCGGATTGGTGTACGGTTCCGTGTTGACCGGGAACGACACGAAGTCGTACCCCAGTCCGGTCGTCGTTTCGACGCTGGTGTTTTGTTCCCCATCCAGCGTTCCGAGTTCGACCGGATTGGCGTTGTCTATCATGTCGAGTTCGCCCGACCGAAGTGCCTCCTGCTGGGCCGTCTGCTCGACGACCACACGGAACGTTACTGTTTCCCACGGTGCCATCCCGGGCATCTCTTCGGTCTGTTCGAACCAGTAGTCGTCGTACCGGCTCAACTCGATCCTGTCCTGGGGTTCGACGTTCTCGATGACGAACGGTCCAGTACCGACCGAGTTCTCCTCGAAGGTGTTGTCTTTCTCGACATCTTCCCCCGCGATATCCTGTTTTGTCGCGTCGGCAGAGATGATCGGAACGCCGGAGATATCCGAGAGGAACGGCGCATGCGGTTGACTCAGGCTGAACCGAATCGTGTAATCGTCGACGACTTCACTGTCTTCGTACCACGTCGACACGACGGCGTCGTTGACCGTTCCCTGCATTCGGAGGACGGAGTGCTCGACGTCGTCTGCGGTCATCTCACCGCCACTGTGGAATTCGATACCCTCCCGCAGGTCGAACCGGTAGGTCGTCTCGTCTTCCTGTTCCCAATCCTCGGCGAGCGCTGCCGTAATCGAGTTGTTAAAATCCGGTTCGACGAGCTGCTCGTACTGGAGTGCCGCAATCGAGGCCGATGGCGCGTCGTTGGTGACCGTCGGGTCGAACTGGTTGGGATTCGCGCCTACCGATGCGGTAAACTCTCCGTCCATCGGTATTTCGTCGGCGGGCAACTCCTCGTTGTTGTCGTCGCCGTCGTCGAAGATACCGAGACACCCTGCCATGCTTGCAACCCCGCCACCACCCATAAGGGCGAGTAGATGCCGTCGTTTGTTGTCGACACGTTGATCATCTATGCTGTCGGACATATGCTACCGTTTGACGCACATACAATAAAAATGCAACGCAAACTAAAATCATCTGGAAGGTAATTTATACGGGGTGATTCCTTCGTGCGAACGAACAACGTTGCGTATGAACAACCACAGTTGTCTACTTTTGGACTATTCTAGGGGGCGATAATTTGTATTATCGAATCCGTAACCGCTTTTCGGCTGCCTGCCGGAGTAGTTACCCGAGAGGGGGTAGCCAAGTGGTCAACGGCGCGGGTCTTAAGAACCCGTCTCGTAGGAGTTCCGGGGTTCGAACCCCCGTCCCCTCATCGCCTGATTTCACCATCTACGCCCGGATACGACGGGCTTTTGAGACTGTCACACCTATCGCTTGCAATGACTGAGATTCCCGACAGCGTCGAGCGCGCCTTCGGCTACCACGACGCCTTCGAGCGCGATGGCGACGCCTACGTCGTGACGACGACTGCCTTCGAGGGGCGTGTGACTGCCGTCGACGGACCGGAGAATTACTCCGCGTACACCGTCACCGTCCGCGTTCCGACTCTCCCCGCGGCCACCGCAGACGAAGTCGGTGACGCCGTCGCAGACGGTTGGTTCGAGACGCTGGAGCGCCGCCTAGAGGACGCACCGAAGGCCACCCGCGCCGATGTCGAACTCAAGACGTTCGACGTGGAACGAGATGGCGAGGACGTGTACGTGACCTACGGGTTCGAGTGGGGCAATGCTGACCGCGCTGCCGACATCGCCAAGGCGTTCGTCGAGTACGTCGAAGGGACCTACGTCGAGGGCGTGATTCCGGGCTACGAGTACGTCTCGCCGGTCGAAGACCTCGTCGACACCGCCAGTCAGGAGGGTGGCGGTGGTGGCGGGACGCCGCTATAGTACCTTTTTCCCGCTCGGGTTCGTGCTTCGCGCGAACCGCTCGCGGCAAAAATCTACGCTAAGAAGCTGAAGCCTCGCTTTGCTCGCGCGGATGCTCGACTATAGAGCGGTCGGAGTGCCGAAAATCGGAGCTTTGAGATTTTCGTGCTGTGGTTTTCGAGCATTTGCTCGCTTCACTCGCAGATACGAGGAAGGGCAGGGCCGCTGTTGCTGTGCGGTGCTGTTGCGGTGGGCACTAAGCTAGCATCTGCGAGCGCTCTACCGAGCGCGAGCAGCCTTTTTCACTATGTTTTTTGGCAAGCGGTGCGCCGCGAGCCTGGCTCGCGTGCGACACCCGCGGCCAAAAAAGTAGTGGCTAGTCCATAGCAATGTACGTCTGCGTGTCCTCGATACCGTCGATAGACTGGATTTCAGTGGCGGCAACGTCCTTGACGGCGGCAGGAGAGTCCACGTCCACGACGGCGATGAGGTCGATGTCGCCGGCGACGATATGCGAGCGCTTGACGCCTTCGATGTCTTCGATAGCGGTCTTCAGTCGGTCGGCTTCGCCGGTGTAGGCTTTGACCATGATGTAGGCGCGCACCATCTCAGACACCCCCCGCGGCGGCGCGGCCGGTTTCGCCGACGATGAGACTCCGCACGTCGTCTAGCTTGTCGAAGGCACTCAGCACGACGAGTCGGTCGCCCAGGTCGAGCGTCTCGTCGGGGTTCGGGAGCGCCAGCGAGTCGGCGTCTTTGCCGAAGGCCATCAGCCGGGTCTCGCCGGGGAGTTCGAGTTCGCTGAGGCTGTAGCCGCGCATCGGAGAAGCTTCGGTGATGGTGAACTCGACAAGCTGGAGGTTCTGTGCCACGTCGGCGATCGCACGGATGTTGCCGCCGAGGAGGGCGTTTTTCATGACTATCGCGCCGAGTCGCTCGGGATAGATGACCTCGTCGACCTCGTCAGCGTACTGGCGGTAGATGTCCTCGCGGTAGTCCTCGTCGATGCGCATGACCGTCCGACAGCCGTGCTGATGCGCAATCATGCAGGCCGCGAAGTTGTCGTTCAGGTCGCCCGTGAGCGCGCCGACGGCGTCGGTCGAATCGAGATCGGCCAGCTCCAGTGTCGATTCGAGCGACCCGTCGCCTTCGATGACCTGAAACCCCTCGTTGCGGGCGTGCGAGATGGCGTCGTCGTCTCCCTCGACGAGGACGACTTCGTGGCCGCTGTCTGCGAGAGCACGTGCGGTGCGCAATCCGACGCGCCCGGCACCAATGATAACGAATCGCATGGTACTCGTTACGACGAGACAGACTAAGAAAGTTGCCCACGTTCCGTAGGGGAAAGCTTTTGATATGACAACACGTACCACGCATACGATGGTTCGCGCGTTCATCATGGTGAAGACGGCGGCCGGGAAGTCGGCGGACCTGCGGGAGGACATCGCGAGTGTCGAGGGTGTACTGGAGGCCCACGTCGTCGCGGGACAGTACGATCTCATCGTCGAGGCAGAGGGAGAGGAAGTCTACGACGTGATTCACAGCGTCGCGACGGACGTACGTGACCTCGATGGAGTCGTCGATACGCGCACGTACATCTGTCTGGAGTAGCGGCCAGTCGCTGGCTCCGACACCCAAAAGGTGATCCGGGCCCAAGCGACGGTATGGTCGCCGCGTTCGAGCTGGTCGGATTGCTCTTCATCCTGCTGGTCAACACAGCTATCGCCGCGCTGATGACTCGCTTCTTTCGGGTACGACTCAACACGCAGTGGGGAAGTGTCGCCTACACATTCCTGCTGATTCCGGTCGTCCTCGTCGTCACGACGCTGGTGTTCGGGTCAGTTATGGGACCGAATCTCGGGAGTGCCGGGACAGTCCTCGTCCTCACTGTCGTCACGCCTGCGTCAGTCGGTGTGGCCTTCGACTACTTCTGGATGCCCGCGCCCGACGACGTGGACCTCCCTGATAGCAACAATCGCCGGCGGGTCCGCCGCTAGAGGAGCGTCTCGAGTGCATCGAGAACGGCGTCCTCGACGGCTGCCTGTGGCTGTGTGGCGTCGATTTCGACGAACCGTTCGCGCTCGGCGTCGATGAGCCGTCGGTAGTTCTCCCGAACGTCTGCCAGATACTCCGCCGTCTCGAATTTGTTCGTGGCACCGCTGCGCTCGGCGGCGGTCTCGGGGTCGACATCGAGATAGATGGTCACGTCTGGTGGTCTGGTCCAGGGCTGATGGATACGCTGGACGAACGCCATCGGGTCCTCGAGGACGCCATCCAGTGTCGCTCCCTGGTAGGCGTACCGCGAATCCGAGTAGCGGTCCGAGATGACGACTTGTCCGTCGTCGAGTGCGGGTCGGACGACGCGAGACAGGTGGTCTGCGTGGTCGGCCGTGTAGAGAAACAGTTCCGCGAGCGGGTCGGCGTCGTCGTCGCCAATCGAGCGCTCGACGGCCTCGCCGTACCACGAGTTCGTCGGTTCGCGTGTGAACGTCGCATCCGTGGGGACAATGTCGCTATCTCGTAACAGTTCCCAGCAGGACGTCTTGCCGCTGCCGTCCAGTCCCTCCAGCGTGACGAGCATACTCCCACCTGTGCGTTCGGCCATTAAATATCCGTCTCGTTGGGCCGTGAGGGGGAGTACGGACAACAGAACCTAACTGATTGCGCGGTGCTTTTACAATGCAATCGGGAGAACGTCATGTTATGGACGTACTTGTCGCCGGTGGCAGTGGATTCCTCGGACAGCACCTCTGTACGGAACTCGACGAACGCGGTCACGACGTGACCGCACTCTCACGGGACCCGGACCCAGCAGAGTTGCCGGCCAGTGTCGAGACGGCGATGGGTGACGTGACCGCCTACGACTCTATCGTCGATGCGTTCGAGGGCCAGGATGCAGTCGTGAATCTCGTCGCGCTCTCGCCGCTGTTCGAGCCGAAAGGCGGCAACGAGATGCACGACCGGGTCCACCGCGGCGGCACGGAAAACTGCGTTCGCGCGGCCGAAGAACACGGCATCGACCGGTTCGTCCAGTTGAGTGCGCTGGGTGCTGATCCCGATGGTCCGACCCACTACATCCGTGCGAAGGGACGGGCCGAAGAAATTGTCCGCGACTCGTCGCTCGATTGGGTCATGTTCCGGCCCTCCGTCATTTTCGGTGAGGGTGGCGAGTTCGTCTCCTTTACGAAGCGACTGAAGAAGTTGTTCGCACCTGGGATTCCGCTCTATCCGCTGCCGGGTGGCGGCACGAAGACGCGATTCCAGCCGATCTGGGTCGGCGACCTCGTCCCGATGATCGCCGATGGGCTCGAAGACGACGACCACGTCGGCCAGACCTACGAAATCGGCGGCCCAGAGGTCCTGACGCTCCGGGAGATCACGGACCTGGTGTACGACGCGTCCGGCAAATCGATCACAATCGTCGGCCTTCCGATGGGACTTGCCGGTATCGGTCTGAAGACACTCAGTGTCGTCCCAGGGTTCCCGATGGGTGGCGACCAGTATCGCTCGTTGAATTTCGACAATACGACAAACGACAACGATGTCGACGCGTTCGATGTCGAACCCAGTGAGATGACGACGCTCGCTGCCTACCTCGGTGCCACGTAACGACCCGAACGGGCGGCGAAATCGCCGCACAGGGGCATCTTCTAACTGACCGTGATAATTCGAGTTTGTGTCGGTAAAACGCTGCTGGCCGAATCGAAGGTGGGAGACACCATGGCGCAGAATTGTTGTATCGATTATTGATAGCTGGGCAAAACACTTATGCGTACGTTGCTATAGTTTCCGCCTAAGCTACAGTCATGAAACTCGCGATGATTGGTTTTGGGCAGGCTGGCGGGAAAATCGTCGATAAGTTCCTGGAGTACGACGAACGGACAGGCAGTGGCATCGTCCGTTCGGCCGTCGCAGTGAACACGGCGAAAGCTGACCTGCTCGGACTCGACCGGATTCCGGAGGAGAATCGCGTCCTTATCGGACAGGCGCGCGTGAAGGGTCACGGCGTCGGTGCCGACAACGAACTCGGCGCAGAAATCGCCGAGGAAGACATCGACGAGGTACAGGGGGCCATCGACAACATTCCCGTCCACGAAATCGACGCGTTTCTCATCGTCGCGGGTCTCGGTGGGGGGACCGGTTCCGGGGGGTCGCCGGTGCTCGCCAAACACCTCAAACGCATCTACACCGAACCGGTGTACGGTCTCGGTGTCCTGCCCGGTGGTGACGAGGGGGGTATCTACACGCTCAACGCCGCCCGCTCGTTCCAGACCTTCGTTCGCGAGGTGGACAATCTACTCGTCTTCGACAACGACGCCTGGCGCAAAACCGGCGAGTCCGTCCAGGGCGGCTACGACGAAATCAACGACGAAATCGTCCGCCGCTTCGGTGTCCTGTTCGGTGCCGGTGAAATCGGGGCCGGGGACAACGTCGCAGAGAGTGTCGTCGACTCCTCGGAGATTATCAACACACTCTCGGGTGGTGGCGTCTCCACGGTCGGGTACGCGACCGAGTCAGTCGAGACCGAGAACTCCGGCGGGCTCCTCTCGCGGTTCAAGGACGACGGCGACGACATGGACACTGCGAACACGACCAACCGCATCACGTCGCTGGTCCGGAAGGCGGCACTCGGACGCCTGACACTGCCGTGTGAAATTGACGGTGCCGAGCGGGCGCTGCTAGTTCTGTCTGGTCCGTCCGCGCATCTCAACCGGAAAGGCATCGAGCGCGGCCGGAAGTGGCTCGAGGAGCAGACCGGTAGCATGGAAGTTCGCGGTGGCGACTACCCCATTACCGAGCCGAACGTCGCCGCTGCAGTCCTGCTTTCGGGCGTTCACAACGTGCCGCGAATCAAGGAACTCCAGCAGGTTGCAATCGAGGCCCAGGAGAACATCGACGAACTCCGGGAAGAGAGCGAAGAGAATTTAGAGTCGCTTGTCGAAGACGAGGAAGATGAGTTGGACCCACTCTTCTAGGGCTGTCGCTCTCGGGGTATTGCTTGCCATCTCGCTGATGGCGGTTGGAACAGCAGCTGCCATCACGACCACCGGTGACGCGCCCGAGCCGGCGAACGTCAACGACTCGGTGACGATGAACGCGACTATCGAGGATCCGTTCGAGAACCAGCCGGACCAGTGGACGCTCCGTGGCACCACGGAACTGGAAAATGCATCCTGGACCATCGAGGTGTACGAACAGGGGCAACTCGTGAGCCAGTCCGGGAGTCAGGAATCCATTGAACAGGCCCTCGACCGGAGCGGCGATACGACGCCCGACCGAATCGAAATCTCGGTCTCGGGCAGCGTTCCGCCTCTAGAGGAGTTCGATTATCAGGACCGCTCCGTGGAAAATTACAGCGTAATGTCGCTTTCGAATGCGGACACGGGCGACGAGTTCGAGAGCTGGTCGGCCCACCGATACACTGATGGGAGCAACGAGGCGCGCTCTGAAATCGACGACGCACAGGCGGCTATCGACGAAGTCGACGACCCGTCAGACGACCTCCAGAACGAACTCGATCAGGCTATCTCCGCGTACAACAACGGGAACTTCGAGAACGCGATTAGTCTCGCCCAGGACGCCCAGGCGACCGCCGAAGAGGAACAACAGGAACAGGAGTCCGGGCTCCCGCTTCCGCTGATTGCCGGTGGCGCAGTCGTTCTGTTGCTCATCATCGGTGGTGCGCTCTACTACCGACAGTCCCAGCAGCAAGACAACTACAAACTCCAGTAGCGGATGCGCGTTTTCGTCCCGTTCGACGCTAGCGATCCGAAAACCCGTCTTTCTGACCTGCTCGATGCCGACGAGCGGTCGGCAGTCGCGCGAGCGATGCTCCGTGACGTACTCGACGCGCTCGCTGACACCGCACACCAGCCACAGGTGCTGGCGACCGAGGCTGTCGAGTGTTCCGTCCCCGTCACTGTCGACGACCGGCCGCTCACGCCCACTGTCAACGATGCGCTCGCGTCCGTCGACGGTGCTGCTGCCGTCGTGATGGCCGACCTCGCGCTGGTGACGCCCGATGCTCTCGCGCGACTGTTCGCGCCCGATGCTGGGGTGGTCCTCGCCCCCGGGCTCGGTGGTGGGACGAACGCACTCGTCGCACGCGATCCGGACTTCCAGGTCGACTATCACGGCCTCTCCTACCAGGACCATCTGGACGTGGCCGCGGCCATCGGTACCGACGTGGCGACGGTCGACTCGTTCCGGTTGGCAGTCGACGTGGACGATCCCGACGACCTCGTCGAGGTACTCCTCCACACGGACGGCAAAACTGCCTCGACGCTCCGGTCGCTCGGGGTCGAACTGGCCCCGACAGAAACTCGCGGTGCTATCTCACGGAATTCAAAGAAAGGGCGATAGAGCGCCTTAGAGCACATTTTTCGGCCGTTTAGCGGAAAACGTCTGACAACTGAACAAGCCTTTTTATGGGGAGAGTCTGTAGTTGGGAACGCACGGGCCGACCCGTGCAACGTCGGGTACGTGTCTCGCGCCGCGCACCCGGACCGTGCCAACTACCGCTCGGCACACGGCAGCTCGGCCCCCTCCATGGCTGGACTGCCACCTTTTCGGACGCTTCTCGCCGGAGCCGTGACTCATTTGAACGTCGCGGTCGGAGTGTTGCTCGTGTTTCCCGGGGCCGAGAAGTACGACATCGACATTACAGTCGACGGGGCGGACGTGCAGCGACTGCTCGACGTTCGGCCGGCTGACGTAGACCCGGCCGAGTCGCTCTCCTTTTGCCGGAACGTCTTCGTCCCGCTGACGACGGCCTGCCGGTACACCTGTACGTACTGTACGTACTACGACGTGCCCGGCCAGGCCTCACTCCTCTCGCCCGAAGAAGTCAGAGACATCTGCCAGACGGGTGCCGACGCCGGCTGTACAGAGGCGCTCTTTACGTTCGGCGACGACCCCGACGACCGATACACCGCTATCCACGATCAGCTCGACGAGTGGGGCCACGACTCGATTCACGCCTACCTCCGGGAGTGCTGTGAGATTGCGCTGGAGGTCGGCCTGTTGCCCCACGCCAACCCCGGCGACCAGACGCGCGAGCAGATGGCAGCGGTCGCGGACGTGAACGCCTCGATGGGCGTCATGCTCGAAACCACCGCCGAGGTCCAGGCTCACGGCGGACCGCGCGCCAAATCACCGGGACAGCGACTCAACACGCTCCGTAACGCCGGCGAACTCGGCGTGCCCTTTACCACGGGGATTCTCGTCGGTATCGGTGAGGACTGGACCGACCGCGCGGAGAGCATTCTGGCGATTCGGGACCTCCACGAGCGGTACGGCCACATCCAGGAGATAATCGTCCAGCCGGTCGCCGAGAACGAACGCTGGCAGGACGGTTCGCCCGGCGTCGACACGTTGCGGCGCGCGGTCGCGATGGCGCGCGCCGGCCTTCCGGACGAAATCTCTGTGCAGGTACCGCCGAATCTCGCGCCCGCCCAGGAGGTCGTCGATTGCGGCATCGACGACCTGGGTGGTGTCTCGCCGATTACGGACGACCACATCAACCCCGACTACGAGTGGCCAGCCCTCCAGACGCTCCGGGAAATTGCCGAGTACGCTGGAGTTCCACTCCGCGAGCGCCTCCCGGTTTACGAGCGGTACTTGCCCGAAACGCTCCGCAGCGGGGAGTTCGCGGGGGTGCCTGCCGACGCGCCACCGACCGGTGACGGGTGGCTGTCGCCGGAGATTCGCGACGCACTGACCGCGACGGACGCCGCTGGCGAGCGGTATCGTGCGGTCATCGAGGACGGCGCGCCGCCGGCGTAGCTATCGGACCAGGTGTGTGAACACGCGAGATTCGACTTTCCGGAGGTGCTCACCGACCGTACTCGGAGAGGCGTCGACTTCCGCAGCGATGTCCTCGTGGGTCGCCTGCCGGGGGTTGTCGTAGTAGCCCAGGTCCGTGGCCGCTTCGAGGACGTCCCGCTGGCGCTCGGTCAGCGAGAGAAAGAGGTCGCCGAGTTCCGGGTGGTGTTCGCCCGTCTCCAGCACTTCGACGGTGTAGGCGTCGGTGTCCGTCGGTGTCGCCTCCCGAAACGCCGCCATCGGACCGACGAGCGTCAGGACGAACGAGCCGTCTTCTTCGACTTCGATTGGCGTCTCCATGGCGAGTTCTGACTCGTACTGGAGTTCGAGCATTTCCCTGTTGGCGTTGTTCGGCTCGAAGTGGGTGTAGGAGTACCACCACCCCTCGTCCTCGACGATGCTGAACTCGTGGACGTGCTCGGATTCGTCCAGAATCTCGCGGTAGCGCTCCACGTCGCCGCGGGCCTCGGCCAGCAGGAGGCCGCTGCCGTCGTCGAGCATCTCGACGCGGTGGATGTTCCCCCGTTCGACGGCCTCGTCGGCCGAGAGCGCACGTCCGAGCGGATGGAATGCCTCCCCTTCTGTCGGAGAGACGCGAAGCGTGACGTAGCGCATACGGTCGGATGGTCTGCTGACGGCAAAGTTGTACTGATAAAAAGGTGCCCCGGATGCGGCGCAGTAGACTCTGGGTCCATCGGGACGAACGATGAGACGTCAGCGCCCCAGCCATGGCAACCAAACAGACACCACCAGGACCACGCGGCCTCCCGCTCGTGGGGAACACACACCAGTGGGCGCGCGATCCCAACGCCTTCCGCGAGCGGTGTGCCGCCGAGTACGGCCCCGTCGTCAACTACGAGATGCTCGGGTGGGACACCTACATGGTGACCGACCCGTCGGAAATCGAGCGCATCCTCGTCGCCGAGAGCGAGCGGTTCCCGAAACACGACGACAGCAACAGCGAACTCAAACAGATCGTCGGCGACGGTCTCATCACCAGCGAGGGCGACCTCTGGCAGCGCCAGCGCGAAGCCATCCAGCCCGCCTTCTACATGGACCACATCCGTGAGTACGCCGACATCATGGTCTCGCGCAGCGAGGAGACGAGCGCCCGCTGGACCGCTGGCGAGACTGTCGAGATGCGCGAGGAGATGACCCGTCTCACGCTGGAAATCCTCGTCGACGCGATGTTCGGCCGCGATATCGATATCGCCGAACGCGGTATCTACGACGCCGTCGAGGCCTTCCAGAAACCGATGCAGCCCAAATACCAGCCGATTACCTTCTTCGCGCCCGACTGGACGCCCCTGCCGTTCCTCCGGCGGGCGAACCGCGCTCACGACCACCTTCACGAACAGGTCGACGATATCATCGACCAGCGTCGCACGCGACGCGAGCGTGGCGGACAGGACGCAGACCGCGACGACCTCCTCTCGATGCTGCTGGACGCCGACACGGAGATGAGCGACGAGCAGATTCGCGACGAGATGATGACGTTCCTCTTTGCCGGCCACGAGACGACAGCCCTCTCGCTAACGTTTACCTGGGACCTCCTCTCGCGAAACCCAGGGGCAGCGGACCGACTGCGGGCCGAACTCGACGAGACGCTCGACGGCCGTCCGACAATCGAGGACGTCTTCGAACTCGACTACACCGAGGCCGTCGTCAGAGAGTCGATGCGGCTGTATCCACCGGCCCACGAGATTCGCCGCCAGCCAGCCGACGATGTTGAAATTGCGGGCTACCGCGTTCCCAAAGGGGCGCTCGTCGTGTTGCCGACGTGGGTCCTGCATCGCGACGGGCGCTACTGGGACGACCCGGAGGCGTTTCGGCCGGAGCGGTGGCTTCCCACCAACGAGTCGGAGACGGATCGCCCGGAGTTCGCGTACTTTCCCTTCGGCGGTGGTCCGCGCCACTGTATCGGCCACCGGTTCGCGATGACAGAGGCCCAGTTAGTGCTGGCAACGCTGGCCAGCGAGTGGACGCTCGACCGGCAGTACGACGACCTTGCGGTCGCTCCGGCGGTGACGCTCCAGCCGAAAACCGACATCGAGATGGCCCCACACCCCCGCTGACGCTATCCCCTCCTCCTGACCCTACCCCGTGAACGAACCGAGGATTTTCGCTTCGATTTTCCGGAGGTGCTCACCCACAGTTGCGGCCGAAATTCCGAGTTCCGCCGCGATCGCGTCCTGTGTCGTCGTCTGCTGCGTGTCGTAGTAGCCCAGCACAACAGCGGTTTCGAGCACTTCTCGCTGGCGCTCGGTGAGTGCCGAAAAGACGCCGTCTGTGCCGGTTGTGGTGTCCCGTATGCGAAGCAACTCCCCGTTTACTTCGTCTGGGAGCAACTCGAACGTGTCGCCGAGGTTGCGCTGCTTGCCGATGAACGTCGCGACCAGCGACCCGTCCGTTCGGAGTTCGATTGGCATCTTGAGCGCGAGTGAGGTCTCGCGACGCCCTTCCATCATTTTCCGAACGACAGGTTCCGGCCGGAAGTGGACGTAGTAGAATGTCGTCTCGCCACCGGCGGCCATTACGTCGATCGTCTGCTCGGCATTGCCGATCACCTGCTCGACGGTTTCCGGGGGACCCTTACACTCGCTCAGTTCCGTGACGGTCCCGTCACCGAGGACTTCCATCCGGTGGATATATCGCCGTTCGAGCTCCGGCTCGTCGGCGAACTCCTCGCTGAACACGAAGAGGTCACCGTCCGACAGCCAGAACCGGACGGTAAACTCTTTCATATCTTTTCCCGACTAGTAGGACTCATTAATTCACGTTGATTTAAATGAACCGGTTATCGCTGGCAACAGTTCGATGTACTGTCGCCGCTAACGTTCCCTTGGCCCGGGCCAGTGCCTCTGACACACTGTCTACCCGGTCAGGGAACGAGTGATTCGGGAGACGACACTCGGTGCCCAGTGGTCTGGAATCCGGGGGAGGGGTCGTCGTACTCCCGCTTCGTTCTTGCTCTACCTCGTTGAGCAGTGCGGCTATTCGAGGAGGGGCGTGCCGTCGGCGCGGGGGCCGAGTTTGGGACCGATAGGGTCGTCGTTGGGGTCGATTGGCCGACGCTTCCTGTAGTCGGTCGACCGCTCGACGGGGGTCCGGCCGATGGCGGTTATCATGTCGGCGTACTCCGCGAAGGAGCGGTACTCGCCGAAGTCACCGCCTGCGCGCTTGGTAATCTCCTCGGAGAGAATCGTTCCCATGAAATCATCGGCGCCACAGGAGAGCATCTTCAGCCCCTGTTCGTCGCCGTACTTGACCCAGGAGGACTGAATGTGCTCGACGTTGTCGAGGTAGAGCCGCGAGACGGCGATCATCAGTTCGTCCTCGTCGGTGGTCGCGCCAGCGTCGACCATTCCGCGTTCGAACAGGGGCGTCTGCTGGTGGACAAACGAGAGGGGAACGAACTCGGTGATGTTGCCGGTCCGGTCCTGCAGATTCCGGATGACGTCCAGATGCTTCACGCGGTGGGCCTCGTTTTCGACGTGGCCGTACATGATGGTCGCCGTCATCGGGAGTCCGACGCTGGCGGCGGCTTCCATCGCCTCGACCCACTCGTCGCTGCGAATCTTGCCCGGACAGATGATCTCTCGGACTTCGTCGACAAGGATCTCGGCGGCCGTGCCGGGGACACTGTCGAGGCCAGCATCTTTGAGGCGGCTGTACACCTCTTCGTAGGACCAGTTGGTCCCACGACGGGCGTGATAGGCCTCTTCAGGGGTCATCGAGTGGAGGTGAACGTCGCCGACGCTCATCGCGTCCATCTGGTCGACGTAGGTGCCGGGGTCTTTCTCGTAGCGGCTGGGTGGTTTGTAGTTCAGGTCGCCGCGGGCGCTGGTCTCCAGTAGCTCGCGGTGTTCCTCGTCGAGCGCAAAGGCGGGGTGGAGACCGGAGACGGAGGTCACCTCGTAGATGCCGAGGTCGAGCATCTCGTCGACTATCTCCCGGGATTCTGCGGGCGTCTTGGTGAAGCCAGCGTGATCGTCGTCGTTCTCGCTGAGGAACTGCTCGGAGCGGTCTTTGAAATTACAGAACAGACAGCCGGTGTTACAGGCCGTCGTAACGTTGTTGTTGAGGTTAGCGACGAAGGTCACTTCGTCGCCGACCATCTCAGCGCGGCGGCGGTCCGCCGCCTCGAGGACCTGCTCTTTGCGTTGGAGGTCGATACCGGGCTTGTCGGTCCCGGTGGTGAGGAGTTCGATACCGTCGGCGACGGTCAGCCGGTTGCCAGCCCGGGCCTTTGCCAGCGCGTTCTCGAAGGCCTGGTCGGTCTCCGGCTGGTGGATAAAGTTGAACTCGCCGCGCGGGACGTTGGCCACCTCGGAGACATCTGCCATTGTCACTTCCTCCCGCTCAGCGAGGTAAAATCTGACGGGTCCGGTGGTAGATTGCCACCGTCTGTGACGCTACGTGGGGAGGATGCCGGTGACGACGCCGGCAACTTCTGCCAGTACCCAGACGACAAAGACGAAATACGCGACCACGAGCACGTACGATTCGGTCCGAGTCAGTACCATATCTGTCCGAAGAAGCGTAAAGAGGAGGATGGTCGCGCCGGTGAGCGCGCCGAACATCGGGACGGCCATCGCGAAGTCGATGGCAGTTGTGCCGACGAGCATGATACCGACTGGAATCGCGACGAGTAGGTCGAACGTGTTTGACCCGAGGACGTTCGCCATTGAGACGACACCGCGGTTGGCTCGCGCTGCGCGCACGCTCACGAGCGTGTCTGGGAGACTCGTCGCGGCTGCGATAATCGTCACGCCGAGCAGGAACTGCGAGACGCCGAGTTCGACACCGATCGCCTCGACCTGGTGGACGAGTTGCTCGACGGCGACGAGGATGACGGCCAGACTGACGAGCAGATACGCCCACTGGCGGCGGATGTCGATGCCGTCCCGGGCGAGTTCGGCGTCGTGGTCACTGGTGTCCTGATACTGGATGAAGATGTACAGCCCGTACAGCGCCAGCGGGATGAGCGCTAGCGGTCGCGTCACCTCACCCTGGAGTCGTTCCCCGGCGACGGGGTAGTAGATGACCGCGAGTGCGAACGTGATGAGAAGGACGGAGACGGCGAGCATGTAGAACTGGGCTTCCTTGTAGACGAGCGTGCGCGAGGACTTGACCGGTGTTTCGGTTGCGACGCCCGCGACGCCGGGGATGACGAGGACGTTGAAGATGGCGGAACCGACGATGGCACCGACGCCGAGTTCGAGCGAGCCAGCAAGTCCCGCGAAGACGACACTCGCCAGTTCCGGGAAACTCGACCCGACAGCGGTGACGATGGCCCCTTGGACGACCATCGGGAGACCGTAATACCTCGAGAGGTACCCGCTGCTCGTCTCCAGCCAGTCGCTCCCTTTCCAGATAGCGGCGGTGGCTCCGAGGATGACGGCTGCTGCGAGCGCGTAGTTGACGCTCATCGTGTGAGTGCACCGAACGGACACGCAAAAAGTCCGCGTTCAGTCGCGACCGGAACGCTTCTTTCCCCCAGGCCCGACACCGGCGGTATGACCAGCGTGAAGAACTTCCGTGTCGACGAACCCGCAACTGCCGACAATCTCGGCCGGGGCGCGTTCGTCTTCACCGACGCCTACTCCGTGTTCGACTGGGGCAAGATGCCCGACGAAATCCCCGACAAGGGCGCGTCGCTGTGTACGATGGGCGCGTTCAACTTCGAACTGCTCGAGGACAGCGGTGTCCCAACCCACTACCGCGGCGTCGTCACTGAGGGCAAAGAGCGCTCGCTCGACGAGGCACTCGCTGCGGGCAACGCACCGACTGAGATGGCAATCGACCTCACGCAGGTGCCCGACCTGCCCTTCGCCGACGGGACGTACGACTACGACGCCTACCACGCCGAGGCGGGCGAGAACTTCCTCGTCCCGCTGGAAATCGTCTTCCGAAATCGTGTTGGAACCGGCTCCTCGCTGCGCACGCGAACCGACCCCGCAGACCACGGGCTCGACTACGAGGAGTGGCCCGACGAACCCGTCGACCTCCCCGACGCTATCGTCGAGTTCTCCACGAAGTACGAAGAGCAGGACCGCTATCTCTCCCGGGAAGAGGCCGACCGCATCGCAGGTGCGGCCGACATCGAGAACCTGGAAGCCGTCGCGCGCGAAGTCAACCGTCTCGTGACCGAACAGGCCGAACATGCCGGCTTCGTCCATCAGGACGGCAAGATCGAGTGTCTTTCCTACGAAGGCGAAATTCGAGTCGCGGACGTGGTCGGCACGTTCGACGAGAATCGTTTTTCCTACGAAGGCACACAGGTGTCGAAGGAGGTCATCCGACAGTACCACAAGCGAACGCAACCGGAGTGGGTCGAGGCGGTCGGAGCGGCCAAAGAGCGGGCGACGTCGGAGGGTGTCGCCGACTGGAAGTCGCTGTGTGACCGGTCCCCCGAACCACTGGAAGAACGTGTTATTCAGGCCGCACGCGATCTTTACTGTGCCGGAACGAACGCCTACGTCGGACGCGAGGTGTTCGACGCACCCGACATCTCAGCGGCGGTCGAGACGATCCACAACCTCTGACTGTGTAGCGTCGCACGTCGACGCTATCACGCTTTCGCCTGTTCTGAACTGTCCGCTCCGGACTTGTGAGCGGCGCATCCGTCAGTGTCGACCGTCTTCTATTGTTTCTACCCACCTCTCGATAGTTTTCTATACCACTCAATGGTATCAGATGGGCCTCAGTGGGAAACTTTATATAGCATCGACACGTTGTTACTGATAGGAGAAGCACACTATGTCAGCATACACAACCCCCGTCACCACGATGTTCGACGCACAGCGGACCGCAATTGCACAGAGCCAGGACGCCTTCGAGCGCTCGCTCGACTACCAGACGAAGTTCGTCACGGCGACGCAGGACATGCTGGACGCGACCGAGCGCGGCCAGGCCCAGTTCGTCGAGATGACGTCCACGGCCATCCACAGCTACCTCGACGCCATCGAGCAGACCATGCCCGGCATGAGCGACCAGCTCGAGGACGTCCGCGCGACCGTCGACGAGCAGTTTGAGGAACTCGAAGCCGCCCACGGTGAGGCCTTCGACACGCTCGAAGCCGAACTCGAAGAGGGCGCAGACACGTACGACGAGGCCGTCGCGGACCTCCTCGAGAACGTCGACGAACAGCTCGACACGGTCGTCGAAGGCCACGAGGAACTGGAAGCCCAGCTCGTCGAGATGCTCGAAGAAGTCGAAGCCCAGGCCGAGAACGTCCAGGGTCAGTTCGAGGCGCAGGTCGAAGAACTCGAATCCCAGGCAGAAGAAGTCGTCGAGCAGACCGAGGAACTCACCGAGCAGTTCCAGGAGCAGACCCAGCAGGTCGTCGAACAGGCAACCGAAGCCTAACTCCGACGACGCTACTTCACAGCAGTCCCATTTCTTTCGATGCCACGACCGAGAGCGGCAGAACTATTCTTGATGCTTTCCGGTAGAATCGACGCTCATGGGGTGCGGAGATGAACTCCGCACTGGCCTAATCGTCCGCTTTAGGAACCGGACGCTCATGGGGTGCGGAGATGAACTCCGCACTGGCCTAATCGTCCGCTTCCTGCTCTGCGACGACCTCTCCCAACCCGTCGATTGGCCGGTCCGGAACGAGGTCGTTCAGTTCCTTCGGTGCACCGAGCTGTGCGGAACTCTCCTCGGGATTGCGCAGTTGCGTCCGTCCGCGGTGGACGGCAACCTCGTCCCGAAGGTGCAGATCGATGGCCTCGAGCAGGGCTTCGGCTTCGAGTGGCTGTCCAATCCTGCGGAGGTCCTCGGGTTCGGTGTCTGCGTCCTGTGGCACGTTGAACGCCCGCTGGGTGATGATTGGGCCCTGGTCCAGGTCCGTCGTCACGTAATGAGCGGTGACGCCGGCGATGCGGACCCCCTCTTCGAGCGCCTGCAGGTACGCCTCCGCGCCGGGGAACGCGGGCAAAAGCGAGGGATGGACGTTGATAATCTGGCTCTCGTAGCGAAAGACGACGCTGGGCGAGAGAATGCGCATGTAGCGGGCAAGGACAATAAGGTCGGCATCGTACTCCGCAAGCAGGTCGAGTAGCTGCTCCTCGTCTGGGTTGCCGTTCTCGTCGCCGATGTTGTGGAAGGGCACGTCGTACTTCTCGGCGAGCGGTTCGAGGTCCGGGTGGTTCCCGATGACGACGTTCACGTCGGCGTCCAGGTCGCCACTCGCCCACGCCTCGAAGATCGCCTCCAGACAGTGGGATTCTTTCGTGACGAGGACGGCAATCTGCTGGGTCTCCCGGTCGGCGGGGAACCGAACTTTCACGTCGACTCCCAGGTCGTCGCCGAGGTCGTGGAGGTCCTCTCGGAGCTTCGCCTCGGTACAGACCATCTCGGAGGTGTCGACGTGCATCGTCATCCGGAAGACGCCCTCCCGGACGGCCTGGTCCAGGTCCTCGATGTTGATGGAGCGTTCGAACAGCAGCGACGTGACCTCGGCGATGAGTCCGGTGTCGTCCTCGCCGACGACAGTTATCTCGGTGAACTCGCGGGTCACGACCACCACCTCAAGCTACTCGTTTCGGTCGTCATTGACCGACAGGAGGTGTGCCGGCGGTCAAAACCTTTCGTTTCTGGGGACGATTCCACGATGACAGACCGCAGTTCGACTAGCCTGACGGCTGGCAGGATGTCGATTTGTAGCTCTTGTCCAAATAAAATTGCTGGTCTAGACCGATTCTGGGGCGGTCTCTACGACCAGTTCCTGTGCTCCTTCTGGAACCGTCGCGGCTTCAGCCGCGCTGAGCCAGTCGTCGACCGTGTAGGTCTCGGCGTCTTCGGTTCCGTAGTCGACCGTGTACGGGACGACACCCGAGAGTTCTTTGTCGTCGGCTGTCGACAGGGCCAGCGTCACGACCGGAACGCGAACCGCCTCGCGTGACTCCTCTGCGTCGAGGAGTGAGCCCGGAATGGGCTGTCGGCGGAACGCCGGCTTGAGCGAACAGCCGTGTTCGTCGGCCCACTGTTCGAGTTCGGCGACCCGTGCCTCTCTGAACTCTCTGTCGGCTTCCTCCTCGACCGGGGCCGGCCGGTGCGGGGGCCACTCGTTGATTGTCACGTCTTCGACGAACATCGTCTCTTCGAGCGTCTGCAATCGCGAATAAATCGCGTCGATGCGTCGCTGGCTCACCGGTGAGAGGTCCGGCCGGACGAGACACTCCACTTCCAGTGGGGCCGCGTCGGCGCCGATCGGGTTGGCGAGCGGGGACTGTTGATCCTCGTCAGTCATTGTTCCCCTCCGTCGTTGCGAAACTGTGTCGGATTTGTCTGCAGGTGGCTGTTCTGGGACCGGTACTGCGATGACCGTTGGCTGAACGGGGACGTGTCGTGCATGGACTTACTCGAACTATTGTGGACCGTGATAGTAAATTTAACTGACACTCGTTCACACGCCTCAGCACAGGGGAAACTTTGCGAGCAATTGGCACGGGTGCAGCATAGAGTTGGTCTCACTGACCGCAGGTCGAACAGTCCAGTCGCCACCTGACGACTGCGGCGACGACTGTGAGCGTCAGAATCGTCACTCCGACCTGGAGGAGACCGAGCCCGAGTGCGCCTGCCGTCGCCCCGCCACCGACCGCTGCTGCTCCCGGTCCGAGACAGCAGAGGCTTGCCAGGCCACCGAGTCCGAGTACTGACCACCGGGAGGCCGAATCGTCTGTCATCGATACCACACCGTTGTGTCCACGAATACAAATAGCTGATACCGCTGGCTCTAAGCCGAGGAGTCGTCGTCACGGGGTGGCGACTCACTCCACAGGGGGCGCCATAGAACGATTCACAAGATGTTGTTTTCACTCAAAATTCGGTGAATAAGCCGTTAGAATGGACCTGCATACTGAGCGCCCCTCTGTAGATTAGTCTGTCTTCCTTTTGTTGCCGGTACAAAATTTGTGTCCTTTCTCAGAAAGAAATGCAGAAGTAATTCTAAAGGCGCTCTTCGTGGGTGAAGAGAGGGAAGTCCGTGCCCATCCGGAGGGTTGTGAACCCACTCAACTCTGCCGCTCCGTCTGGTACTTTGTCTGTATCAAGCAACAGCTCACCAGTGTTCGAGAGTCCAACATATAGAGTATCACCGACTGAAAGCGCTTGCGACAAGCGTTGGCTACCCCTGTTTTGATTGGAGTTGAGACTTATTCGGGTACTTTCCGGCACTTCGTCACCATTCACCATCTCTACCTCGTATGCATTTCCACTATCAGTGAGACTGACGTTGAACTGAACACCCTCTTCACGAGCTGTACTAGCCCACTCCGGTTCCTCAACTGTTGTTCCTCCAACCTTCGAAAGAGACGCAGTGACCTGTTCCTGTTGTGTCCCCCCATCGTCAAAGGTTATTGTTAGGTCATACGTGAGCTCAGCAACGTATCCGGACTCCGAGACAGTGGCCGATGCTTCGTACTGGTCGATTTCGCCACCGGGAGCAATTTTCTCGGGCTGGCTCACACCAGTTGCATTGTACGTCACACCGTAGCCGTCCGCTGTCTCAACCACTTCTGTCGCTTCTCCCCACTCTGTCGCTGTGAGATACTGTTCAAACGCACTGAGTCCAGTAACGGTGCTCGTCTCCGGAGCTTGATTATCGATTCTGTAGTCTGTATCGAATCCGGACTCCATTTGCACATAGGTCAGGTCTGTATCCGACGGCGACCACCGATATTCAGTCGGTGAATTATTCTGTTCGACTTTGACGTGGATATTCTGTGCGTCGAATTGATTCACCTGCGTGACAGACTCCTCGAAAGAATCGAAGGTCCGAGTCGTGTCTGTCGTGAGCGTCAGCGAACCAGTGCCTGTAAGCGATGATTCGTGAGTACTGTAGATGCCTGCTCCATTAAGACCGTCTTGAGACGCACCTTCGGGATAGTCAAACTCCGACAGTGACGGTGTTGGGTCCTCTTCAGGCGTTGTTGTTTCTTCGGGAGTCGGTTCGGGGGTTGATTCTGGCGTTGTCGTTCCTTCAGATGTTGATTCTGGTGTATTGGTTGACCCCGAGTCCTCATTACTGGAACACCCGGCAAGCGTAGTGGACAGTGCAACGCCGGTAGCTAATAACGAACGTCTCGAAACAAGGATATTATCTTCCATTGGACAATGTCAAAGATTAGTACTTGATACTTAGTATTGTCTTTCTGTATTTGATTTTAGGTTGTGACAGAGAATACCAATTACCGCTTTCTAGAACGTCTAATAATATCTCATCCAGTGGGACTGATAACTTTCTGGTAACAACCCACGTTGAATTGTCGTATTTAAAATAGTTGAAGGATCCCATGTGATATTCCCTGCCTTGAACGTCTTCTGTTACTACATTTCGGTCTACAGAACGACTTTATCAACCAATCACAACGTCTGCTAATTGTAGTTCTCTCTCTGTGTGAGATATGCCCTGTATCTTGCACGCCTTCGCAAAAATGGATTTAATCCGATAGAAGTCCCAACACTCAGTTGTCATCCTCAGTGAGCGGTTCAGTCAGCGTAGCAGTCTTCGGTGGGTATAATACGACAACCAGTCACTGTCGAGTGTGCCCTCCAGACGTGAATTCCTCGTCGCGACAGTCGGTAGTGTGAGCATGACAGCAGGGTGTCTTGGGAAAGAAAACAACATTGCACGCTGTGCAAGCCAAGGTGAGGGAAGCGACTCCCAACACCTTCGACAAATCGTCCCTGTCGAGGGTTCTGAACAGGTCGCACTCGGTATTGTCGTCTCAACTGACGCCGTTCAGGAAGACCAGTACCACGCGGTTGATGTGCGAAACCGGGACGGGATGCTTGTCACGTCGATTCCACTCGAAGACAATCGAGACATGAACCGGTTAACACAGGACGACTTCCCCGTTCTCAGTGCAGCGGACGGCGAACTGTATGGAGTGTCACTCGGACCGCCACCAGTGCACGGCGAATTTACGGCTTCGCTTGTCTCCCCTGAAGGGACGACGATTGCGACCGCGACGACCCGCTTCAATTGTTATTCTGCGGATGGCTCGCTTCCGTAGCGCGAGTCCTGGCTGACGGAGAGACTCCGTCTCGGTGGTCAAGACAAGGAATTCTCGGGTGAACTGGAATTTCGCGGCGTCACACTAGCCAGGTCCGAAGGCTGCGATGTCGGCCCCCACTGTCGCCAGTGCGTCGGCGGGATTCGGGTCGCTGTCGGCCAGATGCGTGTACTGCTGTTCCGGGATGTTCGACAGTGCTGTCGTGACGGCCTCGCTGTACGTCTCGGCGCCCGGTTCTGTCGGGTCTTCGCCACCCCAGACGTCTCTGATGACAGTCATCGAATCGATGCGCACTTCCAGCCTGCGTGGCTCGTAGCGAGCCAGCAGTTCGGAGAGCCCCAGTTGGAGGGCGACGTACTCGGCAGTGTTGTTCCCCGTTCGAGAACCGGCGGGTCGGCCGAGACGGGCGAGTTCCTCCTCTCCAGCGTCCATAATGACAGCGCCCGCTCCTGCGGGGCCAGGGTTGCCACGCGAACTGCCGTCGACGTAGAGGACAAATGTGTCGCTCGTCGGTGCTGAGACGGGTGGCCGGGAGAGTCCCGACGCCAGCAGGCCTTCGAGCGCGCGACGTAACTCGGCCGAGGTGGTGGCAGGTTCGAATAGACCGCCGTAGCCGGGGACAGCGTCGTCGATGGCGTCGGTGGCGGCCGCCACCTCATAGCCGACACTCGCGAGCACCTCGTCAACGAGGGTGGCGAGCGGTGAGAGGTGTTCGGCCGGGAGGGAAGCGTCGGTCACACTCCTTCCTCCTTCGGGCCTCGGTTCTGGAACCTCATGCCCTCGTTCCCGGACGGTCTCGTTGGCTGGCCGCACCACTGCATATTGGTCCTTTGTGGTCAAGCTGGATAATCTCTTCAGGTGGCACCGATCGCGGGCCGGTGTGCTCATTACCGATACGTTCGTTCTCTCGAGAAGCGCCCGGGCCTGCTTCCGTCATGAATCGGCGTCAGAACGGCCATCGCCCAGTAGACTGGGAAGCCGGTCGCCGTCGTCAGTTCGGACGTGCTTCGAGAGACGTGAGTATGCCGAAGAACGTTGACGACGAGTCGACGACGGAGAGCGAGGACTGCGCCACGAGTTCGAGTGGGTCCTGATTCCACCGACAGCTGTGCTTTTCGAAGTGTGCGTCTGCCCGCCAGTCCTGGAACTGGGCAATCGGCCCGACACTGCTTTGGCCGTGTTCGAAGAGTAGAATCTGTCCGTCCGGCTCACAGACCCGCCCCATCTCCGAGAGGGCCTCGATTGGGTCCGGGAACGTACACGTCGACAGCGACGAGATGACCGTCCCAAAGCTGTCGTCGGGAAACGACATGTCCTGTGCGTCCATCTGGTGGAGCGTCGTCTTGCGCCACGTCTCGTCGAGTCGATCCGCCGCCCTCGCCAGCACGTCCCTGCTCACGTCAATGCCGACGTATTCGTTCATTCCGGGCACGTACTGCGCGTTCGTGCCGACGCCACAGGCGACATCCAGGACACGGCCACTGGCCTTGCCGAAAAGTCGCTCCCGGTACCGACCCGTGAACACTCTGTTCAACCAGTCCATCCGGTCCATCATCACCGCCTGGTCCCGGTACGTCTCCTGTACATCGGCAATCGTGTGGGTGGGATGACCGGCGAGAGCGATGTCGTCCGCGCTGGCAGTACTGTCGGCCGAAGAGTCCGCAGCGGTGTCCGCGTGGGAGGGTGTTTCGACCATCGTACCCTGGTGTTCGTTCTGGACGACCGAAGGGATACCGCCTCGTATACTGGGAGCGTTTATATGGAAGTTGCAAGGCTAAAACCCCGCCCTTCACAGTAGTTGCCGAACCTAGCTGAGACTCGGCTTGGCGGGCGGGAAAATCCCGGGGTTTGACAGGACACGGCCTACACGACCAGAAAGAGCAGCCCGGTCAGAACGACGACAACCAGAACCAGAGACACGAGTCTCCCCAACCTGTAACTGCCGAGGAGCCACGCCAGCGCTGCCTTGACGAACGTGTTTGCGATGGCTGCGATGACGATTCCCGTCGTTGCAACCTCTGTCGAAACTGTTCCCTCTGCTGCGAGCTGGCTCAGGGTGAGCGTCATCGCGTCGACATCGGCGAGCCCGGAGACGAAAGCGGTCGCGTAGATTCCCGACGAACCGAACCACGCGTTGGCAGATTCAGAGACGAGCAACACGACCGCGAAAACCGCACCAAAGAGGAGTGCTGGCCGCAGACGAAACGGGTTCTTGACCTCTTCCGGTTCGACCGTTTCGTCGGAGGTCGTCCGCCAGTACAACACCACGGCGGCAACCACGCCCACGACAGTCATCGCACCCAGCGGAAGTGCAACGCTTGGAAGCAGTGCCGGATTGACGACCGCGACTTCGATGAGTGCTCGCGGGAACATCACGATAGACGCGGTAACAACCGCGAAGGCACAGATTTGATAGAGCGTCGCGTTCTGGGCGGTCTTCTCCGCCATCGAAACGGTCGTTGCAGTCGACGAGACGAATCCGCCGATAATGCCCGTGACAGCGATACCTCGTTCAGTACCGAGAATACGCCCGAGGACGTACGCAACGAATCCGAGCCCGGTGACGAAGACGACCATCAACCAGACGAACCGCGGGTTGAGCCCATACAGGCTGTCGAGTTCCCGATCGGGCAAGAGAGGAAGAACGACGAACACGACGAGGATGAACTTGAGTGAGGCGCGACGTTCGCTCTCGTCGATTCCGTCGACCAGGCCGTGAATCGTCGGCTTCGCCGAGAGAATGACAGTGACGAGACCGCCGACGATTATCGCGAAGACGGCGCCGCGTTCGGAGTGAACTGCCAGTGCACCGAGAAGGACGGTGAGCAGGGCAGCGGTCAGCGTCGTGAGTCCGATATCTCCCCTCATCAGGACTTTTCCCGCGTAGGCGACGGTCAGTGGCACAGCGAGTGCAGCGAGTGCAACGGGCAACATTGCAGGAAAGAACGCCTGGACGAGAGCACCGACGAGTGCAAAGAGGGGAAACGTGCGACTGCCTGCAAATATTCCGCCCGATTCGGATTGTTCTCTCTCGAGTCCGATGAGTGCGCCAATACCGAAGGCGAGAAAGATACGGAGGAGAAGCGTGTCGATACCCGGAACAGCCATTCTATGCAACTTTATCGTTCTCTGTTGTCAAGCTTCGGGAACAGCAACTACGCTATCGCTCACTGTCTGGCTCGTCCAGGTCCGTGAAATTCCGGAGATAGCGGTCACCGAGCAGAAGTACGAGCAACGCGCCGATGAGGTTGAAAACGAGGTCGAGCAGCGTGTCGGTCTTCCCGTAGGAAACGAGAATCGGCTCGAAGCCGAGACGATTGGCCGTCGCGTGGATAGTGTACTCGACGAACTCCCACAGCAGCCCCACACAAACGACGACCGCAACGACCCGTGGACGTGGATTGCGGTCACGGCGGCGGGCAATTGCGTACGTGACGCTACCGAGAATAGTCGACGAGAGGGTGTGCGTAAGATGGTCCCACCACCACCTGTCGTCGTATGGACCGAGCATCCCAACAGCGTGCAGTAGCATCGCCGTATCGACGTACACGCGCTGCCACGGTCGGAACTCGATGTCGTACGTCTCCTCGACGACGCCCGGGAGGTACGTCGTCACGAGTGCAACAACAGCATTCACCACGGCACCGGGGTCTCGCTGACGGATCCCGATTACGAAGACGGCGAGGATTCCGTATCGAAGCCCGCGCTCGGTCTCCTCCCCCACAGAGGTTCCCATAACACGAAGGATATTCGATGAGTGGTAGTAAAGAAGATGCGATTTGGGAACTGGAGGAACGGCCCTCGACTGAAAGATGCTGGCGGTTCTAACGACGGTCTCTTGTTCCCACTACTTCCGTCTTGAGAGCGTCTCTCTGAGACGCCATTCGTCGCGGTCCGGGTCCAGCTTCGATGGCTCCGCACCGCGCTCGGTGAGAATACCCGCGTGATAGAGCATCGCCTTGAGCTGGAAGACCGTCGGCGAGTGATAGACAGTCCCGTCGTGAAGGACGGACGAACGGAGGCCACCGTCGCCGGTGAGTGCTCGTTCGCGAACGTCGTCGTCACCCCGGAGGAACAACTCGACGGTAAAGGTCGGGTGGTGGACGTGGAGCCACTCGACCACCTCGACGAGGGAAGGCGCCGGAATGCCATCATCGTACATCTGCTGAAGTTCCCTAACTAGCAACTCTGTCACCGGGTAGGCATAGACCACGCGACGAGTTATTTCACCCCACTTCGGCGCGATGTCGATGAAGCGCTTTCGCGACCGCTGCCACCGCTCGAACGCCACGAGCGCGTCGTCGAGACCTCGGTATTCGCGGAGGGCAAAGCGGACCACCTCCTGCCCCAGCGGTGTCAATCTCTTCTCGTCACGACTATCGTCGACGAGACCGAGAAACACAGCCCCCTGAACGGCGCCATCGACCGCCCCAACGACGTGTTTCTCGATGAGACTGCGTGTATCACCTTCGTGGTAGACGGCCAGCGGCACTGCGAGATAGTTCTTGGGATGGTTGAGCCCGAAGTTCTTCTCGGCGACGCCCTGTGCGCTGGCCTGGAAGCGGATCGCTGTTGCCTCGCCCGACGTACGGTTGCCGACGACGCGAGGCCGTTCGAGAACGCTGAGTTCACCCTCGGTGCCGACCCCGAGGACGCCGACGTTGAGTTGCCGAGCGAGTGTCTGTATCGACTGAGTAATCGCGCCAGTCGGTGCAGTGACGTACGCGACGTTGGCTTCGTGCAGGCGGTCGTAGGCCTGAACGACACCGCGCTCGACATCGACACCGCCGCGACCAGTATACCCTTTTGCCTCGATGGCGATCAGCGGCGGTTCGTCACCGAGTCGGTCGACAGCGAGGAACTCGTCGTCGAGGCGTCGAACGCCGACGAGGTCGGGGTACCCAGCGCCGACCTGGACGTGGTTAAAGGGTGCCAGCGTCGACTTGACATCCGAGCCGATAGGCTGCTCGTCGACCCACCGCTCCTGGGCGAACTGCGTGTCCGCAACGACGTACGCGTCCTCGCTCGTCTCCGGGAAGAGATGCCGTTTTGTTCTGGCGAGGACGTGTGGTTCGGTCAGCGCGGCCGCACTGGACATAGCTGGCCTTCGGATACCCGCTTCAAGAGTGTTCGGTCGAGAATCGGACCGTACGACCAGAACGAGTGTCAGATGAACGCGACGAGAAGTACGACTACCACGTTACAGGTTCCAGTATCTGTCGGCGCGTTACAACGTGGTGAACCATCGCCCGGACCCCGTTCTCAGACTATCGAGGGAACTTCACTCGAATCGCGGTTCAAAGAGTTTCTGTTGTGCAGTCCGGAGATGTTGTAGAAAGGTCGAGTGTGCGATATCGAGAGCGGCGGCGACGTTGCTTGCGGAATTCTTTCGGGGTTGTTCGAAGTATCCGTGGTGGTACGCAGCCTGAAGGGCTGCAGATTGCTTGGCCGTCAGCTCTGTTCCGGTCTGCTCTTCGTGGTTGGCGTCGGTCTGAAAGACAGACTGAACCTCCGCGCGCTCGAACTCGTCTTTTAACTCGTCAACGATGGCCCTGAGGTCATTCTTTGCCGGCAATTCGAGCGTGAGCGTCGTTCCACCGGGCCGAACCGTGGTCGACCTGACCACGACTCCACGCTGGGCAAGCATGGATTGGGGTTGTTCCGACGATACCTGTACTTGCAGTCGTCCGTGGTCTTCGTCGATGACCGTTATGTCTACGTCAACCCCTTGCTCTGTGACGGTGTTCATGAACGTCTCTGGGTCGGTGCCATCGAGCGTAACGTACTGAAGAAACCCCTCCTCGTAGGGAATCGTCCCACGGACGGTTACCGACGCACCGGACCGTCTGAAGGGCGCACTACGGACTATGTCGGTCAGATAGGAGACGGTTCCACCGAGCGTCACTGCCGCCGTGACTGCGTGGTCCGACGCGAGGGAGACCTCTGTCCCGATGGGCTTCGACATCTACGAGATGACAGTACAGAAGAACGAACACTTCGAGATAGACACCACGCACTCTCCCGACCCGGTTGGCTCCGACGCCGAGACGTACGAACCGGACGATGACGAGCGATTGGTGGAGTACGTCAGGATGAACCACTCCGTCGACGCCGACGACACGTTCGACAATACGTCGGTGACCTACCGCGTGGACCGTGACGAAGTCGCCACGAACGACCCGGCAGACGTCACCCTGTACCGGTACGATGGCAGTCAGTGGGTGGCGATGTCCGCTGACCACGTCGGAACAACCGACACGCACTATCGGTTTACCGCGGACACGCCCGGGTTCTCACAGTTCGCCATCAGTTCACAGGAAGAAGGAACCGACGACGATGGCGACAACGACAACGATGACGGTGGGGATGACTCATATAATTCACCCAGCCTCCCCCAGTCCGATGACGGAACAGAGGACGAGACGACCCAGAACGAAACCAACGAGACGGTGGATATCGGTGAGACGTCGGACGTGTTCGTAGAGACGTTCGAACTCGATGCCCTGACGGTCGGTGTCAACGAGACCGTCACGGTAGATTTCACCGTGAACAATACGGGGAGTGAAGAGCTTTCAGTCAGCGTCCCACTCGTAGTCGATGGCATCGAGCAGGATACGGTGGTCCTGACAGTACCGCCAAACGGGAGCGCATCTGACCAGTTCACGCTTCGGTTTACGAGTGCAGGTGAGTACGAAATCGAAACGACTGACATCTCGCCAGAGACGCTCACAGTGACCGATGCAGACGAGCAGACGGGTACTGAACCCACGACGCCAGCGACGACCCCCACGCCGACCCCAACGGCGACAGGAACTCCAACAACGACAGGGGCGACAACTACCGCTTCTGCCAATCCCGATGTTAAGGACAACGATGGAATGTCCATCCTGTGGTACGTGGTCGGGCTGATTGGACTGTTCGTTCTGTTCCTTCTCATCCTGGCGTATCGCCGTCGGAGGGACGAAGAGGACGAGCCTGCCGACGGGGAGGGACGCGGAGATGGGCAGGCTGGTGAAGACGAATCAGGCTGATTGCCGGGTTGAGACTGTCACAGACAGTGGGGGAGATTTGCGACCGGAACGAACTATCACCCCTGTACACGCTGATACGAGCGTCATAGAATCCAAGTCGAGAAGGCGAACAGTGAGCGGCGACGAGGTTCCGGCCGGTTGCACCGGCGTATGTCCGGCGAGAGGCGGCGATGGATCAAACCGCAGTACACTCGGCTCATAGCTCTGTGAACTACCCTACCCTACTCGCTCACGGCTTTCGCCGTTCGCTCCTTGAGGGTAGGGCTTCCTGCTTCTACGACGCGCTTTGCAGACACCGAATCAGTGTCCGTAGAGAGCGCAGTCTTTACAGGCGTTGATTCGGAGTGTCCCACTCCTACTTCTTCAAGACCGCGAGAAAGGATATTCCACGCCGCGTTCGCGTCCCTGTCCGCTTCAAATCCACAAGACGGGCAAGAGTGTTCACGGACCCACAGCGGTTTGTCCGTCTCCACACCACAAGAGGCACACTCTTTGGTTGTCCCTCTCGGGTTGACCGCCACGAAGTGTGTCCCCTCACGCTCGCACTTGTATTCGAGTAACGAGAGGAACGTTCGCCAAGCAGCAGACGCAGTATTGCGGCTGTTCGACGGCGACTCCATCATCCCCTTCACGTTCAGGTCTTCGACCGCCACGAAGTCGTACTCCCGAGCGTAGTACGCCGAGAGTTTGTGCAAGAAGTCGCGGCGCTTGCGTCGGAGGTCGGCATGATACTCTGCGACTCGTCTCCGTTGCTTCTCGTAATTGTTTGACCCGTGCTGTTTCCGCGAGAGCTTCCGTTGCTCGCGCTCCAAGAGTTCGCGCTCGTCAGAAAGGTCGGGCGACCCGACCGCCGTTCCATCGGTGTCGTGGGCGTACTTGAGTATCCCTACATCTATTCCGACGCACTGCTCTGGATTCTCGGGGGGTTCGGGCGGTTCTCGGTCCATTTGGACGCCGAAGGTGGCGAACCACTCGCCCGTCGGTTCCTTCTTAATCGTGACCTGCTTCACGGTGGCGTCGTCCTCAGAAATCAGAGATTTCTGATGGGCTGCACAAGAGCTGTCGCTCTTGTGAACGTCGGGGATGGCGCGGTGGAGCCGAATCGGTATGTCCGCGAGTTTCGAGAGTGACAGCACAGCCTGACCGCCCTTCTTGTCGAGCTTGAAGCCAGACTGATTGTACGTGAAACTGCGAAACTCCCGTGGCGGTTTCCACTTGAGTTGGCCGACGCCGTAGCCGTTGTCCTTGAGTTTGGAGAGTCCTTTGAGGTTGTCGAACAGGCGTTCCACGACGGTTTGGAGAACCTTCGAGTACACGTCCGAGAGGCCGTCCCACCACTGTTTGAGGTCGGGGAGTTCCGACCGAAGCGTGGTCATAGACGGCAGTTCACCGCGTTCGTCTTGGTACTCGTTGAGCCGGTAGAGCGTATGGTTGTAGAGTTGCCTACAAATATCGCGGTGGCGGTCCAACTCCTCGCGGTGGGCGTCGGACGGCTTGAGACGGTACTTGTAGGCGTAGTACATCCGCTACTCTCGCTCCTCAATTAGTTCATCCAGTTGCTCACGGATGAACGACGAGAGGTTGAGATGGTGGTCCTCTATCCACTCGTCTTGGTCCTCTCGAATGGTGATTGTCTTCCGTTTCACTATAATGCACGCTATGCACGATATACGCATGTTATTTTCGGTGGCGTGGGCCTGTGGGCTGAGGGTCGAACGTGTTTGAGAACTGTGCGGCGTTGACGAGACGCGAAGCGTCTCGTTCGCGCACGAGAGCTCTGCTCTCGTGAACGCTGTATCCTCTCCCTACTGCGCTACTCACTCGCTTCGCTCGTTGCGTTGCTCCTTGAGGAAGGGGGCTTAGCGCCTAAATCCAGCTAAGTCCCGCGTTCGCGTGACCGTTGAGATGGTTCTGACATCCATCGCGGTACGTCTGGCTCGGATGAGCGTCTTCGGGATTGTCACAGAGGTGGTTCTCTCCAGAAGGGCGATGGAGGGTGGACGATAGCTGCCAGAGACAGCTTAGCCGGCTAGTGATCGCGCACGATGAGCAGTGGATCGGATGACTGGTCTATCACGCGGTCCGTGACATCTCCCAAGATACGTTCAGTCAGCGAGGGTTCCGATTCACCAACAATGACGAGATCGTAGTCTTCTGCTGCGGCAGTAATCGCATCTGGCGCCGAGCTACTGGTCTCCTGGCGCCAGGTGAGTCGCTCCGGATCGATTCCCTCATCTTCCAGGCGGTCGCAAGCCCCACGGACGAGAAGTTCGCCCCGTGAATCATTCTCGTCGGATTCTGTCACGTTGAACATCGTCACTGTCGCGTCGCTCTCGCGCAACAGGACAGCGACGAACCCGAGAATCCGTTCGAGATTGTCGTCTCCGCGCAATGGGACAAGGATGCGGTCCAGTGTGTCACCAACGGGGCCGGGAGTGAGCACAGCGTCGACCTCATACTCGACCGCAGTATTGTCGATCGTTTCCGAACGGTTGTGGGTGAACACGACAACAGATTTGGCTCCAGCACCGCTTTCAGCGAAGCGGTCCGCGATAGCTTCGATTGCCTCAGTTGCTTCCTCTCCGAACTGGGACCGTGCCTGGTCTGTCGCCGTCTGATCCGGGACAGGGTAGTAGCCAAGCACGACTAGCTGATGCGGGCTCAACAGGTTGACGAGCGCCTGAGACGGCTCTCCAGGGTCGCTGGCGTCGAGGGGCACGAGAATCGTCGGCCCGGGAACGGTCTCTGGCATCGGCGATCTCCGTGCATGGGACTATATTGTCGGGGGGTTTAGAGGTGTCCATTCACCGAATCGAGACCTCCGACGAGCGGTCAGGTACTCGCTCGAATGGTCAGTGATGGACGGTCGGTCTTGTCAGAGATACTCGACTGAACTGGGCCGAAGATCCGGTCACGCACTGTCGGCTCGCTTTCACTGAGCACCACTAGATCGTGGTCTGAGACCTCCGAGACGATACTCTCGACCCGAGAACTCCGGTCTGACTGATTTAACTGGATCCGGTCGGAGCTAATGCCATGGTCTGCGAGTCGGTTGGCGACACCGCGGAGCATGTATTTGGTGGCCTCGACATCATCGCCGCGCTCGACAGCGTGAAACAGCATGATGTCCACGTCACTGTCCCCGAATAGCGTGCCAACCGCCGTTACGATACGGTCCATGTCTGAATCGGATGTCAGCAAGACCAGTACGCTCTCCCGTGGTGTTGACCGAACCGTCCCGGGGAACAACACCGCCGTACTACCGTACTTGTTTGCGACGCGATCGATGAGGTGGTCGCGGTTCTTGGTAAAACTCAACTCCGAGACCGCCTCGGAATCGTCGTCCTCGAGGGATTTTCTGATTACTTCCAGACTCGCTCGGGCTTCGTCTTCGAACTGTTCACGGAGCTGTTTTGGAGACGATTGATCCGGGACCGGCCAGTACCCCAGCACGACGACCTGTGACGGAGCAAGCGACTGGACCATCGCCTTGCTAACGTGATTGGTGTCGGAGACATCGTAGCGAGCCTCGACACGAGGTGGTGGAGATTGGTTCAGTCGAACTGGAATCACCACGCTTCCCTCTGAAGTCGCCATAGTGGGTTTTCGTCCCGAACTGGTTTAAGACCTGTTGCAGGGATAGATTGTTACCTTATGTGATAGTCTCTCGAATCGTGTACTGGCTGGCTACAGCGGCACTGAGGAGTCGATGAGCGGACATTCGACCTCGGAACAACGTACATCTTGGAAACTGTCGGTCTTCGCTGACTTGGGCGTCTGGTGTTCGGGAGGACACCTGACAACGCTATCGACCTTACCCAAGGGTCTGGCGTGCCGGTGCTCGTGTATGTGAGTCCACGTAGTGTCCAAAGTCCGCCCGAAGACTACTTCAGCATCTTCACCAGAGCTGTCAGGACAAAACACGGTGGGCGGGATAGTCCAGACCGACGACAAATGTCCAGGACTGGCAATCCTCGGAAGCGAGCGTTTGCTCACGCCATCTTTATAACAAATTCTGACAATAACCCTGATAGTGTCCGAAAGTTCCGATTCGGGGGGAGGGGGCGAACTCGATCGAACCATCGGCCTGGCAGGAGCGATGACGATTGGGACGGGGACGATGATCGGTGCGGGGATTTTCGTATTTCCCGGTCTGGCTGCTGGTCGGGCCGGTCCAGCGGCGGCCGTCTCGTTCGCTATCGGAGCCGTGATCGCGCTGTTGGTCGCACTGCCGGCCTCGGAGCTCGCAACTGCAATGCCGGAGAGCGGGGGCGGATACTATTTCATCTCACGTGGGCTCGGTACCCTTCCCGGTGCGGTCGTCGGAATTGGCCTCACGCTTGGGTTGATGTTTGCGTCGGCGTTTTACCTCGTTGGTCTCGGTGAGTATGCGGCAGCGATTCTGGCCGAGGCTAGCATCGTGAACACGACATCTATCTCGGTTGGGCCGATTGGCATCGTCCCCCTATTCGGTATCGTCGCCGGAATCTTGTTGACTATTCTGAGTGTCTTTGGGACCGAGAACACTGAATCGCTTCAGAACGCTGTCGTCGGCTTCCTGCTGGCAATTCTGGCTATTTTCCTTTCGATCAGCGGTCTCGATTTATTGGGCGTTCGCGGGACGTCGCGGCTGCCTGAGCAGTTCGCTCCCAGGGGATTTGGCCCCATTCTGACGACTGCTGCACTGGTGTTTACGTCGTATCTCGGGTTCGCTCAGATTGCGACTGTCGCGGAAGATATCGTTGAACCGGATCGGAATCTCCCGCTGGCGATGATCGGCTCAGTGATACTCGTAGGGGTACTCTACATCGTGACATTGTTCATCGCTGGGAGTACGTTTGAACCGAGCGTGATTGGGGCCATGGGCGAGACAGCGATTGTTGAACTGGCACGTGAGTATCTTGGGTTCGGCGGTGTCGTCGTGATTCTTCTCGCTGGCTTGCTTGCGACCATCTCTTCTGCGAATGCGTCGATTCTGAGTGCCTCCCGTGCGCTGTACGGGCTGAGTTCGGATGCTCTCCTCCCGGAGGCGGCTGCCAAGGTTAACCGCGAGTACGGGACTCCACACCTCGCGCTGTCGTTCGTCGGCGGGGTAACTGTCGTCCTAGTGGCCACCGGCCGGACGGAAGTACTCGCCGAGGTGGCGTCGTTCCTCCATCTCATCATGTATGGGCTCATCTGTGTCGCACTGGTCGTGATTCGGCGGCGAGAGCCAGCGTGGTACGACCCCGCGTTCGAATGTCCGGGGTACCCGACCGTCCCGATAATCGGTGGCGTCGCAAGCTTCGCGTTGATCGGGTTCATGCAGCCGCTGTCGCAACTTCTCGGTGTGATTCTCGTACTTCTCGCGGTCGCCTGGTACCTGTACTATGCGAGAGGCATCCAACTCAAAGACAACTTGTGACACCAGGCGTTTCTGTGACGGGCGGCGAGGGATTTGAACCCCCGACCATCTGGTCCGGAACCAGGCGTTCTGTCCGCTGAACTAGCCGCCCTCGAAATGCGATAGCAGAGAGACCGGTAAAACAGTTGCGTCCTACGGGGACTCGCCCGTCTCGAGCGTGAAGTCGTCTGTCGGGTAGGCCACGCACGTCAGGCAGTACCCCTCTTCCATGTCGTCGTCCATCAGCGAGTCGTTCTGTGAGTGGCGGATGTAATCCTCTGCCGGGCCGTCTTCGATGTGACCGGCACAGGAGATACACTGTCCCTCGCGGCAGGCGTATGGCAGGTCCCACCCCTCGTCTTCACCGGCATCGAGCAGCGGTTCGTTGTTGGCGACCTCGATGGTCTCACCCTCTTTGGCGAACTCGATCTCGTAGTACTCGACTTCGTCGTCGGCGATCGACGACGGATCGAAGCCCTCGTCTTCTTCTTCCTCTTCGCCTTCAGCCAGTTCGCCACCGGCTTCTCCGGCAGGCACCTGTCCAACGGCACCGCCACCACCGATAGAGCGGTTCATCGGTTCCGGGAAGTCGGTCTCGGGAACGGACTTGGCTCGCTGTTCGAGCACGTCCTGAGAGATGTCCTCCGCTGGCTCCCAGCTCGTCCCGCCGGAGTAGTGCAGTATGACGAACATCGAAGTCAAGACCAGCCCGGCGATGAACTCGACCGAACCGAGCGAGATGATGTTGCTCAGCCAGAATGCGATGAAAGCCACCCACAGAAGCAGGGCACCGCCGATGAAGATGGCGTCTCTGTTCATATGTGGCGGTATGGAGCAATGGTTTAATTAAGTGTTGTTTCGCTCGGGCACAGGCGGTCAACTCACGACCCACCGGAACCACATATAAAACCAGCCACTCTGTTTCGCTTCGTGACTGTACCATATCATTTTATTAGATGTCGCCTTACTCCTTTGAGTTGTATGGTCCCCAAACACCTCCAACAACTGGTGCCGACGGTACGTGGGTGGCTCGGCCGGGCTGGTTTTGCTTCCCTTACCGGAGGCGTCCTGCTGTTCGGATATCAGGCAGGATTCATTTTGATGGACATCCAGCTTGCCCTCCTCAACACCGTTCTCACCATCGCCCTCCTCCAGGCAGAGTTCGCGGTGTTGTCCTTTGCCGCGTTCATCCTCGCGTCCGCGCTCGTGTTTCTGGCGTGGTCGGTCCAGTCGTGTCCGTACGAATCGTACTACGACGACGGAACAGTGACTGCCATCGTCCCCGTCTACCGCGATGCAAACGTTCTCAGTCGGAGCGTCGAGAGTCTGCGGAACTCGAACTACGAGAACCTCGACATACTCATCGTCTGTGAACAACACGACGGTCCCACGCGCCGGCGCGCCGAGGAACTCGCAGCGCTCGACGGTGTCGACTACCTCGTCAACACCGAGAATCCCGGCTCGAAGGCCGGTGCAATAAACTACGCCGTCGCCGAGACCGACAGTGAGTACGTCTCAGTCCACGACGCAGACGAACTCGTCGACGAGGAGTTCCTCCCGAAAGCTGTCGCCAAGCTCCAGCACAACGACGTGGTTCAGGGCCGGACCGTTCCCGAGCCAACGGGCTTTATCGAGTCGCTGGCATACTACGAGTCGGTCCTGCTGAGTTACGTCTCCCGACGGATTCTGTACGTGTTCACGGATTTCAAGATGGCTGCGAGTCGCGCCGTCGTGATGCGCCGTGACGCACTCGACGCTGTCGGCGGCTATGACGACGAGATGCTCACCGAGGACTTCTATTTCGCCTACCAGTGTTACCGGGAACGGCTGGACGTGGCAGAGCTGCTCGATTACCCCTCGCGAATCGACGCGGCGCACACAATCACCGACTGGTGGGGCCAGCGCAAACGCTGGATGACCGGCTACTCGCAGGTCCTCCACCGTCTCGTCGCAACCATCCGACCGGTGACTGACTACCGGAACCTGTTCGCGACGGTCATCTGTGCGAGTACTGTCGTCGGGAGCCTTCTGATGCTCACGATGCTCTCGAAGTTCGCCGTGCTCGTCGTTTCCGGCTCGAAAGGACTGTTCGTGTTCCCGTTAGGTGCTATCACGCTCGTAACGCTCGGTATTCACTTCCACGACTACAACCGCGGGCTGGTGAGCGCGCCCAGCTGGTACTGGGTGTTCGTCCCACTGCTGTTGCCGGTGTACAGTCTCTCGGCTATCAAAGCGGTCTTCGAGTACGTCTTCTCGTGGAACGGCGAGTGGTACCGCGTCAGCAAAGACGCCTAGAGGAACTCCTCGACGGCGTTCCAGCGTTTGTCGTTGTACGACTCCTGTTGAGTGGTGTCGAACTCCCGTTCGATACGACGCCGGAGCGTCTGCTTTCCCTGCCGGTCGATGCGTGCGAGTTCGTCGGCCTTCCCGACTGGTAGCGGTGGTCCGCGCTCGCCGGCCACCTCCGAGAGTAGGTGAGTCGTCAGCTGAGCACGCAACCCGTCGTCGCGCGTAAACGCATACGGTGCTTCGACGCGGTAAATGAGGTCGTCGCGTGGGTCGTAGACGACAAAGAAGGTAACTTCGTAGGCTTCCTCGTCCAGGGTTCGGTCATGGTCGATGTCGAGCGACCCATCGCACAACATCCCGTCAGTGCCCACGCGCGAGCGAAACCAGTTCGTGAACGTCAGGTGGTCGGTCTTCGGGTCGCCGTGGTCGTCCAGTCGCTCCAGGACGCGCCGGAAGAAGGCGTCGTCGTCGACCCACGGCGCGCCGAGTTTTTTCCGGAGCGTTCGGGTAATCGCCTTCGACGCGCTGTTTTTGACAAAGCCGACCATCGGTACGTCGCGGTCGACGAACGTCTCGACGAGTTCGACGTAGTTGCAGATGACATCCCGTGGCATGTCCTCGTCGGCGAGGAGTCGCCGGAGTTCCGGGTTCCGCTCGCGCCACTTCAGCAAGCCAGTCGGGTAGATTGGGCCGTCGAGGACGAGCAGGTCGTCGACCACCTCGGCCTGTTTGAGCGCGTGCTCGCTCTCGGCGAGATAGAGCGCGAGCGCGTGAACGACGGTCTGTTCGTAGCGGTCGACGCGGGGCACCTGCAACATGCGCCGGCGAGCGAACCCGCGGTCGCCGCCGTGCCACTCGTCGTCGTACGTCGAGACGGATGGGTCGTTCGTGTGGACCGTCATCACGATAGTTCGCGCACGGTGGAGTTCGACATCGGAGGGGACAGCAGCCATCGCCGCCTGCGAGACGTCGAGGACCAGCCCGTTTTTGAACGTCGTGGGATTAATAGTCCCGGCGTCGAGGCCGTGTTGCGTGTCGAATGCGGTCTCGGTCAGCGCGATATCGTCGATTGGCACCTTTTGTCGTTCGATACTGTCGAGCGGTTCGAGGACAATCGAGCCGTCGTCGTAAAGCGGGTCGAGAAACTCCGCCCAGGCGCGGTCGGCGACGTCGCCGTGGTCGCTGTCGGCGACGTCCTCGCTGACCCGGCCCGCCAACTGCGCGATGCCGTCCACGTGGACGGGGTCGAGTGTCATACCCGTCCATTCACGCCAGCACACAAAAGTCCCCCAGTCACTGTAAGCCGCTGTTACAGCACCGCAACAACCCACGAGGCTCAGATAAGCGCACCATTACAATTCAATTGCTGTGCCGACCGGGTGCATGGCACGCAAATCCTACGCCGTTGGCGTCGTCCTCGTCGTCGTCCTCGCAGGACTCGGCGGTATCGTCCACGCGGATTCGAATGGACCCGTCGCACAGACTGGTAACACACCTGTCGAACAGCCGACTGACACACCAGCAGAATCGACAGCGACACCTGAGGAAGCGCCACCCGAAGAGCAGACGCCAGCAGAACAGACGCCAGTAGAGCAGACACCGGACGAAGAAACGCCGGACGAATCCGAAACCCCGGCAGAACCAGCACCCGGTGACACCGCTGACACCAGTGGTGAGAACACGACAATATCCGTCTCCGCATCAGCAACGGCGGAGGCAGCGCCCGACACGGTACGGATTCGAGCAGCCGTCGTCGCGACCGCCAGTGACGCCGAAACCGCACGGCGACAGGTCGCCGAGAACGTCTCACAGACGCGGACGGCACTCACCGAAAGTGGTATCACTGACGACCAGTTCCAGACCAGACAGTTCGACATCAGAACAGTTCGCGAGCCACGCCCGAACGACAGTCGACAGACTCGCTATCGAGCCGTCAACGAGTTCGAGATAGAAGTGTCGCCGGACCGGGCTGGTGAAATTATCGACAGCGCCGTCGGGAACGGCACCAACCAGATAAACGGCGTGACGTTCACACTCGCCGACGACACTCGTCTCGACCTCCGCCAACAGGCGCTCCGGGACGCGATGTCTAATGCACGCACTGACGCGAACACTATCGCATCGGAGAGCAACGTAACAGTCCAGAGCGTGAAATCGGTTTCAACGTCAGAGATGGAGTTCTTCCCCATCGAGAGAGGGGCTGCCAGTGGTGTCGCAGAAGATGCATCGACGGTCATCGAGCCAGGTCCCGTGGAGGTGTCGGCGACTGTCTCGGTGACCTACCGGGCAGCGTAGCGTCGACGCTGCGTTAGTCTTCGGCGTTTTCTTTGAGCATCCGCTGGAGTGCTTCGGCGATTTCCTCGTAGCTACTCATCGAGAGGCCGTCGGTGGTGATGAGTACGCCCTTCCGGTCGGCGGCAATCCGGAGGAGGTAGCCGTTCTCGAAGGCACGGACCGTGAACTTGTACTGACCGAGTTCGGAGTTCTGGTAGGCGTTTTGCGTCTCGCGGTAACCGCGCCACTCGTGGCCGACGAACGTGTTGAGGTCGGCGTCGCGTTCGAGGTCGTCGCGCAGGTAGAGCTGGTCGAAATCCGAGCGCGTAAAGTAGGTGACCGAGCGGAGGCTGTCACCGGTCGCTGTCCTGGCGGTGGTGACGATATTGTTTGCCTGCTCGTCCGACAGGAGTTGCGATTCCATGTTCGCACTGTAACAGCCGGGATACATAACTCCGATGCTCGCGGCCCATGTCTCCCACACGCGAAACGAAAGTGTCTCGGCCCGTCACCGTCTCCCGCCGGTATGGACGTCGGTCTCGTCATCCTCGACGGGTGGGCGCTGAACCCCGACGAGGACGTACGCGATGCTATCGCTGCCGCACAGACACCGAACTTCGATCGACTCTGGCGCGACGGTGCCCACACGACGCTCGAAACGCACGGCCGCCGGGTCGGACTCCCCGAGGGACAGATGGGCAACAGCGAAGTCGGCCACCTCAATATCGGTGCCGGCCGCGTCGTCAAACAGGAGTCGGCCCGGGTTTCCGATGCGATTGCCCGCTGGAAAGGAGAGACACCGGAGGACGTGGACGACACGGACCGCCCAATCAACGAAAATTCATCCATCAATTCAGCGTTCGAGTACGCCGACGAACACGGCGGACAGGTCCACTTCCTCGGTCTCGTCTCGGACGGTGGCGTCCACTCCTATCAGGCACACCTTCACGCGCTGATCGAACTCGCTGCTGACCGCGGTGTCGACGCGGTCACCCACGCCTTCACCGACGGCCGGGACACCGCTCCCAAGAGCGGGTCGGGCTACCTCCACGAACTGCACTCACACGTCGAGGAGTACGGTACCGGCGACGTGGCGACGGTCAGCGGGCGATACTACGCGATGGACCGCGACGAGAACTGGGAGCGGACCCGGCGCGCGTACGACGCTATCGTGAACCGAACTGCCGACCACATCGCACCCACAGCCGTCGAGGCCGTCGAGCAGTCCTACGACCGTGGCGATACCGACGAGTTCCTCGAACCGACGCTCGTCGAGGGCGGAACCGCTCTCTCCGATGGTGACGCAGCCATCTTCGTGAACTTCCGCTCGGACCGCGCCCGACAGCTCACCCAGATGCTCGCGGATATCCGACCGGAGGACTGGGAGTTCGAGACCACCCCACCGGAGATTCGGCTGGTGACGATGACGCAGTACGACGCCACGTTCGACCTGCCGGTCGCGTTCCCGCCGCGCGTGCCCGAGAACACGCTCGGCGAGGTCCTGGCCGATGCTGGGAAGACGCAGCTCCGGCTGGCAGAAACCGAGAAGTACGCCCACGTCACCTACTTCCTCAACGGCGGTCGCGAGGTGGAGTTCGACGGCGAAATCCGGCGTATCGTCGAGAGCCCGGATGTTCCGACCTACGACCTGCAACCGGAGATGAGTGCGCCAGAGGTGACCGACACGGCTATCGAGATTATCGAGTCAGAAAATCCCGACACGATGGTGCTCAACTACGCCAACCCGGACATGGTCGGCCACACTGGTGACTTCGAGGCCGCCATCGAAGCCGTCGAGGCCGTCGACGAACAGCTGGGGCGGCTGGTCGAGGCGATGCAGGCGGCGGGCGCACACGTTCTCGTGACTGCCGACCACGGCAACGCCGACGACATTGGCACCGAGGAACAGCCCCAGACGGCACACACGACCAACCCGGTCCCACTCATCTATCTCCCGGCGACGGACACCGACGGAAGTCGCAGCGTCCGCGACGGCGGCACGCTCGCCGACATCGCACCGACGATGCTGGCGCTGGCAGATATCGAGAAGCCACCAGAGATGACCGGCCACACGCTGGTCGAGTGAGCCGTGCGCGCCTACCGTATCGCCTACGACGGCCAGCCGTTCTACGGCTTCCAGCGCCAGCCGGACGTGACGACCGTCGAAGACACCATTCTCGACGCACTCCGGGCGCTGGACGTGCTCGGAACCACAGCGGACACGCCGCCGGGGTACGCCGCTGCCGGACGCACCGACGCCGGCGTCTCCGCACTCGCCCAGACCGTCGCCTTCGACGCCCCCGACTGGCTCACACCTGCCGCGCTGAACAGCGAACTCCCGGCGGACGTGCGGGCGTGGGCCAGCGCCGACGCGCCCGACGAGTTCCACGCCACGCACGACGCGACCAGTCGGACCTACACGTACTACCTGCACGCACCCGACGCGAGCGACGAGCGCGCCCGCGACGCACTCGACGCGCTCGCCGGCGAACACGACTTCCACAATCTCACGCCCGACGATAACGGCACCGTCCGAACGCTGTCACCGGCACTCGACCGTGAGGGGCCCTTCCTCGTGGTCGAACTCACCGCGGGTGGGTTCGCCCGGCAACTGGTCCGGCGGATCGTCTCGGTCGTCGCCGAGATAGCACAGAGAGACGCGCCGCTCGCTCGTATCGAGCAGGTGCTGGCACCGGAGCCACTCGACGGGCCCGAGGGAGTCGCTCCCGCACCGGCGACCGGACTGGTACTGACCGGGGTCACGTATCCCACACTCGAGTTCGCCGTCGACGAGACGGCGGCCGCCAGCGCTCGGGCCGTCTTCGAACGTCAACGGGTCGACCGCGCGACGCGGAGCCGCGTGGCCGGGGCGCTGACTGATTATCGAGAGTGAACGCACGAGCATAGCGAACGTTTTTGCCGAGACACACAGTCGTGTACGTACGATGGACGGCGAGATACGGGTGCTGTGTGTCGGCTGCGAGGAGAGGATCGCCGACCGGATAACAACGGCACTGGCCGACACAGATCAGCAGTTTGTCGTTATCACGGCGACGGAGACGGGCGCGGGGCTGGCACATCTCGCGTCGAATCGTGTCGACTGTGTTCTCGTTGACGCCCGAGCGCCGGATTCGGCTGGTTTCGTAGCACTCGACGAGATCTCCGAGCAACGGGACGGTCCGCCAGTCGTGGCGCTTGCCAGCGACGAGACAGCACCCGACGTGATCGCCGCCGGATCGACGGACTACTTCCGGCTGGCGGACGCGCGAGACGGAATCCTGCCAGCGCGGCTCAGAACCGTCGTCGAGAGTGCCAGAGCGAGCGAACGGAACGCAACGCTCGAGCGCATCCGCTCGCTCGTCAGCGAAGTCAACCAGGCGCTAGTCCACGCAACCAGTACGGCTGAAATAGACAGCCAAGTCTGTGAGATTCTCAGCAGTGCCGAGCCGTACCGCTTCGCGTGGATCGGCGAGTTCGACCAGGAGACGAGGGAGGTAGAGCCACGCGAGTGGGGCGGTCTCGAAGCGGGGTATCTCTCCGACATCACCGTGACGGCAGACGATACCCCGACCGGACACGGACCCGGCGGACGGGCCGTAAAGAACGGTGAAATCTCGGTCATACAGGACATCCAGAACGATCCCGAGTTTGCACCCTGGCGAGCGGACGCACTCGAACGAGGCTACCAGTCACTGGCCTCCGTCCCGCTGCTATACGAGGGGACACAGTACGGCGTGTTGAACGTCTATGCCGACCGCACGAACGCGTTTGACGACGACGAAGTGGCCGTGCTGTCGGAGCTCGGTGACGACATCGCGCACGCTCTGGCGACGGTCGAGATGCGCAACAGACTCGCCGAGGAGAAAGAGCGGTTTCGGCAGCTGGTTACGGAAGTCGAAGAGTACGCAATCTTCCGGGTAGACCCGTCGGGGACCGTCGTGAGCTGGAACGACGGCGCGCGGCGATTGAAAGGGTACACCCGCGAGGAGATTCTCGGGGAACACTTCTCGACGTTCTACCCGGACGACGTCGAGAGCGACCACGCACAGGAAGTGCTAGACGCTGCCGCCGAGCGAGGCAGCTACGAAGAGGAGGGGTGGCGCGTTCGCAAGGACGGCTCGCGCTTCTGGGGGAGTGTGACCGTGACCGCACTGCGAGACGACGACGGGGCGCTCCGCGGATTCACGAAGATAACGCGAGACATGACCGAGCAACGCGACCGGGAGCGGAAGCTTCGCCGGTTCAAACGGGCCGTCGAATCGGCCGGACAGGGAGTGTACATTACCGGCACGGACGGGACGATCGAGTACGTCAACCCTGCGTTCGAAGAGATCACCGGGTACAGTCGTGCGGAAGCGACGGGGATGACCCCGCGAATACTCAAATCGGGCGAGATGGACGACGAGTACTACGAGAAGCTGTGGCGGACGTTGCTCGCCGGCGATGTCTGGGAGGCAGAGATCACCGACAGACGCAGTGACGGAGAGCTGTACGAAGCCCATCAGACGATCGCGCCGATTTTCGACGACGGGAGCGTCGAGGAGTTCGTCGCAATCCAGAGCGACATCACGGAGCGCAAGGAGCGCGAAAAGCAACTTCGGGTGCTCGACCGGGTGTTGCGCCACAATCTAAACAACGCGCTGAACGTGATTCAGGCGCGGGCCGAAGTAATTGAAACCGACGCCCCGCCACAGTTCGCGACAGACGCGACCGACATCGTCGAAAAGACGAACGAACTCGTCGCGCTCGTCGACAAAGAGCGGGCGGTGACGCGAGTGCTACTGTCGGACGCACCACGGCAGCGAGTCGATGTCACCAAACTCGTCAGCCGAGTCATCAGGAGCATGCAGTCCGACTTCCCCGACGCCACCGTCACCAGTGACCTGCCCGACGGAGTCACCGCGGAGGGGACGACACAGCTCAACCGGGCAGTAGCCGAACTGCTGGAGAACGCGCTCGTCCACAGCGACAACCCGTCACCGGAAGTGACCGTTTCGGTCGCACAGGACGCAGAGACGGTCCGTATCGCTATCGAAGACGATGGTCCCGGTATCCCCGAGATGGAACGGAAGGTACTGCTGGGCGAGGAGGAACTCGAGCCACTGTATCACGGCAGCGGGCTGGGACTGTGGCTGGTCTACTGGATCGTCCGCCAATCTGGCGGGACGCTGCGGTTTTCGGACAACGACCCCAGCGGGAGTGTCGTGACGATAGAACTCCAGCGCGACTGATTGTCGGTCGGCGCTCCGAGAAAACAGTTCAGTGCGTCGGCAGTCTCACGATGTAGACCGACTGCGACGGCACTGCAAAGACGGAAGATGGCTGCAGAGAGCGTCCCGGTAGCGGACAGCAAAGGCTTACCTGCCGGCCAGTCTAACCCCGTCCAATGAGTTCCGTCCCCGAACGCGGTGACATCGACGAAGCGTACAAGTGGGACCTCGACTCGCTGTTTGCCAGCGACGAGGCGTGGCAGACGGCCTTCGAACAGGCCCGCGACAGTCTCGACGACCTTCGCGCCTACGAGGGCAGAGCGGCCGAGGACGCGGCGACGCTGACCGAACTGCTCGAAACCTACGAGCAGGTGATGCGGCAGGTCGCAAACGTCGGTGCGTACGCTCGAATGCGCCGCGACGAGGACACACGCGATGACGACGCACAGGCGCTGGCGACCCGCGCCCAGTCGCTCGGTTCCGAAGCCGCGAGCGCCGCGTCCTTCATCGAGCCAGAACTCCAGCAGCTCGACCGGGAGGATATCGAACAGATGCAGGAGGAAAAGCCGGCACTGGAAGCGTACGACCACTACATCGACGATATCTTGCGAATGAAACCGCACACCCGTTCCGCGGAAGTCGAAAACCTGCTGGCTGAACTGGGGGAGGTAACGGGCGCGTCGGGCGAGATTTACAACATGCTCGCCAACGCAGACATGGAGTTCCCGGCAGTCGACGACCCCGACGGCGAGCCCCAGCCGATTACGCTGAACAACTTCACCACGCTCCAGAAAAATCCCGACCGAGCCTTTCGCCAGCGCGTCTACGAGACGTTCTACGACGAGTGGGAAGACGTGCGCAACACCGTCGGTACTTCCTACCGAAACAGCGTGAAAGCCGACGAAAAACTGGCTGCTGCGCGCGATTACGACAGTTCTCGGGAGGCGTCACTGGACGGCCCGAACATTCCGACGGAGGTGTACGACACCCTCGTCGACACGGTTCGGGACAACCTCGACAAACTGCACCGTCACGGCGACCTCAAGCGAACGGTGACCGACGGCGAGGACCTCAAGATGTGGGACCTCTACGTTCCGCTGGTCACCGAAGAGAGTCCAGAGGTGTCCTACGAAGACGCCTGCGAGTACGTCACCGAGGCCGTCGCGCCGCTGGGAGAGGCCTACCAGTCCCGGCTCGCGGAGGGGCTCGACTCCCAGTGGGTCGACGTCTACGAGACGAAGGGCAAGCAGTCGGGCGCCTACTCCGGCGGGACCTACGACTCCCAGCCGTACATCCTGATGAACTACCAGGACGACGTGGAGTCGATGTACACGCTGGCACACGAACTCGGCCACTCGATGCACTCGGAACTGGCCAGCGAGGCCCAGCCGTACGTCTACGCCGACTACACCATCTTCATCGCCGAAATCGCGAGCACCGTCAACGAGACGCTGCTGACCCATCACCTGCTGGAGACCGTCGAGGACGAACAGCTTCGCCGTCACGTTCTCAACCAGTACCTCGAACGGTTCCGCTCGACGCTGTATCGGCAGACGATGTTCGCCGAGTTCGAACAGCGGACCCACGAAATGAGCGAGGCCGGCAAGCCGCTGACACCCGACCGACTGGACGAACTCTATCAGGAACTGAAAGGCGACTACTACGAACCGGCCGAGGTAGACGACCGTATCGCCCGCGAGTGGATGCGCATCCCGCACTTCTACCGCGCGTTCTATGTCTTCCAGTACGCGACCGGTATCTCCGCCGCGGTTGCCCTCGTGGAAAACATTCGTGACCACGGCGAACCGGCCGCCGAGCGCTACCGGAACTTCCTGGAGAGCGGGTCACGGGGCTATCCGCTGGAGTTGCTCGACGACGCCGGTGTCGACATGACCGACGCTGCGACTGTTCAGTCGGCACTCGACGTGTACGGCGAGTATCTCGACGAGTTCGAACGACTGGTCTGAGACAAACGGGGTGGGATTCTGACGCCCTTTCGAGGACGGAAATCGGTTCCGTTGCCGAAGGACCTATGTCTCCCGATGGCAAATACTCTACAATCAGATGTCGCGTAGTTCGTCGCTTCCCGAGCGCCCACGGCTAGACCTGGACCCCGAAATGACCCAGGACGAACGGTTAGAGGCTCTCCGGGACCATTACAGAGAACTCGTCAAGGTACAGAACAAACTCGAAGAGCAACTGGGGTCGGCCGAGGAGCGTCGGAACGACCTCACCGAGCAGGTCGACCGGCTCGAACGAGAGAACGACACGCTCAAATCGTCCTCGCTGTACATCGCGACCGCCGAGGAGATTACCGACGATGGCGTCGTCGTCAAACAGCACGGCAACAACCAGGAAGTGCTGACCGAAGTCTCACCGACGCTCCGCGAGGACCTCGAATCCGGGGACCGCGTCGCGATCAACGACTCCTTCGCCATTCAGACCATCCTCAACCCCGAAACCGACGCTCGCGCGCAGGCGATGGAAATCGACGCCAGCCCCGACGTGAGCTACGACGACATCGGCGGCCTCGAAGACCAGATTCTGGAAGTTCGCGAAGCGGTCGAGGAACCACTCATCAACGCCCAGCAGTTCGAGGACGTGGGTATCGAGCCCCCATCCGGCGTGCTCTTGCACGGTCCACCGGGGACGGGGAAGACGATGCTGGCGAAAGCCGTCGCGAACCAGACCGACGCTACCTTCATCAAGATGGCTGGCTCGGAGCTCGTTCGGAAGTTCATCGGGGAAGGTGCGCGCCTCGTCCGTGACCTCTTCGAACTCGCCAGCGAGCGCGAACCCGCCGTCATCTTTATCGACGAGATCGACGCCATCGCCGCCAAGCGGACGGACTCGAAGACCAGCGGTGACGCCGAGGTTCAGCGGACGATGATGCAACTCCTCTCGGAGATGGACGGCTTCGAAGAGCGCGGTGAAATCCGCATTATCGCCGCGACCAACCGCTTCGACATGCTCGACCGCGCCATTCTCCGCCCGGGTCGCTTCGACCGTCTCATCGAAGTGCCGAACCCGGACTGGGACGGCCGCGAGCGCATCCTCGAGATTCACACCAGAGAGATGGACCTGGCAGACGGCATCGACATGGCAGCGCTCGCAACCGAAACGGAGGGTTTCTCCGGTGCGGAACTGGCCTCGCTGGCGACCGAAGCCGGGATGTTCGCCATCCGCGACCAGCGCACCACCGTCGAGATGGCCGACTTCGAGAACGCACTCCAGAAAGTCCGCGAAGAGGAAGATACTGCGGGCCAGCCGATCGCGTTCGCCTAACCACCTTTTTCTGCGTCGGGTTCGCGCGGAGCGCGAACCACTCTCTGCTCACGGCGCTTCGCGCCGTTCGCATGGTTCGAGAGAGCTTCGCTCGCTCGTTACTTGAAAAACGTCCGCAGAAATCGAAGATTTCTGCCGGGCTGCGAAAGAGCTCTGCTCTTTCGAACGTGGGCGAAAAAAGCCGAGCACTCACTACGTTCGTGCTCGGAGAACCGCGCGCCGTCGGCGCGCGGATGCTATCGGTCAAAGTACTGCAAAACGTAGTTAGTCGTCTTCGGTGGTCGTCTTGTCGACGTCTTTCTCGCCGAAGTAGATTTCCGCGCCGTCCTGTGCGACCTTCTCGGCGAGGACAGCACACTTGATGCGCATTGCAGAGATGTCGACGCCGAGCATGTCGACGATATCGTCACGATCCATCTCCTGCAGATCGTCGAGTGCCATGCCGGCGAGTTCTTGCGAGAACATGGAGGCGGAAGCCTGTGAAATGGCACAGCCATCTCCGCGGAACGCGACGCGTTCGATTGTCTCCTCGTCGTCGTCGAGGACGACGTCCATCTCGATCGTGTCACCGCACATCGGATTCTCGCCGGTGTGGGTGAACGTTGGGTCCTCGATTTCCCCGTAGTTTCGGGGGTTCTTGTAGTGGTCGAGGATTTGCTGCCGGTACATGTCCGAGCCACCGATTCCCATAGTTACACACGAATACGGTCGTCTACCCGAAAAGAGTTCCGAGGGAGATGTTCGCACAACGGTAGAGTTTAGTTGGGCGATTTGGTACGGAAAGACAGCGGGCCCGTAGCTCAGTCTGGTTAGAGCCCCCGGCTCATAACCGGGTATGCGATGGTTCAAATCCGTCCGGGCCCATGCGATTTTGCGACGAGTGGACGCGAGAAGCAAATCGTACGTCCGGCGGTTTGAACCAAGGAACGGAACGAAGTGGAGTGACTGAGGTTCACAATCCGTCCGGGCCCACTTCCGACGGCAACAGAGAGGAAATCGGCCACCGAACGAAGACAGCAGCTACTTTTTTGGAAGAGTTGCGATGAACTCGTTCGGGCCGATACGGTCAACAGTGTATCCATCGGCATCGGACGACTCGACTTCGGCAGCCATCTGGTGGTACAATGGCGTCGGTTCGTGGTCGTTGACCAGCGTCAGCGCTTCACCGCTCGCTAACTCCTCGAACGCGTCGAAGATTTTTGGGTGTCGTTTCGGCGGCGGAATCTCTCGCAGATCAAGTTGCTGTTCGGCCATTACATCGCTACCGAGGCAATTGCCACGAATACCTTCGGGTAACCACTGCGGCGAACGGGCATCAGGTAGCCGGTCCACGCGTCAGTGACCAGAGCATGCTCTGAACCGATTTGCCGAGGAAGTATCCGACGACACACCAGAGGATTGCTGCATCCAGCCCAGAGACTACAAATCCGGCAGTTGCACAACAGAGTCCGACGATGTATCCCAGATATGCCGTTGCAGACGGCAGTGGTCGCATGGCCTCACTGATGGGTCCCACCACGGTGAGGAGTCCCCCGAATACATTCGTGTTACGGTCACACTGGAGTTACCCGCAACCAGGAACGAGAGCGGACACTGACGGAAGCGTTCGCAGAGAAAGAACTCCGTCGACTATCCGCTCACGTGTTGGAGAACCGTACTGATCGGTCCAGAGAACGGAAAGTCTCTGCAGTCGGTTGCTGGTTGAGATGGTATAGTCACACAGACACTACTTCGACTGGAATCGATATTTATAAATATTCTTTATATAATAAGCTTTTGAGAGATGCCGGACCCATACAACAGAAATGTAACTACAACGTTGAAATCCAATGTGTGTAGCAGTCATCAACAGTAGAAATGGTTTCGAGAGCGCGACTAATATAGGATATAATCCATTATATTCACAGTTATAACCGAAAATTCACCAGTATTGTAGACGGCACCTCAAGCGGAGTGAGGCAGCCAATCACCTGGTTGAAGACAGAGTTAAGTTATATTTTTCCGACTATTTTAGACTAATACAATTTTTCTGAATTGTTTATTATTCGACCAGAGTATTTATGCGCCACGAGCCCAGACTGGAGAAAGCAGTACATAACGGGATAACTGGTGGAAGGAATTAAGTCAATGTGTGCAGTGTGTGCACCATATGGCCACAATACGTGTTCGCGACTGGACGAAAGAACAGATAGAAGAGATTCGCGAGGCAGAATCGCACTCCTCCCACGACTCAGTCATCAAAGCGCTACTCAAGGATCGGGAACTTGCGCAGTTTGCAGGAACGGCAACTGAAGAGGCGAAGGAATCGGATTGTTCCGCTAGCCCGCAACACGCTGACACGCTATTTGATGATTTGACGGTACTAGCAGAGTTAGAACACGTCGACAACGGCGTCGTCTTTTTTTGGTGTCCGAACTGCGCCAGCGAAATCGCACACATCGGCTTCGACGACGACATGTCGATGTCAGTCATCGAAATCGAGTGTCAACGGTGCCTGGCACGACTCGACCAGTACGTCGTGGTGGGCATCGAAGTCGGCTACCCAATCGAAGAGCGTATCGTCGAAGAAACACTCGAAGAGGACCTGAAACGGTGTGTCGTCGATTACTGGGATCGGAGTCTCGAAGCTGTTGCAGCGGGAGACCACGATGACGACCAGATCGAAACTGAACGACGCGTCTGGAAGTACAACGAGTACCTCCAGGAGTTCGGGTGGTCGTGGCCCTCGGACGTGCCGGTCGTCGGTGTCCGACCCGAGCAGAGGTACCGAAACACGGTGACGGGCGACCGCTTCGACGTACTCGAATCGATCACTGATACGCGTGGTGCCGTCGACGACTATCGTATCAGACGCTACTCGGACGAACATCCGGACGGGGATACCTCCGTCCTCGACGCGACAGAACTCACGAATCTCGTCGTCAGTCGCAGTCTCTCCGTCGTCGACACAGATCGAAATGAGTCCCCTCCTTCGAGAGATGCGGCGTGACGACGGTGCCCAGCTATTCTGTACACCCTGTATTCATTTCGTATACGCTCTATTTACGAGCGACGGCAGCTATCAATTAACAGACTAAGTTTGTTAATATCTGTGTAGTTCCAGTCAGAGTCGGTCCCACAACGATTCACTCGCAGTCCCGACAGCAGCCATATCAGACTCGTCGACGCCGTCGACAGAGCCGCCTCGCTCGTACACCACGTCGCCATCGACGATAGTCCGGGTCACGTCGGCACGACTCGCTGCGCTCACCACGTAGTAGGGAGCACTATCGGCGAGCACCGGATTCGGTCCGAGGTCGAGCGTCACGAAATCGCCGCGTTTGCCGGTTTCGAGACTGCCGACCTCGTCGTCCATACCGAGCACGCTCGCAGAACCGATAGTCGCCCACTCCAGCGCCTTGGCCATGTCGAAGCCGCTGGGGTTGTTCTGTTTGAGTTTGTGAACTCCGACCGCCGAGCGCATCGTCTCGAACATATCGGGGTCCCAGCCATCGTCGCCGATGCCGATGGTTATCTCCTCTTCCTCCATCTTCTCGACGTTGGCGATGCCGACAGCGTTGTTGATGTTCGAATAGGGGTTGTGGGCGACGGACACGTCGTGGTCGGCCAGGATTTCGATTTCGCGCTCGGTCGAGTGAACACAGTGAGCGGCGATGACATCGGACTCGAAAAAGCCCATCTCTTCGAGGGCGGGGACCGGACGCTTCCCATACTCTTCGAGTGATTTGTGCACGTCCACGAGTCCCTCCTCGAGGTGTATCTGAACCGGTCTGTCGTCGCCGGTCGCGCGGCTGACGCATTCCTCGACGACTTCCTCAGTGTTCGTAAAGAGGGTGTGCAGGCAGTAGTGGCCGTTGACGCGGTCGTAATCGTCCTCGACCTCCTGGACGAACCGCTGGTTCTCGTCGATACCGGCCATCGCCTCCTCGGTCGAGTTCCGCGCAGTCGTCTCGAAGGTTATCATCCCGCGGATAGGCGTCTGTGCAACGCCGTCAGCCACGGCGTCCAGCGCACCGGGGAGCGTGTTCGGGCCGGAGTAGTTGTCACAGAACGTCGTGACACCACCCTCTAGCATCTCGACACAGGACCCGAGCGCAGACAGCCGGGCGTCGTCCATCGTGAACGCCTCGTCGACCTCCCACCAGATATCGACGAGCGCCTGGTAGAAGCTCTCGGGTGCCGCCGACAGCGGCGCACCCCGTATCGGGAGTGCGTACATGTGCGTGTGGGCATTGACGAGTCCGGGAATCACGACTTCGTCCCGGGCGTCGACGTCGGCATCCGAGACGTACCCGTCAGCGATGTCGGTTATTTCGCCGTCGTCGACGGCGACGTGTACTTCCTGTCGGACCTCGCGCTCGTCGTTCATCGTGACGAGCGTACCAGCGTTCAGTATCACAGTATTCCATCACCGGGGTCGCACAAAAAATTACCTGCGAGACGACTTCTTGCCGGCGAATTCGGCAGGCGTGACAATCGTTTGCGTGCCACCACTGCAGACTGAGCGTACACGGCACAGTATTGGAAGGTTCGGCAACAGTTTTACTCGTACCGGGCGTGCGTACGCCCATGACGGACACGCTCATCTCGGACGCGCGGATTGTCCGGCCATCGGGGACGGTGACGGGGGGAATCGCTATCGAGGACGGATTGATTACTGGTGTCGGCCCGGACGTTGTCGACGGCCACGCTGACGCCGACGAGACGGTCGACGCCGAAGGAATGGTCGCACTCCCCGGTGTCGTCGACGTACACAACCACATGCACGACGACGAGTTGTTTCCCGAAGGTATCGACTTCGCCTCGGAGACAGCGAGTGCCGTCGCCGGCGGCGTCACGACCGTCGTCGAACTCCCGACACAGACACCGGTGACCGACGCCGAGTCGTTCCGGAAGAAACGGGCAGCATGCGAGGAACGCGCCCACGTCGACTTCGGGCTGGTGGCAGGGAACGTCGAGAACAGCGATATCGACGTGGAATCGGTTATTGCAGAAGGAACGCGGGATTTCAAGACGTTCACAGCCGACCCGTATCTGGCCGACGACAGGACCATCGTCGAACTCATGGTAGCAGTTGGCGAGGCCGGCGGAAAGGTGCGAGTCCACTGTGAGACGCAGGGGCTGCTGGACCACGCTCGCGCGCAAATCGACGGCGACGACCCCGAGGTGTATATGGACTCGCGGCCACTCGAGGCAGAACTGGACGCGATCAACCGGATGGGACGGTTCGCGGAGTACGCCGACTGCCCGCTCCACGTCGTACACGTCTCCAGCGGAAGCGGTGCCCGAGAGGGCGCGCGCTTCGTCTCTCGGGCCACCGTCCCGGTCACACTCGAAACCTGCCCACACTATCTCGCTTTCTCGAAGGACGACGTCGCGGAGAAAGGGCCGTTCCTGAAGGTGAACCCGAGCCTCAAATCCCCCGAAGAGGTCGAGCAGCTCTGGGACGCCGTCCAGGACGGAACGATAGACCTTATCGCGAGCGAGCACTTCCCCACCTACCGCGAGAACCGCGAGCAGGGGTGGGACGATATCTGGGAGCCCTACGCCGGCCTGCCGAGCATCGAGACGATGCTCGAATTTCTCGTCAGCGAGGGCGTCCACACTGATCGCCTCAGCTGGCCACGGCTCCACGAACTGGTCTGTGCCCGACCGGCACGGGAGGCCGGCATCTACCCACAGAAAGGCTCGTTGGCGGTCGGGTCCGACGCGGACATCGTCCTGCTCAGGGACGAAGCGTACACTGTCGCGGCCGATGAGCTCGCCTACGTCGGCGGGTGGACCCCGTACGAGGGGAGGAAGTGGACCGCACGCGTCGATACGGTGTTCGTCGGCGGCGAGGCGGCCGCTCGCGACCACGAGGTACACAGCCAGGAGGGCGACGGCGAATTCCTCCACCGCGAATCGATGCCGTAAATAGGGGACTACCGGAGCAGTGGCGTCCCGTTTGCTTGCGGACCGAGCGTCGGGCCGACGAGCGTTTCGTCGGGGTCGATTCGTCGGCGCTGTTCGTAGTCCGTCGAGCGCTCGACTGGCGTGCGACCGATTGCCGACACCATGTCGGCGTAGTCCCGGAACGAGCGGAACTCGCCGTGTGTGCCGCCCGCTCGCTTAGTGATCTCCTCCGAGAGCAACGTTCCCATGAAGTCGTCGGCACCGCAGTTCAGCAGCTTCAGCCCGTGTTCGTCGCCGTACTTGACCCAGGAGGACTGGATGTGGTCGACGTTGTCGAGGTAGAGCCGCGAGACGGCAATCATCAGTTCGTCCTCTGCTCTGGTCGCACCGCCGTCGACCATTCCGTACTCCGCGAGTGGTGTCTGCTGGTGGACAAAGGAGAGCGGAACGAACTCCGTGATGTTGCCGGTTCGGTCCTGCAGGTCCCGAATCACGTCGAGATGTTTCACGCGGTGAGCCTCGTTCTCGATGTGGCCGTACATGATTGTCGCCGTCATCGGCAGCCCGACGCTGGCAGCGGCCGTCATCGCCCCGACCCACTCCGCCGTCCCGATTTTCCCGGGACACAGCACGTCTCGAACTTCGTCGACGAGGATTTCGGCCGCCGTCCCGGGAACGCTGTCGAGGCCAGCCCGTTTCAGACGGCTGTACACGTCCTCGTAGGACCAGTCGGTGCCACGTCTGGCGTGGTAGGCTTCTTCGGGCGTCATCGAGTGGAGATGCGCCCCATCAGCGCTCATCGCGGCCATCTGCTCGCAGTAAGTCCCCGGATTCGTCTCGTACCGGTCGGGTGGTTTGTAGTTGAGCGGCTCCCGGTCGCTGGCTTCCAGAATCTCGCGGTGTTCGTCGTCAAGCGCAAACGCGGGGTGGAGGCCGCTGACCGAACAGACCTCGTAGACGCCACGCTCGACGGCCTCGCGTGCGGCCGCACGGGATTCGGTAGGCGTCTTCGTGAACCCGCTGTGGCTCTCTGTGCTGTCGGACTCGAAGGCGTCGGCGCTGTCTTTGAAATTGCAGAACAGACAGCCGGTGTTGCAGGCGGTGGTGACGTTGTTGTTGACGTTGGCGACGAAGGTCACTTCGTCACCGACCATCTCGGCGCGACGGCGGTCCGCTACTTCGAGTACCTGCTCCTTGCGCTCGGTGTCGATTCCGGGTTTGTCAGTCCCGGTCGTCAGGAGTTCGATGCCGTCGTCAACGGTGAGTCGGGACCCGTCTCTGGCCTTCGCTAGCGCGTTCTGAAAGGACTGGTCGGTCTCCGGCCGGTACTCGTACGTTACTCGGCCGGACGGACTCGTCGCTCCCGCCCGGAACGTATCAGCCATATTGCCAGGTCGAAGCACGACTGTATAAAACCTCGTCTTGTGGCGGGTTTGCTGTACGAATATCTGATTTGTGTACATTCTGCACACACAATCAGTCGTTACTGACACTCACCGCCGCGAACTGTGAACCTGCCAGCGATCGCATGGCGGGTCGTTTAAGTTCTCGGCTGCTGTGGTGTGCAGTATGACGATGGAGCACGTCACCACGCTAGAGTGTACCATTTGCGGGGCCGAATACGACCCCGACCAGATCATCTACACCTGCCCGGAGCACGATGGTGTAAAGGGTATTCTCGAGGTGAAGTACGATTACGACGTCATCCATGACAATTTCGACGCCGACCTGGACGGTGACATCCGGAGCGAGTGGAAGTACGAGGCGTTCCTGCCAGTCCACGACGAGGCCGAGCGCGTCACGCTCAACGAGGGCGGAACGGACCTCTTCGACGCGCCGAATCTCAGCGAGGAACTCGGCGTGACGACGCTGGTCAAAGACGATGGCCGCAACCCGACGGGCTGTTTCAAGGACCGCGCGAGTTCCATCGCGGTCACGAAGGCCAAACACGCCGGGCGCGACATCATCACCTGCGCGTCGACCGGCAACGCGGCGGCGTCGCTGTCGGGCTACGCAGCCCGCGGCGGCCTCGACTGCCGCATCTTCGTTCCTGGCGACGCGCCAACGGGCAAACTCGCACAGCCGCTCGTCTACGGCGCGGACGTTCTCGCCGTCGAGGGCAGTTACGACGAGGCCTACGACCTCTCTGTCGAGGTCACCGAAACGTACGGCTGGTACAACCGCAACGCCGCTATCAATCCGTTCCAGGTCGAGGGCAAGCGCACCGTCGGCCACGAGCTCGCAGAGCAGTCAGTCGTCCGCGGTGAGGTTCCCGACTGGGTCGTCTTCTCGATGGGTGACGGCTGTACCATCGCCGGTGCCTGGAAGGGGTTCAAGGAGTTCTACGACCTCGACTACGTCGAGGACCACCCCAAGATGCTGGGCGTCCAGGCGGAGGGCGCCCCGGCAATCCACGAATCGTTCCACGGCCACGACAACATCGACGACATCGCGGAGACGCTGGCCGACAGCATCTCGGTCGGACGCCCGCGAAACACGATCAAGGCCTGTCGCGCGCTCGAACAGAGCGGCGGCACCTCGGTGCTCGTCAGCGACGAGGACATCCTCGATGCAGAGGTCCTGCTCGGGAGCACTGAAGGGATCTACACCGAACCGGCGGGCGCGACGCCGCTGGCTGGCGTCAAAAAGGCGCTCGCCGAGGGCATCATCGACAGCGACGAAACGGTCGTCGTCAACTCGACCGGGTTCGGGCTGAAAGACACCAAGAGTGCGGAAACGGCGACTGGCGGCGTCGACCGTATCGACCCCGAAATTAGTGAGGTCGAGCAACTCTACGGCACTGCCGAGGAAGCTGCAGCAGACGACTGACGGTATCGGAACCGCTGATTTTTTCGGCGAACGGACCAACGCTGTGCCGTCGTCCGCTTGTCAGTCGTCGTCTTCAGCCGACGCTGTCGCCGGCTCGGAAATCCCCGGCTCGGAACCCTCAGGCGTATCCGGTGCGAGTCCCGCCGTGTATTCCGTGGGACCGGTACCGACACCACCGCCCGGGAGGACGATATTGAGTATCACTGCGGCAAAGCCACCCGTCACGAGTGCGGAGCCAAACAGCGTCTGGGCTTCGTTCGGGAAGGCCTGGAGAACGTCTGGTCGGAACGCCACGCCGAGACCCAGCGCGACAGACAGTGCAAGGATGGTCGAATTCCGCTGGTTCAGTTCGACATTCTGGTTGATGAGGCGGGCGCCTGCGGAGAAAATCATCGCAAACAAAATGAGTGCGCCACCACCGAGCACAGCGTCGGGCATCACGGAGACGATTGCCCCGACTTTCGGCACGAATCCGAGAACCACCAGAATACCGCCACCGAGACCCACAACGTGTCGACTCGCGACACCAGTGAAGTTTACCAGCCCGACGTTTTGCGAAAACGAAGTGTTTGGCATCGCGTTGAACACCGCACCGAACGCACTCATGACGCCATCCGCGATGAGACCGCCACGGAGTTCGGTTCCGCGCGCATCTCTCCCCGTCGCGGAGACGGTTCCCGAAATGTCACCGATCGTCTCCATCCCAGTGATTATGTAGAGGAATCCGACCGTGAGGATTGCGCTGGGTTCGAAAGCGAGGCCGTATTTCAGCGGGGTTGGAACGGTAATCCAGCCGGCCGACGCGACGGTCGAAAAGTCGACCACGCCGAGCCCAATCGCGGCGACGTAGCCGACGACGATACCGACGAAGACGCTGATGACTCGAAGAAACCCCCCGAAAAACTGGTTCAGAACCAGCGTCACCACCAGTACGAGCCCCGCAAGACCGAGATTGGTAAACGATCCGTAGTCAGCTGCACCCGCACCGCCCGCGGCGTAGTCCATGCCGGTCGGAATGAGCGTCAGCCCGATGAGCATCACGACGATGCCGGTGACGAGCGGTGGGAAGAACTTCCGAAACCGGTCGAGCGAAAAGCCCATCACCATCTCGATGGGTGCAGCGACGAGCGCTGCACCGAACACCGCCGCGAGCCCGAACTGGTTGCCGATGCCGATGAGTGGCCCCAGGAACGCGAAGCTGGTTCCCATGACGATTGGGAGTCGCGCCCCGATCGGTCCGATTGGGAACGCCTGGACGATGGTCGCAACCCCAGCGACGATGAGAGCCATCTGGACGAGGAACGTCGTCTCCCCAGTGACAGAGCCAACCGCACCTGCCAGAATGAGTGGGGGTGCGACGTTCCCGAGGAACATCGCCAGCACGTGCTGGATACCCAGCGGAACCGCCTCACCCAACGGAGGTCTGTCCTCGATATCGTACAGTACCACTGAATCAGTCGAACTGGTGGTTTCTGAACCGCTCATACTCGACTTGTCAACAGCACCCATTTTTAATCTTACCTATTGTGCGAGATTTACCACCTGATTGTTCATTAATTCACAATTTTAGACTGTTTTCGGGCAATAGATGCCAGCAGGAATTTACACGGGTGCTGGCGAATACACCGAACGGCCAGGCTGAGTCGTGCGGTTTTATTTTATGAATTTTTTCTTTAAAACACACAATAAAATAGTAAAATTGGGGGTTTTCGCTGCTCAGCGTTCACAGAGAGAACGCACAGTGGGGGGGTCCCGAGACTCATTCCGGCCGCATAGCGGGGATCGACACGACGTCTGCCGGCAGTCTCCCCACTACAGGTAGCCGTCGGCGAACTCCTCGATCATCAGTTCGGGATCGTCCCCGAGCGGATAGAGGATGGGACACTGACAGCCGTTGTCGGCGTACTCGGCGACCTTCTGGCGACACTGTTCGGGCGTGCCGCTCGCGGTCAGTTTGTGGACGACATCGTCGGGGATGAGGTGCATTCCCTCCTGGATGTCCTCCTCGTCGGCCGGCCAGCCACCGATTGCCTCGCCGACCTCGTCGATGAGGTCCTGGCTCACGCCGGAGGCCTTCATGATGTGTGGCTGCTGCCCGAGATACTGCGTGATGAGTTCGCGGGCGTTGTCGAGTGCCTTGTCGAGGTCGTGGTCCATCGAACAGACGACCAGTTGTGGCCGGTCGATATCCTCAAGCGTGCGGTCGGCCCGCTCTGCGCCGGTCTCCAGCGCGTCGAGGGCCTTCTGGTTGTACTCGGGGCTGACGAGGTAATTGAGTAGCGCGCCGTCCGCGAAGTGCCCCGTCAGTTCGAGCATCTTGAAGCCCGTTCCACCGACGTACACCGGAACCGTTCGGGGGCCGGCGTCGCCGTGGACAATGTCGAGTTCGACGTCACGCATATTGACGAACTCGCCGTCGTAGGTGACGTTCTCCATGTCCAGCAGGTCCTGGGTCACTTCGACGCACTCGCGCATCGCGCGCAGCGCGCCGCTGCGGTCGATACCGACCTTCTCGGCGAGGGGGTCCCACCACGCGCCGATACCACAGAGGATGCGGTCACGACCTGCTAGCTCTTCGAGCGTACTCATCGTCTGTGCGATGAGCGCCGTGTTACGCGTCCAGTTGTTGATGACGCCCGAGCCGATCTTGATGTCGTCGGTGACCGCCGCGTAGGCGGCCATCGGGGTGATCGCGTCACGGGCAAGTCGGGACTCCGCCTGCCAGACTTCGTCGAAGCCGTGGTTCTCCGCGCGCTGGACCAGCTCCATGTTCTCCCGGATGGAGTGTTTGTCCTGCAGGTACATCCCGACACGGTCGCCTCTCTCACTAACTCGCTTGCTCTCGCTCATGGAACACTGTAGAGTGTTGTTCGAGACATTTTAAATAGTTATGGGCTGAGGTACACGGGAACGTATTTCTCCAGCGAGCGGCCCGATTCCTGTCGAAATGTTCTGTTTCCGTCCACCTTCATCGGAGACCGTGCCCGAAAATCGAAGTCAGAGCTAGGGAGAAGGCGACGCGGTCTGCCGGTCGAGTTCGGGCCGGTTCGGGCCGCCCCACTCCTCAGTCGACCGGAGGACTGTTCCGTTCCGTTCGCCGGTCGGGTCGCCGTCGCGGACCGCGATTTCCCCGCCGACGAGGACGTACTCGAATCCATCGGAGAGTTGCAGCGGGTCCTCGTAGGTGGCGTTCTCCCGGACGTCGGAGAGGTCGAAGACGACGAGGTCGGCGACGTACCCCTCTCTGACGTAGCCCCGGTCTTGCAGTCCGAGGATGTCCGCGGGGTTGCCAGCGGCCTTGTAGGCCGTCAGTTCCGGTGTGAGCGTCTCGCGGTCGTCGACGTAGTGGTCGAGAATCCGGGCGAAGGCACCGATAGCGCGGGGATGGGGTTTCCCGCCGAAGATACCGTCTGTACAGAAGGTGCCGCGGTCGTCCGCGAGGAATCGCTCGATATCCTCCTCGGACATGATGAAATCGGCCATCGTGACTGCCAGATCCTCCTCGAGCAGGAGTTCACACATCGCCTCGACGGGGTCGAGATCCCGCTCGGTCGCGATGTCCGCGATGGTGTCCCCCTGAGACTCGCCGCTCCCGGTCTGCGTGATGAGGATGTTGTCCCAGTCGCCAGCGGCGCGAGCGAGGTTCTCCCACTCGCTGGGCGAGTTGATATCCTCGGTAATATCTTCGACGGTCTCGGGGTCTCGCAGACGAGTTCTGATATCTCTCGGCTTGCCTTTTCGCGCCCAGGGCGGCAACAGCGCGGTCAGCATGGTCGAGCCAGCGGTGTAGGGATACTGGTCGAACGTGACTCGCTGTCCCCGCTCGATGGCGTCGTCGAACAGGTCGACGATCTGTTCGGATTTGCCCCAGTTCTGTTGCCCACCGACCTTGAGGTGAGAGACGTGTGCGTGACAGCCACCCCGGTCGCAGATATCGAGATAGCGATCGATAGACTCGACGACGCGGTTCGTCTCGTTCCAGACGTGTGAAATCATAAACGAGTCACGCTCGCCAAGCACCTCTGCGAGCGCCTCCAGTTCCTGGTCGCGCCCGTAGGAACTCGGCGGGTAGATCATCCCTTTCGACATCCCGAACGCCCCCTCGTCCAGCGCCACCGCGAGTTCGTTCTGTACGGCCCCGAGCGCACCGGGCGCAGCGTCGGTGTCGCTGCCCTGCCACTGGGACTTCGAAACCACCAGTTCGTTTGAGCCCGAGACGACCACGTTCTCGCCAGAGATCGAGCGGTCCTCGAATCCCGCGATGAGCGAGCGCAGGTTGCCGTGCGGGACGTAGTAGGCACAGTTGACGGCGGGGTCGGCCGCGTCGAGTTCGTCGAGATACTCACCGACCGAGTTCCAGGGCCAGGGTTCGTCGAGGCTCCCGTTGAGGGATTCGTTGTGCTCCTCCCACTGCTCTCGCAGTGCTGCTGGCACCGGTGCGACGCTGATCCCGTCCTGGCCGAGGACTTCCGTCGTAATTCCCTGCGTGAGCTTTTCTGTCGCACCGGGAGTATGCAACAGACGCAGGTCCGAGTGGGCGTGCATATCGATGAATCCCGGGGCGAGATACGATCCCCCGAGGTCGATTTCACGGTCGGCACCCGCTGGTTCGTCGCCGATTCGTCGAATTTCGTTCCCGGAAATCAGAACGTGGGCAGTAAATGCGGGTCTGCCACTCCCGTCGAGAACCGTCGCGTGTTGAAATTCTAGAGACTCGTCTGACGATACTGTCATGCCACAACGATGGAGAACAACCCTCTATTTTCTTTCGGTTATGCGACCCAGTGACACACGCTGGGAAAATCCATAGTTCACGCAAATTCTGCGAGCTAACCGCCATAGAGAGGATTGTCAGCGGAATCTTCAAGTTTGGCCACCGAGTCGGTGCCACCATGGCAGACCCAGCTGTGGATAGCGAGCGGTTTCGGCAGAAGTTCGACTCCTTCAGCGAGATCGGTGCGACCGACGCGGGCGGCGTCAATCGGCCGGCACTCTCCGACGAGAACAAACAGGCCCGAGACAGGGTCGTCGAGTGGTTCGAGGACGCCGGGCTGGACGTGACTATCGACGAGATGGGAAACATCTTCGGCCGCCGCGACGGAGAGGAGGACGACCTCGCGCCCGTGCTGTTCGGCTCGCACGTCGACAGCCAGTACAACGGCGGGCGCTTCGACGGCGTCACCGGCGTCCTCGGCGCGCTCGAGGTCGTCGAGGCGCTCAACGAAGCCGACGTGACCACCCGCCGCCCCCTCGAAATCGTCTGCTGGAGCAACGAGGAGGGCGTTCGCTTCCAGCCGGACATGCTCGGGAGCGGCGTCTTCTGTGACGTGTTCGACCTCGACTACGCCTACGCTCGCGAGGACAAGGACGGCAACACCTTCGGCGAGGAACTGGAACGCATCAGCTACAAGGGTGATGCACCCTGCGAACCGCGTGACATTCACACCTACTTCGAGATGCACGTCGAGCAGGGTCCGTTCCTCGAACAGGAGGGGCTCCCCGTCGCGGCCGTCGAGGGCGTCTTCGGCTTCTCGTGGATGAATGTCACCTTCGAGGGACAGGCCAACCACGCCGGTCCGACGCCGATGAACATGCGCCACGACGCGATGGTCGCGACGAGCGACGTTATTCAGGCCGTCCGTCGCATCACCGCCACGGAGGGAACTGACCTCGTCGGGACCGTCGGTAGTGTCGACGTGTGGCCCAACGCCATCAACGTCATCCCCGAGACCGTCGAGTTCACCGTCGACTTCCGGTCGTACGACGACGACGCCGTCGACGCCGCCGTCGGGCGCATCCAGCAGGAAATCGAGTGGGCCGCCGAACGGGAGGGACTCGATTACGAGTTCGAGCAGATCATGCGCGTCGACGCCGACCCGTTCCACGAGGCGTGTATCGATACCGTGGTTGCGGCCGCCGAGGAGTTAGACCACAACTACACGCGACTTGTGAGCGGCGCCGGCCACGATGCGAACTATCTGAACAAAATTTGCCCGTCGAGCATGATTTTCGTCCCGAGCGTCGACGGCATCAGCCACCGGGAGAGCGAGTTCACCGAGTGGGAGGATATCGTCGTCGGCACCGAAATCCTCCTCGAAGCCGTCCAGAAGCGGGCAGCAGAATAACTCACCGCGCGGGGCCCGTACTCAGCGCAGTATCAGCGGCGGTGGGAACGCTTTTGTATCCGGCTCTGTATCCGTATGAACGGTATGATACTCTCCGGGACCGTCGTCCCAGATTCGTCTACGGTCATCGAGGACGGCAGCGTCGTCGTCGAGGGGTCGCACATCGAAGCCGTCGGCGATCGCACCGATGTCGTCGAGCAGTATCCCGGCCACGAGGAGGCCGAATACGACATTCTCCTGCCGGGGCTGGTCGGCGCACACGTTCACTCCGTCCAGAGCCTCGGGCGGGGTATCGCGGACGACACCGAACTGCTGGACTGGCTCTTCGACTACATTCTCCCGATGGAGGCGTCGCTGTCGGCCGAGGAGATGGAAGTCGCCGCGAAACTCGGCTACCTCGAATGCATCGAGAGCGGGACGACGACGGTCGTCGACCACCTCTCGGTCAACCACGCCGACCGCGCCTTCGAGGCCGCCGGCGAGATGGGGATTCGGGGTGCGCTCGGCAAGGTGATGATGGACCAGCGCTCGCCCGATAATCTCGCCGAGGAGACCGAGCAGGCGCTCGACGAGAGCGAGCAACTCATCCGGGAGTACCACGGCTCGTTCGACGACCGGATTCGCTACGCGCTGACGCCACGCTTTGCCGTCTCCTGTACCGAAGCCTGTCTCCGCGGCACTCGAGAGATCGCAGACAGGTACGACGGCGTCCGGATTCACACCCACGCCAGCGAGAACCGGAGCGAAATCGAGACGGTCGAGGCCGACACCGGGATGCGGAACATCCACTGGCTCGACGAGGTCGGAATCACCGGCGAGGACGTCGTCCTCGCACACTGTGTCTGGACCGACGAGAGCGAGCGCGAAATCCTCGAAGAGACCGGCACCCACGTCACGCACTGTCCCTCTTCGAACATGAAACTCGCCTCCGGCGTCGCCCCCGTCTGGGACTACCTCGACCGCGGTATCAACGTCGCGCTCGGCAACGACGGCCCCCCCTGTAACAACACGCTCGACCCCTTTACCGAGATGCGCCAGGCCAGCCTCCTCCAGAAGGTCGAACACCTCGACCCGACCGCGACGCCCGCCGCGGATATCTTCGAGATGGCGACGGTCAACGGTGCGGAAGCCGCCGGGTTCGACAACGTCGGCAAACTCAAGGAGGGGTGGCGCGCGGACATCGTCGGCGTCCAGACCGAAGGCGTGACGCGGGCGGCACCGCTGCACGACGTGCTCTCGCATCTCGTCTTCGCTGCCCACGGCGACGACGTGGTGTTCACGATGGTCGACGGCAACGTGCTGGTCGACGACGGCGAAGTGACGACTGTCGATGCCGACGACATTCGCCAGCAGGCGAGAGATATCGACCTCGACCTCGAAGAAGCGCGGAAGACCGCCCAGGACGCCAAACCCTGAGCAGTTAGCTCAGGTGAGCCGTTCACGCAGTCGAGATGCCAGCGCGTCACTGCACACGACGAGAACGAAAACGGCGACGATGGCTGTCAGGAGTTTCGCGTACTGTAACCGCTGAATCGTGATAACCAGATAGTAGCCGATGCCGCCAGCGCCGACGAAGCCGAGAATCGTCGCCGAGCGGATGGTACACTCCCACCGATACAGCGTGTAGGAGGCGACGGTGGCTGTCACCTGCGGAATCATGCCGTGACAGACCGCCTGGAAACGCGTTGCGCCGCTCGTCGCCACCGCTTCGGTCGTCATCGGGTCCGTATCCTCGAGGAAGTCGGCGTAAAGTTTGCCGAGGACGCCGGTATTGTGGACGCCAAGTGCCAGCGCGCCGGCGAAGGGGCCGAGTCCCACGGCGGTGACGAAGAGAAATCCCCAGACGAGTCCGGGGACCGACCGGAGGAAACTAAGGAAAAATCGGCTCGCCTGTGCGACCGTCCGGCCGAACGTCCGTCGCGTTCGGGAGGCGTCGGCATACAGCGGCCCGCGGTGCATGACCGGCGCCGAACTGGCGAGCGCCAGCGGGACAGCGAACACGACTGCGAGCGCCGTGGCCACGACGCTTATCGCCAGCGTCTCGATGACTGCCCAGAGCAAACCCTCCCGGAGATTCCGTCCAAAGAGATACTCGCTGCTGGTGTCCGGCGGAATCCCCTCGGCGACGAACGCCACCATCTGCTCGCGTGCCGCCGGCGAGACCAGCGCCGGAATGTCGACCTCGACAACCCATGCTGCGAGCGCGAGAGCGACGGTACCAGTTAGAAGCCAGCCGAGTTGTCGCTTCGACAGGACGGACTCGCCGCGGTCGGGGTCGAACTCGTCGGCTGCGGGTTTCGAGGTGCGTTCAGACATACCACTGCGGTTCCTCGGTCGCCGCTTTACTATCTCGACCCCCCGTCCGCTCGTCGCTGTCGCGAGTCGAGGCCCCAGCCGCGAACAGATCGGAGAGCATCTGGTCGGTCACGTCGGCGGGTGGGGCGTCGAAGCGAACGCGACCGTCAGCGATGCCGATGACACGGTCGTAGCGGTCGAGTGCGAGGTCGATGTCGTGCAGGACCGTCAGGAGGATACGGTCCTCGGTCACCGAATCGAGCACGTCGAGCACCGTCGCTCGGGAGGAGGGGTCGAGATTCGCGGTCGGTTCGTCAGCCAGCACGGCAGGGGCATCTTGGATGACCGCGCGGGCGAAGGCGACGCGCTGGCGCTCGCCGGCGCTGAGCTGGTCGACTCGCTGGCTGGCCTTCGCTCGCAGGCCGACCGAGTCCAGCAGTTCGAGCGCGGGCTCGGGATTCCGTGGCGAGATGGGTTCGAGCAGCCCGCGCCACCACGAGAGGTCGCCCACGCGCCCGCTGAGGACGTTCGAAAGCGCCGTTCGCCGGTCGACGAGCGTCCCACCCTGATAGGCGAGTGCGATGTCGTCGCTCGTCGCGTGCTCGCCGTCGAACGTGATGTCGCCGCTGTCTGGCTGAAGTGAGCTGTTGGCCAGACGCAGGAGCGTCGTCTTGCCGGCCCCCGACGGCCCGACGAGCGCGACTCGTTCGCCGTCGACGATACGAGCGGAGACGTTCTCGACCGCCGGCTCGCCGTCGAAGCGCTTGGTGACGCCGTCGAAGCGGAGCTCGTGGTTCGATTGGGTCATCCCGTCGTCTGCCCTCCGTCGTCGAGCAGTCCCGCCATCTCGACCCCGTCGTTGAGCGACGTGAAATCGTCGTGAGTGACGGGAACATACTCGTCTACGTTCTGTGTCTCCAGAATGTCCGCGTTATCGCTCTCGTCGAGCGACGTGAACGCGTCGCGAACAGCGTCGATACGACCCTCACCGACTGACGGGGCGACGGCCCACGGGTAGTCCGGAAAGCCTGGCGTTCGCCACACCTCGGTCACACCGTCGCCCAGCGTACCGTCTTCGACCAGGGAATCGTAGATACGGGCATTCAGCGCACCAACGTCGCCACTGCCGTTGGCAACCGTCTTTGCGGTGGCGTCGTGCGCCCCGACGTGAGTACTCGAAGCGAAGTCGGCAGGGCTGGTGTCGTGCTCAGTCTGGAGGTAGTAGGTCGGCATCACGGTCCCACTCGTGCTGATTGGGTCGCCAAAGACGAGGTCGTACTGGCCGGGCGAGGCGGTGATATCTTCCATTGCTGCAACGTCCGCCGACTCGTGCGTGATGAATACGGAGTGCCAGTCGGTCGAGCCATCCTTCGAGCCGACGACGACTGGTTCTGCGTCGGCGCGGTGGTGAGCGAGGACGTAGGAGACGCCGCCGAAATAGGCGATATCGACCTGTCCGGACGCCATCGAGCGGACCATTCCGGCGTAATCCGCGGAGGTGCTGAGGTCGATAGTCACGTCGAGTTGGTTCTCCAGATACTCGGCAAGACCGGTGTTTTGCTGAATCGCTGTGTCCGGGTCGACGTCAGGGACGACACCCATCTCGATTGTCTGGGCACTCCCCTGGCCGAATCCGAGACAGCCAGCGGTAGCGAGTGTGGCTCCGACAGCCGCGAGATAGGACCGACGGCTGGTCGGAAACTGCGAGCGCGCCATACACACCCATTCGTCAGCGCCCGAATAACAGTTCGGGTCGGTGCAAACACCACCTGCCACTGGCAGAATGGTTATTATGCTCGCTGTAAAATGGACGTGTGTGGAACTCGACGTGAGCGGTCTGGTCTGTCCGCAACCTGTCCTGGTCGTCCGGCGCTGCCTGGCGGAACTCGACCCGGGCGAGGAGCTCGTCGTCACCGGCGACTACCCGCCCGCCGCACGCAGCATCAGGCGAACCTGCTACAAACACGGCTACGACGTGGCGACGGGGTCACCTGTCGAGGACGACGGCACGTTCACCGTCCGGATTCGAGTCACGGAGTCGGCAACGCTGACCGAGTCGGTTGCCGACACTGACGCCTGAGCGTGTCACGGGCCGAGATAGAGAGGATACTGCTCTCGCAAATTCTGCCGACAGCGGCGGTCTGACTCGGTTCTGCGCCGGAATCCACCCATAGATATTTGTGGAATCATACCACAGTATTAGCACATGCGAGTTCCCGTTCCAACGGAGGCATCTCTATGAACGTCGCACTGACTATCAACGGCGAATCGACGAGTATCGACGCCCGCGAGGGCGAACACCTCGCTGCCGCGCTCCGGCGAAACGGCTACACCGGCGTCAAGTGTGGCTGTGACGGCGGCGACTGTGGCGCGTCGACGATTCTGATCGACGACGAAGCGACGATGGCCTGTGGCATGCCCGCGACCGACGCTGAGGGCAGTTCCATCGAGACGATTGCCGCACTCGGGACACAGAACGACCTTCACCCGATTCAGCAGGCGTTCGTCGACAACTTCGCGGTGCAGTGTGGCTTCTGCATCCCGGGGATGATACTGCAGACGAAGGAGTTGCTCGACGAGAATCCCGACCCGACGGAGGCAGAGGTCCGGGAGGCAATCGACGACATCGTCTGTCGCTGCACGGGCTACCAGAAACCAGTCGAGGCGATTATGGATGCTGCCGGCCGGATGCGCGGCGAGCGCGTCGCGACAGACGGTGGGTCGACGACGTCAGCGGCCAGCCGTGGCCGGATGGATTGTTGCGGGGGTGTGACCGATGAGTGACGACGCATCCGACCCCAAGACCGACGGTGGTTCCGCGTCGCAGTCGACGCCTGACGAACCCGAAGAACTGGAGAATCTCCCGCTCGAATGGGACGAGCCGGAAAACAACAGGAAAGCACCCAGCGAACGGGCGAGCGTCTCCCAGCGCGCCGAAAAAGACGACGACCGGAAGCTCGTCACCGGCGAAGCGAAGTATACCGCCGACTACGAGACGCAGTTCCCGGACCTCGCACACGCCGCGGTCGTCCGGAGTGAGATTCCCCACGGCTACGTGACCGACGTCGACACCGAGGCCGCCGAGCAGATGGAGGGGGTCCACGCCGTGCTCACGCCGTGGTCCGAGGAGGTACCAGATCGGAAGTACACCAGTGCGGGCCAGTCGTACCCCGAGCCGAGCCCGTGGGACATGCAGATTCTCAACGAACACGTCCGCTACGTCGGCGACCCGATCGTGGCTATCGCGGCCGACGAACCGGAAACTGCGGAGGCGGCTGCCGACGCTGTCGAGATCAGCTACGAGGAAGAGGAGTTCGTCCTGGACCCCGAGGAGGCCTACGACGAGGACGCGCCGCGACTCTTCGACGAGGACGAAGTAGAGAACAAGATTGTCGGCCACGACTACGAGCGCAACCGGATGGCATCCATCGGTGGGGAAGTCGGTGACGCGGCTGCCGCCTTCGAGTCCGACGACCTCAACGTCCACGAGACCGAGTGGGAGACGATTCGGCAATCCCACGCCAACGTCGAGAAACACACGACGCTGGCCTACACCAACGAAGATGATCGGAAGGTGCTCGTCACCAGCACGCAGGTCCCCAACCACACGCGACGACAGCTCTCTGACCTGTTCGACATCCCGCTTCGGGATATTCAGGTGACGAAACCCCGCGTCGGCGGTGGCTTCGGCGGCAAGCAGGCGATGGTCGTCGAGCCGATTCCGCTCGCGCTCTCGCTGGCTATCGACCGGCCGGTCATCTACGAGGCCAGCCGCAAAGAGGAGTTCGGTGCGATGCGCTCCAGGCACCCGATGAAAGTCCGTGCGCGCTCTGCGGTCACCGACGACGGTGAAATCGAGGCGCTCGAACTCCGCGCACTCTCGAACACCGGCGCGTACGGAAGTCACGGAATGACCGTCGCCGGCAACGTCGGCAGCAAACCACTGCCGCTGTACTCGAAAGTGCCGAACGTCAATTTCGAAGCTGATATCGTTCACACCAACACGCCACAGACGGGCGCGATGCGCGGCTACGGCGCGCCACAGGGCACGCTCGCGCTGGAGGGTCACCTCGACGAGGTCGCGCGCGACCTCGATCTCGACCCCATCGAACTCCGCGAGAACCACTATATGGAGGTCGGCGACATCGACGAGATTGCGGGGATGATGGGCGGCGAAGGCGCAGAACGGCGTATCCGCTCGTGCGGTCTCGACGAGTGTATCGCCCGTGGGAAAGAGGCGATCGGCTACGACGACATCGAGCAACCCGACGAGGAGCACCTCCACCGCGGCATCGGCATGGCACTGTCCGCACAGGGAACCGGCGTCGCAGGCGACGAACTCGGTGCCGCCCAGATGATGATGAACGAGGACGGCTCATTCCACCTCCAGGTCGGTGGCGTCGACATCGGGACGGGCGCGGACACCGCGTTCAACCAGATCGCGTCGGAGGTGCTCGGCTGTGACGAGAAAGACATCGTCATCAAGTCCTCGGACACCGACGTGACCCCCTTCGACTACGGCGCGTACGCCTCCTCGACGACGTACATCAGCGGCGCGGCAGTCAAGAAAGCCGCCGAAGACGCGAAAGAACGTATCCTCGAGTGGGGCTCGCGCATGCTCGAGGAGTCGGTCGAGAATCTCGACACCGCAGACGGTAAAGTCGTGAGTAGCGAGACGGGCGATTCAGTTACCCTCGAGGAGATCGGCTACGAGTCGGTGTACGGCGACGACGAGCGCGAGCAGATTCTCGGCAAAGGTACCCACTCCACCGAGGAGAGCCCGCCACCGTTCGCTGCACAGTTCGCCGACGTGACCGTAGACGAGCGTACCGGCGAGTTCGAGGTGAACAAGCTGGTCGTCGGCGTCGACTGTGGCGTCGCCATCAACCCCGGTATGGCCGAAGGACAGGTCGAAGGAGCGAATCACATGAGCTACGAGATGGCGACCTGCGAGGGCGTCACCATCGACGACGACGGGCACGCCGAGGTCACCGACTTCGATGAGTACGGGTTCCCGACGGCCACAGAGTCTCCACCAATCGAGGCGATTCTCGTCGAGACGCACGAGCCGACCGGTCCGTTCGGGGCGAAGTCCGTCGCGGAGGTGCCGACCAACACCGTTCCGCCAGCACTTTCGAACGCTATTCGGGAGGCCGTCGGCGTTCGGGTTACGGAGATGCCGATCACGAGCGAGAAGATTGCGGAGGCGCTCGACGACTGAGACGGAGTTTCGGTTTCATCCGGCAATCGAACAAAGTACGGTCGAATTAGTCTGTTTCGCGACTGTAGGACTGCAACAGCGCAGAGGGGACCGCAAGCCGGTCGCTTTTCGTCTTGATGACCGCGTACGAGAGGACGATAATGGTCGCCAGGTACGGGTACGTCCCCATAATCTGGGGATTCATCAGGAAATCCACGACCGGGTTGATAATGCCGGCAAGCGGCGTCCCGGGGTCGACCGAGAGCGAGAGCGACTGCGAGCGTAACTGGAGGGCGTCGAGCATCCCGAACAGGTACGCACCGACGAGCATCCGGTCGGGTCGCCACTGGGCGAAGATGACCAGCGCGACGGCAATCCAGCCACGGCCAGCGGTCATCCCGGGGACCCAGAGCTGCGAGAACGCGAGCGAGAGGTGCGCCCCGGCAGCACCGGCGAACCCGCCGCCGAGAATCACGGCGAGATAGCGGAGTTTGAACACCGACACGCCCATCGTATCCGCCATCTCGGGGTCTTCACCGACCGAGATGAGCTCTAACCCGAGATTCGAGCGGTTGAGGAAGTACCAGGTCAGCGGGACGAGCGCGAGTGCGATGTAGTCGGTCGCCGTGCTCCGGAACAGCGCCTCACCGAGAATCGGAATCTGAACGAGATAGTCGCCGACCAATGGAAGCGTAATCTTTGGGAACCCGTCGATAGAGTTTTCGACCCACTGGGACCCGTAGAAGGTCGTAATACCGGTTCCGAGCAGCGTTAGCATGACGCCGCTTATCACCTGGTTGGATTTCAGCGTGATACAGAGGAACGCGTGGATGAGCGCGAGCAACATCCCACAGAGAATGCCAGCGCCGAAGCCGAGCCAGTAGCTCCCGGTCACGACGGTCACGATGAAGCCACTGAGCGCGCCGACGAGCATCATCCCCTCGACGCCGAGGTTGAGGATGCCCGCCCGTTCACTGATGAGTTCGCCGAGTCCAGCGAGAATGAACACGGTCGCTGCCTGTACGGTCGCGTCGGCCAGGCCAGCGAGGAACCCAACCTCCACCATCAGTCATCACCTCCGTGTGGTTCGGCAGGCGTCGGACTCGGCTTGCGGTCGATGCCGATACTGACGCGGTAGCTCTTGAAGAACTCCGCGGTGATGAGAAAGAGGATGACGAGTGCCTGGATGATCTCGACCAGCGCGGCCGGGACGCCGAGGAACACTTCCATGCTCGTCCCACCGACGAACAGCAGCGCAAAAAACAGGCCGGCGAGCATGACCTTGATCGCGCTGTTGCGACCCAGCAGTGCGATGGGAATCGCCGTGAATCCGTACCCCGGTTCGAAACCTGCTCGGAGCCGTCCCTGGAGGCCAGCGATTTCACTGATTCCTGCGATCCCAGCGAAGGCGCCACCGAGGATGAACACGACGAGATACACCTTGTACTTGCTCATCCCGGCCTGAATTGCAGCCTGGTCGTTAGATCCGACGAACGTGATTTCGAATCCGAGTCGCGTCCGCGTCATCAGAAGATAGGTGACGACGACCATGAGAACGGCGACGAGGATACCGGCGTGGACACCGAGGAATATTTCCGGAATCCGCGCAGCGTCTGAGAGCCGGGCGGACTGTGGGAAGTTCCCGACGCCGCCCTGCATCGGGCCGCGAATCAGGTAGCTCTGGATCTGCAGTGCGACGAAGGACAACAACAGCGACGTAATAATTTCGTTGACATCCCACTTTGCGCGCAACCAGGCCGGAATCGCTGCCAGAAAGCCGCCGGCGACGGCCGCAGCGAACAACATCAGCGGCACCAGTGCAACGGCTGGCAGGGAAACGTTCAGTCCGATCCACGTGCCGGCGATCGCGCCGAACACCAGCTGGCCCTCGGCACCGATATTGAACAGGCCGGCTTTCAGCGGGAGATACACCGCGAGTCCGGTGAGAATCAGCGGCACCGATTTTATCAGCGTCTCCGTCTGGCCGAAGTCACTGGTGAGCGTATCGACGAACATCGTCGAATACGCCTCGAGAGGGCTGACATCGATGACGAGAAGCGCGACCGCACTCACCGCCAGTGCCGCAAGCACTGTGAACACCGGCGTTCCGTACGCGAGCCAGAGCGGGACGTCCTCACGCGCGGCCAGATCTACTTCGACGTTCATCAACTCTCACTCTCCTGGCTGGCGGCGCGCTGTTTCTGGGCCGGTTCCGGGTCGTCCGCCTCTCCGCCGCCACCGGTCATTTCGAGACCGAGACGTTCGCGGTTTGCCTCCTCGGGAGTCGTCTCGTAGACGAACTCGCCCTCGTAGATGACGAGGATTCTGTCGCTCAGGTCGGTTATCTCGTCGAGGTCTTCGGAGAGGAGTATGACGCCGGTTCCCTCATTTCGCTGTTCGAGAATCGCTTCCCTGATGAACTCGATCGCACCCACGTCGACACCTCTGGTCGGCTGGTTAGCGACGAGGAGGTCAGGGCCCCGATAGATTTCGCGGGCGAGAATTAGCTTCTGGAGGTTCCCGCCGGAAAGGTCACCAGCGGGCGTGGAAGTTACGTCGTCGACGCCACGGACGTCGAACTCCTCGACCAGCGTTTCGGCGTAGGACTGCAGTTCACCGTAGTCGAGACCAGATCGGTGGTTGAATTTCCCGTTGTCGAAGCCTTTCATCGTCGCGTTGTGCATCACCGAGAGGTCTTCGGCACAGCCGTACCGGAGTCGGTCCTCGGGAACGAACGAGATGCCGTTGTCGACGAACTCCTTCGGCTTGGCTCCGGTGAGGTCGGTGTCACCGACGACGAGTTCGCCGGTAGTGACATCGCGGATACCAGCCGCGACTTCTGCGAGTTCTTTCTGGCCGTTTCCGCTGACACCGGCGATACCGACGATTTCCCCCTCCCGAACAGTCAGATCGATATCCGAGAGCGCTTCGATACCTCTGGCATTATCGGCGCTGACACCACTCATCTGAAGAACGGAGTCGCCAAAGTCGAGTCCCTCCTTATCGATCTGGAAGAGCACCTCGCGACCGACCATCATCTCCGCGAGGTCGGCCTGGGTTACGTCGGCGACAGACGCCGTGCCGGCGTTTTTCCCCTCGCGGAGGACGGTCACCCGGTCGACGATTGCCTCGACCTCGTTGAGTTTGTGCGTGATGAAAATAATAGAGAGCCCCTCGTCGGTGAGGCGCTCCAGTGATTCGAAGAGTTGTTCGGCCTCCGTCGGCGTCAGAACTGCCGTCGGCTCGTCGAGAATGAGCAGGTCCACGTCGCGATAGAGGGCCTTGAGAATCTCGACGCGCTGTTGCTGGCCCACGTCGAGTTCCCAGATTTTCGCGCTGACATCGATGTCGAACCCGTACTGGTCGGCCAGGTCCTGAATGCGTTGTTCTGGAACATCTAGTCCGAGCGAGAACTGCCCGGCGAGAGACTGGACGAGGCTGTTGGAGAGGAACGCGTCTGGCAGTGGGCTCTCCGAACTGGTGTCCGACCGGAACATCGTCGCCGGTTCGCGCTCGCCGAGAACGACGTTTTCGGCCACGGTCAGACGGGGAATCAACTGGAAGTGCTGGTGGACCATCCCGATTCCGGCGTCTATCGCGTCCTGGGGCGAGCCCAATTCGAGGCGGTTCCCACCGAGATAAATATCACCCTCGTCCTGCGTGTACAACCCGTACAAAATCTTCATCAGAGTGCTCTTCCCGGCGCCGTTTTCGCCGAGCAGTCCGTGTATCTCACCGTGCTCGACGGAGAGGTTTACGCGGTCGTTTGCAACCACGCCGGGGAACTCCTTCAGAATGTTTTCCATCTGTAGAAACGCGCGATTATCCATACTAGATGTTCACGCCATGATATGGAGAATGACTAAACATAACTTTTTCTACTGCGGTAGATACTCAATCGTCTCTCTCTGCTCGAAATATGCGTATGGCTTTCCAATTCAACCCGCAACAGTTTTCCAGCGGTACGACGGAGCCTGGCCAATTAGGCACGATATTGTGTGACATGGTATCTCGACTGTAGCGAAGACTGGACAAAGAGACAACAATACGGCCGAAAAGGTGTGCGGATAGAGAAAAATAGAATTGTAGGGCGTATAGCGATATCTCTTGGGAGATATCGTGATATGGGCCCTGATATTCATTCTTATGGGTAGATTTATAAGCTAATGCCCAAATTATCGAATGGATAGTAAACAGCGGCAACGCACTTGCAGTAGATTCACAACAGACACGGATCATGAGAGAACATATTTCACGACGTGACGCGATCAAGGGAATCGGAGCGACGAGTTTATTCGCGCTGGCCGGGTGTAGCGGCGACGGCGACAACGGGTCGGGAGAAGATACAGTCAGGGCTGCCTGGGTGTACAACTCGGAGGTCGGCGACCTCGGCTGGTCGTGGGCACACAACGAGGGGCGCAAAGCCGTCGCAGACGAGTACGACTGGCTAGAGACCGAGTACACAGAAGCAGTCGCACCCGGCGACTCAGAGCGTATCTTCCGGCAGTACGCGAACAACGGATTCGATATCGTCTTTGGGTGTACGTTCGAGTATCAGGATCCGATGGCGACGGTCGCAGAAGAGAATTCGGAGGTGTACTTCGAACACAACACCGGGTACCAGACCCTCGAAAACATGGGCCGGTATATGGGCCGCATCTACCAGGCCCGGTATCTGGCAGGTATTGCCGCTGGACGGGTCACCGAGACGGATACGCTCGGATACGTCGCTGCGTTCCCAATTCCGGAAGTCGTTCGCGGTATCAACGCCTTCACACTCGGTGCGGCTTCGGTCAACGACTCCGTTACGACGAAGGTCAGATGGACGAACACCTGGTTCGACCCACCGACAGAAAGCGAGGCGGCCAGCGCGCTCCTGGACGAGGACGTCGACGTGATGGCCCAGCACCAGGACTCCCCGGCCGCGCTCACTGAAGCAGCCGATACGGGGATCTGGGCGACCGGCTACGACGCGCCCATGCAAGAGCAGGCCGGAGAGAATTACCTCACGTCCCCGATCTGGCATTGGGAAGAGTTCTACGGGCCAACCCTGGAGTCGGTCAACGAGGGGAACTGGGAATCCGACGCATACTGGGAGGGACTCGACTCCGGTATCTGTAGCCTCGACGACTGGGGGCCGGAAGTGCCACAGGACGTGCAGGACGAAGTCTCGTCCGCGAGAGAGGGTATCGTCAACGGCGATCTCGACGTCTGGGCCGGCTCCCAGTTCGAGGGCGAGAGCGACGAGTTCCTCTTCCAGGAGATGGGAAGCTACGTCGACGCCGTCGAAGGAACGGTCCCGTAACGCCACGCCCGGCCGACCGCTGTCCTTTTATTCTGAACGACGACGCGAGTGGCTGCGACAGGTTTCGGGCACGAGTCCGTGGCGGAGGACCAACTGACCCAATCCTGAAAAGTGACCGGATGGGCAAGTATCCCCACCAACGAAAAACGGTATGTGCGTGAAGCGGTTTTTAACCACTCGAATGTTTGGAATAGATAGTACTTCACAGACGAGCCGAAACGGCAACTTCGGTCGTACGGCTCGCTCGCTGTTCACGATGGCGAGCGGTCACGCGCCTCGTCAAAAGCGTATCAGTGACGCCAGTTCGACGGCCGCAGCCAGTGGTGTCAGCGCACGATGACACGGACGACGCTCATCGAGAACGGTATCGTCGTCACGGTCGACGCGCAGAATACGGTCCACAGTGACGCCGCTGTGCTGATCGACGGCAGCCACATCGTTGCCGTCGGTGACGCAGACGAGATAACGAGAGACGAACAGGTCGACGAGACTGTCGACGCGAGTGGCTGTGCGGTGTTGCCAGGGTTCGTCGATACCCACTTACACAGCGGTTTCATCCGCGGCCTCGCCGAAGACATGGCCGTCTTCGAGTGGCTGAACGAACACGTCGACCCGACACACGAGGCGCTCGAACGCGAGGAAGCCCGCGTCGCCTACGAACTCTGTTACGCCGAGATGGCTCACGCGGGCATCACGGCCGCGATGGACATGTACCGGTTCATGGACGAGGCCGCCGACGTCGCCGAGGAGTACGGCCTCCGAGTGACGCTCGTGCCGTACGTCGCCGACGAGTACGACTACTTCGAAAGTATAGAGGACAACCGCCGACTCGTCGAGCAGCGCCACGGCGACGCGGACGGACGCATCCGGGTGTGGTTCGGACTCGAGCATCTCACGTACTGTACCGAGGAGGCGTACTACGCGGTCGCCGAGTACGCCGACGAGTTCGGAGAGGGAGTCGGGATTCACACGCACGGCGAGGAGTCCAAGGAGATGCACGAACGGCTGACCGAAGAGTACGGCCACCCGCCGGTCGTCGAGTTCGAGAAGCGAGGCATCCTGGGGCCCGAAACAGTACTCGCCCACACGTGCTGGCTGGACCCCGTCGAACGCGATTTGATCGCGGAAACCGGAACCAGCATCGCTCACTGCCCGGTGAGCAATATGAAACTCGCGTCGGGCGTCGCACCGGTCACAGATATGCTCGACCGCGGCGTCGCGGTCGGTCTCGGCGGCGACGGCATCAAAGAGAACAACCGGATCGACATCATCCAGGAGATGAAGCAGGCGGCGCTCCTCCAAAAGGTCGACACGCTCGACCCGACGGTCTTGCCGGCCGAGCGCGCGCTGCGGATGGCGACCATCGAGGGGGCGCGGGCGCTCGGTCTCGACGACCAGATTGGCTCTCTCGAGGCCGGCAAACGAGCCGACATTATTACGCTCGACCTCCAGAACTACCACATGAGTCCAGTGCTCCACGATTCGGCGGCGGACGGCTACCGGAACGTCGTGCCGAACATCGTCCACGCCGCGCAGGCCGCTGACGTCGATTCGGTGATGGTCGATGGGGAGTGGGTCGTCCGTGAGAGTACGTTCCTCCACGCAGACCGGGCAGACCTCCTCACCCGGCACGAACAGGCGACGAGAGACGTGTTACGGCGGCGAGACGGTTCCTGAGGTCCGGGAAGCGCGCGCTATCCACTCACCGCGATCGCTTCAATTTCGATTGCGGCATCCACCGCGAGGCGCCCGACTTCGACGACGGTTCGCGCGGGTGACAACCCCTCGAACCAGTCGGCGTACGCTTCCTCCATCTGTTCGTACTCGTCCATGTCGACGAGATACACCGTCGTCTTCAGAATGTCACTCGGCGCTGCGCCCTCGGCGGCCAGTATCGCCTCGATGTTCGAAAGTGCCTGTTTGGTCTGGACGGCCATCGACTCGGTTTCGAGGAGTTCCCCGTCGGGAGTCAGCGGTACCTGCCCGGCGGTAAACACCAGATTGCCGTCGGTGGCTCCCTGACTGTACGTCGCGACTGCTGCGGGCGCGTCGTCGGTTTCGATCGTTCGGGTCACAGGTGCAAACACGGCCGATATGACTTAATTGTAGTGACGGGAGGGCAAGCGCTTTTCGCGGTGCTACCAGTATAGAGAGACAGTATGTCGGAGACGATGCGCGCGGCGGTCGTGCCAGAGCCCGGTGGAGAGTTCAGCATCGAGACGCTGCCGGTGCCCGACCCGGGGCCGACAGAGGTTCGAGTTAGCGTGAGCGCCTGCGGTATCTGTCACAGCGACACCTACGTCCGCGAGGACTCGTTTCCAGGCATCTCGTATCCGCGGATTCCCGGCCACGAGATCGTCGGCCGCGTGGACGCCGTCGGCAGTGCCGTCGAGACCTGGAACCCAGGAGAGCGGGTCGGCGCTGGCTGGCACGGCGGCCACTGTTTCACCTGCGAACCGTGCCGGCGCGGGCAGTTCCGACAGTGCGAAACTGGTGGGGTGACCGGCATCACGACCGACGGTGGCTACGCCGAGTACGTCACCCTGCCGACCGAGGCGCTGGCGGCCGTCCCGGAAACGCTGGCAGCGACCGAGGCCGCTCCCTTGCTCTGTGCCGGGCTCACCACGTACAACGCGTTGCGCCACACCGACGCCCGGGCGGGAGACCTCGTGGCGGTACAGGGCATCGGCGGGTTGGGTCATCTCGGCCTCCAGTACGCGCACGAAGCGGGATACGAAACGGTTGCACTGTCCGAGTCATCCGGGAAGGAATCGCTCGCCCGGTCGCTGGGCGCGGACCACTTCGTCGACACCACGGCAACCGACCCTGCCGAGCGGTTGCAGGACCTCGGTGGCGCATCAGTCATCCTCGCAACTGCACCGAATAGCGACGCCATCTCGGCGGCCGTTGGCGGCCTCGGAATCGATGGCGAACTGGTCGCAGTCGGCGTCCCCGGCGACTCAACCGAAGTCGACATCGGTCAACTCGTGGCGACCCGTGGCAGCGTCAGCGGCTGGTCGTCGGGCCACCCACGCGAGGCGCAGGACACACTCGAGTTCAGTGCTACGCAGGAGATTACACCGACAGTCGAAACGTACCCGCTCGCGGAGGTCGAGGAGGCCTACGAGCGGATGGCGAACAACGAGGCACGGTTCCGCGTCGTCCTCGAACCCTGACAAGGTGAGAGCGCCGCCGCGTCATACTGTCGGCTATATCCTCTGAATAATTTCGGCACCTCAGGGTGCCGAATATCTATCAGATTGTAGCCGGCAGTATCAGTCGGCTCCGACCGGCTCGATGAAATCGAATCCGACGGTGTCGACGACGCCCCGGTTCGTGATGCGAAGCTCCGGGAGCACTGCCAGCGCGAGCAGCGACATCGTCATGAACGGCGAGTCGAGGTCACAGCCGAGCGCTTCCCAGGCGTCTTCGAGGTTGTGGACCCGTTCGGACACCTCCGACAGCGGGAGGTCGCTCATCAGCCCCGCAATAGGGAGGGGAACCTCGGCGAGGACGCCGTCGTCGTCGACGGCGACCATCCCGCCGTCGAGTTCGATCGTCCGCTCAGCGGCGCGCGCCATCGCCTCGTCGCTGGTGCCGACCACGAGCAGGTTGTGACTGTCGTGGGCAACGGTCGAGGCGACAGCCCCGCGCTCGAAGCCAAAGCCGGTGACGAAGCCGCGACCGACCGACTCGTCGCCGCCGTGACGTTCGAGTACCGCCGCCTTCGAGATATCACCGTCCAGCGCGACTGCGCCGTCCTCGACCGGCAGCGTCGCCGACTCCCGGCTGGTGACGACCTGATTCTCGTGGACCCGGACAACCTCGGCGGACACCTCGCTGGCTCCTTCCGGCGCTGGTATCTCGAATGCGTCGGCCGGTTGCGGGTCGAGTTTCACCGTGTCCCGCGCCCACTCCGGAAAGACCTCGTGGACTGCTGCGGTATGCTCGCTCTCCGACGGGAGCGCGCCCTCGTCGACCCACTCGCCGTCCTCGACGACCATCGACCCGTCGACCATCACCCGGCTCACGTCGACTGTCGCGAGGTCGTCCAGGAAAACGACGTCGGCCATCTTGCCGGGCGAGAGCGCACCGAGGTCGGCGTCGACGCCGTAGTACTCGGCCGCGTTCAGTGTCACGGCCTGGATGGCCGTAACTGGGTCCAATCCGTTCGAAATCGCGACCCTGAGCACCCGGTCGAGGTGTCCCTTCTCCGTGATCGTATCCGGGTGCGTGTCGTCGCTCACCAGGAGCAGGTGGCGCGTGTCCACGTCCGTCTCTGTGACCGCCTTGATCGTCTCGGGAATGTCCTTCCAGGCGGAGCCCTGTCGGAGCATCGTCCACATCCCGCGGCGGAGCCGAGCCAGTGCCTCTTCCTTCCGAATCGATTCGTGACACGACGAGATACCGGCCGCGATGAACGCGTCGAGTTCTGCGCCAGTCTCGCGGCTGGCAAAGTGCCCCGTCGCACGTTTGTTCGTCTCGTAGGTGGCTGCGAGTTTGTCGTGGACCTCCTCGTCGCCCGAGACGACGCCGGGGTAGTTCATCATCTCGCCGAGTGCGATGACGTCGTCCCACTCCAGTGCCTCCTCGATGTCCGCCGAACCGATGACTGCACCGGCGTCCTCGAACCCCGGTGCCGCGGGAACACACGAGGGGATCGTACAGAACGTCTTCAGCGGGAGGTCCGCCGCCTCGTCGAGCAGGAGTCGAATACCGTCGAGTCCGAGGACGTTGCCGATTTCGTGCGGGTCCATGAACGCGCCCGTCGTCCCCGTCGGGAGCGCGCCGCGACAGAATCCCGTCGCGGTGACCATGCTCGACTCGTAGTGGACGTGTGTATCGAGAAAGCCCGGCGAGAGAAACTGGCCGTCGGCGTCGATTACCTCGGTCGACTCGCCAGCCTCAACCGCTCCCGTATCAGTCATGCGGACGATTCGGCCCTCGCTGATGACCAAGTCGGTGCCGGGCATGACTTCGCCCGTGTGGACGTTCACGAGGTCGCCGTTCCTGATTATCACGTCTGGCTCTCTGTCGCCGCGAGCAACCGCCACGAGCGTCTTCGAGGTCTCCTGGAGGGAGCCGTGTGCGTCCGTGTCGAGATATTCTGTCATCAAGCGTCTAATCAGCAGAAGTATTGAAATATCTTTGCCCGATTGTCAGAAATGGAGAGTGAATGTGGGCAGTTTCGTCAGAATATTCCAGCAGCGCGAGTCCTACGCCGAAAACGGAACTGTAATTCGAACAGGTAGCTCTCGACCGGTTCGTCTGACAGTGGCCGCAAAAGCCGCCAGTTGCTCGGGCGGCAGAACCGTCAGGGGATCTCGGAATCGACCTCCGGAACGAACGACCCCATCTCCGAGAAGAGGAACTCGTCGCTCTCGCCCTCGAATTTCGTCCCGTCCCAGATGGTCCGGTCGCCGTCGACGAGCGCCTGTTTTTCCGTCTCCACAGCGTCCTTGACTTCGCTCGGGACCTGTGGCCCCCACTCGTCGAGTTCGACGGCCTCGTCGCGGATGTGTCCCCAGTAAAAGTCCGAGTCCCACTCGTCGTTCCGGACGTCTTGCATCAGTTGCGTGTAGAACGGTTCCCAGTTGTAGACGACGCCAGTGAGGTAGGTGTCTCCACCGAAGGACTTCATCGGGGAGTTCGCGCCGATTCCCCACACGCCGTTGGATTTCGTCGCCTCGACGGTTGCCGGGGAGTCCATCGCACCGGTCACCACGTCTGCCCCCGAATCGACGAGGCTGTTGACGCCCTGTTTTGCCGTCGGCGGGTCGAACCAACTGTCCATCCACCGGACCCGCACCGAAATGTCCTCGTTGTTGAGCGCACCCCCGATCGCGAAGGCGTTGACGAATCGGAGGACCTCCGCAATCGGGAACGGCGCCAGAAATCCGATCGTGTCTGTTTCGCTCACCATCCCTGCCGCGACGCCGGCCAGAAAGTACGTCTGGTCCATGTGGGCGAAATACCGACCCATGTTCTCGCGCGTTCGGAACCCGGCACAGTGTTCGAAGAGCGTGTCCTCGTAGTTGCTCGCTACCTCGTGCATCGTGTCCATATATCCGAAGGAGGTTCCGACACAGATGTCCTGGCCGCTCTCGGCGTACTGGCGCATGATTCGACCGACATCCTCGTTGCTCACTTCGTTCGTCGTGGACACTTCGAGCCAGTCGAACTTCTCGTCGACCGCCTCGACGGCCTCGTGGTGTTCGGCGGTCCACCCGTGGTCACCGGGCTGGGTCAGATACGCGAACGCGGCCTGGACGGTGTCCGAGTCTCCGCCACTGTCCCCACCGGCGCTACAGCCGGCGAGTGCGGTCACACCGGCCACCCCGAGCCCTTTCAATAGAGTTCTTCTCCCGACGAAACGCTCTTGCTCTGCCATATCTACGGCCAGTCTTTATACTACCATAACTTATATGCGGCGAATATGTTGAATATTGCGCCAATCGGCATAGATTATAAAATATTCATCCACTATATTCGTGTTTTAGTTCTCATTAATCAAGTGTGGCAGCGTAGGATGAGAGAGAGAAAGTCGTCAATAGTACCGACTCTCCACCGACCACGAAAAACAGGTGACGGAAAGCGTTTGGCGCACGAAACGGTGCCCGCACGTCCGCCGACTACTCGTTTGCAGCGATCGCCTCGATTTCGACTGCCGCACCTTTCGGCACGTTTCCGACTTCGACCGCGCTCCGCGCTGGTGGTTCCGCATCGAAGAAGTCGCTGTACGTCTCGTTCATCTCGTCGAAGTCCTCGATATCGCCGAGGAACACGGTCACTTTCAGCACGTCGGTCATGTTGAGTCCCTCCTCGGCGAGGATGGCTTCGATGTTCGAGAGCGATTGCTCGGTCTGGACAGCGACCGATTCGTCGTCGAGCAGATCGCCGTCCGGCGTCATCGGGAGTTGTCCGGCGGTAAAGACGAGCGAACCGTCCGTCGTCGCCTGGCTGTACGCGCCGACTGCTGCGGGCGCGTCGTCAGTGCTGAGTATGCGCTTCATACCTGTCAGATCCTCTGGCACGCTACTTAACAGTGGGTGTTCGCGGGAAGATCACCGCGTGGACCCCGGGAAGATCACCGCGTGGATCCCGGAAGTATGAACGGACGTGCGAGAATTCGCCACCTCACAAATCTATTTATGCGAAAGACAGCCTATTAGTGTGATAGTTGGAGCTAGCCGCTCGACTGAGATAGCTATGGATGTAGCGTTAACAATCAACGGGCGAACGGAGACGTTCGATGCATCGAAATCAGACAGCCTGCTGGACGTGCTACGCGAGCACGGCTACACCGGCGCCAAGCGCGGCTGTGACACCGGCGCGTGTGGCTTCTGTACCGTCTTGGTCGACGACGAGCCGCGAAACTCCTGTGTCCTCCCGGCCGCGAAAGCGGACGGCTCGACCGTCGAAACTATCGAAGGACTCGGCAGCCAGTCGGACCTCCACCCGATTCAGCAGGCCTTCGTCGACAACACTGCACTCCAGTGTGGGTTCTGTATTCCGGGCATGATTATGCGCTCGAAGGCACTGCTAGATGCGAATCCCGACCCGACTGAAGAAGAGGTCCGGGACGCGCTCTCGGACAACCTCTGTCGGTGTACGGGCTACAAGAAAATCGTCGAAGCCGTTCAGGACGCTGCCGACGCGATGGATGACGGCGAGTCCCAGTCTGTCGCCGCCGACGGCGGACAGCTACCCGACCACGGGGGCCCGTGTGGCTGTGCTCGGGAGGCGCAAAAATGAGCAAGCCGGACGAAATTACCGAATCGGACGGCGCTGAGAGTGGCGGCAATGGAGACGGTCCTGGTGCGGACGGTGTCGTCGATTTGCAGGACCACCCGATGACGTGGGACGAACCGGACAACAACCGGAAAACACTGGAGGAACGCGACAGCATCAACACCGAGGCCGAGAAGAACGACGCCCGGAAAATCGTCACCGGTGACGCGCGGTACACGGCCGACTACCACCGACGGTTTCCGGAACTTGCAGAAGGGAAAGTCGTCCGGAGCGATATCGCCCACGGCTACGTCACCGACATCGACACCGAGGCCGCAGAAGCGATGGACGGCGTCTACGCCGTCATCACGCCGTGGTCCGAGGAGGTTCCGGACAAACTGTACTCCAGTTCCGGCCAGTCCTACCCCGAACCGAGCCCTTGGGACCTCACGGTCCTCAGAGAACACGTCCGTTACGTCGGCGACCCGATCGCCGCCGTCGCGGCCGTCGACAGCGAGACGGCCGACCGCGCCGCACGCAAAATCGACGTCGAGTACGAGGGACTCGACGGCGTCTTCGACCCGAGCGAGGCGATGGACCCCGACGCACCACAGCTATTCGAGGTCGATGACGTCGAGAACAAACAGTCGGGCGCAGACTACGAGCGCAATCTCGAATCACACTTCGAGGGAGAGATCGGCGACGTTGAGTCGGCCGTCGAGGCGGCCCCGGACGAGCACGTCATCGAGACCGAGTGGGAGACGCCCTACCAGTCCCACTGCGTCCCCGAGCCGCACGCGACCATCGTACACACCGACGAGGACGACCGCTATTCCTTTATTACCGCGACGCAGGTCCCGTTTCACACCCGCCGGCAGCTCGCGCACCTGTTCGACGTCCCCATCCGCGATATCCGCGTGAAGAAGCCTCGCATCGGCGCTGGGTTCGGGTCGAAACAGGAGATGGCAATCGAGCCGATCGCCTTCGCGCTCCACCTGGCCGCGGGCGTCCCAGTGAAACTGGAGATGACCCGTCAGGAGGAGTTTTTCGCCCTCAGGTTCCGCCATCCAATGCAGATGCGAGTTCGGACCGCCGTCTCCGGGGACGGCGAGTTGACGGCGATGGACCTCTACACGTTGTCGAATTCGGGCGCCTACGGGACCCACGGTATGACTGTGGCCAACAACGTCGGGACGAAGCCGTTCCCGCTCTATCCGCGCGTCCCGAACGTCCGTTTCGAAGGTGATGTCGTGCACACGAACCTCCCGATGGGCGCGGCGATGCGAGGGTACGGCGCACCGCAGGGGCACTTCGCTGTCGAATCCCACATGGACGAAGTCGCCCGGCAACTCGGCCACGATCCCATCGAGTTTCGGCGCAAGCACGCCGTCCGTGAAGGCGACCTCGACAGGGCCGTCGCAATCCTCAAGCACGACGACCGCTTCGCCCGCCGGATTCGCTCCTGTGGCATCCGGGAGTGTATCGACCGCGGAAAGGACGCCATCGGCTACGACGATATCGAACAACCCGACGAAGATCACCTGCACCGCGGCGTCGGGATGGCACTCATCGCGCAGGGCAGCGGCGTCGCCGGCAAGGAACTCGGGGCCGCCCAGATACGGATGAACGAGGACGGCTCCTTTCACCTCCAGGTCGGCGGCGTCGACACCGGAACCGGAACGGACACGACGTTCAGTCAGATTTCTGCGGAGGTGCTCGGCTGTGACCCGGAAGACGTCATCATCAAGTCCTCCGACACCGATCTGACGCCGTTCGACTACGGCGCGTACGCCTCTTCGACGACCTACATCAGCGGCGCAGCGGTCAAGAAGGCCGCCGAAGACGCCAAAGAGCGCCTCCTCGAGTGGGGGTCGCGCATGCTCGACGAACCGGTCGAGAACCTCGAGACCGGAGACGGGACCGTGTACAGCGAGGCAACGGGCGACGCCGTGACACTCGAAGAGATCGGCTACGAGACGACCTACGGCGACGACGAGCGCGAGCAGATTCTCGGGAAGGGTAACCACTCGACCGACGAGAGTCCGCCGCCGTTCGGCGCGCAGTTCGTCTCGGTGACCGTCGACGAACGCACCGGCGAGTACGAACTCGAGAAGCTGGTCTTTGCCGCCGACTGCGGCGTCGCACTCAACCCGGCCCAGGTCGAGGGGCAGATCGAGGGCGGCGAACACATGAGTCTCGAGTACGCGACCAGCGGCGGGTTGGAGTTCGACGACGACGGGCAGCCACAGACGCTGGGCTTCCGACAGTACGGGATGCCACGCACGACCGACCACCCGTCGATGGAGACGATACTGGTCGAGACCCACGAACCGACCGGGCCCTTCGGTGCGAAATCCATCGCCGAACTCCCGACAAACGGCGTCCCGCCGGCACTCTCGAATGCCATCCGGGACGCCGTCGGCGTACGCGTCAACAGCCTCCCGATAACCGCCGAGGATATCGCGGCGAAACTCGCCGACCCAGACGAGCAGTGAGACGGCCTCCGGCACGGAACCGCCCGTTCGTGGCGATTCTTCGGGACGAGGCGAACGATTATTATCTCGCAGGCAGAATTAGGCGTAGATGGCGCACATCGGTTTCCTGCTCACAGGCGGCCCTTTCGACAGCCAGCGGTGGCGGACGGCCTACGAACTCGGGCGCTCGGCACTCGACGCGGACCACGAGGTGACCTACTTCGCCTACCTCGACGGGGCGCTCGTCCCGGTCGCAGACCAGGAGTTGCCGAACTGTTCGGATACCGGTCTGTACGACGCGATGCCAACGGTAAAGTTTCAGGAACTCGTCGCCGACGGCGCGTCGGTCATCTGCTGTGGACTCTGCGTCAACGCCCGCGGCATCGACGCCGAAACCGACTATCCCGACGGTGTCGAGGTCGGACTGCTGCCCGACCTCGCGGACCTGCTCGGCGAGGCAGACCGGGTGATCTCCCTGTGAAACAAGACGTCAGTGTCCTCCTGACGCGAGCACCGTACGGCCGGGTGCACGTCCCCGAAGGATTGCGCGCGGCCCGCGGCGTCGCGGCGGGGTTCGACCGTCACGACGTGACGGTCGTCTTTACGCAGGACGGCGTCTACGCCGCCCGCGAATCTGTCGACCGAGCCGCGCTGAACATGCCCGGTCACATCGACGATCTCCTGCGAGAGGGCGGCGAGATGGTCGTCGACGCCGCTGCGATGGCCGAGCGCGGCGTACAAGAAGAGTCGATTGCCGAGGATATCACGGTCCGCTCGGGCGAGACCGTCGCAGCGATCATTCGAGACGCCGACTACACGCTGGATTTCTAACAATGCTCTATCTCGTCGACAAACCCATGGCCGACATCGCCTTCCGAACCGCCGCCGGAGACGAGGACGCATGTCTCGTCTTGCTCCAGGACGGTGTGTTGCTCGACCCGGACCTCGACGTTCCCACCTACGCCGTGGCAAAAGACGTGGACGTGCGAGGCATCGAGTTGCCACCGGATATCGAACGAATCTCTTACGACGCCGTCGTGGAGATGGTCGTCGAACAGGAGGTGAACAGTTTCGTATGACCGTCTTCGGGGAGTTAACCGACCTAATCGACCAGGGCGAACCGGCAGCGATGCTGACCGTTGTCGGGAAAGAGGGAAGTGCGCCACGCGATGTGGGGACACGGATGCTCGTCACCGCCGACGAGGAGTACGGCACGATCGGCGGTGGGACCGTCGAAGGGCTGGCAATCGAAGCCGCCCGTGCTGTCCTCGCTGGCGACGCAGGGCCAGGTGTGCGAACGTACGAACTCGAGAAGGGCGGCAACACTGGGATGGTCTGTGGCGGACAGGTGGACGTGTTCGTGGACCGCATCGGCGGGAGGTCTCGGCTGCTCATCGGTGGCGGCGGTCACATCGGCGCGGAACTCGCCGCGCTCGCCGTCGAACTGGGCGAATCTGTGACCGTTGTCGACGACCGGGAGGAGTACGCTGACGCCGACCGGTTCCCCGGCGGAGTGGAGGTACTGCACGACGATTACGGCGACGCGCTCAGAGACCTGCCGATGGGTCCGGAGACCGCCGTCGTCTCGGCGACCCGGAGTAACACCTTCGACCAGGACGTAATCGCCGCCGCACTCGACGGCGGAGCCGGCTACGTCGGTGCCGTCGCCAGCGACACGAAAGCAGAGCACATCACCGATTCGCTGGTCGAAGATGGATACAGCAGGCGGGAACTGGCCGACGTGCGCACACCGGTCGGTCTGGAACTCGGCGGCGGCAGTCCGTCGGACATCGCACTCGCGATTCTGGCCGAGAGAAGCGCCGACCGACACGGCACGTCGGGCGAGCGCGCGAGCCAGCTCGCGCTCGACGACCTCGCGGTCGTCCGGGGTGGCGGTGACCTCGGAAGCGGTGTCGCCTACCGCCTCCACCAGGCCGGCTATCCGGTCGTCGTGACCGACGTTGCCGAACCGACGGTCGTCAGACGCGCCGTCGCGTTCGGGACCGCGATGTACGAGGGAGAGATCACCGTCGAGGGTGCCGTCGGCCGCCGGGCGAACGGTATCGACGAAGCGGTCGAGATTCTCGCCGACGGTGATATCCCGGTCATCGCAGACCCGGAGGCGACAATCGCCGAGGAACTCGGTGCCGCTGTCCTCGTCGATGCGATCATGGCCAAGGGCAAGCGCGATACGGGAACGCGCCGCGACGACGCCGAAACGGTCGTCGGACTGGGACCAGGGTTCGAAGCGATGGCCGACGCTGACCGCGGGAAAGTGATCGACGGCGACGCCATCCCCGTCGACGCGGTGGTCGAGACCGACCGCGGCCACCAGCTCGGGCGCGTCTTCTACGAGGGAACGGCCAGCGACTACGACGGCATCCCCGGCGAGCGCGAGGGGTTCACGACCGAGCGCGTCCTCCGTGCCCCAGCGGACGGGACGTGGGAGACTGCCGTCGACATCGGAGAGACTGTCTCGGCGGACGGCGTCGTGGGCTACATCGACAGTTCCCCCGTCGAAACGCAGATTGGCGGACTCGTCCGCGGGCTGATTCACGACGACCTGACCGTCTCCGAGGGGACAAAACTCGGCGACGTCGACCCCCGCGGTGAGGCAGTCGACTACGAGAAAATCTCCGACAAGGCGCTCTGCCTCGGCGGCGGTGTGCTCGAAGCCGTTCTGCGACTCGAGTGAGCCGCTACCGACGGATTTCTTCCCGCGTCGGGTCGTCGAGCGTGACACCAGTCCCGTCCGTAACGCGGCCGACGTTGCGGTGGAAAACACCAGCGTCGGCCAGCGCGTTCTGTAGGTCGGTCTCGTGGTCGGACGGCACGGAGAGGAGGAGCCCGCCGCTAGTTTCTGCGCTCTCGCCACTGGCCAGCCCGTAACCAAAGAGCGAGGAGAGCGCTGGCGTGCCGTCGATGACGGGGAGATGAGTCAGTGCCACGCCGACGCCGGCGTTTTCGGCGAGGACGGACGACTGTCCTGCGAGACCGAAGCCGGTCACGTCCGTCGCCGCGGAGGCGTACTCGCGAGCAGCGACGGCGGCCGTCCGGTTCGGCGTCGTCATCCACGCCAGCGCGTCCTCGGCGATAGCTTCGACGGGACGGGGTGCAGTCTCGCGCACCGTCGCCGCGAACTCGCCGTCTTTGACTCGCAGCGCGCCCATTGCCGGCTGCGTCCCGAGGGGTTTGGTCAGGTAGAGCCGGTCGCCGGGCGCAGCCGCTCTGGTCGTCAGCAGGTCGTCGGGATGGGCCGTCGCGGTGACGGCGCCGCCGGCGATGGGCCAGGGATTGAGCGTGGTGTGGCCGCCCGCGACAGCGCCGTCCATCGTCTCGAGAGCGTCGACGATGCCCGCGAGTACGTCGACAGCAACGTCGGTGAGGTCCCGGGGCAGAGCCATGACGACGAGACAGCTCACGTCGTCGACGGCTCCAGAAGCGAAGGCGTCGCTAGCGGCGTTACAGGCCGCGACCCGACCGAAGTCGTACGGATCGTCGACGATTGGCGTGAAGAAATCGACCGTCTGGACGAGCGCCAGATCGTCGCGGAGTTGCCTGGCGGCGGCGTCCTCACCGACGCCGAACAGAAGCTCTGGCTGGTCTGCCACCAACCCCGCGTCGGTCAGGATATCGTCGAGTTCGCCCTGTCCGACCTTGCACGAACAGCCGTGGAGTTCGACGCGCTCGGTGAGTGCTGGCCCGTCCTCGTTGTCACCCATCGGTCACTCCTCCGCCAGCGCGGCGTCCTCGGTGACCGTGATGCGCAACTCGAACCGGTCGCCGTCGTCGTTATCTTCGCTCCCACCCTCGACCGCAAAACCGTGATTCGCACAGGTGCGCCGGAGGTTCTGCTCGGCCGGCGGATAGTCGCCCTGTACGACGAGCGTGTCGCCGGTATCGAGAGCAGAGAGGCGGCGACGAACGATGAGCGCCGGCCGGGGACACACCTCTCCCGTCACGTCGACGTGTTCCATGTGCGTTGCGTACACCGTGCGAAAGTATAACAGTGTCGTCCGTCTGGTTCGGATATGGACCTCGCAGGAACACTCAAGCTGGGCGACCACGAACTCGTCTCCTTCGTCGGGGCCGGTGGCAAGAAGACGGCGATGGTCCGTCTGGCTGACGCGGCGACCGTCCGCGGACTACCAGTGGGCTACACGACGACGACGCACATGCCGCCACCCGACTATCCGCTCGTCGTCGCCGACGACAGTGGGTTGTGGGACGAACTCGCGGGGACGGACTCGCCGGTCGCGTTCGCTCGCGAGCGCGTCGAAAATCCCGAGCGAGCCGTGCAGAAAGTACGGGGACACGACCCAGCGATCATAGACGCCCTGTTCGACCGTGGGCCGATGGACTGGGTGCTCGTCAAAGCCGACGGCGCACGCCGACGGGAGTTCAAAGCACCCAACCCTGACGAACCGGTCGTTCCCGAGACCAGCACGCACGTCGTTCCGGTCGCCTCAGTCAGCGCAGTCGGCGAACCGCTCGACGAAGCTACGGTCCACCGCCCGGACCGTATCGGGGCGCTCACCGGCCTCGACAGGGGCGAAGAAATCACGCCAGTCGCAGTCGGGACTGTCCTCGCACACGACGACGGCGGGTGCAAGGACCTGCCGGCCGACGCAACCGTCACGCCGCTGATCAACAAAGCCGACACGCCGGCACAACAGGAGACAGCGCGTGCGGTGCTCGATGCGGCACTTTCGCGGACGGACCGGTTCACTCGTGGCCTCGTCTGTTCGTTCGAGACGGGCGCACTCGGCGCAGTCGAGCGGTAGCGGCGCGCGGTTGAGCGCTCCGCGTGGGCAGATTCGTCGGCGCGGCGTCCGATCCAGCGTCCGAAGATACAGGAGGTATCGCGCTGTATCAGACAGTAGAATGACCGGAGACACGACGCGACCGCGAAGCGAGTCACCGCGCACAGACGGCGGTCCGCGAATCGGCGCAGTCCTGCTGGCTGCCGGCCAGAGCACTCGTTTCGAGAGCGGGAACAAGCTGCTAGCCCCGGTCGACGGCACGCCAATCGTTCGCCACGCTGCGGAGACGCTGCTCGACGCTGCTGTCGCAGATGTCGTCGGTATCGTCGGCCAGGACGACGAGGCAGTCCGCAAGGCACTTTCCGGGCTTCCCGTCTCGTTCCGGGCCAACCCAGACTACGCGGAGGGACAGAGTACGTCCGTTCGCGTCGGTGTCGAAACAGCCCGCCACCGCGACTGGGACGCTACCGTCTTCGCGCTGGGGGACATGCCGTTCGTCGCCCCGTCGAGTGTCGACGCTCTGCTCGACAGATACGCCGACGGAGACGTGTCGATTGTCGCTGCCGCATACGACGGGAAGCGAGGGAATCCGGTTCTCTTCGATTCGATACACTACGAAACGCTCGCGGACGTGAGCGGCGACGTGGGGGGACGACACCTCATCGAGACGCGGGAAGATACTGCGCTGGTCGAGACGGACGACCCGGGAGTTGTCCGGGATATCGACGACGAGGCAGACCTGTCGAAATACACCGACTGAGCCCAATCGGCCCATTTAACACAGCTGCCCGAAAAATCCAGACAATGGCGGTCCCATGGCGCTCGTCGGAGTTCCACGTCATCCTCTCCAGTACGCTCATGGGAATCATGGGCGTCGCTCTTCTCGGCCCGGTGCTCCCGACGTTAAAGGACGTGTTTGCCGTCTCCGACGCGCGGGTCGGCCTCGTGCTCACTGCCTACACGCTTCCCGGTATCGTCCTGGCTCCGTTCGTCGGTCTCGTCGCGGATAGAATCGGCCGCAAGCGCGTTCTCGTCCCGTTGCTGGTCCTGTACGGCGTCGCAGGTGCGGGGAGTGCAACTGTCGAGACGTTCGACCAGTTGCTCTTCTTTCGGCTCCTCCAGGGCGTCGGCGCGAGCAGTCTCATCACGCTCGCGGTGACGCTCATCGGGGACTACTACGATGGAATCCGACGGGACGAAATCGTGAGCATGAACAGCAGTGCCATCGGCATCGGCGCGGCCATCTTCCCGACGCTCGGAGGAACGCTCGTCGTCGTCCACTGGACGGCGCCGTTCGTCTTCTTCGGCGTGGCGATTCTCGTTGCGCTCCTCGCTGTGGTCTCACTCGAAGAGCCGTCGACCGACCGGGCGATGGCCCTGCCGACGTATCTCAAACAGCTCGGTTCCGTCGTCCGCAACCGGAAAGTGCTCGGGATGTACGGGGCCGCGCTCGCGACGTACGTGCTGTTTTACGGTGGGGTTCTCACCGCGATTCCGCTCGTCCTCGACGACACGTACGGACTGTCCGCCCCACGCATCGGCGTGTTGCTCGCGGTCGCGTCCGTGGCGAGTGCAGCGGTGGCCTCACAGAACTCGCGGCTCGGCACCCGGTTTTCGGTCACGACGCTTCTCGGCACCGGATTTCTCGCCTTCGGTGTCGCGTTCCTGGGTATCTGGCAGACAGATTCGGTGCCAGTCGTGGGGTCGATGCTGTTTCTCTTTGGTGGCGGACTCGGGTTGATGACGCCGTCTATCGACCGAACACTCGTCGGTGCCGTGTCCAGCGCACAGCGAGCCAGTGTCATGGGGATGACCTCGAGTATGATCTGGCTCGGCCAGACAATCGGCCCCGCACTCTTTCCGCTACTCGCGACCGACGTATTCGGGCAGGCAGGAGGGTACAGCTTCCTCTTTTTGGTGTTTGGGTCCGCGACGGTCCTCGGCGGAGTGGTGACTATTACGGCAGCCCACACGAATCTGTTTTACAGTAACAACTGAAACGATTTACACAACAACCGCACCACAATCGTGCGGTTGTATGTGTAATGGCTTTCAGTGGCTACTATAGTTCACACAATCTGTCCGAGGCGGTCTGACGAGCCTGGAAACCACAACCAGCCATGTAATACATCCACATCCAAATCTTTTTTGCGAATACATGACAACGCTCGACTATCATATGACAGTCGACCCAGAAGACGTAATCACGATCGGGAACCGACTGCTGGACCACCACGCAGGGACCTTCAGCGACGAGTTCGACCGCAATCAGAAAGTAGTCCGAGACCTCACAGACGTGCAATCGATCCACCTTCGCAACCGGATTGCCGGCTACATTACTCGCCAACAACAGCAGTCGTCGTAATCAGTCCGGTGTGGTCCGAACACCAGTTGCGACTTCCCAGTCGCCCGGGTCGATTTCGGTCCCCTCGAACGAGGAGTACTCCGGATAGATCGTAAAGACCAGATACTCCGTCCGGCCCTGAAGATACTCGACCAGCGTACGGAGATTGTCGTCGGCGAGCCCACCGACGCCGTCGACGAGTAACACGGGCACAATTTCGCTTACGTCGAAGGATTCGTACCCGGCCAGTGCCGCGACGAAGCCGAGAAGTTCCAGTTCTCCCTCACTCAGCGCGTCGAGGCTGGCTTCCTGTCCGTCGCGCGCGACGATGAGCTCGAAGTTCGACGTGAGACGAGCGGTCTCGAAGCCGGTATCGAACCGGTCGAGAATGTCCTGCATCGCGCGGTCGAACGCGTCTCGCGCCTCGTATTTGATGTCGTCTTTGCGACCGCGGAGTTCTTCGATTTCTGTCGACAGTGTCTCTTTTTCAGCCTCGAGGGTTTCCAGCCGATCGGCGCGCGTCTGCAGCGACTCCAGTTCCCCCCGAGCATCTTTGAGTTCCGCCTCGCGGTACTTGATATCGCTCTCGATGTCAGTTATTTCCTCGACAGTTTCGTCGACCGCTGCGGAGAGTTCCTCGATGCGTTCGGCGGCGGCCTCACGCCGCTCTCTCGCGTCCTCGATGCTCGCCTGCTGGTCGGCGAGACGGTCTTCGAGTTCCGCGATTTCGGATTCGAGATCCCGCTTGTGACGACTCGCCTGATTCGCATCTTCGCGACGGGCTTCCAACCGCTCGACTTCCGACCGCAAACGGTCGGTTTGCGTCCGGAGCGTTGCGAGTTTCTCTCCCAGTTCGTCGAGTTGCGTCTCTATCGCGTCGGGCGAGGTTTCCTGGCCACAGGTCCAGCAGAGCACTGTATCGCCCGTCAGTTCGCGTTCGACTTCCGTGAGGAGGTCGAAGCGATTCTCGGAGAGGACCATTTCGGTGGCCGAGTACACCGACTGGAGGACGTTCTTGTCGCGCTTGACGGACTGGAGGTCGTCCCGTGCAGTCGCCAGTTCCGCCTCGATGTCCTGCGTATCGACGACTTCGATGTCGTCGAGTTTCGAGCGTTTCTCGTCGAGACGAGATTCGGTTCGGTCGATACTGCGCTCGAGGCGATCGATCTGGCTCTGGGCCTGTTCGTGCTCCGACTGGGCCTGTGCGAGCGCACTCTGTGTGGACTGCTCGTCTCCCGCTGTCGCGGTCTCGTCGTCGGTGAGCGTTTCGTACTGCTCACGGAGTTCCTCGAGTTCGGATTCGAGTTCTGTCACCCGTTCTTGCGCCGACGGGAGTCGCTTCTTTGCTTCTCTGGCCTGGGCGAGTTCCGTTTCGACCTGCTCGCGTTCACGACGCAGCGACGCAATCTGCTCGTCGATATTCTGAAAGTCGAGCGGTCGCATGAGGACGTCTTCGAGAGACTCACCCTCCCGGACGGCGCGGCGGATCTCGTTCGTCTCGTCGAGACACGCAAAGAGGTCTGCCCGGACGATATCGTACTCCTCCGTGAGGTACGGCTGGCCGCGCTGCTGGACGGTTGACCCGTCTCTGACGAGGTCCACCGAAAGCGTTCGGTCTGGCGTCTGAAGAGAGACTCCCCCACGGTCGGCACCCTCAGTGAGGGCAGTCGAAACCCCCAGCGCGGTCTTGATAGCCTGTATGAAACTCGATTTCCCCTGCCAGTTCGACGCGCGAACCGCGTTGAGCCCGGGTTCGAGAGTCGCGTTTCCGTCGAGAATCCCGCCGATGTTCTCGATATCGATCGTCCAGGTCATGCGTGTGCCTCGAGCTCCGCGTGTGTCTCACAGACGTATCCTCGCTCGAGTGCAACGTCGAGTGGGACCCGGGTCGGGCAGTGGTCGCACTGGAGTTGAATCTGGACAGCAACCGTCGATTCTTCGACCCCGGCGAGTTTCCCTTTCGTAGCGAGCGACGAGAGAGCGCTCTCGACTTTGTCCGTCGCGAACGACTGTGCCATCGCCACGGTCTCGCGTTCCCAGTCGCTCGAGCTGGTCGGTCGCTCTTTCGTGCCACCCAGACACTCCTGGAGGTGCGTTCGCATCGTTCCCCACGAGACCATGTCGTCGCGAACTGCTTCGCCGTCGATGCCGTCGGCTTCGAGGTCGGCGATGGCGTCCTCGCGGACGAGGTCGTCGTCACTGGTGAGCGCCTCGTAATCGTGGCTGATTCGGTCTCCGAGGGTCTCTCGGCCGTGGCGGTCGAACACCCGTCTGAGCAATCGCTTGTTGAACCACTCCGTGAGCGTTCGATAACCCATCGCATCGCGACCATCTGTGCCAGTCCACCGCCTGAGAAGTCCCTCGTCGAGCGACTCGTACCGGGGGTCAGCAGTATCGAGGTCGTACCGCCGGATCACCTCGTCTACTTTACACGCTGAATCGCCAGTCATTACCTCGTGTTCGGCCGACCAGAAGAATAAGCGTACCGGTGAGTGTACGCTTCGTCTGTGCACGGTAGCGAGCCACGGCACAGAAGAACACAGGAGCTGGGACCCACTGATCCCAATCGATATATACAGCCTTAGTGTGTTAAATACAGAGCCAGTGCCACCAGAAGATTAAATATAAAAATTTAAACTATTATATACTTCCTATACTTCTCGATTATCAGATTTTATATAGTTTTCTATTATTTAATATATTGGCAGTTTATCGTTACAAATCGAACTATAGTTTCTGTATTTATAGGTTTTTTCTCGTTTCAAATATTATTTTCTTTTTCCGTATCCACACCAAGATATATAATATAGAATATAGGATAGTTGAAATACCTGGTATATTATTTTTTAAGTTCGGATTTATTTTCTGCTCTCGTGGGTCGAAGATCCGGTATCGGGGTAGTTGCGAGTGATGTAGCCAGCAATGCGATTTTGAACGCGCCTGGACCGGATATCAGTCACTCGTTCAACCTGTCGCCTGTTCTCGGTGAAACGAGCCGTGAACGTCCCCGGGTACCGACCGAGTAATTCGTTGCCGAGACTGATTATGTTGTTCGGATCTACAGACATAACAAACACACAGGTTCAAAAGATAATAGTTCTTTTTCTGGATATTTGATAGAGAATAGAGGGCGTGAATTGATCTCATCCGCCAGAATTGTGTGCATTCGTTTTATTCGTCGTAGTAGTGAACTGGCGGTGTGTCACGCCGGCAGTACTCTCTTGCGACGAGTTTCTCGTTGCCGCTGTCAGACGCCTCTGCCAGTCCGTGGCTGGTCGGTGAGAGCTACACGCCGAGCCATTCGTCGTTCCGAACCTGATAGCCGTTCGCCCGACAGAACTTCGCCGCTTCCCGACGAACTGCCCGAGAGTTGGGGAGCGTCTCGTCGTCAGTTATCTGGTCGACGATCCAGTCGGTGAGTACCTGAATCCCTTCGTCGTCGTCGTCCGCATCGATTGCTTTGAGTTCTCTGAGTGTCTTTTCATACGCTTCCCACTGTGACTCACCGAGTCGCTCGGTGTTGTGGGACGCGTTGGCTTCGACAATCCGTTTCATCGCCGCCGCAATCGACGGGCGCTGTACTCGCACTCGGACGGCGGACGGCGTCGCGAACTGCTGGGTGGCCGTCTCCGGAACGAGTTCGGTAACGCGATAGGGCCCGTCAGCCGATTCGATCTCCCGATCACCAACTGCTGCGACAACTTCGTCCCCCGTCACCGGGAACTCCAGCGATTCGAGTTCCCCCTCGAACTCGTCGAGTTCATCCTCCTCGACTGGCGGTTCCACCTCATCCTGGCGCTCCAGTTCCGCGACGATATCGCGCTCACGCTGCCGGTTGTCGGCGTCCTGTGCCTGTTTCTCTCGGCCTCGTTTGTCGTCTGCCATACAGGAAGTAAGTTATCTACTAACATAACCCTGCGGCCGGCACAGCAGCCCGTGAGGAAAATTGAGCAGAAGAACTGGTCAACCCACAGAACCGAAAGGGAATCCGGTTACTGCTACCGCCCACTGTGAACACCTTGGAACAAAGAGAGGTGATAAGTGATTCACCGATGCGATTCACAATCTACGCGAGAGAAGGGAGGTCAGATGGTAAAAATTATTATTTTGTCCCGGCTTAGTTAATATACAATGAGCGTCGTCAGTGTCTCGATGCCCGAGGAGTTGCTCGAACGAATCGACCAGTTTGCAGACGACCACGGCTACACTGGCCGGAGTGAAGTCATCCGCGAAGCGAGTCGAAATCTGCTCGGAGAGTTCGAGGACAAAAAACTCGAAGGACGCGACCTGATGGGGGTCGTCACAGTGCTGTTCGACTACGAGACGACGAGTGTCGAAGAGAAGATGATGCACCTTCGCCACGAACACGAGGGGATCGTCGCCTCGAATTTCCACAGTCACGTCGGCGGCCACCACTGTATGGAACTGTTCGTTCTCGAGGGGTCACTCGAAGACATCTCGACGTTCGTCGGGAAGATTCGAGCCACGAAGGATACGCTCACCATCGACTACTCTGTCCTCCCCGTCGACGATTTCGGCCCGCTCGCAGATATGAATTAACGGCGCCGATAGGAGCGACTGTGTGCGCCTCCACAACCACATGACATAGCGGCCATACTGGCGTACTACCATCGAATAACCAAAGTGGAAAGTTACCCTCGATTCGCAGCGTCGAGACACATCAGTCGTAGCCACTCTAGACGCGCAAAAGCTGCATTTATCTCAGACACAGGCGCCGCATAATTATATCGTGTCGAGGGACATCGACAGTCAATGAAACAGGATACCGGACAGACCACGACAGTGGTCGCCGGATGTCGGTCCCGTCGGCCAAGCACCATCGGGTTGAGCCAGTCTGTCCATTCAAATGCTGACCGACGAGCAACGAATAGGCAGATAGCAGACAGCGGTGACACAGACCGATGAGTGTGGAAGTTCGACGTGCCACCGGGCGCGACAGGGAGCGGTGGGACGGCCTCGTCGAGCGCTCTCCACACGGGACGCCGTTTCATCTGCAGGCGTTCGCTGAAGTGGTCGTAGAGCACACAGATACGACGTATATCCCGCTGATTGGATACAAAGGTCAGGAGCCAGTTGGACTCTTTCCGGCGTTTCACACCACACACGGCCCCGTCAGAACCGTGTTCTCACCGGTACCGGGTTTCAACATCACTTATCAAGGACCGGCGATGGTCAACATCGCGAAGCTGAAACAGCGCAAGAAGGACCGACGACACCGACAGTTCGTCGAGGGATGTCTCGACCACCTCAACGCGACGGTCGACCCGAGATACGTTCACATCCGGACCGGCTCGACGTATCTCGACACCCGACCGTTCGTCCACAACGAGTACGATGCTTCGGTGGGGCATACGTACGTCGTCGATATCTCCCCCGACGAGGAGTCGCTATTAAATCAGTTCAGTCGCGACGCGCGGCAGAACGTCACCGACGAGTACGACAGCGTCGAAATCGAAGAAGGCGGAACGACTGCAGTTCGGACGATTCACGACCAGGTGCGCAAGCGACACGAGCAACAGGACGAAGCGTTCGACGTCCCGCTCGGATTCGTGGTCGACCTCTTCGAGCGAATGCCAGCGGGAACAGTCAGACCGTACGTGTGTCGCATCGATGGCGACATCGCCGGTGGAATCATCGCACTCGAACTCGACGAGACGGTCTACCGCTGGATTGGCGGGTCGAAACACGGTGCCGACGTGCCAGTCAACGATCTTCTCGACTGGGCGATTATCCGTGACGCGAAAGCACGAGGAGTCACTCGCTACGACCTGGTCGGCGCGTCCGAGCCGAACATCGCGAAGTACAAAGCGAAGTTCGCACCGACGCTCGAACTGTACCAGCAACTCGAGGGCGGGACGGCGTTGCTCAAGACGGCGGCAAATCTCTACAAACGCGTGAAAAAATAACGCAGTGGCGGCTACCCGGCGAGCACCGACTCGTAAACGTCGACCAGTTGATCGCCCATCCGTTCGAGACTGTATTCCCGAGCGCGCGAGCGGCCGTCCGAGCGGTCGCCACTCTGCAGCACGTCCACGAGCGCGTCTGTCAGGTCCGCGTCAGCGTCACAGACGTGTGAGCGGCTTACGCCGCGCAGTTGCTCGCCTACGTCGCCCACGTCCGTCGCGACGACCGGCAGATTACACGCCATCGCCTCCTTGGTGGCGTTGGGTGAGCCCTCCCACTTCGAGGTGAGCAACAGCGAGTCGGCGGCGTTCATGTACCGGGCCATCCGCCGGTGGGGTTCGCCTTTGACAACCTGCAGTTCGACGGGTGAATCGAGCCGCTCCGCAGCTGCCTCGACGATGCGCTGTGCTCGCGGATAGTCCTTGACTGCAGTCGTCGTACTGTATGGGAAGAGGACGTGTTTCCGGTCGGGGTCCCAGCCGAGGTCAGCCTGTGCCTCTCGTTGCGGTTCGGGAGCAAACAGGTCGATGTCGACGCCGTGCGGAATGACGTGACAGTCCTGGTCGAGTTCGTCGGCCATTGCTTCGGACATGACGACGACTGCGTCGCTGAGCCTGGCACAGACCTTGCTGAGGTGGCCGTAGCGTCCGTAGAGATCCGTCCCCCACAGCGAGAGGACGACGGGACGGGATAGCTGCGAGAGCGCAGCCGGACCAGTCAGCCCGTAGTTGGCGTGGACGATGTCGTAGTCCCCGACGCTGGCCCAGACCGACGGAACGAACCGGATATAGTCGAACACCGACCGGGTGTCGGTCGAGTCAGTCCCGTGGTCGCCGGGGACTGGGAGCGTTCGGTACGTGACGTTTCGCTGTGACAGCTCGGCCACCTGCTGGCGGTAAAAGCGGGCGTCAGCGTTTGCGACGGCGTTCAGCACTCTCATTGATTCACTAGCTGATACGCGCGCTTTGCCACGTCCATACTCGCGCTCTCGGTCTCGACGAGGTAGTACGGTACCAGGTCGGCGCCGAACTTGCTCTTGTATCGACAGAGCCGCTCGGTGTTGGCTCCCATCAGGTCGTACTGGCCGACAGAGTCGACTGGGTCGCCGGCCGCGATGTCCTCGATGATGTGCCAGTGGACGAGGCTGTTGACGCTCGTCCCTTCGTAGGTTCCCCGGGTACCACCCTGCCAGAAGTACGCCATGTCGTTGGAGTAGAGGACGGTTACCCCGCTGATGTACTCCCCGTCCGGCCCGCGGACGACGTAGGCCCGGCAGCGCTCGTCGAGCGTCTCCGCGAGATCGCGGACGTAGTCCCACGAGCGGGTGTAGGACTCGTCCTGTTCGGCAAAGCGAGATGCCGTGTCGTCGTGGATTTCCCGAACCCCCTCCATCCCCTCCAGTTCGACGGAAACGTCGAGGTCCGCTGCGTCGCGAATCTCGCGGCGGAGACTACTGCTGAACTCGCTTCGTATCGAGTCGAGGTCCGTCCCGTCGATGTCCAGGCAGTACGTAAACAGTGTCTCCGTTCGCAGGTCGAGCCAGGCGTACGGTCGCGGGTCGGTGTAGGACGCGTTACACACCAGTCGAAGCAGGGTGAGCGAGGAGTCGACAGAGAAATGCTCTGCGACCGCTTCCGTGAACGTCTGATTGAGTTTCTCGCGTTTTCGCTTCTTCGGGCTGTTGGGCATCAGCACGGGGCCGAGTCGTGGGACACCGAGCGATGGCGGCGGTGACTGGACGACAGTACCGACCGGCGGCCGCGTGACGAACACCGGAAGGAGCGCCACCGGCTGATCGCCCTTGTAGCCCGCGTAGAGTTCCAGGTCGGCGTCCGTGTGGTCGGCGAGCACCCGCAACGCCCCCGGGAGGTGAAACACCTCGAACCCACTGTCGGGGAGCGCACGCTCCCACGCCTCGAAGTCGATTTGTTCGACTCTCATCTACCCGTGGTACCGCCAACTTCGATATTTGTTATGGCCTGCATAACGGCTGCAGGCGTCCGGATGAGGAAACCGACCGCGAGTAGCCGACTGTTAAATCCCACCATAACAAAGCCCGGACTGCCCCACACCGACGGCATGAGTGATGAATCCGGCCCAAGCGTGCTGGTACTCGGACTCGATGCAGCCTGTCGACGGGTCCTCGACCCACTCCTCGAGGACGGTCTCGTGCCGCATCTCGCTGACCTCCTCGACAGCGGCGTCTCCGGGCCGCTCTCGTCGCAGCTTCCCCCCTGGACACCGAGTGCATGGCCCTCGCTGTTCACCGGCGTCAACCCCGGAAAACACGGCGTTTACGGCTTTCTCTCCTTCGACGGCTACGACTGGCGCGTCGTCAACTACGCCGACGTGCGGACCCACTCACTGTGGGAACTACTCGACTACCACGACAGGACGAGCGTTGTGGTGAACGTCCCGGTCACACACCCACCACGCCCGATAGATGGGGCAGTAATTCCGGGCTACACCGCGCCGGAAGACCCCGACTGTCACCCATCCGGGATACTCGATGCAGTCCGGACCGAAATCGGGGAGTATCGAGTGTACGCTCCGAAAACGGAGGAGCGTTCGGCCCAGATCGAGGGGTATCGGTCGCTCGTCCGGATGCGCGGCGAGGCGTTTCGCTATCTCTGTGACCGGTTCGAGCCCGACTTCGGGTTCGTCCAGTTCCAGCAGACCGACACCGTCTTTCACGAACGGCCAGAGGACGACGGGGCTATCGAGGCAGTCTATCGGGCAGTCGACCGGGAGATCGGAGAGATACTCGAAGCAGTCGACCCCGACCTCGTCGCCGTCGTCAGCGACCACGGCATGGGACCGATGGGTGGACACGAATTTCGCGTCAACGACTTTCTCCGCGACCACGGCTATCTCAACGCCAGTCGCGGCGGGGAGATGCCGTCGTGGTCGACAGTGGCAGCCACGCAACTCCGGGACGGAAGCGAAGGGGAGTCCCCGGACCACTCACTGGCCGAACGGCTGTTCGCTCAGCTCTCGCGTGCCGGCATCACGAGCCAGCGACTCGACCGCATCCTCTCGACGCTCGGTCTCCGCGACGTTGCGTTGCGACTCGCTCCGACACGAATCGTCCAGGCGGCCGCCGAACAGCCGGATTTTCAGGATTCAGAGGCGTACATGCGCGACCGCATCGAGTGTGGGATCCGCCTCAACCTGTCGGGGCGTGAACCCGACGGGACCGTCCCCGCCGAGGAGTACGAACAGGTCAGAAGCAAACTGATGGAGCTCCTGCGTGGCGTCGAGACGCCGACAGGTCGGCCGGTCTTCGAACGCGTCCTCCGGCGAGAAGACGTGTATCACGGTCCGTACGTCGAGGAGGCACCCGACATCGTCGTCGTTCCCACCGCCTTCGACGAGTTCCTCTCGACGTCGCTCCGCGGGGAGGCGTTCGGCCCGGTCCCGGAGTCGTACAATCACAAGTTCGAGGGGCTGGTGGCGATGACAGGGCCGGCCGTCGAGACTGGTTGTGAGCTCGGCAGTGCCACGCTTCTCGACATCGCGCCGACGCTGCTCTCGGCACTGGACGTGCCGCTGAGCGATCGGTTCGACGGGACGACGCTCCCGGTGGTTCCGGCGGCGGCGGAGACCACGTATCCGGAGTACACCGAAAACGAGACCGAGGGAACAACGGCGGGCGAGAGCGTCGAGCAGCGGCTAGCTGACCTTGGGTACATCGAATGAGCATCCAGACGGTCGAACCCGTCCGCCGCTAGCGGCGGTGGGGGAGGATACGGAGGGCCGAGCGGACGAACGGCAGCGGGTCGTCGAGTTTGAGGTAGTCGAACTCCGGGTCGGTCAGACACGACCAGACGACATCCGAGATGGCGGCAGGGAGAGACGGGCGTTCGACGTGTGGCGAACTGTCCCGGAACAAACTCAGCAGGTAGGACAGTTCACCTTCGAGCATGTGCGTGCCGACACCCAGGTCGTAGGAGGGGTCGATGACATCGGGACTGTCAGTCGCTGTGAGCCAGTAGTAGTACGGGAAGTCAGCTCCCGTCCGGACGGTCGACGCGAGCGACTGCCACATCCGCGGATTGATTTCGAGGAGTTTGAACTCGCCGGTCGTCGCGTCTTCCATGTACTCGATGCATGCGAGACCGTGATAGTCCAGCGCGTCGAGCAGCGTCCGAGCAGCGGATTCCAGCTCCGGGATATCGACGGACTCGCGGTAGACGCCGCCGCCACCGACGTAGGACGAACAGCGGACCTGCCGTTGCTGACAGACTGCCACCGGCTCCCCGTTGTCGTACAGTGCATTCACCATGTACTCGCCGGCCGACGGAACGAACTCCTGAATGATTGGCGTGTGTTTCATTTCCTCCCGTATCGCGGCCACGTCCGGTTCCTCGCCTGGTTCGAGATGCTTGATAGTGTTCACAGAGACTGTCTGTGAGGGATCGTACTCGGGACAGTACGCGTCGGCGAGCAAGTTGTATCTGGACTTGACGATGTGTCGCGGCCGCCAGTCGTCGACGTCGGTGAGCAACTGTGTCTCGGGGATCGGAACCCCCGCGTCGTCGGCGATCTCGAACAGTTCGAGTCGGTCGTGAACCGACCGCAAGCGGTCAACATCGGGAACCACCAAGTCGACGTACTCCTCGAACCGCTCGCGGTACCGCGAGAGGACGTACGCGTCGTGTTCGTCGGTCGGAATGATTGTCCGGACGCCGGGCCGCGAGGCGAGGTCCAGGAGTGCATCGCGGTAGGCGAGCACGTCTTCTTCGGGGTCCGGGACGACGACCGGCTGGTCACAGAACCGAGAAACGAACTCCGGTGCCGACTCGTCTGGTGATGCGACAATCGTGTAGATATCGCGGGGAGCAAGCGAGCGGAGACACGGATATCCTGCGGAGTGGCCAGTCGTCAGGAGAACGGCGTCTTCGGTTCGAGAATGGGGCGTCGGCCCACCGACGCCGGCGTCAGAACTGGCCGGCACACGCTCTACGGCCTGACGGGCAGGCTTGACATTTTTCAAGGCACGCAGAGGATGGAACAGCCCAGATGGGATGGAAGCAGGCACCATGGTCAGATGGGAATTGCTCGCCGAGAGATAGCTTTGTTAGTTGGTGTATACGCTGAACAACTGTCCGGTAATATATTATTACTAGACAGTATGGTAATAAAAAGTAGTAAACCGACATCGGAGTCCGGTGTTCGGCCGGAGTATTACGCTCAAAAAAGGGTCACTCGTGTAAGGACTCGTAAGTACACGTTATTCCAATTCTATTTCCGTACTGGGAGGTGTAGAAGCGTTATAACAATACTGGGAACTGGAGACGTACAGACCAAGCCGATGGGATACCGAACGAGCTGCCGTTCCGTCGAAGGGGACACAGAGAACGGGGAGCCACGATGAGCAAGCAGTCAGCGAACGAAAACCGGGCGGAGCAGTATCTGCCGACGACGGTGAGCAAGTACTTTCCGTCGAATATCGAGATTCCGGGAGATATCTATGCTGTCACGGCGTACCTCATCGTTGCAAACCTGTTGTTGCTGTACGTGCTTCCGACGACTGCAGTCGTTCCCAGGGCACTGGTCGGATTTCCACTGCTGTTTTTTATTCCCGGCTACGTCCTGATCGCAGTGCTGTTCCCCGCCAGGGAAACGGCAGTCCGTCTGGATGGGTCACGCGCCACCAGTGGTCGCTCCGGACGGAGAGACAGGCGGGGACTGGCGTGGCGCGAGCGACTCGCGCTGTCGTTCGGGTCGAGTGTCGCCCTGCTGCCGCTCGTTGGACTCGCCATATCGTTGATCGGACTGGACTACGACGGAACGACAATAGTGACGGCAACGTCGTTCGTCTGTGCGCTCGGGCTCGTCCCCGCAGTGGTGTATCGGTCGCGAGAGCCACCAACGACCCGGTTTTACGTCCCGGTCGATAGCTGGATAGCGACCCTGAAAAACGGCATCTTCAAGCAGGACAGGCGGAGTGCAGTCGTGAACGCGGCCATCGCGGTGCTCGTCGTCACCACGGTCGTCGGCGTCGGATACGCGATGGTCGTCCCCAACAACGCCGAATCGTTCACGTCAGTCTCGTTGCTGACGACGAACGACCAGGGTGAACTCGTCGCTGCAGACTACCCGGAGGCGATAAACGAGTCGGGGGCGGAGCTGACACTCGAACTCGAGAGCGCCGAGGAAAGCACGACCGACTACACCGTCGTCGCAGAGCTACAGCGGGTCGACACGGCCGGAACGTCGGCGACCGTCACCGAACGAGCGACAGTCACGCGGATGGAGACACAGCTGGCACCGGGCGAGAGCTGGACACGCCAACACACTGTCGAACCCGAACTGTCCGGCGAAGACCTCCGGCTCATCTACTACGTCTACGAGGGTGACACGCCCAGCGAGCCGAGTACCGAGTCGGCCGACGAGTACGTCGCTATCTGGGTCGACGTTCCACAGGATAGCGAGTGAGTGCTCGATATAGAGACCGTCCCCGCCTCCGGGTATCCGATATCCACCGTACTGACGCACTCTTGAGTCGAGTGTTCTGTTCTGGTGGGTGTCACTCCGTCGCTGCTGTAGTAGTTCCGTGTTTCACCCCATCCACAACTATCGTTACCTCGACGATGATCTCATCTCCTGGCATCGGTATACATTTCCTCGTAGATTTCACAGCCGGTGATCAGTGACCTGGGGAACTGATCGATCGAATCGTGTATGAGGTTAAAAATCACTGCCACTTCCTCGAAATGGGGGCCTCGCTGTACGCAAAACGGGTCGCATTCCCATCGGACGTAGCCAGCATCGGCCAACTGCGGGAGATGGTTGTGTTTGAGATGGATACGTATTTGCTCTGGGTCCCACGACGATTCGGGCGGCATTGCAGCCTCCGGAAGCGGCATTCGCCGTTCCTTGGGCGCATCCATCAACGAGTAGAGCACCATCCGTCGTTCCTGGGAGGCAAGTATTTGATGGAGCTTGTTCCACCGTTCAATTGCTGATTCCCCCGAGCTGGCCGGATCGATCACCATATCGGAGAGATGGATGAAGACATATTAAAAATTGACACTGTTTTATCAGGATTGGATGACAGACGATTGCCACGTTTGGAGCTTCGGTAGTACGAGATACGCAAGCGTGGTGAGCGGGTGATTCAATCAACGATCGGTGAAAGCAAATCTCGTGTGGCGTAGTTACTCCATGTAGCCAAGTCCGCGGAGTCGGTCCTCGACGTCGCCGAAGTCATCCTCGTCCGTCCCGGTAGTGGTTGGCTCGCCGTCGCCGTGGACGGCGGTCTCGACCGCTCGCTGCGCCGGTGCCGATCGTGAGGCGAATATCTCGTCGAGAACCCTGCCATCGGCCGTCGCGGGGACTGGCTCGCCGATACTGTGGAGAACCGTCGGGGCAACGTCGACGACAGAGGCATCGACAACTGTCCCGGCTGAGTCGATCTCATCGCCCCACGCGAGGAAGACGCCCTCACGTCGGTGACTCGCCATGGTCGCCCCGGTGTCCGAGAAGACATCCTCTTTGAGACCGGTGATTTTCTGGTAGCCGTCGGCGGCCCGGACCACCAGGTCGGGCGACCTGTCGTCGGTGGGGAACAGGTCGTCGCCGTCGAACACCCGGAGCACGTTCTCGCCGGTCTCGGGGTCGGTCACGGACTCGAAGACCTGTCGAACCCGCTGTGCGACTGCGTCGCGCTCGTCCGGCGGGACCGTTCCCTGCTCGAATCGCTCGGTGTCGTTGACGTAGACCCCACCGGGCCCGTGGACGAACGCCGCTGTTTCGGCGTAGTCGACGTCGTAGAGGACGTGTGACCCCGGAACCTGTTGGGCGACTCGGTCGACGAACGACCGCGGGAGGTGTTTGAGGAGGGTCTGCTGGTCGATACCAACCGATTCGAGCGCCGAGAGAACAGTGTCCTTACGCAGTCCCGCCTTCGCCAGGACGCTCCGACTGCCGGTGTCTTGTCGCCGCGAGAGCAGCCCCGCTCGCTCCAGCACCGTGTTGACCGCGACGTTCTTCGAGATCGGGCCGAACCCGTGGTCAGAGACGACGAACAGGTTCGAGTCGCGCTCCTCGACGTAGTCCAGCACGTCCCCGAGAATCTCGTCGAGAAGTCGGTAGTGGTCGAGCATCGTCTCCTCGTCCCACAGCAGGTGTTGCAGGCGGTCGGGCGCGGTAAAGACGAAAAAGACCAGCCGCGGATCGTTGCGCTCGAGCAGGAGGTCCAGCAGTTCCCGCCGGGCCTCGACTAGCGCGGTGAGATCCGCCAGGAACTGCTCCGGTTCGTCGGCGTACTCGGTCCACGTGAGGCCGATGTCGTACTCCGGAATCCGGTCCCGGATGACCGTCCGGAGTTCGGGAGGCGACGTGAATCGGTCGTTCAACTCCGGCGTCATCATGCCGGTGACCATCTCACCGTCGATGGGAGAGGCGGGATACGTCATCGGGACGTTCGCCACGACGGACGGCGAGAGGAGGTCCCAGAGCGCCGGCTGTCGCATGTCGTCACTGGTCGACATTCGCTGTGAGTAATCGCCGGCCAGTCGCTGGAAGGCGTAGATGCCGTGTTTGTCGGGGTTGACGCCGGTCGCTATCGTCGGCCAGGCAAGGGCTGTCGTGGGCGGCATCGTACTCGCGAGCGGACCGGCGACCCCTTCCCGACGGAGGCGGGCGAAGTTCTCCAGCTCACCCGCGTCCATCCACGACTCGAGATAGTTCCACGGAACCCCATCGAGTCCAAGAACGAACGCCCGGTCTGGCGACTGTTCTGTCTCAGACATGGGCGTCCCAACTCCAGTAAGTGTATTGGTGCATCGCTGGCGGAGTGCAGACGCTCGCCAGGCATTGTTATAGAGAATCTACTACCAGACGGCATCCGTCTGCCGCGCGAGTCAGCCACCGGACTCGCTCTCCAGGAAATAGAGCTGGTACTCGCCGCTGGACTGGACGCGATTTATACTGGGAGTCGTCTCGAGCGTCTCGAACCCGCGCTGGCCGTACCGGAAGCCGTTGTAGAGGACCACTTCCCGCTGGTAATCCGACTCGTCGACCTGAACGTATCTGGGACTGTCGTAATGTGTCGAGAGGTTGTTCCCCCACACCTCGAACGGTATCGCCGTCTCGCTGCCCTCGCCTCCGAACGCGATCGTTTTTGCTCGTTCGGTCCCAAATTGCGCGTCAACCAGCCGCTGGGGACCCGAGCGAATCCCGGCGAACGAGATGTTGCGGTCCATATTCTCGAACGTCTGGTTCGTCCCTTCGTAGTGCATCTCCGACACGCTGGAACTCGATTGGTAGATGAACGGACCGGAGTGCATTGTCGCCATCGGGAGCGGGAGACAGAGCAAAAACAACACGACGAGTCCGATACCGACCGAGCGCCGAGAGAGGGAGTTGGTGAGCCTGTCGGCCCCCTCATTTATCGCGAGTGCACCGAGAGCGGTCACCACGACCATTATGAAGCCGAGGTAGCGAAAGTGCATCGTGTTGGCGCTGGACAGGAAAAACAGTCCAAACAGCGCCAGCAGCGGTATTGCGGCGACGATGAGATACGTGAGCAGCGCGTTTCGGCCCGGGATCCGGTCGTCGAGCCGCCCCGACCCCCACGCGAGCGTCAACAGGCCGGCGAGCAGACAGAACACCAGTGCAACCAGAAACAGTTTGACGAACAGGAGTTCGATCGAGCCGCCGAGGTCAGCGAGCGAAGCCGACCGCTGTGTAATCTCGTCACCCGCAGGGGCGCTGGAGATTATTCCTTCGAGCAGGCCGACGGCGGCCGACCGAACGCGGTCGTATCGCGCACTCCAGGCGACGAACGCGACGGCAGCGATAGCCGCCGGGGCGTAAATCGGACGGTGAGCATTGATACTCCGGTTCTCACGATACCGCCGGAACAAGTACTGAATGCCCGCGACGGTCACCATGATGAGGATGAGATTCAGCGCACCCTGTGGATGGATGAGAACCATCGACAGCGAGGCCATCGACAGCAAGAGGCCGTTCTGTGTCACCGACGTGAACGGGTTCGTCCACTCGCCGGCCCTGTCGACGTATCGCAACACCAGATAGAGCGCGAACGGCAAAAAGAGGAGACTCTGCGTGATGGCGTGGGCCTGAACGTGGACGCTGATGTTGTTGACGGGTAACAGTAGCAGGCCAGCGAACAGTCCGACGGGAACGGCCCATCGCTGGCTCCCAAGCAAACGGACACACAGCGTCACAAAGACGACGAACAGGAACACGAACGCGAACACGACGACCATCTGCGCGAGTCCAAGCCGAATGCCGATGACCTCCGAGACGAAAATCGTCATCATGTGGATACCGGGGTAGAGCAGTCCCGTCGGTTCGAGCGAGCCGCCGAGAAGTTCACGCGTCCACCCGAGGTGTGTCAACGAATCACCGCCGACGTACAGGTAATAGCCCCGTATCAGCGGTAATACGACGAGTGACGCGACCGCCAGGCTACCGAGCAAAAGTGCGCCGTCCCGGAGGAGGTCGGAGTCGGCACCGACAAACGACAGCCAGACACTCGAAAGGAGCGCGATGCCGAATCCGACGAAATACAGTAGCGGCGTCTCCGCGTACAGAGAGAGTTCGTATCCGGTCGCCGGCTCGAAGTACGCCGCTGCGACACCGACGAGTAACATTGCGAATCCAGTGCCGAGTGTGAGCTTCGGAAGCAACGAACGTCTACCCGAGGCAGACATCCCCGAGTTCCCGTGTATTGGAGTCATATGAGACGCTGATATACTCGGTTGCGCCAACGGCGGTATTGTTATGACTGGTGTACCCCGGTTCGATGCTGCGTCGGTCGGTGCAATGAGAGCAGCGCAAGCGGTAAGAGAGTTGTTCCGACGGGACTGGAGACACGGAGAGATTGGTCGGTGTACTGGCGACAGCGGCTGGTTGGCCGGCGCGAGCCACAGCCGAAGGAAGAGATTACGCGCTGTAACAGCATGATAACAATACAGAGCAGGGGAGAGATGGCGGTATGACGAAGTCCGGAGGGAGTTGACAGTGGGAACCGTAACCCTGTCAGTCGACGCGGAACTCGGGTGGGGGTGGCACGACCTCGACTCTCCACCCAACGACCGCATTGAAGCCGCACGCCAGAGTTGGCAGCGGCTTCAGGGCCTTCTCTCCGAGTTCTCGGTCCCCGCGACGTGGGCAATCGTCGGCCACCTGCTCCTCGACGACTGCGACGGACGCCACCAGAGCCATCCCGCCGGCGTCGACTGGTTCGAGCGGGAAACCGGGGAGTGGCGGGAGAGGCCAGATCTCCGGTTTGGCGGCGAACTCGTCAACGACCTCCAGACGGCACGCGTCGACCACGACATCGGGAGCCACACCTTCTCGCACGTCCCGCTGTCGAGCGACAAGGCAGATCGAGAAACGGCCCGAGCAGAGCTGGAACGCAGCGTCGAGACGGCAGCGAACTACGGTCTCTCGATGAAGTCGTTCGTCTACCCCCGGAACAGAGTCGGACACCGAGACCTGCTCGTCGAATACGGGTTCACGACGTACAGAGGAAATCGCCCGAAGACGTGGGTAGACGAGAACGATACACTCGGCACGGTGGCGAAACTCGTTCGCGGGACGGTTCCCGGCACCGGACCGCCGGTGGTCGACCCCGTCGTCGACGAGTTCGGACTGGTGAACATCCCGGCCTCGCTCTACCTGTTCGGATTCGAAGGGCGAGCCAGGAGCGTCGCGGAGGCGGTGTACGCCGACCCGATGGTGCTGAAAGCCCGGCATGGGATCGACGCCGCAGCCGACGACGACGGCGTGTTTCACATGTGGCTGCATCCGAATAACCTGGTCGACGAGCGGGATTTCGCACGGATGCGTGCCATCCTCTCGTACGTCGACGACCGGCGACGCGCGGGCGACGTGACGGTTGCGACGATGGCGACCGTCGCGGACGAAGTCCGAAAGCGAGTTCGCGCGTGAGCGTTGCGACGATGGGCGGTACAGTGCGGGAAGCACTGACACTCAGCGAACGTTATCGACAACGTCGTGAACGAATGGACGAGGGTCGTCGAGAGCGAAGAGGTCGAATCGCGGCTGCGAGGCGAGCGAGCGGAGTTGTTCCCACGACGTGCCCAATAGCGATGGGCGCTCGGACAGCGGATGGTCAGTCGTCAGGACGCTCTGGAGGTGTGAGAGCTCACCCATCAGGTAGTGTGACTGGTTGCCGGTGCCGCGGTCGGGTGCGGTGAAGTCGGTATCGTTTCCCGCCAGACACCAGTAGTAGTACGGAAAGTCGAAGCCGGCATGGATTTCGTTCGCGACCGTCGCCCAGAAGCGGGGGTTTATTTCGAGGAGTTTGAACTCGCCGGTCTCTCCGTCCCGAATGATGTCGACGTCGGCCGGGCCGTGCCAATCCAGCTGTTCGAGCAGCGTTCGAACGGTCTCCTCCAGTTCGGGACTGTCGACCTGTTCGTGACAGACGCTCGGCCCACAGTAGTACTTCACACCCCGAATGATGCGTTTGTGTGCCGAAACCACCGGCTCGCCGGCGTCGTAGAGCACCCCCACGGAGTACTCCGTCCCCCGGACGTACTGCTGGACGTGAGGGGTGTAGTCGAACGACGACCTGATATCGTCCAGATCCGGGTCGTCGTCGGGTGAGAGAAACCGGGTGCTCCCGATATCGAGTATCTCCTCGTCGTCCCTGTCGGGAAGGTAGTCGCCGGCTGCGAAGGCAAAGCGGGGTTTGATGACGAGTTCTCGCTGCCAGTCGTCGACGTCGTCGAACAGGTCCGTTTCCGGAACCGGAACGCCGGCGGCTCGCGCTTCGTCAAAGAGACGCTCCCGGTCGTGGACCGTCCGGAGGGTCTCGAACGGCGGCCACGGCGTCGCGATGTGTTCGGCGAACGCGTCGCGATACTTCGAGAGAACGAAGATGTCTGACTCCCGGAGCGGGACGATAGTCCGAACGTCAGGACGTTTCGCGAGCGAGAGGAGTGCCTCGCGGTACCCAGAGAGATCGTCACTGGGCGACGGGACCGAGACGGTCTCCTCGCAGTACCGCGTCGAGAACGAGGGAACGTCGTCGGACTCGGAGACAGCTATCGTCGGAATACCTCGCCGCCCCAGTGACCGGTGGACGGCGACGGCGCTGGTCGCCGTTGCCGCCGGAACCACCACAGATTGTCTCTCCATACCAGGACGATGTACTCCGCAGACCAAGAGTAATTGCAGCCAAACGTTCTGCTCGGCGGCAGTAGGACGATACTTCCCCGGTAGCGCCGGGACGAACTGATTCGACTGTTGTCTCTCACCGCGTATCCATATCGGCAAAGGTGACGAGCCAGTTCGAAGCGTCCAGCAGTCCCCTGCCCGCAGCACTGTCGTCAGGACAGAGCGGATAGGCAACTAGGGGCGTTGGAGTAGTAAACTGTGCCAGCGGCTGTCGATTGTCGGATCGGAAGCCGAACGTTCGACAGACAGAGTCGGGGAGGGAATCGCCGGCGACAGCTATCATTTCGGCGTCCCGGTACTCCGGGAGAAGACGCTGGAGCAGTGCCTCAAGCACACCGGTCGACCGCTCGCATCCACCGAGCGGGAGAACGTCTGTGAGTTGCGCTATCGAGGTGGGCTCTCCCGGACGTGTTCCGACGACAACGGCGGCCACCACCGCTTCGTCGTGTGTGGCGAGGTATGTCTCGTAGCTCCACTTCGGGGTGTCGAATCGCCAATCGTAGTAACGCTTGTCGCGCACCGTGTGGATTCGGTTGGGGACAGTCCGTTCGTAGAGGGTCCCCAGTTTCGCAGTCGGGACAGTGGAACGCCGGTCGATGGCGAACGAAGAAGGCGCAGACACCGACTGATCGACCCAATCGTAGTATGCGCTGAGCACGCGAACAGAAAGCGATTCGGCGACTGTTCCGAGGGGGCCACCATCGACGCCAGCACAGCTGACCGGGTTCTGTATCCGGTAGGAGACGGGAACGTCTTGGAGGTGCTCCCAGCCGTGTTTGAGCGCCCCGGAGAGTGTCTTCGAGTTAGGGAAGTTGAAAAATAAATCGACATCTCGTTCGGCGTAGATATTCTTCGAGAACTCCGTCATACGGGAGAACAGACCCTGAAAGCGGTGATCCGGGTGGACCATCGTATCACAGGGCTGGAGAGCAGATAGTGTCGTTTCGTCGTGTTTGAGCTGCATTCCGAGCATCGACTTGGCACCGACTATCTCTCCATCGTAATCAGCGACGACTATCGGGATGTGGTCGGTGTAGGGATTGCGTCCGTATTTCCAGGTGAACCACTCGTCACTGGCAGTTCCCAACACCGTGTCGTACAGCGCAAGGTAGTCAGACCTGTCGCCGGTATCGAACATGCGAACGACGTACTCCGAATCCGTATCGGCGGTTAGCATGTCGGGACTCATCGTGAGTCTGTCTGACCGTGGATTCGGCTAGTTTCCCCGTCTCTTGTTCCGCGAGAAGACGATAGTACACGCCCCTGTACACGTACCCAACCGAAGTGGACCACCGAATCACCGATCATCAATACACTTTTTTGAGTGGTTTTGAGTCTTTGTTATATTATCGAAAGTTAAAGTAAGAAATTGTTATATGACAGGTTGTCGTGCCCCGAGACGGTCGCCACGGACATGTCCGTACCCCGACTGCGTGTGATCGGAATTTCCCAGTGGCTCGTATTTCCCGTCGTTTACCGATGAAAAAGAGCGGTACCGACGACATAACAAACAGGCGAACAGCCGGAGTTTCCGGCACCCACTCGCAGTATCCACTCCTGCGTGTGCTGGGCGAAACTATGTATCAAGGAAAATCAATAGGGGCAGTCATCGTCGCGCACAACGAAGCGGGGCTGGTCGGCGGCGTTATCGAGACGCTGCCGGAGTTCGTCGACAGAGCGTACGTCGTCGACGACGGCTCCACGGACGGGACGTGGGACGAGATTCAGACACACGCACAGCGAGTCAACGAGCGGCGAGCCGATATCGGCCGCACGGCTGAGACGCGACAACCAACTGAGAGAGGGGACGACGAGCAACAGACGGCGGACGACGACCAGCGCGAGCTCCCTCGGAGAGACGGCGGCATCGAGCAATCGGTCGTGCCGATTCGCCACGAGACGAACACGGGCGTCGGTGGGGCGATAAAGACGGGCTATCGACGCGCCTACGAGGACGGCATCGACGTAACGGTCGTGATGGCCGGGGACGGACAGATGGACCCCGACGAGTGTCACCGCATCGTCGACCCGGTCGCAACGGGGAGAGCCGACTACGCGAAGGGCAATCGCCTGCTCGACGCCGAGTTGCGCGAAGAGATGTCGAACTGGCGCCTGTTCGGGAACACGCTGTTGACCATCCTGACGAAGATCGCCAGCGGCTACTGGAAGATGATGGACCCCTCGAACGGCTACACGGCCATCTCTCGGGAGGCACTCGACGAACTGGACATCGACGCAGTCTACGACGACTACGGGGCCGCCCACGACATCCTCATCCGGCTCAACGTCGAGAACATGCGCGTCGCTGACGTTCCGCTACCGGCCTCCTACGGCGAAGAAGAGAGCGGTATCAAGTATTCCTCGTTCGTCCCGAACCTCTCGCTGCTGCTGTTGCGTGGCTTTCTCTGGCGACTGAAGACGAAGTATCTCGTCCGGGACTGTCATCCCTTCGTTCTCTTTTACGGGCTCGGCGTGCTCGGTGGTGTGATTGCCCTCATCGAGGGACTCAGAAATGCCATCGACAGTGATTCATCGCGCACCCGAACGCTCCTCGCGGGCGTGCTGTTTCTCGTCAGTGCGAGCCTGGTGACGTTCGGGATGGTCTTCGACCTGCTGGACAACCAGGACCTGGAGTTCAGAGCCGACGAGTGACGGGTTCGCACTAACGTGCCGGCTACTGTTGCTGGGTGACCTCACTCCCGTCCCAGTTTGCGAGCACGGAGTGGCCATAGAGCGTATCCTCGTCGGTGCCGGTAATCGCGATGTACGGGATGCGCGAACTCGTCTCGCGAACGGGAGCTGACGACATCGGGATGCACGCCCGCGCCGACTCGTCGGACGACTGTGTGGTCTCCAGAGACGACCCGTCGAACTCGGTGCTCCTCACGCTCGAAAGGTCCTCGAAGCAGACGAGTTCCTTCGATTCAGACGACGATTCCGTCGGCCCGAACAACATCGGATAGCCGGCAGTCACCCAGTTGCCGCCCTGGATGTCAGTCGACAGCGCCTCACTGGTCAGTAACCCGTGTCGGGAGCCACTGGACTGGTCCACAGAGATGTTTTCGAACAGGCAGTCTTCGCGCCCGTACAGGTGGATAGCCGCGCCGCGTTCGCTGGCTCCGTGAATCTGTACGTTCGAACACGAGACGGTCCACGTCTCCGGTAGCTGGTCGAGGCTCGGCATGGAACTGGGGACGAACTCCGTCGCCGGACCAGCGATGTTGATCGCGGGCGCTTCCACGTCCGTCTGGATGGTCGTGTTCGTAATCTCTGCCTGGCCGAACTGGGGGCCGACGACGATTCCGCCGTCACTGCCGCCACCGCCCATATTCCGGATACGCACGGTACAGGAATCGACGAGGCAGTCGTTGCCCTCCTCCAGCCAGATGCCGCGCATGTTCCCGGCTGCGTACCCCGGCGGGTCGTCGACGACGACTTCGACGTCCTTTACGAGGGCGCGGTTGTCGTTCCCGCCACCGACGCGGACCTGTTGAATTGCGTTGTTCTTGTATGTGCCACCGATGACAGAGATCGGGCCGGCGTGCGGCGAACCGTAGATGCCTTCACCACCCCAGTTGTGCATGCGGCAGTTCCGAAAGAGGAGTTCGCCCGGCTTCCGTGACGGGTCGGAGAAGTCGTCCTGCGGGAAAACGTAGACAGCGGTGCCGTTGCGAGCGCCATCCGTCATGTCGATGCCTTCGAGCGTCAGCGACGTATCCGCTCCCTCAGAGAACAGCGTGAACCCGTGAATCCGTTCAGGACGGTCGATGCGCCCATCCAGCGTTACGTTGCGGATGAGGTTCTCACCGCCGACACACCGAACCCGAAACGAACCGAGGATTCCGTTGGCCGTCTGGTCGATCTGTAGCCCTTCGATGTTGATATTCGAGACGCGCCGGAACAGGAACAGCGAGCCCGGACCCCGATGAGTCGGGACGAGCGTCGCGCCGTCACCGACGAGCGCGAACGTATCGAGGTCGGCAAAGACCTGCCGTTCGACCCGGTACCGGCCCTTCGGAAGGACGAGTTTCGTATCGTCTCCCTGGTGCTTGGCGAGCAGCGAATCGATTGCTTCCTCACCGGTGGGGTCCGCCCCTTCTTCACGGAGGTCGACGACCGTCTCGTAGGTTCGCTCCTCGGCCGACGGCGTCGTCGTGCCAGCCGGAGTCGTCGTCTCGGACGGTGACGGCTCGGACGGGGACTGCTCGGACGACCCCGGACAGCCAGCGAGCGCCCCGACGCTGGCTGCCGCAAAAAGAGAGACGTATTCGCGACGGTTCATTAGCTACCTATGGCTTGTCGCTCGCGGTGTTTGTTATACTGACCCTAGATCGATACCGGACTGGTACCCACGCGAAAATACCCGACGGACCGAGAACAACCCACAGCGGTTCGAGCCCGACGTAGTGATTCAATAATTACAGGTATCCCAGATCGCGGAGGTTGTCTCTCCGTACTGCCTCGTCAGCATCGTCCTGTGTGTAATCACCATATGACAGTCCCGAGTACGCCCGCGTCTCGGCCGACTGGGTCAGCAATCCCGGTGGGATCGTTCCAGTCATGCGTTCGGGAACCGGGAGGCGAGCGAGCGAGAGGACGATGGGTGCGATATCAGTCAAATCGAGTCGGTCGAGCGATGCATCGGCCTCGAACGCGGGGCCGTTTCCGACGAAGACGCCCGCTCGCTTGTGGTCGTACGCCTCGTATGGGACGAACGGTGTGTCGATGATCGTGGTGCCGACAGTGTGGTTCATGTCCGTCGGCATGAAGAGGACATCACAGGCACCCTCAGCGGCGGGGCCAGTGTATATCTCCTCGCGTCGGACGACGTACTCGAATGCCGGGTCGCCATCCGGCGTCTCGAGCGAGGAGAGAACATCGATGATGCGCTCCCGAAGCGGTTCGTACTCGGACTGGGAGACGACGCCGTGTGGGTCCCGACCGGCAAGATTGATACGGACGCCGAGTTCGCTTCCCAGTCGGCAGTACGCCTGTGACGACCGCCAGTCGACGCCGCGTTTGGCGGAACTGACCACCTCCCGCGGGACGAGGCGTCGAAGCGTCGGCCCCAGTCCGATCCGGTCGGCGGTGTTGTACACGCGCCCCGGGGCGACTGGGAGCGTCGATGCGACCTTCGACAGCGTCGCGACGAGCGGACTGTGCTCGGTCTCTGTGTGGTCTGCAGTCTGTGCCGTCAGCGTCGATTTCTCGGTGGCGAGTGATCGGTGGCTCGACTCCGACGACGGTTCGACGATGCCGTGCTGGGCGAGCACGTCGTTGACGTAGATGCCGTAGCCGTCAGTTGGACCCATGCCGTGGTCCGAACAGACGACGATATTTGTGTCGTCGTCGACGGCGGCTCGAACGTCGCCGACGAGCGCGTCGGCTCGCTCGTAGATCTGCCGGAACGCGGCCGTGTCGTCGAAGTTGTGAAACACCGCGTCCGTCTTCTGTACCTGAATCACCGCGACCTCCCACTCGTATTCCGAGAGCAGATACGTCGCCGCCTCGCCGCGGAGTTCGATGAGGTCGAGATAGCCCGCGAGTTTCTCCGCTTTGTCGTCACTCGACTCCGCGCGGGAGTAGATACGGTAGGGGCGTCCCAGTTCCTCCTCAAGTTCCGCCCGAACGCCGGACGGGTATCCGTCGGCGTCTTCGGGAGCGAGGTAGCCTGGAATGAGGACCCCCTCTATCGGGTCGGCGGGATGGGTAACGGGGACGTTGAGGACGATAGCTGGCACACCTTCTGCGGTGAGATAGTCCCACAGCGCCGGCTCTCTCACCTCGTTCCGCGAGACGAGCTGGGCAGAGTCGGGGTCGCTATCCTCGTAGTCGAAGAAACTGAAGACACCGTGATGGCTCGGATCCGTTCCGGTGTACATCGAGGGCCACGCACTGCCGGTCCACGGCGGAAACGTCGAATCGAGCGGCGCTTCGACACCGCTCTCTCGGAGTTCTGAGAGGTTCGGGAGGCTGGCGTCGAACGAATCGAGGTATCTGAAGTCCAGCGCGTCGAACCCGAACACAACAGTCCGCGTCGAGTTGTCCGTGGTCATCTACAGGAACCTGGCCCAGTCATCCTCATTGTTATGATATCGCTATAGCTGACGACGCGGCCGAGTCAGTCGCTCGGTAGTGGAAGAATCCGACGCAAAACGGTGAGTTCGACCCCAACGGCGTCTTCGAACGCGGTGATGACAATTTCGTCTTCGGGCTGGAGACAGCCTGTCGCAGCCACGACGGCGACGGAGGCGATGGCGGTGCCCACGAGCACGAGTGGGAGTGTCGAATACGAGAGAGTGAGCCACTGTGACAGGAGGTAGGCCGGGACAACGAGCACAGCAGGGAGAGCGACGAACGTCCGCCGGGTCCAGTGCGAGAACGGCGAAATGTCGAACCGCCGGCGCAAGACGAGATAGATGACGAGATTGAGCGAGACGTAGGAGATAGCAGAGGCGACAGCGGCGCCGAGGTAGCTGTACAGCGGAATCAAGAGAAGGTTGAGACAGACGTTGAGGACGTACGCAAAGCCATTGGCCACCATGATGACTTTCGTCTGACCGAGTGCCGAGAGCGTTTCGCGGTTGCGGCCGAAGGCAGCGTTCGTGAAAAATCCGCCCGCGAGGACGACGAACGCCAGTGCTGCCGGCCGTGCACGGTCGGAAAAGAAGATAGCGAGGATATCACCGGGGAACATGACGAACGTCAGAAAGGCCGGGAAGGTAGCGACGAATGCCCATTTTGTCGTAATCTTGTAGACGGCGTCGAGTTCCTCGTGCCGGTCGTTCGCGTCGAATCGTGACGCCAGCGGGAGGTAGAGAAACCCGAACGACGCCACGACTAGCAAGAGCCCGGTCGCCAGGGGGTAGGCGTAGCCATACAACCCCGTCGCGAAGGACGAGTCGAAGTACCCTATCATAACGGTATCAGTGCGCGTCAGCAGGATGTTGAGCACCGCCGCGACAATGAGCGGCACGGAGAACGCGACCATCTCGCGGGTCCGCGTCTGAAACTGCCCAACGAGCGTAAACAGTCGATTCAGGAGCCACAGCGCGAGGACGAACGAGGTCGATGCGGCGATAAGGTAGGCGTATCCGGCCGCGGCGACGCCGTATCCCGCCCAGAGCAACAGGCCGAGCAACGCGATACGCCCGAATGGAAAGAAGAGGTCACCGACGAGCGTCTTATACAGTGTATTCTCCAGTCCACGGATGCCGCCGATGCTGATTTTCATGCCGACCTGGAACGGAATCGTCAGAATAAACGGAAGCAGAAAGACCATCGCACCCGGCGTCTCGAAGAGCGCGCTGGCGAGCCAGCCGAGGTTTAACCAGAGAAGCGCCGCGACGACCGTCGCACCGCTGAGCGCGACGACGAATCCCGTGACGACGACCCCGCGTACGTCACCCGGGTCGTCGAAGCGGGACATGTACCGCGGGACCCCCTGTGTCAGTCCGAGACCGGCGAGCGTGCTCCCGATGGAAACGATAGCCAGCGCGATCGTGACGTCGCCGTAAACGTCCGTCGCCAGCGCCCGCCCGAGAATGATACGCTCCCCGAGGCGGGCGACGACACCGACGACGGTACCGACGAAGACGAGCGTCGCGCTGGAGAGAAGCGTGGACAGTTCCTCCGACGTGCTCTTCATACCCAGATCACACCCTGTTTCGCTCCATTGACCGCAGTACTCCCGGTCCACTCCATCAACCGTAGTGCCCGTGCCGGTAAGCCACGCATAGCGGGCCTCTGTACAGACAGCCTCGCAGACTCGGATACTCCGAGCACAGGATTACGGCGCCTGTTGCCTGCAACGGTGGTGCACCCGGGCGGGGCGTCGAACGTACATACGGAGGGGACCGACCCGAGGTGTTTTGTTATGCAGCCAGTTCCGGCGCCACACGTTAGCGCGCGCTCTGTGGCGCGCGCTAACCGGATCGGATATCGGTGGTAAGAACATCCTACAACCGGTAATGCCCTCATTCAGTCGCGATTTGTACGGTCTCCTGCCGAGTGTCTGGCCCCGACAGCCGACGAGACGGGAGACTGTCCCGCAACAGAGCCGAAAGTAGATCGTAATTACACTGCTTAATTGTGGACGTAAACTACCCTCAGACTACCGTATTTGGCAAAAACTACTATCTGTATATCCCTTTCCTACCCAGATGTGCCGACCAACGACGACTCGGAAAACGTGGAGAATAATTCGCTTACTGAACAGAATACAGATCCTGCGGCCGAGAAGGAGACGCTTATCGGCCGTCGGTCACTCCTGAAATCAACGGCCGCCGCCGTGGCGGCAACCACCGTCGCGGGGATGGCAACGTCGTCGGCGAGCGCCGCCGATTACGAAACGATCAAAGTTCCCGCAGGGGAGACCGAGAACATCAGCCTTGGCTCCGGTGACACACTGGAGAACGTTCTCATCGACGTCACGGCCAACGGAGCGTCGGTGTCGATTCGGGCCAAAGGCGATGGCTGGGCCATTCGGAACGTCGGCGTGAAAGGCGAGATTAACGTCGAACGACCCAGCAAGATCTTCGTTCCCAGCGTCTCGGCGGGTGGGACCGCGGTCGTCGAGAATTTCTACCTCGGCGACGGGACTGGACTGACGGATGCGAACCGCCTTGGAGGAGTCTGGGTGAACGCCAACACCCCACACGAAGGTGAACTTATCTTCCGTCAGGTCAACATCGGTGGCTGGGCAGACAACGGTCTCTATGGCTCCGGCCCAGGTGCACAGGAAGGACCCGACGCGGGGACGGTCAAAATCGAGCAGAGTTACGCCCACAACAACAACATCTCCGGATTCCGTATCGGGACGAACGGAAGCTACGTCAAGGACTCGACAATCGTCGTCGACGAGCCAGTCTCCCCGGTGCCGGCAGGGAAGAACGCTCGTGGGATCTATATGAAGGAGGGAGCGACGATGGTCGTCGAGAACTGCGACATCTCGATGGCTGGTGAAGACGGCACCCACGCCGTCATCGCTGCCGACGGGTCGGAGGCTCTCGTCCGTGACTGCCGTGTCGATGGTCCGCTGTCGGGTGATATCGGAGAGAGGACGAACGTCACCAACAACCCATCGAAGGAACCACCGGAAGGAGTGCCCCTGACCGCCGAGGAGGCGGCCGGCGACACAGCAGGCAGTTCGTCCTCGAATGAGGACAGTTCGGAGGAGACGAGTGAGTCGGATTTTTCGAACACGCTAGCCGTTGAAACGGAATCGGGCGGCCCGCTCGTCGAATACGAGTTCACGATCGACGGCACCGTTGCAAAAGGGTCAGCTGCCGAAACTAACGACACGCTCTCCGAGAACGGCGACGGCACGACGACCGTCACCGGCGTGACTGGCAACGGTTACACCGACAACTTCCAGTATAATGGAGAACTGGCCGACTGGAATGCAAGCGTCGACAGCGCTGACTACACACTTCTGGTCAACGGCGACGAGGTCGACACGTCAGCGCAGAGCGTTAACGAGCGCCTACTGTCGATCGAGACCCAGGAGGGTGGTCCACTCCTCGAGTACGAGTTCACGATCGACGGCACCGTCACGAAGGGACCGGCCGCAGAAAACAACGACACGATCACGAAGAATGACGACGGAACCATGACCGTCACCGGCGTGACCGGCAACGGCTACAATGACTCGTTCGGTATTGTCGGTGATCTGAAAGGCTGGAGCGCAAACGTCGACAGCTCCAACTACACCGTCCTCCTCGACGGCGACGAAATCGAATCAGCGGGCGACGAACCAACTGAGAGCTCACTGACCGTCGAAACCGAATCTGGCGGCCCGCTCGTCGAGTACGAGTTCACGATCGACGGCACCGTCACAAAGGGCCCGGAAGCAGAAGGTAACGACACGACCACGGAGAACGGCGACGGCACGACGACCGTCACCGGCGTGACCGGCAACGGCTACACCGACGACTTCGCTGTCGTCGGAGACGTCACCGACTGGAGTGCAAACGTCGACAGTTCAGACTACACGATTCTCATCGACGGCACGAGCGTGAGTCCGGACTCACTCTGAGAACCGCCACTTACCCGTGTTCGGGACCGGCCCACGGTTTGACACGGGAAACCGGCCCGACGTGCCCGCGGTAGGCCGCGACTTCCGTGATTATCTCGGTGATGTTGTCCAGTTCGGACACGTATTCACGACGATTTCTGTCCCACCGCTCGGGAACGCGTTCGTCCCTGACGAACGTCCGTGCAGTCGCCAGCACGTCTTCGAAGGAGTCTGTATTGTAGATGAGGCCACGGTCGGCGAGTTCGAGGAAGTTCCCCATGTCTTCCTCGCCGACGAACGTGTTCGACCGAACGACCGGCGTCCCGAGCAGTGCCGCCTCGGTGGCCATGGTCTGAGTGTCGGTCACGAGCAGCGAACTCGCCGCGAGCGCGTCGTGAAGGTATCCCGGATGAGCATCGAACGGTCGGGCCGGGACCGAGGAGAAGTCGAACGTCTCCCCTTCGTCTGAAACGAGGACCGTTACCTCCTCAGCCAGCGTGGAGATGAGTTCCCGCCGCTGTGTGTCGGAGAACCCGCCGTGGTTCATGTCGTGGTGTGAGCCAAACGCGTTCAGGCGGACGATGGCAAAGCGCTCGTCCGCAGCCAGGTCGAGTTCGTCGCGAACGCCCTCGTCGGCTTCGAAGACGTCGGGGTGGAGGTAAGCGGTCTCCTTGAACCCGCGAAACTGGAAGTGTTTGCTGCCGAGATCCTTCCGGAACGTGTAGGGGGTAAGGATGACATCCGCGAGCGCTCTGGAAACGAACTGATCGACTGCCACGGGTTCGGAGTCCGTTATCAGGACGACGGGTACCCGGGCGAGCGCGCCCGCTGGGGCCGCGTACGAACCGATGCCGAAGACGAGGTCCGGATCGAACCGGAGTGTCGACCGGAATATGTGTGCGAAGTGTTTCGGTAGCTCACGGAACAGTGAGAACTTCGTCGTTTCACAGACCCCGTATATCTCGTGTGGCAGGTCGTAAAACTCCAGTAATGCTTTCGTACAGCCATAGTCGCGTCCGAGGACGAGCACGTCGTGGCCCTCGTCTTCGAGGTGATTGATGGCGTGTCTGTAGAGGTGAACGTGCGCCGGTGTGTTCGTGAAGAAGAGATAGCGCATCGTCTTCCCGAAAGCCGTAGACCCGCTTTAGTAACAGCCGCTTATCCGGTTTTCAGGGCTGTAAGCTTACCTTACCGGGCGAGTATGCGTTATATCTGAACGGGTTCCTGCTGTGGCCCGTCGGAAAGAAACGTCTCGTAGAAGTCGGCTGGTGGGCCAACCCACGCGTCTCTATCGAGTGCCGTCTCGACGAGTCGGCGATAGAGTCGGCGATAGCCGGGAAACTCCCTGTCCGCAAACAGCCGGGGATGCCAGAGGACAGTCATCACCGCGCCGTTGGCGGCCGCCTCGGTGAGCAAAGATTCGCAGATTTCCCAGGCACGGTCGAAGTGCTCACCGGGGTCGGGGAGTGTCTGCTCCATGAGCGTCAGCGGGAAGAGGACAAAATCGTCGTTGAACGGCCGGCGGACCCAGTACTCACCGCCGAAGCCGTAGTCGGTGGTCGACCCCAGACTGGCGTCGTACTGGAGTCCCAGGGCGCGGTAGTGCCGCCAGGTCACCCTGTTCGCGTGGCGGAGATGGTGCTGGCGACCGCCAGTGATGGCGTGGCCGAGCACCGTCTCGATGCGCTCTTTCTCGGTGCGCAGACGGTCACGGTCGCGTGCGGTGTGATAGGAGCCGTGGAGTCCGACTTCCCAGCCACCGGCGTCGAGGTCACGGATTACCCCCGTGATTGCAGGGTCCATTACGTCGTACCGGCCGAGTTTCTCAAGCCAGGCGGTCGAGTCCAGCAGCGTCTCGGGGTCAGACGCCGGCAAGCGCGGCTCGTTCAGGAAGTAAAACGCCGACCGAACGCCGAGGTCAGACTCCAGCGACGTGATCGCGTCGAACTGCCAGAACGGGTTCTGTCCGGCGAGATACTCTCGAAGGTGACGGTCGTCCCGGTCCCGGACCGCGTAATAAAGCGCCTGGTACAGCCGCTTGTAGGGCCGGTCCACGTCGTGGGTGAGACAGAGTCCGAAGGAGTGTCCATCGAGATTACCCACGCCCCACCACCTCGGCAATGTGGGCGGCAGCGTCGCCGTCACCGTAGGGTCGGGGTTTCGAATCGGGTTCGAACGGGCGTTCGAGTGCTCGGCGAATGGCGGCCTCGTCGGCTCCGACGAGGACGTTCCAGCCACACTCGACGGTCTCGACCCACTCGGTCTCCTCGCGGAGGGTGACACACGGCGTGTCGAGGTAGAACGCCTCCTTCTGGACGCCACCGGAGTCGGTCGCGACGCGCTCGGCACCGTCGAGCAGGGCGACGAAGTCGAGATATCCAACTGGGTCGACGAACTCGATGCCGGGGTAGTCGTCGGTCGCCATTTCATAATTGTTCATCGCGTCGGTCGTCCGCGGGTGCGCAGGCAGCACCACCGGGAGACTGGTTTCCGAGAGCGCGGTGAGAATGGCTGTGAGACGCCCGGTATCGGCGGTGTTGGCCGCGCGGTGGACCGTCGCGAGGACGTACTCGCCGTCGACTGCGTCGCTCGTCGTCGGTCGACGGTCGTGAACACGCTCGCGGACCGCCAGCAAGGCGTCGTACATCACGTCGCCCGACTCGTACACGCCGTCGGTGATACCTTCGTTCACGAGGGTTTCGGTCGCTCGTGCAGTCGGGACGAAGAGCAAGTCCGAAACGTGGTCGGTCAGCACGCGGTTGATCTCCTCTGGCATCTCCCAGTTGTGACTACGGAGCCCGGCTTCGACGTGAGCGACGACAGTGTCGCGTTTCGCTCCGACGAGCGCACCGGCCAGCGTCGAGTTGGTGTCCCCGTAGAGGAGGAGTACGTCGGGGCCGTGGCGGGCGATGATACCGTCGAGTTCGGTCATCATCTCGGCCGTCTGGACAGCGTGCGTGTCCGACCCGACGCCGAGGTTGTAGTCCGGCGTCGGAATGTCCAGTTCCTCGAAGAACACGTCGCTCAGTTGCTCGTCGTAGTGCTGCCCGGTGTGGACGATAACCTCCTCGTGGTCGGGTGCCAACGCGTGTGACACCGGGAAGGCCTTCACGAACTGCGGGCGTGCGCCGACGACGGAGACGACGCTCACCATGGTACTGGCGTGCCCGCAGTTATTCGGTCATGTTCTGCGACTGTCCACGGGTTCCGCACAGCACAATCAAAGCGCATCGTCATTGCGAGACGTATACGGACGCAACCATTGTTATGGAGCGACTACGCGGGCAGACGAGTCCGGACACACGCCAGGATTGATAGTCGCGAGCGTCGAGACACGACCAATGACACGTCTCACCGCCCGCCGGGCTGCAGCGCTCGGCATCGCTGTCCTCGCCGCACTCGCCGTTCGCCAGCGGCGGCGCGCTGAGCGCGAAGTACGCCGTCGCATCGGCGAACTCGTCGCCGATACCGACCCCCAGACCGGGGTCGTCACCAGCGAAGATATCGAATCGGCCCCGCCCCCGATCAGACGGTACTTCGATCACGCGCTCGCGGGGGAACAGCCCGTAGTCAGGCGTGCACGGTTCCACCAGCGCGGGGAGTTTCGCCTCGGGAACAGCTGGCATCCACTGACCGCAACGGAGTGGGTTACAACGCGACCACCGGGGTTGCTGTGGGACGCCACTATCGACGTGGCCCCGTTTCTCCCGGTTCGCGTCGTCGACCGCTATCAGCACGGTAAAGGTGTGCTCGACGCCCGCATCCGGTCGACAGTTCCCGTCGCGCAGGCCGGACCAACGCCAGAGATGAACGAAGCGGAGCTACTCAGATATCTCGCCGAAGCCGTCTGGTACCCGACTGCACTCTTGCCCTCACAGGGCGTCGAATGGGAGCCAGTCGACGAAACGTCGGCACGGGCGACTATCGAGGATGGTGGCGTGACGGCGTCGGCCGTCTTCCACGTCGGCCCCGACGACACGGTAGCGCGTGTGACCGCCGAGCGGTATCGGCAGGAAGACGGTCAGTACGCGCCGTGGGTCGGACAGTTCCGGAATTACGAGCGTCGCGAGGGGATGCTCGTCCCGACGGAAGGAGAGGTGGCGTGGGAGACACCCGACGGGGAAGCGCCCTACTGGCGGGCGACAATCGACGAGTTGTCGTACACGATGGCCCGCGTAGAGTGAGCCGGCGAGCGCATTACTCGACGGGCGGAATCCGGACCGGCTGGAACCGTCGGAGCCCGAAGTACGTGACGACCACCGCCCCAGTTGCGGCCACGAGCACGAGCAGGGAGAGCAGTCCACCGACGACCGGAACCAGTCCGAGCAGTTCCAGGACGACGAAAAATAGGACTGTCCCGGCAGCCGTCGCGGGGCCGGGGTTGGCGACGGGGAGAGACTGCCCCAGCAGATAGCCAACGCAGACGTACGCGTACAGCACGACGAGGAGACCACTGCCCAGTCCCAGCACCGTCACAGGCAACAGGACGATTGTAAACGCCATGAACACGAACAGCGCAAGCAGCGTGACGATGGTGAGCAGGCCAACGGTGCCGCTGACAGCGGGGTGAGCGCGAAGCGCGTGACTCACGTTCGCCAGCAGGTCCGGATACCGCCGACCGAGAAGGAACGCGACGAGTGCGAGAACGAGCGCCTGCATCACGAACACACCGGCAGCCTCGGCCGGCGAGCGCTGGGCAGTGAGCGGTTCCGCCACGCGGTCAACCGGAACCTGTGCATCGTCGGCGATTGTCTGTGTCCCGCCGTAGACGCGGTAGCTTTCGGTGACTGTCGCTGTGGGCTCGGCTGTGACATCCCCCGCGAGTTGGGTGACCGTGCCATCGAGAGTGCCCGCGATTCGGACGGTTCCATCGACGACGTACACCGAGGTTGAGACTCGCGAGTCCGCCGGGACGGTGGCGTTCCCGCCGACGACGATAACGGCGTCACTGTCGCTCTCTATCTGCTGGTCGCCGTCGACGATGGTCGCTATCGTCTCGACGCCGGGCTGGGCAGAGACCAGCAGCAGTGCCACGAGAAGCAACGGCACCGATTCGGGTCTCACGAGGAAACCCTCCGTTCGCGTGCGAGCACGACCATCCGGTGGCCGTAGATGGTGACCAGAAGCAGGAAGAAAAAGAGCAGCGCGAGGGCGTCGACAGCGTTGAGGTGGGCGGCCAGTGGCACGTCCTCACTTTTCGTGTAGAGGACGACGGCAGTGCTGAGAAAGGTCGCGAGAAAGCCGGCCAGCCCGACGCCGATAGCGGAGTGGCGACCGATGGTGTCGGGCGTCGAGAGGTCGGGCCAGACAGCGAAGTTGATCACGGTGTAGAAACTCACCGCCCCGGCGTAAAAGAGTGGCAACAACAGTGGGGCGTCGCCGATGCCGGCCCGAATGTCGAAGACGTACATGAGATGTGTGAATCCAAAGAGTCCGAAGACCAACAAGAACAGCCACCGACGGCCGAAGTTGGCGTAGAGAATGCCAGCCATCACGGCCGTCAGCACGTGGACACCACCAATCAACAGGTGGACGCCGAAGTCAGGCGATTGCCACGACGTGTAGATGTACGCGGGCGTCTCGATGATGCGCAGAAAGCCGAGGCTGTCGATGAAGTAGACGCCAAAGAGGAGAAAGACGACCGACCAGAACGCGTAGCTGCGCGTGCGAACGGGAGTGGGGCGACAGAACCGGCCGATACCGAAGGCGTCGCGTTCGTGATTTGTCGCGAGTGCCTCGACGACGCCGACCCGGCGGAACGCGAGTACCCCCAGAACGAGAACGGCGGGGACCATCGCAGCGCTCATCACGAGACTAAACGATTCGATGCGCCACTGCGTCGGGTAGACGTTCGCCAGAAAGTACGCGACAGCGGTGGTGATAGCCGCGACGGGGCCGCGGTCTTCGACCGGGACGAAATCCACCGCGAGACTGAACGTCGCCGGCATCCCGACACCGATGGCGGCCGCACAGACGACGACCCAGAGTCCGAACTGCCCCCCGCTCTGGAGGAGGGGTGCAGCGAGGGTCAACACCAACTGGACGAGAACGACCACCCAGAGGAGACGGAGTTTCGCACGGAGGTCCCTGCTGATGCCGTATCGGTCCAGCAGGATACCGGCCAGCAGCGCCACGGCGAAGGCCACGAGCGCGAGGACGGCCATCCACAGCGACACCTGGTACCGCGAGAGCCCGACAACGCGAGTTCCGAGGTCGATGAGGCCCAGCTGGACGAACGTGAGATTGTAGTAGTAGCCCGCAGCCAGCACCGAGACGAACAGGCCGTAGCCTAACAGTATCGCCCACTCACGGTTCCGGGCGTACTCGACGGCCTTCATTGGCGGCAGTACTCGGCCGACGTTCAAATAACTGGAGTCTCACTCTACAGCGTCACGCCAACTGCGTCGTCCGCCCGGTTAGCGTCTCGACAGTGAGTTCGACGATTGCGATGTCGATATCTTCGATTGGTTCGTCGAACACGCGGATTGGGGCGAACCGGCGATTGATCTCGGCGGTATCGAACCGGCTATGGTCCGCGTCTGGCAGTTCTCGGAGACGGCCGGTGACGTGGATACTCCACGAATCGAGTTCGTCCGGTCCATCGGTGGGTTCGGCGTCGTAGACGACGTAGGTGACAGTTTCCGTCCGCTCGATTGCGTCCCACTTTTCGCTGTCGTCGGTCTTTCCGAGTCGGAAATAAAGGTTCTCTCCGTCGTAGTAGTGTGCCAGCGGAACCGCGCGCGCGTCGGCGTCGTCACACAGCGAGAGGACGCCAGTCTGTGCCTCGCGCAGACGATTCTCGACGTCGTCGTCGCTCATCCCGCTCGTGTACGCGTACTCGATGTGGTCCATACGGACACTACGGACGGCAGCGGCTTAGTTCCGGTACCGGATACGGACCAAACACCCTTGGTAGTCCCTCTCGTCCCCACACTCATGAGCGACCCGGCCTGCTATCGGAACTACTGCCCCGACTGCGGGGCCGACCTCGACGAATCGGTCGAATGACAGTAATCACTCGGCTTCGTCGGCTTCCAGTATCTCGATGTCGACGTCGGTTTCGGCGACGCCGAGGCGGGCAAACTGCGTTCGGAGGTGTTCTTTTGCCGCCGCGATAGCCTGGTCGCGGTCCTCGAACCCCTTCGGGAGCGGTTCTTCGAAGGCAATCCGGAGTTCGCGGTCCCCCACCTGCTGGACTTGACCACCGCTCTCGACCTCGTAGAAGCCATCACAGATCCACGTGAACGGGGCAGATTCGTCGGGTGCACCCCGGTAGGACGGCGGCTGGTCGTCGCGCTCGTAGAGCGTCCCGGTCAGAGCGGTCCCCCCAGCCTGCCCGCGAATGAGCAACATACGCTGACGTACGCGGCGAGTCGACAAAAAGCCACGCCGGGACGGAGAGTCACCAATCGACACACCACTTTCGCTCCGGTGGGGAAACGCGTTAGTGGTCCCCCGTCGTTGTCCCGCTCATGTCCGACCTCGGGGATTTCACTGACTTCGACGGCGAGGGTGGTGACACTGCGGACGGCGACACTGCAAGTGCGGCCGACAGTGCGTCCAGCGGCCGCACCACCCCGCCCGCCGACGATACCGATGATTTCGCCTCGTTCGATGCCGAACCGGCGGGCGAAGACCACGGAATCGGCGTTCTCTCGGCATCAGACGGCCTCCGTATCGACGAGGAGAGTGAGGAAACACGCCTGCGAGCGTACATCACCGTCGGCAACCGCTCGGACGTGCGTATCGGGACCTATCTGCTCGCTCCCTACCCCGATGGCGAGCGGCTCTTTTGCCGGATTACGGGGCTGGAGTACGCACAGGAGTATCGCGCCGACGACGCGACAGAGATTCACGCCCGCCGCGCGATGCGCTCTGCCGGCATCGACGAGCAGGATTTCAAACTGATGGCGACGCTGGAACCGGTGGCAGTACTCTATTCTGATGACGGCGACCTCAAACGGCGGATGACCGACCGCGTCCCGAAACCGGAGACGGTCGTGGCGACGGCCGACGACAAAGCCGACATCAAGACGGGGCTGAAGATGCCCAGCGACGGCGTCTTCCTGGGCCACCTCGCCGTCGGCGGCGAGAAGGTCAAGACCGCCGCACAACCGCCAACTATCGACTACCGACTGAAGGACAACTACACCGACGGCGATCCGCTTGTCTTCCGGCACACGCTCGTCGCCGGTGGGACGGGATCGGGGAAGACCCACGGCGCGAAGAACGTGCTCCGGCAGTATCTGTCCGGCGAGCGGACCTATCCCGTCGAGACGGGGGGAGACCGCGAGGTCCAGACGGCCGTCGTCCAGTTCGACCCCCAGGACGAGTACGCCCAGATGCACGACGACAACCCCGACCTGGATTCGGAGTTCGCCCGCCGCCTCGACCGGGAGGGCGTCGCCCACGGCGGCCACGACGACACCGTCGCGTTCGTCCCGAAGGTCGGCGACTCCACGTACGCTGCCAGCCATCATAACGCCGAGCAGGTCGAGTTCACGATTCCGTTCTCGCTCGTTCACTCGAATCCGTGGCTCATCGCCGGCAGCGGCCTCAACGACAATCAGTACAACGCACTCGTCAACGTCCTTCTCAAACGGTTCCGAAAGGAACGCGGCAGCGATGGGACCTACCAGCAGTTCATGTCCTTCCTCGACGACCCGGCGCTCAAGGAGGAACTCGACGAGACCGGGCGAGTCCACGAAGCCACGTTCGACGCCGTCCGTCGGCGTGCGCGTGGTTTCGGGTCCATCTTCGACCAGGACGCCAAGCCGATTACCGAGCGTATCCACGAGTTCGTTCGACCGGGCGGACTGACGGTCGTCCCGACCTACCACATCAACGACACGAGGGCGACTGAGACGGTCGTGTTAGCGCTCTCGTCGCTCCTGGTCGACGAGAAACTCTCGAACGACCCACAGTTTTCGCGCATCAAGGAGACGCCGGTCGTGCTGGGGATGGACGAGGCCCACAACTTCTTGACCGACGCCGACAGCGTGCAGGCCCGGAAGGTTATCGGGAAGTTCACCGACGCCGCAAAGCAGGGGCGGAAGGAGCGACTCGGACTCTTTCTCATCACGCAGGACCCACAGGACATCGCCGATCCCGTCTTCAAGCAGATTAACACCACCGTCGTGTTGAATCTCGGAGACGAAGATGCCATCTCGGCGGTGAACATCCCGACCAACCTGGAGTCGAAGGTGCCCTACATGGAGAAAGGGCAGATGGTGGTCTACTCGCCTGACAACTCCGAGCCGGTCGAACTCATCGGGCTCTCGAAGTGTGTCACGAAACACGGGAGGGACTGAGCAGAATCTTCGATTCTGCGAAGGTTGTCGCAGTTCTGCTGCGACAGGACTGAGCAAACGCTTAGCGTTTGCGAAGGTCATCGCGGCTCAGCCGCGATAGAAGTGAGAAAATCTCCGATACCGCGAACGCAGGAGCCGAACCTTCTTGACCGACGGCGCAGGACTATCGGCCATGGTAGAGCGCATTCTGGTCCCTGTCGATGGGTCGGAGCAGGCCGACGAGGCCTGCGAACTGGTCTTCGAGGAGTTTCCCGACGCGACACTGGTGTTGTTACACGTCATCAATCCTGCCGAAGCGAGTTACGGTGCACAGGCCTCTGTGCCGAGTTTCTCCGAGGAGTGGTACGAAGAGGAGAAAGGGCGGGCCAAAAAAATATTCGAGGATATCGAGCAGCGTGCCGGCGAGCACGGTGTGGCAGTCGAGCACGCCGTCGAAGTCGGCAAACCCTCGCAGATCATCGTCGACTTCGCCGAGGAACACGACATCGACCACATCGTGATGGGAAGTCACGGCCGCCAAGGGGTCTCGCGAATCTTGCTCGGCAGCGTCGCCGAGACAGTGATGCGTCGCTCGCTGGTGCCGGTAACAGTGGTGCGGTAAGAGAGACACACGGTCGGCCAGAACCGCCGTTGTTGTGCGGTAGCGGTGGGACACTACGATAGCACCTGCGAGCGCTCTACCGAGCGCGAGTGGCCTCCACGCGAGCAACGCGAGCGTGGGCTCGCGGGAGCGTGCTCCCGCGGTGTTTTTCACTATGTTTTTTCGCCGAGTGGTCCGGTGCGCGCTCGAAGAGCGCGTCCGAGACCCGACGTTCACGAGAGCGAAGGTCTCGTGCAACCCATCAGAAATCGAAGGTTTCTGAGGACGGCGAAAAAAGTAGTCAAAAGATATTCGCCTGCTGGTACACCGACAGCCCCTCGCTCGTGATGTCGTAGGGCTTCATCTCGCGGGAGTGGTTGGCGTTCCGTATTTTCTGGATTTCGACGGCCAGTCGGGTCTCGCGAGTTTCGCCGCGGATGTACTGAAGGACGAACACGGCGTCGGTCAGGTATTCGATGATGCCGTGGCGGGAAGCGTAGGGGTTCGACTCGCTGGCCTCGCTGGTGAGGAAGGTGGTGACGCCGGCGTCTTTCAGCGAACGCGTGAAATCGAAGACTTCAGTGCGTCGCTTGGCGGGGTTGTCGTACATCATCTCCAGCAGCGAGACGGAGTCGAGGACGAGCCGGTCGGCGTTGAAGTCCTTGATGAGTTCGGGCAGTTCGCCGCGGATGTTGTCGAGGCTGTTTGCCATCTCGACGGGGTCTAAGTCGACGACGGCGAGACTGCCCTCGGCCTCGTACTCGTCGAAGCCCCACCCCCACTCGTTTGCGGTGTCGACGATAGATTCGTGGCTCTGTTCGAGCGTGATGAACACGGCGTTTTCGCCCTGCTGGAGCCCGTGATAGAGAAACTGGAGCCCGAAGGTGGTCTTCCCGGTCCCGGCCGAGCCGATAGTGACCATCAGGTGGCGCTCGGGGACCCCACCCTGAATCATGTCGTCGAGTCCCTCAATTCCCAGGTCGATACGCGGGATGTCGGAGTCGAGTTCCTCGTCGTCGAACTCGTCGTCGCTCCCCGAGTCGAAGGCACTTCCGAAGTCCTCGTCGAAGAGACTCTCGCCGTCACCGCCACCGAACGGGTCGTCGCCAAATGAGCCCCCTGCGCCACCGTCGTCGCCGAACGGACCACCGGCGTCATCTGGCTCGTCGCTGAACGGGCCGTCAGCGCCGTCGCCATCGCTGTCGTCGCCAAATGCCGCCTCACTCTCCGCGGATGGGTCGCCGAACGCACCGTCGTCACCGTCGCTACCGAACGGGCCGTCGTCGGTAGAATCGGCCGCCGCACCCTCATCGGCAGCCTCGTCTGTCGCTGTGTCGCCGTCGGTAGCTTCAGACTCACGTTCGGCCTCCTGGAGTGCCTTTTCGAACCAGTCACCATCCTCGTCGTCCTCGCTCACAGGCACTCCCCCCGACAGCCACTGCGCATACCCGTGGATTATCCTGCGAACTGATTAACTTTGCCCGGGTTGCAGGAAACAGCAGCCACCCACGGCGAGCGGCGAGCGGACAGTATATGAGTGTGGCGGCGCAATTCTCCGGCGATGAGAGTGGGTATCGTCGGACAGCGTGGCAACACTCGTGCGATTTCGCTGGTAGGGGATATCTGCGAGCGACTGCACCGGAAGGGCATCGAGGTGGTCGTCGACGAATCGACCCACGAGGCCTTCCAGCGGGGCAACGTCTGGCACGAAGACGGAGCGGGCGAGACGCCGAGACCAGACAGCCAACCCGTCGAAGAGTTCGATACCTGCGACCTGGCGGTCAGTATCGGTGGCGACGGAACGTTTCTCTTTACCGCTCGGGGAGCAGGCACGACGCCAATCATGGGCATCAATCTCGGCGAAGTCGGCTTTCTGAACGCGGTCTCACCCGAGGAAGCCGTCGAGAGTGTCTCCGAGGCTGTTGAGCAGATTCGGTCCGGAACCGACGAGCTACGGAAGATGCCGCGTCTCACAGCGAGTACCGACGCCTGGACGCTCCCGGCCGCACTCAACGAGGTCGTCGTGCAGGGGCCACAGCGCGGCCACGGCAACGGTCTCAGCATCGAAGTCCGCGTCGACGGTTCGCTGTACACCAGCGGCCACGCCGACGGTGTCCTCGTGGCGACGACGACCGGCAGTACGGCCTACAACCTCAGCGAGGGCGGCCCTATTGTCCACCCGAACGTCACCGGCTTCATCGTCACCGAGATGTGCGGCGAGGAGGCGATGCCGCCGCTGGTCGTCGACACCGACGCTACGGTAACGGTGCGTATCGACGACGCCGAGAGCGCGGTGGCACTCAGTGACGGTCGCGTCCGGCGGTCAGTCGTACCGCCGGCAGAGATACATCTCGAGCGTGCCGAAACACCAGTGTATATCGCGGGGCCGCCGCTCGACTTCTTTACTGCGCTCGGAAAGTTAGAGTGAGTGTGCGTCGATCTGGCTTCTTAACTTGTCGTGTAAACGATCGGCGACGCGACGAGAAGTCCGAGGCCGAGCATCTTGTACTGGAGGACGCTACCCAGCAGGTGTGCCCCGTCACTACCGACCGTGAGCATCTGCCCCGGCAGTATCAACAGGAGTAGCCCGAACGTCAGTGTGTGTAGCGTCGTCACCTTCCGCGATTTGAGTGGGAGCGTCGCCAGCAGGCCCAGCACGAACAGGATGAGCACCGCGTCGCCCGTGTTGTACTGGAGCAAAAGACTGTCGACGACTTGAAGCGGTGGCGAGAGCATCCTTATTCGAACGTCACTCTGTGCGAATCTTTAAACTTCCGTTCCAGCGCGCTGCAGGGTGAGGAAACAACACACACTTATTATCGTCGGGGGGTAGATTGTGTACTGTGTCATCGGGGAGCGACCAGGCGACCGTGCTCGTCGTCGACGACGAGGAGGAAGTCGCTGACGTGTACGCCTTGCGGCTACGGAACGAGTACGAGACTCGGACCGCCTACGGCGGCGAAGAGGCGCTCGAAACGATCGACGAGCACGTCGACGTGGTGTTGCTCGACCGACGGATGCCCGACATCGCCGGCGACGAGGTCCTCGCCGAAATTCGCGCCAAACCGTTCGACTGCAAGGTCATCATGCTGACTGCAGTCGACCCCGGGATGGACATCCTTGAGATGGATTTCGACGACTACCTCTGTAAACCCGTCGAGAAGGCCGACCTCGTCACCGCTATCGACCAGCAGTTGCAGGTCCAGCGCTACGACGACCGTCTCTCGGAGTATCTCGAAGTTACGTCGAAACTCGCGCTCCTCGAAGCCGAGCTCTCACCACAGGAAGTGGAGGCCAGCGACGAACTACAGGAACTCGCGGCTCGGGCTGAGGAACTCAAAGCCGAGATGGACGGAACGCTAGAGGAGTTCGACGACATCGAGACGGCGTTTCAGGAGATCGCCCGCCACCCCGGGTAGTCGCGTTCATGCATCGTGTTCGGTCGGCGTGTATACCACGTAGCCGCGCGTCGACCCTCCGCGGGCGAGTGCGACCGTTCGCACGCGGAACGAACGGATGCCATCCGGGGTTTCACAGGCCACAACCGCGTCGGCTGCCCGCGCCTGACTCGCTGCTGTGACGATATCGTCTGCCTGTTCGGACAGCATGAGCGCATCGGCGAGTGCCGCGTTCTCGACGGCTTCGCCCCCGACACCGAAGGTTTCCTCGAAGGCCGGGTTCGCTGCACGGACGACCGGTCCATCGCCGCTGTCGTCAAAATACAGCACCGGGTCTGGGTTTTCCTCGAAGAGGTCGACCGGTTGCGGGTCGGGCACACTCGTCTCGTTGCTGGCCGAACTGACCGTCACCGTATCAGGGGGCTGTGCGTCTGTCTCACCGACGGCGAACAGTCGCGCGACTGCACCGAGCCCGCCGCCAACAGCGATGCCGAATCCGAGTGCGATAGGTGTCGCCGTCGGCGCAGCGAGCATCGCGATGCCGTACCCCAATCCCCCACCGGTAACTGCGGCACCGAGAATCCAGAGCAACTGGCCGCGAAGACCGATGTCGTCGTTTGTCGACGCCGCGAGCAACAGCGGTCCGGCAACTGCAACGCTGCTCTCGGGACTCGAACCCGTCCAGAGGACGACCAGACCGAGAGCGGTCCCGGCGGATACGAATCCAGAGAGTCCCGAATACATCATCACCCGTACCATTACAGTCCGTTGTTTTAAATGTGTATCTTCAGCGGCCTCAAATAGAACTGGAAGCAAGGTTTTCATCTTTCAGCACCGGTTGGTCACATCGTCAACGACGAGGCGACGGTGTCTGTGCGTATCTCGTTTCCGACGAGCGTCTCCAACCAGCGGCGGACACAAAACGTACACCACACCATCGCGAGATGTCCCAGTATCTGAGATTTGTCCCCATGGGCTATACGTCAGCCACACGTAGTTATACCTGGAGGGACACGAAATGTATCAGACAATCCTTCTCCCAACTGACGGGAGTGAACAGAGTAAACTGGCCGAAAAGAAAGCGCTCAGACTGGCCGAACAGTTCGGCGCAGAACTGCATGCGCTACACGTCATCGACACGAGACACATGAGTGAACCGGCCCTGAGCGCGATGGAACTGATCACCGACGAGGCCGAAGACCGTGCGATGGACCTGCTGAAAGACATCGTCGAGACCGGCGAGGAGAGTGGCCTGGATGTCACGACTCGGTGTTGTCATGGGGTCCCTCAACAGGAGATTCTCAGCTACGCTGACGAAATCGATGCGGACCTCATCGTGATGGGCTACCGTGGCCACACTCACGATAAAAAGATGGGGAGTGTCGTCAACCGGGTGCTCAACGACACGGACCGGCAGGTCCTCACAGTCTAATACTGTCCGGCAAGTCGAACTGTCTTGGTCGGTGTCTCCAGCAGGACAACTCAGTCGGGACGTTCGGGGTGCAGACGAGCGACACACTGATTTTTCACGCTTCGATAACCAGCGCCGTCAAGCGCAACCGCTACTATCCTGCCCCCGCTAGCGCGCCCGTGGACGACACTGTCGACTGGCTCCGGGGGCGCCCCTACTACGAGGGGCAGATTGCCGACTATCGCGTGCGCGAGGGACGAGACGCTGTCTTCCGCGGCGTCGACCTCGACCAGCGCATCGCGAGCACGCTCGAAGACGATGGCATCGACCAGCTCTACGCCCACCAGGCCGACGCTATCGAGGCCGTCCGGAACGGCCAAAACGTCGTCCTCGCGACCCAGACGGCGAGCGGAAAGAGCCTCGCGTACACCGTCCCCGCCTTCGAGCGGGCGATGGCTGAGTTCGGAACGACACTCTACATCGGCCCACAGGTCGCACTCATCAACGACCAGGAGGAGACGCTCGCCTCGCTGGCGAGTGGCCTTGGCTTTGGCTCGCGAGTCACTGTCGACCGCTACACCGGACAGCTCTCCCGCACGCAAAAAGAGAGCGTTCGGGAGCGCCAGCCGACGGTCTTGCTGACGACACCGGATATGCTTCACTACGGCATCCTGCCCCACGCGCACCGCCTGTGGGAGTGGTTCGTCGAGCGACTCCAGACGGTTGTCGTCGACGAGGTCCACGCCTATCGTGGCGTGTTCGGCAGTCAGGTGTCGCTCGTGCTCCGGCGGCTGAACAGGGTCTGCGAGCGCTTCGACGCCGACCCGCAGTACGTCTGCTGTTCGGCGACCATCGGCAACCCCCGCGAGCACGCCGCCCGCGTCACCGGCCAGTCGGCCGACTCGTACGCACTCGTGGACACTGACGAGAGTGTGACCGGCCCGACGCACTGGCTGGTCTGGAGCCCGCCAGAATACAGCGATGAGGGGTGGGGAACCGGCCGACGGAAGTCCAGTCACGTCGAGACAAAACAGCTCTTCGTCGACCTCGTCTCCCGCGGACTCCAGACCGCCGTCTTTACCGACTCCCGCCAGACCGTCGAACGGTACGCCACCGAGAGCGCTGACGACCTCCGCGAACGCGGACACGGAGACCTCGCCAGCAACGTCGGTGCGTACCAGGCCGCACTCACCGACCAGCGCAGGAGCGACATCGAGGCGGGACTGCACGATGGGTCGCTCCGCGGCGTGTGGTCGACCAGTGCACTCGAACTCGGGGTCGACGTGGGCGGTCTCGACGCCGTGTTGCTCGACGGCTATCCCGGCACGCGGATGCAGACCTTCCAGCGGGCCGGCCGGGCGGGCCGGGGCGAGGATCCCAGTCTCGTCGCGCTCATCACCGGCGAGGACCAACTCGACCAGTTCGTCGCGCGAAATCCCGGCGAGCTGTTCGACGAGAAGCCAGAGCAGGCGGTCACCAACCCAGAGAACGACCACCTGCTGCCAGCACACGTCCGTGCAGCCGCTCGCGAGACGTGGCTCCGCCCCGACGACGACCGCTACTTCGGGGAGACGTTTCCGGACGTGGTCGCAGACCTCGAATCGGCCGGGCAGCTGGAGCGCCGAACGACCGACGCTGGCACCCGCTGGCTCGACAGCGGTGACGGCAGTCCCCAACACGAGATGAGTCTCCGGACGGCCGCCGACCGCGAAGTCCAACTCCGGACGCGGGACGGCGACACCATCGGAACACTCCCCTTCGACGACGCGCTCCGGGACGCACACCCCGGCGCGATTTACCACCACCAGGGAACCACCTACGAAGTCGTCGAGTTGGACTTGCGCCACGACGTTGCGGAGGTAGACCGCACCTGGGCGGATTACTTCACGCGGGTGCGCCACGACAAGACCATCACTGTCGAGGAAGACCTCGACGAGCGGGAACTTGCCGCGCGCTCAGACGTGTCCGTTCGATTCGCACGAGTGACTATGCGCAAGCAGATCACCGGCTTCGAGCGCCGCGACAGCAAGAGCGGGGAGTTACTCGGTGAGCGCTCGCTCGATTTGCCCGAGACGACGCTGGAGACGCGGGCACTGTACTATACGCTGCCTGCCAAACTGCAGACGAAACTGGCCGAGACGGGTGATTTCGCCGGTGGTATCCACGCCGCGGAACACGCCATGATTGCGACACTGCCATTCAGAGTGCTGTGTGACCGCCGCGATATCGGCGGGCTCTCGACGCCGTTGCATCCCCACACCGACCGCAGCACCATTTTCATCTACGACGGCTATCCGGGCGGCGTCGGACTGGCACGGCAGGGCTACGAAGATATCGACGACCTCGCGGCGACGACACTCGACCTCGTCTCGGCCTGTGACTGTGCGGACGGCTGTCCGGCCTGCGTCCAATCGCCCCACTGTGGCAACGCCAACGACCCGCTCGACAAAGCTGTGGCGCGAGAGCTGCTGACGGCGCTTGTCGACGGACAGTTGCCCCCCGACTAAGACCTCCACCCCTCACACTCTGAACCGCTCTAACACTGGTATCTCTGCAATCCGCTCGGCCGAGAGCAACTCCCAGTCGAGTCCCGCCGGCTTCGGCGCATCCGCGACACGGATTGCTCGTTCGGGCGTCACCACGAGGTCCATCGTCACGTCGTGCGCCGCTGTCTCGACACGCTCGTCGAGAAGTTGCCGCTCGTGGACCGTCGTCGCGACTGGTGTCTCGTGGTCGAGCAGCTCCAGTTCGAGCAGGATAGCGTATTCGAGGTCGCTGTACCCCTCGCCTTTCCCGATTCGGTCGCCCGACTCCGAGACTGCGACGCTGCCCGACACCACGAGGTCGATCGGTGCCACGTCGTCGGGCGGAACCTGCACGCCGGCCTCGTCAGCCCCACTGATCGTGGTCGCATCGTCGATGTCGTCGATTCGTTTCGGGTCGAGTTCGAGAAAGCACTCCTCGTCGGCCAGTCGCGGAACTGCCATGTAGAGGGTCTTGCCGGCGTCGAGTGCTCGCTTTCGGACCGGGCGCTGTGGTGAATCGGGGTTGATTTTGATGGTCTCGGCCTGCTCGAACTCGGACTGGGCAGCGAGGCGGTCGGCAGCCGTATCGGCGCCCGCAAAGTTCGGGATTCGCCCGTGTGGCGGAAACGGAAACCGGGCGTCACCGGAGTCCTCCAGGTCGTCCCAGACGCGCTCGCGAATGTCCTGCTTGTCCATACGAACCGCTCGCGAGCAGTGGCAAAAGAAGTTGGCGGGGTCGACCGGTCAGTCCGCCACCAGTCGCCTGTGCATCACTGCAAACTCGATGTCCACACCATCGATAGTCCTGACTTTTGTTCCGAACGTCCAGTAGCCAAGCGATTCGTAGAACGGACGGGCGTTCAGCGAGGCGATGATCGACAGCCCCTCGATTCCCTGCATCCGAGCGCGCATCTCCAGTTGCCGAACCAGCGACGTAGCAATCCCCCTGCGGGCGTATTCCGGACGAACGTAGACGGCATCGATGCGCTCTTCGGGCCCGTTGAGAACGCCGTAAGCCACGATTTCATCGCGGACCTCGGCGAGCAGAACAGTAAACTGGTCGCTCTCGACTGCCGACTCGAAAGCAGAGAGCGCGTCGTCATCGGGTGCCCAGGCAGCGAGTTGCTCGTCGGTGTACTGCGTCCCCGGGAGGGCGCTGATGGCTTCGCGTTTGACCGCGAGAATCGCATCCGCATCCATCAACTCGGCTACTCGAAATCGGCAATCCACCATCGATGGAGTGCCTCACGCACAGTTTTGGGCTCCGACACCGTCACCACTCCGGGAGGGGGCGTTCGGCGATCTGCCGGCGGAGTCGGCCCACGTCTGTCGCGTCGGCCCCGGTCGAGAACGTTCGGATGACAGCGTAGACCTCTTCGCGACTGATTTTGACGCCACCATCAGTGAACACGTCCCGCGGACGCTGCCTGAGTTCGCGTATCGTCCCGACTGCGAGCAGGTAGGGGACCGCCCAGGCAGCGAGCGTGTTGCCGCGGCGTTCGGGCATCGCCTCCAGCCACGCCTGCCCGCCGTCGAGATAGCCCGCGGCGTGGTCGGTCACCCGCTCGACGACCGACGCGAGCGCATCGACTGACCTGCCGGCACCGATATCCTCGGCGGTGACACCGGCCTCGTCGAGCCAGGCTTCGGGGAGGTAGACGTTGTTTTCCTCCTCGTAGTCGACGGCGACGTCCTTGGCGACGTTGACGAGTTGGAGCAGCAGCGAGAACGCTCGCGCGTTTTCGTCTAACTGGTCGGCCACCGCCGGGTCGGCGTTCTGGCTGACGAGGTTCGTTACCAGCGTCCCCACAGTGCCGGCCGCGTACCAGCAGTACTCTTCGAGTTCCTCGATTGTCTGGATGCGAAGCCCACCCTCTGCGGCGTAGCGGTCGACGAACATCGCCATGCCGTCGACGAGTTCACACACCGGCGGGCGGATGCGCTCGCGTGCGTCCGCCTCGAGCTGGTAGAACGTCGAGAGGACGCGGTCGGTGTTGGCCACCACTTGCCAGTCTGCGTCGGGGTCGTCGGGAATCCACTCTGCCGCCTCACTCTGGAAGGCCATCCCATCGCCATCCTCGTCGCCGTCGATTGCGCGATGGTACGACCGCAAGAGCCGTGCCTTCTCCACCGGCGGGATGCGGTCGTCGTCCTCGATAGTGTCTGCGACGCGACAGACGAGATAGCCCACGCAGATGTCACGGGCCATCGGTTCGTCGAGTTCGGAAATGGTGATGGCGAACGTTCGCGAGACGTCCTGTACGGCGTCGTAACACCATTCAAGGTTGCTTTCGTACTGGCTGTGCGGAGTCATCCTACGACCACCGCGGTGGGTGTCTGCTGGCGGAGGCTCATCGTCACTTGCCCCCACTACGTCCTGCGGCAATATAATAGCGGGCGTTCGACACATCACCCACGAACCTGTTTTATTCGTCCCGACCCAACCGAAACTGTGTCCGACGACCTCCCGACAGACGTGGTGACTGTCATCACACAACTGTGTGCCGAGACCCGACGCGCATTGACTGGGGGAGACCACGAAACCGCGTGCGCGACAACTGACACGATGCGACGCGTCGCGACGAACAAACTCCCCGAGGGTCACCATCGTCAGACCGTCCGCCACGCCTGCGACCGCATCACTGCACTCCTCGACGGCGACCCGGAGGTCGCGGTAGCAGTTGCGTACGTCGACGCACTGGAGCGGTCGTTTCCGACAGTCGACTAACGCACCGTCTGGGCGCGCTGCAGTGGAAACTGAGGGCCACTCGGTACGCAACGAGAACCTATCCTGACAGAACGTGGCTTCCTGACAGCCAGGAACGCAAAACAGGACCCCGGCGAGCGCCGAAATCAGGCGTTCGCTCCGGATCGTCAGGCGGTGCACTGGAAACTGAGGGCCAAGTGGTTAAAGAGTGGAAAGTACTCGTGAACGAGTGTCACAGTCAAGGCAAGAACATACAATGACATAGTTATCAAATTCTATATACATTCGGCCGATTCGGTCGATATCGTCGGGTATTCGGCTGGGTGGAACAACGACCGCGTGCGTGAATGGCGCAACGGTGAGCATCGCGAGAAAGTGAACGACCCGCGCGCCTGAATTGCACGACCGCGCCCGCGCTCGCTGGCGTTCACGTTCATCCCGCGAGCATATACTTATAATACGCGCCCGCACAGACAATTTCTGAATCGATGGGACCGAGTTTCACTGGGTACTGGTCAAAATTCGATTTCGACTGAGACCGAAGCCACATACGAGAGAGTCAACACGCTGGCGGTCAAGCCGAGTGGTCAATACAGCCAGTTCTCTAACCACCTATCTCAGAACAAACTGCCGTGAACTGGATTTCAGTCAAATGGGTGGGGGTGGGTCAGAGACTAACCCATTTGGGTGTGAAACCCAATTGTATGTGCTACTGGATTAGTCATCAATTTCCACACTGGTGTGCAATGGTTTTTTAAATCGCTATCAACCTGCAATTTTAGTGAGCAGTTGATTCACATCTGGCAAATAGAAGTAGCAGACCTGTGCGTCAGGATTCGACCTCGACTGAGACCGAAGCCTCACACGAGATGGACAACACGCTGGCGGTGTCATCGAGGATCGAGGCGATCTCGCGGCGCTGTTGGACAGTCAAATCATCCCGCTGTAGTATCTCTTCGATGCCGTCGGCCAGCTGGCCAACGTCTTCGCAGGCGTACGCAATGGCGTCACTGCGGTTACAGTCGTACAGGCGTGCCGCGCGCTCGATAGCTCTATATCGCCATTCGTTCCCGTCGTCGGTCCGTACGCGCACACTCCGTGGGGGTTCTGAGGTTCCCATACTCGTGAACACAGACGCCAGTTCCTAGATTTTTCCGGTGACTCACTGGCGGACTGTTTAAAACAGTCGTCGCACGCCCGCATCATCGAGACCGTGCAGACGCGCCCAGCGCGTTCGCCCGTTGCAATATGAACACGGCCAACCGCGCGCTCGTGTTCATATCCGCACGAACCTATCTCTCAACGTGCAACCGCTGGGGGTGGGGAGAAGCTTAGTTGGAGTCCAAGATTTGCGGTATCAGTTCGGCGTACCAAGATAAGTTCAAATTCAGGGCTCCTTCATTGATATCGTGTGTTGGTGATTGGACCATTGCTGAGTGTACGCCAATGAGGGAAACACCTGGATTCTTTACCAATCTCATACCGTCTTCAGTCTGGACATATGATGAGGGTGCCGTGAAGACTGGGCTACCGCTGGCCCCGGAGTGAAGATTTGCATCTGTTCCAAATGCTAAATTTCCAAGGAAGGGAGTGCCGTAAGGACTCGCAAGTCGGCCACTACGAATAACAGGTAATTTTGCATCAGGTTCAATAATTGGATACCCAATTATTGAGCCTGTCATAGAAAGCGTCACGTACGAAGCGGCAGGGTGCGCGACGTGTGTCCAACACAAGCGCAACCCTGCAAGACGTAGCTTCGGTAGACGACTTCTTGAATGTCGCGGCTACCGAGACAGTT